>DASPPG010000261.1:0-6916 GCA_035625625.1 Solirubrobacteraceae bacterium
GTCGGCTCTCTGTCTCGGATGGCTCGGCCCCGCGCGGATAGCCGCCGCGCGTGGCCTCACCTATGCTGTTCGATACGGAGGGCCGACCACCTCCCGGCGGAGGCCCCCGGTGGGGGAGCCGGCCTTCATCGCATTCCAAAGGAGCGACGAGGGGTGGCTACTGTTCGCGCAGTTGGAGCAGACGCACCGGCGGGAGGCCGACACCTCGGTCTGGGAATGGAACGCGACGGCGGGCGCTGTCAGGGCCGTGGCCCGCGTGGTGCGCCCCGAAACCAGCCGCAATACTCCGTCGCTTTATGACAGAGCGGCCGGAGACCCCCCGTGGCAGTCGCCCCGAGCGAGCGGTGGGCGGCGCTTTCTTCTCGATCTCGCGACTGGAGGCGTTCAGCGACGGCGTGTTCGCGATCGCCATCACGCTGCTGGTGCTCGATCTAGCGGTCGGGGCTGCTGGGCGCCGGCATCTGCTCCGCGCACTTGTCGAACTTTGGCCGTCGTACCTCGCCTACGTCACAAGCTTCTTCATGATCGGCCTCGTGTGGATCGGCCATCACGTGATCCTCTCGATCAGCACGGGCGTTGATCGCCGGCTAACGAAGATCAACCTGGTGCTTCTGTTTGCCGTCGCGTTTCTCCCCTTCCCGACCAGACTGCTGGGGGAGTTCATCCGCGATCCTCACGCCGAGCGGGTTGCTGCGGTGTTCTACGGTCTCTCGCTGCTGTTCATTTCGGTCACGCTTGCTGGCATGTGGCGCTACATCAGCGGCAAGCGTCGGTTGCTCCCGGACGACTTCAGCCAAGCCCAGATCGACCACCTCACGCGGAGCTTTCAGCCAAATATTGCGTTCTACGGTTTCGCGATCGTGCTCGCGCTGATCCTCCCCGAGATCGCCGCCGCCCTCTTTCTGATCATCGCTGTGGGCGCCTTCATCCGCACCGCGTAGCGACCGCCTTTGTGCCGGCGCCTGCGCCGCATCTGCCCCCCGCCTGGGACGCGGCTGTCCGTGCAACCCAAGTTGGACGGTTGCATTGCGCGACACAGTTTCGGTTCCGTCGCGACCCCGGTATTGACACAGCCAGAACCGGAGCCGATCTGACGGCGGCGTGCCGAGCCGCAGCACGCGTCCCCTACGCGAGCAGTACGGTCCCCGTCGCTGATGTCGTCGCTGCTTCGGAATGCGAGACGAGAAGGAGCGGCGATGGCTGACTGCTCCTTCCCCGGGGAGCGGCGGCCCCTCGACGCCGGCGTGAACGTCGCAGCTCGCCCGCCTCGAGACGCGCCCGAGTACTACTGCATCCAAGCAGAGGAGCTACCGAGCTTCGCCGCTGCTGTTCGTCCAGACCGACAGCGGACCCGGCAATCGGACGCACTTCTGCTTCGACTGTGCCGGCGTTTGCAGGCTCGATCGACCTCGGCTAACGCCTGCTGCCGTTCGCGCAGGCGAAGCGGCAGTCTGACGCCGATGAGGTCGCGGACTCGCGCTCGTCGTCCGTCCCGGGAGCGCGACCGCGGTCCGCCCCGGCGATCCTCAAGCTCGGTGACGCGGTCACAGAGCCCGACTCCGCGCACGACTGCCGCGCCGCTTGATGACGACCTGCGCGGCTCTCCGGTCGTGTGCGAGCAGGTGCATGCGCCGGTGTGCCACCGTCCCTGCTGATGGCGGATACGAGGTCTCGTGCATCACGCGCGAACGTGCAGATGCATCGGGCGTTGCTAGGAGGCGGCCGGTCGCTGATCGCGGCCGTCAGCAGCGATTGAGCAACGCCGGGGTGTTGCCGCCGGCGGCGGGCAGGGCCGTCGAACACGGTCCGTTCAGGCGGCGTGCGGCTTGAGCCACCGCTCGGAGGCGGCGGCGCGGAAGTCGGGCCAGCTCGAGGGCGGTCCCGCCGGGCGGCGGACGAGCCGCGGATCGCCTGCCGGCAGCTCGGCCAGTCGCGCGCCGAGGGGAGAGTTCCGGAGGTGATCGGTCACGGTGCGCACGGCGGTTTCGATGACCTGATGGCGCCGCCGGCTGCTCATCAGGTTGCTGCCGATCGCGTCTAGGTCGTGGACAGTGGGCTGGATCAGGACCACGTCGATCCCGGCGGCGCGTAGGTGCTTGGCTTCTGAGCCCAGCCGCCGCCCGGAGGCTTGGCGCAGTTCGAACGCGACGCGCTCGGCGATGGTCCGTGGCGCGTCGACGTGTAGCGAGGAGGTCGGGTTGAGCGCCACCACCAGGTCGAGCGGTTCGCGGCGAAGCACGTCGAGGTTCGAGGTCGAGCGTACGCCGCCGTCGACGTAGGGGCGGCCGTCTATCTCGACGCAGCGGTAGAAGCCGGGGATCGCGCACGACGCGGCGACCGCGTCGGGAAGCCGGGCCGGTGGCGAGCCGGCCCGGCCGAATGCCACCCGCCGTCCGGTCGTGTAGTCGACGGCCATCGCCCAAAAATTGGGATGCGGCGCCCAATATCCGGCGCAAGCGCGGCGGACCGTGTCTTTGAGCGGCTCGGTGGAGACGATGCCGCGCGGCAGCCAGCCCGCTATGACCGCCGCGGGCGAGTACCGGTAGGGCCGCGCCAGCGACGCAAGCGCCAGCCGCCAAGATCCCGGTCCGAGCGCCAACCCGCCACGATCGAGGCGAAACGTCGCGCCCGCCGAGCGGTCGGCCGCCGCGGCCGCCTCGCCACGGGCGTCGCTCAGCCCCTCCAGTCGCTCGCCGGCAGATTGAGCGACCATGAACCAGGGCGGTACCCCGCAGGCCAAAAGCGCACCAACCATCGATCCGGCCGACGTGCCGACGATGTAGTCGGCACTCCCCGGGTCCCAGCCCGTCTCGGATGCGATCGCGTGGAGCGTGCCCACCAGCCACGCACCGCCCAGAACCCCACCGGCGCCGAGCACCACACCGACCCTCAGCCGCTCGCTGCCGTTCCTGTCCGCAGCTTCACCAGACATCGGCGTGCGCGCACCGTACGGCGCACCCTGCCGCCTGACTTCCGTGACTTCTCCGCGCGCCCATCCGTGATTTACCGCAGAGACCGATCGTTGGCCATCAGCCGGGTGTCGATGTCCGAACTCGCCTACATGGGTGCCCGCACTCCCTGCCTTGCCGCAACGAATCGGTATGGAATACCGACGCAGATCGGGTTGGTGACCCGATTGCGGGGCAGGTGCGGACGCGTAGCCTCGCTCCATGGCGGACGTGTTGAGCGCGCTCGATGAGACGTTTCTCGAGCTGGAGGAGCTGGAGCCGGGGGCGCTGATGAACATCGGCGCGATCCTGGTATTCGACCCGCCGCCGGAGGGCGGCGCTCCGACGCTGTCGGTGGTGCGAGCCAGCCGGTTCGAGAGCCTGGGTCAGCTACCGCGCTACGTGCAGCGACTGTCGAGCACTCGGACGGGTCGCTTGGCCCGGCTGTGCTGGGAGCCCGCCGAGCGGTTCGACATCGCGGACCACGTTTACCACGCGGCGCTGCCGGCGCCGGGCGGCGACCGGGAGCTGTTCGAATGGACGGGCGAGTTCTTCTCCCATCCGCTCGATCGGACCAAGCCGCTATGGGAGCTCGTGCTGATCGAGGGTCTGGAGGGTGGGCGCTGGGCGCTGGCGTCCAAGCTCCATCACTGTCTGGTCGACGGCGTCGGGTCGGCGGGCCTGATGGATGTCACGATGAGCCGCTCGCCGGAAGCGGCGCCCCTCGTCGGGGCGCCCTGGATCGCACACAACGGCGAGCACTCGCACCACCGGGTCGACCCTATGGTGCAGGCGGCGACGGCGGGGGCGCACGCGGGCTCGGGTGTCGTGCACGCCGCGCTGCATCCGCGGGACGCGCTCGCACGCTCGCGTTCGCTCGCCTCGCTGCTCGTCCGGGAAGGCCTGTCCGGCGCGGCGCGGACGTCTCTGAACGTCCCGATCGGTCAGGACCGCCGGTTCGCCCTGGTCCGGGTGCCGCTGGCCGACCTCAAGGAGATCGGCCGGCGGCTCGGTGCAACCGTCAACGACGTCGCGCTCGCCGCCTGCACCAGCGGGCTGCGGCGCCTGCTGATTGCGCGTGAGGAACAGCTGCCGGCGCGCGGCCTGCGGGCGATGGTGCCGGTCAACGTGCGCGACGCCTCGGACCGCTCCGGGAGCGGTAACCGCGTCAGCTCGGTGTTCGTGGAGCTGCCGGTGGCCGAGCCGCAGGCGGCGGTTCGCCTGGACCGGATCCACGAGGTCACCGCGCAACTGGCCGCCTCGCAGGCCGCCACCGGACCGACCGCGCTGCTCGACCTGGCCGGGCTGGCGCCGCCGGTGGTCGTCCGCGCCGCGCTGGCCCGGACCGCGTTCTCGACGCGTCTGTTCACGATCACGATCACCAACGTCCCCGGCCCGCGAGAGACGCTCTACGCGTTCGGTGCACCGCTGCGCGAGATTCACCCGATCGTGCCGCTCGCGGCCGAGCACGCCGTCGGTATCGCCATCTTCTCCTACGACGGGCTCGTCACGCTCGGCATCAACGCCGACGCGCGATCGATGCACGATCTCGATGTCCTCGTCCGGGGCATCGAGCACGGAATCGACGAGCTCCGCCCTCCGATCAAACGTCCAGCGCGGCCGCGACCGGCGGCGATCGCGAAGACCGAAACAGCGAGGTAGCTAACGATCACGGCCTCCGCCACCTGGTCGAGCGTCCGGTCAGCGCCGGCCGCCCCTCGGATGCTCGCCTGCTTGCGGCCTGAGCTGCGGTGGCTGCGTTGGCCGCATGGTTGGCGGTCTCGCGTGACCGGCATGGCGAGTGCTTTCCCATTTGCCAAGCTCTGCCAGCTGCTTGCGGGCGGCCTCACGCCCCGGCGCGCGGCGAGGGCGGGGCGCGCGGCCGTTTCGCCGGCGTCTTGGGCCTGGCGCGCAATCCGATCCGTGCGGGTCTTTCCGCACCCGTCGCTGTCATACTCGGTTATCACCATCTCGCGGACCACACAAAGACCGGTGCGCTTAGGTCAAAAGCGGAAACTACGCATCTTCACGATCAGCGATCGGGGGTGCGAGCAGCGACGTCGGCACCCCTCGCCGGCCGCGGACCCGTCGGCACGTTGCATACGCGCTCTGCTCCGCCCGCACCGCCGCACCTGTGCGCATCGTCGTTCTGGGTTTTCGTGCTCCTGACCGAATGCGGGCCGGCGCTGTGACGCGGATACCGGCCGGGCGCTAGCGGCGCGCGGCCGTCTGGCTCCGGGAGCGACGGGCGAGTTTGCGAAGGGTCTCGACCTCGCGCTCGTAGTCGGCGATGATCGTTTCCGGGTCGGGGATGAGCCCGGCGTCGACCTGCAGGCTGACGACCACACCGCCGTTGTAGCTCATCATGTCGATGCCCATTCCGATCGTTCCCGCGGCCGGGACCCAGGGGACCACGCCGGCAATCTTGCTACCCGCGAAATAGACCGGCTCGCGCGGGCCCGGGGTGTTGGACAGCACACCGCTGGTCTTCTGCGTGAACACGTCGAGCAGGCTTTGCTTGATCTGGCGCGGGGTCCGTCCGACCGCTTCCAGGATCGCGTACGACAGGCCGCCTTCGGGTGAGTGCTTGATCGCGTCGGCAGGCGAACCCAACTCCGTCGGTCCCACTGCCCTTCGTGCCTTTCGTTCGTGCCGCGAGCCGGCAGGATGCGAGGCGGCTGACCGTCGAGCCGAGGCCGTTCGCGCGGCGCCACGCATCGTAAGCGATGTCCCGTTTAGGGCAGATGGAGCTGGTTTGTCGGAAAACTACGAATGGACGGTGCTCTGCGCCGAGGTTAGATTCCAACCTTTGCGCAACCGGAAGACCGCAACACGACAGCGGACGCTCGTGCGAGCGAGCATGCTCCCTTCCAACGGATCTGCCACGGCGAGCCGAGACAGTCGGAATAGACAGGCGATCGGCGCACCCGTCGACAATGCGCCACCGCAGCCGCAGCGGCCAACGGAGCGGCGACGGAGCGCGCGGGTGGCGACGGTGACGGCTGTGGCGCTGCCTGACGGCCGCCGGCTGAGCGTGGAGTGCTGGCCCGGGGACGGCGCGCCACTGGTGCTGCTCCACGGCCTACTGGACTGCGCCGCCGGCTGGAAGCACCTGGCAGCCGTAATGCGCCGTCCGTGCTTCGCGGTCGATCTGCCAGGATTTGGTGGGTCCGACCGCCCGACGCGCAGCCGCATCTCCGCTTACGCCGAAGACGTGCAGGCCGCGTTGGCGGCGCTCGGCGTTCACAACTTCACGCTGGTCGGGCATTCGCTCGGTGGCGCTGTCGCCACCGGGCTGACAGAACGGCTGCGCGACGATGTGAACGCGCTGGTGCTTATCGCACCAGCCGGCTTCGGACGCATTCATCTTGCCGAGGCGATTCAACTGCCGGGACTCCGCACAGTCATCCGTCACGCTCTGCCGCTGACGCTGGCGAACCCGGTCACCGCGTTCGGGGTGTATATGGCGGTAGTCGGCAATGGGCATCTGCCGGACCCGGCACTCGCCGAACGGGTGCGCAAGAACGCTTTCCGCTGGGCCCCCGGTGCGGCGTGCGCGAACGAGGCGATCACGGCTTCGGGACTCTCGCGCCGCGCGTTCTACCGGCGCCAGCTTCAATACGCCGGGCCGGTACTGGCGCTGTGGGGCGACCGCGACCGGCTCGTCCCACTTGCACACCGCGACGGTGTCCTGACCGCGTTCCCGCAGGCGCAGGTCACCGTCTGGAACAGGATGGGTCATCATCCGCAGCGCGAGCGTCCGAGCGAGCTCGCGCAGTTCGTCGAAGCCGCCTGCAGCCGCGCCCGCCCGCGAGAGCACGCAACTGCCCGCGAGTCAAGGGGTGCACGTGTGCGTGCGGTACGGAACACGCCGCAGCCGCTGGCAGCTAGCACGGGCGATTTGTCGGCGGTCGCCTAGCTCTCCCGTCTCGGTGGCGGCGTCCGGTCCGAGCCTCGCCGATCGTCGT
>DASPPG010000262.1:0-2894 GCA_035625625.1 Solirubrobacteraceae bacterium
TGGAAACTCCGCAAATACCGGCGAATCGTGCGGTAGACAGCCGTTTGCGCTCATGGCAGATTGCGAGCAGTGTCCGCTCGGTCGTCGGTGCGGAAGGACCCAGCTAGCGCTGGAGCGGGATCGGGGATAACGAACCGGGGATAACGCATAAGCGAGATGACGACACCGGCTGCGGGTCCGCAACCCGTGCGAGTGCTTGAGCTGGCAAATCGTGTGCGACACGCACGCGCAGAGCTCAAGACGCGGATCGGCGACGGACAGCTTTCAGCAGCGCAGGCTATCCTGACCTGCCCGCCCGAAATTGCCAGCATGCCAGTTGGCCAGCGTTTGGCGAGCCAACGTGGCTGGGGTGACGTTCGCTCCCGCGCGGTTCTGGCTCGGGCTACCGTGCAAGAGGATGAGTCGATCGGTGGCTAAGCGCCCGCCAGCGCCGGGCCATTGCATCGCTGCTGATGCCAACAATTTCCCGCGGGCAGTTGGATTTGCTCCGTGCGCTCTAAGGGCGCAGCGCCCAATTCACCGAGGAGCAACGAAGTGCGAGACCCATGGTCCCAGGCTAGCCCCGTTGGGCTAAGAGCGGCACCGGATCGGGCTCGCCCAGACCAGGTGCTAAGCCTGGTCAGGCACGAGACCGCGGAGTACAGCCATCGCGGTCATATTCTCGATCTCGATCCTGATCTAGGCGCGGGCATTGGCAAGGAGGACTGGGAAGCAGCATGTCGAGCTTGCCGCGGTGCGCTGTTGAGCGTGCCGTCTGGCGTGTGGGAGCCGGCGGATGCTGTCGCTGAGCGAAACGACGTTCTCGGATGGGTGCTGGTGAAGGGGGCGCTGTGCAGGGAGGTAGCCCTCCGCGACCGCTACATGTTCGAGCTCCTGGGCCCGGGCGATGTGCTGCACCTTCCGGTTGCGCAGGGAGGTCCCCGACTGGGTGGGAAGATCAAACTCACAGCCTTGGCTGGTGCAAGCCTGGTCGTGCTGGGCAGCGCGTTCGTTCGCGCCGCCGCGCGCTGGCCGAGTCTGCTCGCGAACGTTCACCGTCGGCTTGAAACGCAGCGCGAGCACCTCGCGATCCAGGGTCTGATCACGCACCTTCCACGGGCCGAGCATCGGGTGTTGCTCACGCTGTGGCACCTGGCAGACCGCTGGGGGCGCATAACCCCTGAAGGCACCGTGCTGCCGCTGACGCTCACGCATGATCTCCTTGGCCACCTGACCGCAGCGCGCCGCCCGACCGTGACGCTCGCCGTCGGCACGCTTGAAACTGACGGCTACATCCGTCGATGCAACGACGGATCATGGTTGTTGACGGTCGCCGCTGAGCACCAGGTCCACACGATCGTAACCCTCACCAAGGACCCTCGTATCCTCGGCGACACATTCAGGCTCAGTCGACGCGTCGCTGACGCACGGGGAAACCGGTAGCACCCCAGACCAAGGCGCGACAGCGAGGCGACCGGACGGCACATCGCGGGTGGCCTCTCTCTGGGCTAACAGCAGATGCGAGCGGCCTCGGTGCCGAGCCGCTCGGCTGTCGGACTGCTCCTTCTCGATTCGAAGCGGCAGTCATCCGCGCGGTAGGTCCCGGACTGCTGGCGGGCCGGAATGGGGGATGGCCGCCGCGGCTCGTCTGAATATCGGCGCGCCTTCGGTTCTCGCTACTTTGTTGGTCGCGATGAGCTTCTATTCGGGCGCGCCGTACAACTACAGCGCCGCCGCACAAGGTCTCGTGTTCACCGCGGGCGCATGCCCGCTCGACGAGCACGGAACGGTCGTGGCGCCAGGCGACTTCGAGGCGCAAGCGCTCCTCGCAGTCGAGAACCTACTCGCGGCGCTGGCGACTCATGCCGTTGGCGCGGGGTCCTTGGTGAAGACGACTGTCTTCGTCGTGGCGCGTGACCGCAGTGACCTCGTCAGGGTCTGGGACGTCGTCTCGTCGCGTCTTGGCCGAGCGCCGAGCACCCTCCTCGGCGTTTCGCTCCTGGGGTATCCGGATCAGCTCGTCGAGATCGAGGCGATCGCGGTAGTCGGGTCCAGCCCTGCTGCTTAGGGCTAGAAGCAGCACACTGAGGCTTTAGCGCGGCCATGCTGGGGTCAGCTGCCAGGGATCGACCTCGACGCTCCAACGGCGAGCTCGAAGCGGACAAGCCAGCCGAGCCACCAGCCGCGCGTCCGCGTCGTCCGAGCGGTCAGCCGGGGCCGCGGGAGGCGCCCCGCCTTGGGGTGAGGCGGGGCGCCGGGTGCTGCTGCGGCGGACAGGGGGTAACCGCCGCGGCGGAGGGCATCCGTTCCCCCAAGTTCGATTCTTGCTAAATGGGGACTTTTCTAACCAACTTGCCGGACCGGCCCCGCCGCGAAACGTCTTGCGTATGTGAGAGAAACGTCGACGCGATGGCCAGTTGAGTATCGAGAGGACGAGGAAACCGCAATTTGCGCACAAAACATGACAAAAACCGACCAACTTGGGGGATCCCGCTGCGTTCTTACCTTTGTACGGTGAGATGGAAGAGCGGCAAGACAGAAGGGGGCAAAGGGGGCAAGGCAAACAGGGGGCGAGAAGGCGAGGCGGCACCATCGGGGCAATGGGCTGGGATCGTGGTGCCGCTGGACCCCCTGAAGTTCATTCAGCGGGTTACGACGGGGCCGACTCCGCGCTCTCCCGCCCGCGTCCCGTAGGCCCGGCGCTCTGGGGCCCGGTGCTCCCGCGCGGGCGTCGCACCCCGGCGCGAGCCCCCATGTCCGGGGTTTCGGGCTCTAGGGGCCAGTTTCGGCCCGATCGGCCCCGGGCCGCGAGGGTCGAGTCCGGTCAAGTGCGCGTGTCCTGGCCGCGGACGCTTGATTTGGCCCCAGTGCGGACGCTTGATTTGGCCCCACTTCCGTCCGAGCGCGACCGGAGG
>DASPPG010000263.1:0-8342 GCA_035625625.1 Solirubrobacteraceae bacterium
CAGAGGCCGGTGTCGCAGGCCTCATTCAGGACGTTTGCGTTATCGCTACACGCGAACTGCGCGCCGGACAGCGCGTGTAGCTGGTCTGAGGTGAGGAGGTAGAGAGAACAACCGGCGTAGGGGCCCGAACCGACGACGAGCACCCTGCCATATGACGACGTCGATGCCACCGACACCGTCGCGGGGCCGGTCGGGGCGCCCATCACATCCTCAGAACAAGGCCTGGTCTGAGCCCTTGCCGGTGCGCTGAACACAAGCGCTATGACAGCGACGCCGAGGGCGAGCGTGGCGGCTGCGGCACGACCAGCAACGGGCCTCCCGAGCCGATGAAACAGTGTTGTCATTACGTCCTCCATTCGTCTCCCGGAGACCGGCTGACCCGACCGCGCGCGATCGGGCCTCGCGTCGGCACCTCGAGCGGGATTACGGTGACCAACGCGCCGGCGAGCGTCGGCGCGAGACCTTCTTCGCATGCGCATCGCGCCCCCTCACCTATAGAAGTAGGGATCCAGTACTCGGACCTGGGTGATCTGATCGACAGGCAGGTCGTTGCGAGCGGCCGTCTTCCGGACCGCCTCGGGCGTGGGCGCGTCGTAAACGCAGAAGCTCGTGCGCTTGTCGGCGCTCACGTAAGAGTGCACCCAGGTGACGCCCTCGTCCGCGTTTCGCTCAACGACGGTGCGGCATATTTCGTCGCCGCCGTTGGCGACCGGGATCTCGAGCCCCTGCGGGAAGGTGCGCTGCACCATATATCTTGGCATCTCAGTCCTCCTAGTGCGGACGGGCTCAAGGTCGCGCAGTGGCCGGCCCATTGTGCGGACTCGCCACGGACGCGGACACGCGGGATGCAACGAAGTCAGTCCCGCGCCGCATCCGCGAACGAGCCGACTCTTGGCGAGTAACTCACCGTCAGCCCGACGGCGCGCTGGCCGTCGGCGAATGTGCCAAGCCTGAGCGGTTGATTCGCCGCCGGCGTGGCGTGCGTCGCGACTGTCGCCTGCTTCGGTGGAAAAGGCATCGTAGTGGTACTCATTGGATCTCCTCATTGATCGGGGGTGACTGCGTGGTCTCCAAAGCAGCCGCGCCAATGGACAGCGGCCAGGCGAAACATCATTGGTCTGGCGCGGGTTGTAGTGAACGGGCTGGGCCGCTACGCACGACGCGATTGGTCTGGCGGAGCTGACAGAGTCAGAGTTCAGAGTTCAGTGCGTGCGGCACGAGCCCGGCGGTGGTCCTACCGTTAGCTAGATTTCTGTCCTGGTTCCTCTGGAAGCGCGCGGATCTGCTGGAGCTGCCGCCACCAAGGACGTAATTCCAGGCTGGTCATCACAAGAACGAACGCCACGGGGAGGAGGGAGAGGATGATGGCCAACATCATGGGTGCTCTCCTTGGTCTGATGGTGGAGCCGTGGTCGGCGTGAGGGAGTTGCTCCGCCGGCGGACGAAACGGGTCGTCGTGACCCCGGGCAGCACCCCGCTAAGACGATCGCGCCGACTGCGGCTGAGCCCGAGTCAAGCCCGCTGTCGGTCGGCGCTTTAGTCCGCGCAGTGACCGCCGCCGGGGACGCGGCGCCGGCGCGAGCGTTGTGACCCACGTCGGCGGCGAGCGCCTTCTTCGCGAGCGTCCGTTCGCGATAGGGCACGGCCGGGGGGTACCTCGGTTTGGCCCGGCCATGCTCACGCCACGGGGCCTGCCGTATTGGACGGTTTGCACATGCGTGCCGCGTGCGTACGTCGCGGTTGGACCGACACCAACTGTTGTGGATGCTGCCGGCACGGCGATCGCGGGGGCGACCACGATCGCCGAGCTCGTGACGGTCAGTCCCATGCCCCCTCCTGTAGTTAGCAGAGCTTCCTTCTTCTGCCACGAACATACGCCCAGCCCACGCCCCGCACATCGGATAGGCGGCCCATATTGGCGACGGAGCGCGGCCTATCTTGGGATCGTCACCCCAAGCCAGGCGGCGTCGGTAGCGGCCGCGAACTGAGTGGGCACATCGGGCTCACGCACGAATGCCGAACACTGATGCCGGCCGCGCCTTCCGGGCGGCCGCTTGACCGATCTGCGCGCGGGAGTAGCGGTGGTCGCGAGCCGGCTCATGGCCGGACTCGTATCCGGCGACGAGGTTGACCCTCCAGGAGGCTTCGCGCGGGCCAGGCGATGCGCATCGACGAGCGTCGTGGTTGGGGCTCGCCTGGTGCCGATCTTGAGGGGTGCTTTGTGACCACGATTCCAGCCGGGGTTGCATTGCACCGCGGCGCCGAAGGAGAATCGGCTTGTGACAAAAGTTACGGGTCTCGGAAGAGCTGGACAGACGCCGACCGAACTGCTCGAGCGGGAAGACGAATTCTCGGCGCTTGATGAGTGCCTGGAGATCGTGCGTAGCAGCTCGCACGGCCGTGTCGTGTTCCTGACCGGCGAGGCGGGCATCGGCAAGACGACGCTTCTGCGGCGGTTTTGCGACGAGCACGTGCGGCCGGGCCGGATCCTTTGGGGCAGCTGTGACCCGCTGTTCACTCCGCGTCCGCTGGGTCCACTGGTCTCCGTTGCCGATGAGACCGGCGGGGAGCTCGCGGAGGTCATGGACAACGGAAGACTTCCCCACGAGATGGCGACAGCGCTTTCCCATGAGCTGCGAGCCCACGCACCAACGGTGTTCGTGCTCGAGGACGTGCACTGGGCAGACGAGGCCACGCTCGACGTGCTCAGGCTGCTTGCGCGCAGGGTAGACACAGTCCCGGGCCTCGTATTGGTTAGTTATCGCGACGACGAGCTCGCCCGCGATCATCCGCTTCGGATCGTGCTCGGCGAGCTGGTGCGCAGCGAGGCCGTCCAGCGTTTGAAGCTTCGCGCCCTCTCGCCGGGGGCCGTCGCCCAGCTTGCCGAACCCGCCGGCGTCGATCCCCGCGAGCTGTACCGCAAGACAGGCGGCAACCCGTTCTTCGTGCTTGAGGCGCTCGCCGCCGGAGGGGACGACATACCGGACACCGTCAGGGATGCGGTCTTCGCGCGTGCGGCTCGCCTCGGTGATCGCGCAAGGCGGCTGCTGGAGGCCGTTGCGGTCGTGCCACCCCAAGCCGAGTTCTGGCTGCTCAAGGCGCTCGCCCCGAACGAGCTCGATGCACTCGACGATTGCCTGACCTCTGGCATGCTGACGTCCGGCCCAGCCGGGATCGCGTTCCGGCACGAGCTTGCGCGCCTGGCAGTCGAGGACGTGATGCCGCGCGACCGGCGGGTCGACCTGCATCGTAATGCGCTCACGGCCCTCGCCGACCCGCCTCAAGGCCCTCCCGATCTGGCCCGTCTCGCACACTACGCGGAGGCGGCGGGGGATGCCGAGGCGGTGCTTCGCTTCGCTCCGGCAGCGGCCGCGAGCGCGGCATCGCTCGGCGCCCACCGCGAGTCAGCCGCGCAGTACACCCGGGCGCTGCGGTTTGGCGGCCGGCTGAGCGCAGCGACGCGGGCGGAACTGCTCGAGGCCCAGGCGCGCGAGTGCTATCTGACCGACCAGTACGACGACGGGATCGCAGCGCTCGAGCAGGCCCACGCCATCCGCCAAACGTTGGACGATGTCCTCAAGGCCGGCGACGACCAGCGTCGACTCTCCGAGTTTCTCTGGTGCCCCGGCCGCACAGCGGAAGCCGAGCGCTACGCCCGCAGCGCAGTAACCATGCTCGAACAGCGACCGCCGGGGCGTGAGCTGGCGTGGGCGTACGCCAACCTAGCGTTCATTTGTCTGACCGCGTCGGTCTGGGAGGAGGCCATCGTCTGCGGCCAACGTGCGGTCGAGCTTGCGGAGCGGCTCGATGACACCGAGATTGCCTGCCACGCCCAAGCGACCGTTGCTTGCGTCCTGGGCTATGGGCAGCTCGAGCATGCACTGCAGCGCGCTCTGGACGCCGGCCTCGATGACATCGCCGGGTCCATCTTCGTCCTGCTCGGGATCGTCGCCGTCGAAAATCGCCAGCACGAGGTCGCGAGTCGGCATCTCGAGGCGGGGATCGCGTTCTGCCGCGAGCGCGGTCTGGAGTTGTCCCTTCTCTACCTGCTGGCGTATCGGGCCCGGCTCGAACTCGATGCTGGGCGATGGGCAGACGCCGTCATTTCGGCAGAAGCCGTTCTGCGTGTGCCCCGCTCGTCAAACAAGCCGCGGATCGTGTCGCTGGTCGTGCTCGGGCTGGTGCGGGCTCGTCGCGGCGACCCTGAAGTGTCGCCCCTGCTCGACGAGGCCTGGGCGCTGGCCGAGCCGACGGCAGAGATCATGCGGCTCGGCCCGGTCGCGTCGGCCCGAGCCGAGGCCGCATGGCTCCTCGGCGATCGCGACGCGATCGATAGGGCGACCGCAGCCGCATTAGCGCTTGCTGTCGAGCGTCCGAGTCCATGGCTCGCCGCAGAGCTTGCCGTTTGGCGACGGCGCGCCGGGCTCGCTCTGGACGGTCTGGCCGATGCCGTCCAGGCAATCGCGCAAGTAGCCGGCCCAATCGAACAAGACCCGGTCGGGCCGCTTGCGCTGCAACTCGCTGGCAAGCCGACGCAAGCTGCCGAACACTGGCGCAAGCTCGACTGCCCCTACGACGCGGCACTCGCGTTGGCGGACGCAGGCGACGAGGAGTCGCTCCGGCAGGCGCTCGAAGAGCTGCAACAACTCAACGCACGAGCCGCAGCGACAGGCATCACCTGCCGCCTACGCGAGCTCGGAGCAAGAGGTCTGCCACGCGGACCACGCCCGACCACCCGCCACAATCCGGCCGGGCTCACGCAACGCGAGCAGGAGGTGCTCGGACTCCTCGCCGAAGGACTGCACAACGCAGAGATAGCCCAACGCCTGACCCTCTCAAGCAGAACCGTGGCCCATCACGTTCAAGCGATACTGAGGAAGCTGGGCGCCCGCACCCGCGCCGAAGCGAGCGCGACAGCGGTCCGGCTACACCTCCTACCTTGACGTCCGTTGACGGCCGGCGGCGACGCTCCGACGAGGCGGTACCGTGACCCGAGCCGCCCGGGCGAAAAGCCCGCCATCGAGGCCGCGAGCGTCGCGCTCCGTCAGCTGGCAACGCCGCCACTCCTCCGGCTCGCCGATCGCATCTGCGTACTCGCTGGCAGCGCGTCACGAGACTGCATCGACGCGACCAGGGGGCAGGCGCGCGGGCCGTGCCTGGCGAGTGCTGGGCCCGAACGCGATCGCGCCGTTCGAGCCGCCGTGGCGATCCGCTTCGACGTTCTCGTGCCCGCTCAAGGCACGCCATCAGCGCGACCAGGAGATCCCAGCGATCGGCCGAAGGTGAACGATCGCATTTCGCCGGACAGCGATCGCCCGCGCAGCATGGATCCGGCTGTCCGACACTATCCAGCCACGAACGATGGGCAGTCTGACGCTCCGTGCAATGTTGCCGAGTCGAATAGGCACAGCGATCGACACTGGGCTTAAGCGCGACTTGCGTGTTCGCCCAGAAGGAGGGCGCCACCAGCCGATGGGCCAACGCTGATGCACTGCCTGGGATTGCGAGCACGCGGCTGGGCGGTGTTCGCGTTGTTGCGTTGGAATGCGATGAAGGACGCGGGTTTCCGGTCGGCGCGGTCCCCCCCGCTTTGTGAAGGTGGCCGACGCCCGGCGTCGAACAGCATGAGTCAGGCGCGCGCGGTGTCGGGCCGCGCGGCCGGGCCATTCGAATAGCGGGCGTCGACCGGCGGGTCACGGTACGCGATCGGTCGGCTGTGCCCGTGCGCAAGATGGGAGATGCGGTGATGCTGCATGCTGGGCTTGATCTGAGCCGCCGACGGCTGGATGTGTGCGTGCTCTCCGACGAGGCGGAGCTGGTGGAGGAGCTCGCGGCGCCGCCCGATGCCGAGGGGCTGCGCTACCTGGTCTCAAAGCTGGCCCGTCATGGTCAGCCGGTGCGGGCGGTGACCAGTGTCGATGACCGGCGCGCGGTTCGTCCACGACACGCTCGAGCAGCTGGGGTGGGAGGTGTTGATCGCCGACGCGCAGCGGGTCAAGGGACTGGCGCCGTTGGCGTGCAAGACCGACCGGGTCGATTCAAGGGTGCTCCTACCGGCGTGGGCATCGGTACCTGACCAACGTCGCCGACCACGCCACCGGCGGGATCATCTGGAGCGCCCCGAGTCGCAGCGGCCACACCCTGAGCGAGTTCTTTGAGCTGCTCGGCGACCGCAACGCTTCGATCCGGGCGGTCTCGATCGACATGTCAGAGACCTATGCCGGCACCATCCGCCGCTGGTTGCCCGAGGCCGAGATCGCGTTTGACCCCTTCCACGTCATTCTCGCTGGCCGGCGCCGCGGTCGACCAGGTCCGCCGCGAGCACAGTCAATCCATGGGCGCCTACGTGAAGGTCGGCGGGATGTGGATCAAGCACGCCCGCTCGGCGCTGCTCAAAGCACCCGAGAAGCTCACCGACCAGCAGCGCTCCACGCTCGCCCAGATCCAAGCCACCAACCGGCCGGTCTACCGCGCCTACCTACTCAAAGAACAACTGCGCGCCCTCTACCAGCTCGAGAACCCCGCCGACGCACCCGCGCACCTCAAGGCCTGGCTCGCGTGGGCGTCCCGCTCCAAACTCAAACCCTTCATCAAACTCGCCCGCACCCTACGCCGCTACCGCGAAGGCATCCTCACCGCCATCCGCCTCGGACTAACCAACGCCCGCCTTCAAGGCCTACACAACAAGATCCGGCTGCTCACCCACCGCTACGGCTTCCACTCACCCCAAGCACTCATCGCCCTCATCTACCTCTGCTGCGCCGGCATCACCATCACCCCACCCCACAAATGAACCACTCAAACCAGAGAAGCACCCTCGGTAGTTGCGCTTTTCCTTCGACCCGAGCAAGCAAGAGTCCGACGAGGGTTGCGCCCGGCGTGCGAATGCGGCGCGAGGTACGAGCGAACGCGGACGGCTTCCGAGGTGCCAGCCGAGGCGACGTCCCTGGTCAGGGTTCGGTGCGAGCCGCCTCGAGGATTCCGTCGTGGTCGAGCCGGCAGGCCCGGCAGGAGCGCAGGTGCGCGGCGAGCCCTGGGTAGAGGGTGGCCGGGTTCTTTCCCGCGAGCTCGAGCTCGACATACTGGTCGACGTACTCGAATCCGGCCTGGCATCCGGGATCCCCCGCGTCGGCGAGAAGCAGGTCGTTGAGGGTGAGCTTCTCGGTCATGGTCTGGTCGTCGTTTCCTCGATCGGATACCCCGCTTCGAGAAGGCTGGCGCGGAGCTTAGTGCGCGCATCGAAGAGCGTCTTGTAGATCGCGCCGCGGTTGCTGTCCAGGCGCGCGGCGACAACCTCGATCGGTACCTCGTTGAGCGCGACCGACACGAACACCTCCCGCTGACGAGCGGTGAGCTTCTCCTCGACGGCCGTGTGCAGAGCGTCGAGTTGAGCTAGGCGCTCGGTGCGGCTGTGGGGAGATGTGACCACGCGATCGGGCAGCCGGGCCCAGTCGGTGTCGTCGAACTGCACTCGGCGACCGCTCCATAGATGCTGGCGCGTCTTGACCGATACGTGATTCATGACAAACCGGTAGGACCAGGTGGTGAAACGGCTGAGTCCGCGGTACGTGTCCAGGTTGTCGATGATCGCCAATAATGCGTCGTCAGCCGCCTGCTGCGCGACGTCGTCAAGCTCGGGACCGCTTGCACCGCCCAGCCAGGCACGTCGCCGGTACACCTCGCGTCGAGCGGCGCGCAGGAGAAGGGCGTGCAGCTCGCGGACACATTGGTCGTGGCGTGGGCCTTTCGAACGCAGACCGTCCAGCCACTTCTGTGACGCCTCGTCAGGGGCGATCCGGCCCGCTTCGCTGTCGACGGGGTTGGTCACTACGACCGTATGGCTCATCGGGACGCAGATCCTTCCCGTTGCTTTGCTGGCAGATAAGCCGGCGTAGCAAAGAGCGCGATCGGTGGCGGCCCGGCGTCCTCGAGGTCGTCGGCGAGCTGCTCGATCCACGGCTCAATCTGGTCGCGCCGGATGCTCACTAGGACCGCGCGCGCGGCGGCCAGCGCGGCGTCCGAGTCACCGTCAGTCGATCGGGCCAGTACGAGCGTGTCGGCGGCCTCGCGCAACGTCTCTCGCGCTTCGGAGGACAGCCTCTCCAGGGCGGAGCGGCTCTCGAGGCCCCGCATCACCCGGCCGTACGCTCTCGATCGCATCAAGGTCATGTCGAATTGGTATCGACAAGCGGCCGGTTCTTACCTCAGCAGCGTTTGCGTCGACGATCGCCCGTAAGACATGCCCGCGCGGCGACGTCAAACCACGGCATGTACGTCGAGACCGTCAACGTCGGCGAGGTCCGCACTGTCCGCATGGGAGACCGCGCGATCAAGACCGCGAT
>DASPPG010000264.1:0-3920 GCA_035625625.1 Solirubrobacteraceae bacterium
AAGGTCAACGCAAGTGATGACATGACCTGCGCGACGGGCGCGACCGGCACGATCACGCTGTTCGCGAGCTACTACTCCGTCCACCGAGACACAATGCAGATCCACTTCAGCGCACGCTGCACCGGACACAACCTCAGCTACAGCGGCCCTGCCCTGCACGTCTATATCGCCCGCCACGGCGCGCAAGTGAACACGCCGTAGCGCGTCGAGACACGACGTCTCGGCGTCAGCGGCACGGGGACCCACGCGGTACGGGCCATGGCGGGCAGGATGACCGCGGAGCCGCTTGGCATCCCCCGATCGGCTCTTTCGCAATCGCTCGGTGAGACCTCCCCCCTTCGAGCGCGCCGGCACGCTTGACACAGAGGCGTCGTCGTCGGGTGGTGCAGGGAGAGGAGAGGCCTAGAGAGGAGGAACCTGGTTGTTGACCTGCGGTCCGTGGTACAGGTGGTCGTGATCCGTGCAGGCGGCCGGGAAGGTGAACTGGACGCTGTCGCTGCGCACGCCGTTGTAGCTGGCGAACAGGGTCACGCTGCCGATGGTGCCAACCTTGCACTTCGGGTCGGTGCTGTTCGTCACGCGGACGATGATCTTCATGATGTTCCCGGGGAAGCCCCACATCATCGCGTAGTGTGAGTGGTAGACGAGGTGTTGCTCGACGGCCATGGTGATCATCCGGTCGGGCTGGTTGCTGGCACGGTCGACTTGGCAGAGGATCCCGGAGACCGTGTTGGCCGCCAGGTTGATGTCGCCGTGGCCGCGGGCGTAGCTGCCGGTCGCCCCGCTGATCGGCGCGCCCGTGTGGAAGCCCCAGGGCGGAGTCCCATAGACGATCGGGATCTGCGAGCAGTACTGGACCTGGTATCCGGTGGCTGAGCCCGCCATGCCGATGAGCGCCAGCAGCGGTGCGAGCACCAACGCTACGAGGGCAACGTGCCACCTGATGTGGTTGCTCGGCATGGTGAAGCGACCATCGTGCTGCGACGCCGGGATCCGAACCGGTTCGGGCTTCAGGTAGACCAAGATATGAGTGGGACCGCGACGCCACCCTGGGTTCTTGGACGCTGGGCGTGAGACGAACTGGTATATGAGCGCCGAGCCAGGCTGCCCTCGTCGTCAAGCCGGAGCACGGAGCGCCCGCCCAATAGTGGAAGAGATCGTGGCCGAAGGTTTGGCGATCCTGTGGTCACGGCTCGGTAACGCGTGCCAGGAGGTCGTGGAGCTGGTTGCGTTCGTCGCGATTGAGGGGCGTTAGAAACTGCGTCTCGCAGGCGAGGAGCAGCTCGAACGCCTCTGCGCGGAGCCGGTCGCCCGCGGGCGTGAGCGCGACCGCGTACGCCCGCGCGTCGTTGGCGTCGCGCTCGCGGACGACCAGTCGCTTGTGCTCGAGCGACGCGCCGAGCTTGAGGATCGTCGTCCGGTCGAGCCCAAGGATTTCGGCGACCTGTGTCTGCGACAACGGCGAGCGCTCGGCGAGTACCGCCAGCACGGTGTACTCGCGCGGTGTGATCCCGAGCGGCTCTAGGTCGTGCTCGCCCAGAGCCTGTACGCGCGCGGCGGCGCGGCCGAGGAGGTATGAGGTTCGCGCGGACAGGTTCTCGGGCAACTTCATCGCGTTAACAACTATTCGACAGCGATGCTGTACAGTCCTGCTGTCAATATGGCCGCCGAGCCGAAGATACTCGTCGCCCACCGCGAGGATCTCTGGTGGCTGGTCGCAGAAGCGTGCCAGCTTGAGCACATGATCATGTGCCAGTACCTGTTCGCGGAGTGGACGCTCAAGGACGAGAGCGACGGTCTGACCGTCGAGCAGTCGGAGGCGATCGAGCGCTGGCGAGGTGTCCTGCGCGGGATCGCGATCGAGGAGATGCTCCACCTAGCGTTGGTCGCGAACGTGATGTCGTCGATCGGCGCGGCACCCTACCTCGGGCGTCCGAACTTCCCGCAGCGCTCGGGCTACTTCCCGGAGAGCATCCAGCTTGACCTGATGCCGTTTGGCGAGCAGGCGCTCAAACACTTCCTGTTCCTCGAGCGGCCCGAGGGAATGGAGCGCCAGGACGCCGTCGGGTTCGTACCGACGGCACCGATGCGCGACCCGCTGAGCGAGTCGGAGGCGATGCCGCGCGGGCAGGAGTTCCTCACCGTGGGGCATCTCTACCGAGGGATCGAGGATGGGTTGACGAGGCTGACGCACGACCTTGGCGAGCGGGCGCTGTTCGTCGGCTCGCCACGCGCACAGGCAACGCCGGAGATGTTCCAGTGGCCGCAGGTTGTGGCAGTCACCGATCTTGACTCCGCGCTGCGGGCCGTGGGCGAGATCATCGAGCAGGGCGAGGGCGCTCGCGGCCATTGGGAGGATGCCCACTACGGTCGCTTCCTCGGGATCTGGGATGAGTACCGCGCGCTCCGCGCCGCCGATCCGACATTCGAGCCGGCGCGCCCGGTCGTGGCGGCCTTCACGCGGCAGCCGTTCGACCTCACGGCTCCGGTCACCGTGATCACGAACCCCGAGGCCCACCGCGTCGCGGAGATCACCACGATCGCGTACGAGGTCCTTCTGCACCTCTTGACCCGCTTCTTCACCCACACCGACGAGACCGACGAGCAGCTCCAACTGCTGATCAGCTCCGCGTTCGACCTGATGGGCAACGTCATCCGCCCGCTCGGCCACGCCCTCACACAGCTCCCGGTCGGTTCGGCCGCCGATGGGCTCAACGCCGGGTTTGCGTTCGAAATGCACTACCTGATGGGCAACTTCGTCCCCTGGCGCCACCCCGCCTGGGCGCTCTTACGCGAGCGGACGACATTCCTTGCGGAGAAGTGCACGAACGACCCTGACGTCGTCCGCACCGCCGGCGAAACGGCCGCATCATTGGCCGACAAGCTCGCCGCGCACGTGCCCGCGGAGATGCGCGCCGGCTGAGCTCTACTGCGCGCTGGAGCGCGACCCAAACCACAGACCCGCTCGCGAACCCTCCGTCGTCGCCTTTGCGATAGCGCGGCATTCACGCCACGGGACCGGAATGCGATCGTCGCGCCGGCCGCTGCGGTGGGGCTCGGCGGCCTAGGCGCGACCGGCGGCGTGAGCCGCCCGCGCAGAGGATTCATCCGCGAGCCGTTGAAACTGACCCCGACGGTCCAGCGAGTCACTACTGGGCGGAAAGGAAGCGCGATGAGAGGTCTCGGTCGGGTGGTGTTTGTGGCGATCCTGCTGTTGATGGCGGGGACACTCAACATCGTCTACGGAATCGCGGCGGTGAGCAACGCTCATTTCTTCAACGGAACGCAGTACGCGTTCTCCACTCTTCACACTTGGGGCTGGATCGGAATCATCGTCGGGATCATCCAGCTCACCGGCGGGTTCTCGCTGTTCAGCGGCGGAGGGTACGGGCGCTTCATCGGGATCTTCGCCGCGACGCTTGGAGCGATCGAGTCCTTGTTCGCGATTGGCGGCCCGCACCCGTGGTGGGCGCTCGGGATCTTCGTCGTCAGCCTATGGGTCCTCCACGGCCTAATCGTCTTCAGCGAGGACTTCCAGGCCCAGGCCTAAGCCGGTCGCAGTCGCCGACCACGGCCGATGGCGACTTCTCGCTCGTTCGCATTAGCCGCGGGATCGTCCGGGCGGACGAGCAGTTCGGCTCGGGCCGCGCGATCGCGTCCGTAGCCAAAGACGTCCTGTGTCAACCCCTATGGTGTTTGGCGGGTCGGGCGGCTCGCTTAGCGGGTGGCGTCTTGCCGTCAAGCGCTGCGCGCTCGGCCCTGCGGGCCGCCCTTCGGGTGACTGCGGCGCCGGCCATCCGCTGGGTGGCGGCTAGGTCAGGCACGGGGCCTGACAAGGCGGGAATGGTGACAGTGACATGGCGTTGCAGCGCACGGTGGCGGGCAGGGGCATAGGCGACGCCGTCTTGCCAGCAGCGCCA
>DASPPG010000265.1:0-4038 GCA_035625625.1 Solirubrobacteraceae bacterium
ATCGACGATGAGCAGTGGCTCGACCCGGCCTCGGCGCGCGTGCTGGGGTTCGCGTTGCGCCGTCTGCGCGATGAGCGTGTCGGCGTCCTGTTGACGCGGCGCTCCGACAGCGACGGCGCGCTGTGGCCCCAGCTGGCGGGCCGGTTTGGGTCCTCGGCGATGTCGAGGACGATTCTCGATCGGCTTGAGGAGAGCGCGTTCGATCGTCTGCTGGGGTCGCGTCTGAACGGGACGATCTCGCGTCCGTTGCTCCGACGCATCCACGAATCCTCGGGTGGCAATCCGCTCTACGGGCTCGCCATCGCCGACGAGCTCGAGCCCAGTGGCCTCCAAGCCGCGAACACGCGTGGCTTCCCCGTCCCGCGGACGCTCACCGACGCGATCGGACGGCGCCTTGAGCAGGTCGACCCACGCGGGCGCGACGCGCTACTGGTCGTCGCCCTGGTGTCTCATCCAACGTTGGCGATCCTGCAGGCAGCGATCCCCGACTTTGCTCTCAGCGATCTGGACAACGCTGAGCGAGCCGGCGTGATCGAGATCCAGGGCGAGAACGTGCGCTTCACGCACCCGCTGCTCGCCTCCGCGCACGAGCAGTCGGTGCCCGCTTCGCGACGGCGCAAGCTCCATCGCGTGCTGGCCGAGGTGGTGTCGGGCGAGGAGGAGCGGGCCTACCACCTCGCGCTCGGGGCGGAGGCGCCGGATCATGAGATCGCGGAGACGCTCGAGCGAGCCGCGGACGGGGCTGCTCGACGCGGTGCCCCGGAAGTGGCCGCGGAGCTGCTGGAACACGCAGCTCGCCTGACGCCGATGGCCGGACGCGATGCGCGTAACACGCGGCTGGTTGCGGCGGCCGAGCAGCACCATCTAGCCGGTGCGCGCGCCCGCGCACGCACGCATCTGGAGGGGCTCGTGGGCGAGATGTCTGCGGGCCCGGCCCGCGCCCGAGCCCTCGCGCGGCTCGGCTACATCCGCAACGATGATTTCGCCGTGGGGACGGCTCTGCTGAAGCAGGCGCTGATCGAGGCCGGCGATGACCATGGGTTGCGCGCCGATATCGAGTCGAGGCTCGGCCAGGTCTACTCGAACATAGGCGACTACTTCGGGATGCTCGAACACGCCAACTCCGCGGTGGCAAGCGCGGAACGTGCCGGGGATCCCGAATCGCTGGCCGTAGCCCTCGGGGAGCTGGGACTCGACATCTTCTGGACCGGCCAGGGCATCGATCGCGACCTGTTCGCGCGCGCGATTGAGCTCGAGCGGTCCTGCGAGGACACGCCTACCTTCTTCCTACCCTCCTCATGGTTGGCGATCGCGTTGCTGTTCGCCGATGAGCTCGATACCGCACGCCCGATGCACGAGCGCATGGTGCAGCGCGCGATCGACCGAGGCGAGGAATGCGACCTCGGCTACGTCCTGATCGGCGCCGCGCTGCTCGAGTGCCTCGCCGGCGATCTTGAGGCCGCCCGGAACTATCTGGCCAGGGCCGTGGAAGTCGCGCGCCAGCAGGTCAACGACGAGCTCGACACGTGGATCGTCCACCAGGAGGGACTGCTTGCCGGCGGACTGGGCGAGCTAGGCCGGGCGCGCGAGCTGATTCGGCGTGCGCTCGATCTCGCGACGGGGAGCGGCAACGCCCAGTTTGTTGCCTGGACGACGATCGACCTGGCGAGTCTCGAGCTCTTGAGCAGCCAGCCCGAGCGCGCGCATCAGCGGCTCGACCCATTCCGCGAACGGATGCTCGAGAGCGGGCTTCGATTCATGGGGTCGGTCACGCTCCCCATGTGGTCGTCCGATATCGAAGCGCTGATCGCGCTCGGCCGGCTCGCCGAAGCCGAACCAGTCCTCGCCGACCTTCACGACCGCGCCGCTCAATCCGACAACCCGCACGCGGTCGCGATCGCCCACCGCTGCCAGGGCCAGCTGCTGGCCGCCCGCGGTGATGTCGCCGCCGCGGTCGATGCGATGGAGGCCGCGCTCGTGGCCCACCGAGAGCGGCCGGTCCCGCTCGAGCTCGGCCGCACGCTCCTCGAGATGGGCGCTCTGCAGCGGCGGGCCAAGCGCAAGAGCGCGGCGAAGCGAACTCTCGAGGAAGCGCTGGCGGTGCTCGAGCCGCTGGAGGCTCGCCTGTGGATCGACCGAGCCCGCGACGAGCTCGCTCGCATCGGTTTGCGCCGAGCCACGGTCAGTGAGGGCCTCACTCCTGCGCAGACGCGTGTCGCCGAGCTCGTCGCGGCCGGGCTCAGCAACCAGGAGATCGCCACGACCCTTTACATGAGCACGCGCACCGTCGAGTCACACCTGACCAAGATCTACCGGGAGTACGGCGTCCGTTCCCGTGCTCAGCTCGTCGGCATGGTCGCAGCTAGGGCGTGAATTTCACCGTGATCACGTCGCCGTCGGCGACCACGTAGTCGCGGCCCTCGACCCGCAGCGTGCCGCGCTCGCGGGCGCCGGCGTAGCCGCCGGCGTCGACGAGCTCCTCCCAGCCGACCACCTCGGCGCGGACGAAGCCGCGCTGGATGTCGGAGTGGATCAGGCCGGCGGCGTGCCACACCGACAGGCCCCGGCGAAGGTGCCAGGACTGCGCCGGCTTGTCCTCGCCGGCGGTGAAGAAGGCGATCAGCTCGAGCAGCGAGAAGGCGCCGTGGATCACCCGCTCGAGGCCCGACTGGGTCAGCCCGAGGTCGGCGCGCATCGCGGCCGCGTCGTCGGGGTCGAGCTCGGCCAGCTCGGCCTCGAGGCGGGCCGAGATGGCCACGGCCTCGGCGCGGTGAGTCCGGGCGTGCTCGCGGATCGCGGCGGGAACCTCGTCGCTGCCCTCGTCGACGTTGGCCACGAACAGCACCGGCTTGGCGGTGAGCGGCTGCAGGAGCCGGACGACGTCGGGCGCATCCGACGGCGGCGGGACGGTCCGTGCCGGCCGCCCGGCCTGGAGGGCTTCGATCAGGTCGCGCAGCCATTGCGCCTCGGCGACCGCGTGGCGGTCGCCGCTCTTGGCCGTCCGCGACACCCGCTCGAGCCGCCGCTCGGCCTGCTCGAGGTCGGCGTAGATCAGCTCGGTCTCGATCGTGTCGATGTCGGCGAGCGGATCGACGCGGCCCTCGGGGTGGACCACGTTGGGGTCGTCGTGGACGCGGACGACGTGGACGATCGCGTCGGTCTCGCGGATGTTGGCGAGAAACTGGTTGCCGAGACCCTCGCCGCGGTGGGCGCCGGCCACCAGCCCGGCGATGTCGTGGAAGGCGATCGTGTCGGGCACGACCCGCGACGACTTGACGGTCTGCGCCACCGCGTCGAGGCGCGAATCGGTCACCGGCACCACGGCCACGTTGGGCTCGATCGTCGTGAACGGGTAGTTGGCGGCCTCGGCGGCCACGCCGGTCAGGGCGCTGAAGAGCGAGGACTTCCCGGCGTTCGGCATGCCGACGATGCCGACCTTCACGAGCCGGCCTCGCGCCGCGGAGTGGCCTTCGGCAAGAGCGCCGCCACCACGGTTCCGAGCACCGCGCCCGCGAGCACGTCGCTCGGGTAGTGCACGCCGAGGTAGGGCCGGCTGAGGGCCAACGCGACGGCGGCCGCGTAGAGCGCGGCCGATGGAGCGAGTGGCCGATACGCGGCCGCCGCCGCGAACGACGTCGTGGCGTGGGCGCTCGGGAAGGAGAGCCGGGTGACCACAGGCGTGAGCGGGTTGAGGCCGCGCAGCTCCGGCCGCCGGCGCCGCACGGCGAACTTGATGGCCTGGTTCAGGCCGTAGGAGGCGGCGACGATGCGCACGCCGCGCAGCCACGCTCGCCGGCGCTCGGGCTCGTGGGAGAGCGCCGCGCCGGCCAGACCGAGGGCCAGCCAGCCGGCGGCGTGTTCGCCGGTCCGCGAGAAGGCAGCCACGACCCGCTCGACCCCCGGCACGTGGCCGCGGGTACGCGCGAAGACCAGCGTGGCCATATCGATGTCCTGGATCGCCACGCCCGGGAATGTACGGAGGTGCCTAGGCTGTCGTCTGCCAGCGGATGGGGAGACCGTGGTCGTCGCACTCGGCCA
>DASPPG010000266.1:0-6765 GCA_035625625.1 Solirubrobacteraceae bacterium
T
The DNA here is from genome assembly GCA_035625625.1 of Solirubrobacteraceae bacterium. Lineage (GTDB taxonomy): Bacteria > Actinomycetota > Thermoleophilia > Solirubrobacterales > Solirubrobacteraceae > Palsa-465. The sequence continues at coordinate 2 of DASPPG010000266.1, forward strand.
AGTAGTGCTCTTCCTTCTCCACCCGCGGGTCGTCCACGTGCTCGATCTCGACCCGGCCGGGATACGCGCCCGCCACCATGTCGGCCAGCTGGCGCACCGTAAAGGACTCGGTGAACTGGTTGAACACCCGGAACTCGCCTTCGGCCGCGGGGTGGGTGAGGGCCAGCTCCACACAGGCGAGGGTGTCGCGGATGTCGAGGAAGCCGCGGGTCTGGCCGCCCTTACCGTGGACGGTGAGGGGATGGCCGACGACCGCCTGCACGCAGAAGCGGTTCAACACCGTGCCGAACACGCCGTCGTAGTCGAAGCGGGTGGCCAGGCGCGGGTCGCGCTTGGTCTGCTCGGTGTCGGCGCCGTACACGACCCCCTGGTTGAGGTCGGTGGCGCGCAGACCCCAGATGCGGCACCCGAACTCGATGTTGTGGCTGTCGTGGACCTTGGACAGGTGGTAGAAGGAGCCGGGTCGCTTCGGATAGAGCACGCGGTCCTTGCGGCCGTTGTGCTCGATCTCGAGCCACCCCTCCTCGATGTCGATGTTCGGCGTGCCGTACTCGCCCATCGTCCCCAGCTTGACCAGGTGGATGTCGCGGTCGATGTCGGCGATCGCGTACATAACGTTGAGGTTGCCCACCACGTTGTTGGTCTGCGTGTAGACGCAGTGGGCCTGGGAGATCATCGAGTACGGCGCGGCCCGCTGCTCGCCGAAGTGGACGATCGTGTCGGGCCGGAAGTCGCCGACCATCTCGTGGACAAACGCGGGGTCGCACAGGTCGCCGACGTAGCTCTTGATGGTGTTGCCGGTGATCTCGGTCCAGGCGGCGAGGCGCTCCTCGAGCGTGTAGATCGGCACCAGGCTCTCGACGCCCATCTCCTCGTCGTAGCGGCGACGCGCGAAGTTGTCGTTGACCGCCACCTCATGCCCCAGGGCATTGAGATGCAAAGCGGTCGGCCACCCGAGGTATCCGTCACCGCCAAGAACCAAAATTCGCATGTAGTCGCTCCAATGCCTGACGTTCGACTGCGGGATCTTCAGCGCTCTCGGCCCTCGGGGCGGAGCGTCGGTGGGTCAAGTACCAGGCAATTCTTGGCCCGCGAGCGCACGAGGATAGCCGACGAACCGTACGTGAGACATAAGACCCCAGGCGTGCCGACTCGCCCGACCCGACCAGAGATTAGAGGACGCTTACCTTCTTTTGGGCCGATGAGAACCTTTTCAAGCCAACGTCAGCGCAACTTCGCTGCTGCTACCGTCCGCGCGGCCCCTTGTCTGAGCAGACCTTAGACGCCCCGCCGATCGAAGTCTCGTCCGGGCCGCCTCGCGGCGAGCGGCGTCCGACCACTACCGCCGAGTTGAAGGATCTGGCCTACCGGTATCGGTGGGTGCTGACCGCTGTCGGGCTGCTGATCGTCTCGCTGCTCATCGTGCTCTACGCGCGCACGCGTCCGGGTTTTGATCCGTACGGATGGCTGCTGTGGGGCAAGCTCACCCTCCACCTCAAGCTCGACACCAACGGCGCCCCCTCGTGGAAGCCGCTGCCCTACCTGTTCACCGTTCCCTACGCGCTGGTCGGGCACTACGCACTGTGGCTGTGGATGGTGACCTCGGTGGCGATCTCGCTGAGCGGCATGATCTTCGCCTGGCGGATCGCCTTCCGCCTGACCTATTCTCGCCCCGAGCGCCGCTACGCGTCCTACGTGGCCGGGCTGTTCGCCGCCGGTTTCCTGCTCGCCATGCAGGACCCGGTCGGCAACTACAACTACACGCACTACATCCTGAGCGCCGAGTCCGACACGATGATCGTGTCGCTTTGCCTGCTGGCCATCGACCTGCACCTGTCCGGCCACCACAAGGCGGCGTTCTGGATCTGGTGGCTGGGCTCCCTGGGGCGGCCCGAGGTGTGGCCCTATTACGGACTCGCCGGCCTCTGGCTGTGGTGGAAGCAGCCCAGCTACCGCTGGTGGCTGTACGGCTCTCTCTTCGCCCTGGCCTTCCTGTGGTTCGGGATTCCCGGCATCACCTCCAAGAGTCTCCTGACGGCGGGCAACGTCGCCGAGAACTCGCCGCGCGAGATCCACGGCAACAAGATCACCGGCGTGATCACCCGCTTCCACGAGCTGCTCCCGAACACCATCTGGGTTCTCGCCGGGCTGACCGTGGCCTGGGCCGCCTGGCGCCGCCGGATCACGGTCCTGGTGCTGGCCGGCGGCGCGCTCCTGTGGGTGCTGATCGAGATCGGTTTCGCGCTCCACGGCTTCCCGGCGGTGCCGCGCTACATGTTCGAGGCCGGCGCGGTGGTCGGGGTGCTGGCCGCCATCTTCATCGGGCGGGTGGTCCACGAGCTGCCCGCCCTGCTCTCGCAGCTGACCCGGACGCTGTTCGGCGCCGGAGTCAGCGCGCGGCTGGTCTCTCAGGTTGGTACCTGGGGCACCGTGCTGGCCGTGGTCCTCATCTCGGGCTCAATGCTCGGAGCCGCGCACCACCAGTACCGCCTCGAGCACTCCGACCTCACGTTCGAGCGCAAGCGGACGGTCCTGATCGACCGGCTGTCGGGCGTGGTCAAGACGCTCGGGGCGGCCGACATATTCGCTTGCGGACAGCCGAACATACCGACGGAATACCAGGCAATGTTCGCCTGGTACGCCGGGGTCAAGACCGGCGTCCTGTACGTAAGTCGCACGTACCTGGCAGCGCACCCGCACCCCCTCGTCAACATGTACCCGGCCCCGGGATTGGGCTGGAAGGTCTTCCCCAGCCTGGTCGACCCGGCCCACGCGGCGGCGTGCAGCAAGATGAACCTCATCTACCACGGCTCATGAGGCGGTGCGTCCCCGGCGCACGCGGGTTCATCGCAGGCGTCTGGCGCTAGCCGGCGCCGCACTCGTCCTCGTGGTCGCGGCGCTGGTCGTCGTCCTCACCTCGGGCGACACGTCGCCGCCTCCGCCACTGCCGCTCCCGGGCATCGACCAGCCGCCCAAGCCGGGTGACCCGTTCGCGTACGTACCCAGCCGCGCGTCGGACTTCGTGGCGCGTGCGACCGCGGGCGAGGCGAACGCGCTGTACATCAAGAGCCCCGGTGGCGTGGTCGCCACCGCGGCGCGAGTCGCCGCCTTCCGACCGATGATCGGCGCCGCGGTCGCCGGCACGAGGATCGACCCGAACCTGCTCGAAGCGCTCGTGTTCGTCGAGAGTGCCGGCGACCCCAACGCGATCGCCGGCGGTGACCCTGTCGACGCCTCCGGCCTCACCCAGATCCTGGCCGAGACCGGCTCCTCGTTGCTCGGCATGCACATCGACCTGGCCCGCAGCCGCCGCCTGACCGCGCAGATCGACGACGCCTTCGCGCTCGGACAGGCCGGGCGCGTGACACGTCTGGAGGGCCAGCGGGCGAGCATCGATGACCGCTTCAACCCGCGCAAGGCGCTCGCCGCCACCGTGCGCTACCTCGAGATCGCCGAGCAGCACTTCGGACGGTGGGACCTCGCGTTCGAGTCCTACCACATGGGGATCGGCAACCTCCAGACCGTGCTCGACGACTACGACGGCGGTCGCCCCGTCCCGTACGTCCAGCTGTACTTCGACACCGCTCCCGACCATCACTCCGCCGCCTTCGACCTGCTGGCGAGCTTCGGGGACGACTCCTCGCTCTACTACTGGCGCCTGCTCGGGGCCGAGCAGATCATGCACCTGTACCGCACCGACGCGCCGGCGCTGGCGCGGCTGAACCGACTTCAGAGCGCGGTCGGCTCAAACGCCTACGTCCTGCACCCGCCGGACGCCGTCCATCCGTTCGCCGATCCCGATGCCCTCGACGGCGCGTACGCGGCGCGGACGATCCTGCCGCTCCCCTCGAACGCCCATGCACTCGGCCTGCGCTACGACCCGAGCATCGGCTCGCTCGCCCCCCAGCTGCACTTCACGGCGGCGCTGTACCGGGGCCTGCGCCCGGCCGCGCTCGACCTCCTGATCGAGCTCGCCGCCCGGGTGCGGGCGCTCTCCGGGTTGCCGACGTCGACGCTGACCGTGACCAGCGCCGTCAGCGATGAGCAATACCAACAGCTGCTCGGCGTGGTCGATCCTCCCGCGGCTGCCGGATGGTCGTTCACGATCGCTCGCAGCTACGCGAGCGAGGCGCAGGCCGCGGCCTTTCAGGCGATGCTCGATCGCCTCCAGGCGCTCGACCTGATCGCGTGGCAGGGCTTCCCGTCCGAGATCGAGGTCACGGTGGCGGCCGACGCCTCGCAGGCCCTCGTGCACGGGCCCTGAGGCGCCGCCGAAGGCGCCGCCGACAAAATCCCATCCAAGGCGCCGCCGACAAGATCCCATTCAACCGCCGCGATGCCCGATAGGTTCACATTTCGTGGAAGCCATCGTCCGGGCCCCCGACAACTTCCTCTCGAACGTCCCGGAGTTCCCCTTCAAGCCGAAGTACCGGAAGTTCGAGGGGTTGCGGCTGGCGCATGTGGACGAGGGCAAGGGACCGCCCGTCGTGTTCATCCACGGCGAGCCGACGTGGTCGTTTCTGTGGCGCAAGGTGATCCCGCCAATTCGGGGCGTCGGCTACCGGTGCATCGCCCTCGATCTGCCCGGCTTCGGGCGCTCCGACAAGCCGATAGACGTCGAGTGGTACACGTACGACCGGCACACCGCGAGCGTGGCCGCGCTGTTCGCCGAGCTCAAGCTTCGCGACGCGACGATCGTCGTGCACGACTGGGGTGGGCCGATCGGGCTGCGCGTCGCGATCGAGCAGCCCGACCGGGTCGGGCGGATGGTGATCCTCGACACCGGGCTCTTCACGGGCTACCAGAAGATGACCGACTCCTGGCTCGCCTTCCGCGAGCTGGCTGCGCGCAGCGAGGATCTGCCGGTGGCGTTTCTCATCCGCGCCGGGTGCAAGAGCATCCTGTCGTCGAACGTGGTCGCCGCCTACGAGGCGCCCTTCCCCAACCCGGCCGCCAAGGCCGGCGCGCGCGCCTTCCCGCTGATCGTGCCCACATCCCCGCAGATGGAGGGGGCCGCAACCGGTCAGCGCGTGCTCGAGGCGCTGGCCGCCGACCCACGGCCCAAGCTGATCATCTGGGGCGAGGGCGACCCGATCCTGCCGATCGAGGCCGGGTGGCGGTTCGCCCGTGCGATCGGAGCCGACATCGACCACGTGATCAAGGGGGTCGGCCACTACCTACAGGAGGACGCCGGCCACCAGGTGGGGAGGATGATCGCCAGCTGGCTGAAACGGCAGGTACCGGCCAAGCGATGACCGACGCGGTTCGCACCCCCGAAGAGCTGCTGGTCGGCCTGCCCGACTTCGCCTTCGAGCCGTCGTATCGCCAGTTCGACGGACTTCGCCAGGCCCACCTCAACGTCGGCGAGGGCCCGCCGGTGCTGTTCCTGCACGGAGAGCCCACATGGTCGTTCCTGTGGCGCAAGGTGATCCCGCCCGTCCGCGACGCCGGCTATCGCTGCATCGCCCCCGACCTGCTCGGCTTCGGTCGTTCCGACAAGCCGGTCGACATCGACTGGTACACGTACGACCGGCACACCGCGAGCGTCGCCGCGCTCGTGGAGGAGCTGGATCTGCGGGACGCCACCGTGGTCGTGCACGACTGGGGCGGGCCGATCGGCCTGCGGGTCGCGGCCGAGCAGCCGGACAGGGTCGCCCGCATCGTCGTCCTCGACACCGGCCTGTTCACCGGCCGGCAGCGCATGAACGACGCCTGGATGGCGTTCCGGAACTTCGTCGAGCGCACTGAGGATCTGCCCGTCGGCCTACTCGTGCGGCGCGCTTGCGCGCGCGACCCGGGCGACGAGGTGATCGCCGCCTACGACGCGCCGTTCCCGCACGCCGCCACCAAAGCCGGCGCGCGGGCGTTTCCGTTGATCCTGCCGCTGACGCCCGACGCACCCGGCGCGGCGGCGAGCGCGCGCGTGCTCGGGGCGCTGCGGAGCGATTGCCGGCCCAGGCTCTTCATCTGGGCCGAGGCCGATCCCGTCATCCCGCTCGAGACCGGGCGGCGGTTCGCCGCCGCGCTCGGTGGCGAGATCGACCACGTGATCGCCGGCGCCTCCCACTTCCTGCAGGAGGACGCCGGCGCCGAGATCGGGCGTCTGGTCGCCGACTGGCTCGGCTCCAACGCCTGACGCCTGGACAGGCTCTCAGGCCGCGCTGCGTTCTTGCTCGGCCGGAGCCGCCGGCGCCGGGCCGTTGATCAGCTGCTCCATGCGAGCGTCGTACGCCGCCCGGGCGGCGGGGTTCGAGGCCAGCATCAGCCGGTCGCCCTTCGTCAGGCGCATGATCGCATCGACCGCCGGGCGCGGCAGTAGGGCCTGGAGGCGGACCAGCGTGCCCACCACCCTGGGCACGTAGAGCTCGAACTTCCCGGTCTGGAGCAGCTCGACGATCGCGTTCGCGACGTCCTCGGGCTCGGGTGTCTTCAGTCCTCGTGCGTCCGACACACCGGAGTAGAGCTCGGTATTGACGCCGATTGGGAGCACCTGGTGCACCTCGATCCCGGTGCCGCGGAGCTCGGCGCGTAGGGTCTCGGTCAGCCCAACCACGGCGTGCTTGGTGGCGCAATACGTGGCGTCGCCGGGGAAACCGGCCTTGCCGCACATCGAGGCGAGCTGGACGATGTGGCCGCGGCCGCGCGGGAGGAAGCGCTCGATGGCCAGCTTGGACCCGAAGATCACGCCGTGGACGTTGATGTCCACCAGCCGCTCGGCGGTGGCGTCGGTCTCGTCGATGAACGGCCCGATCGGCATGATCCCG
>DASPPG010000267.1:0-4634 GCA_035625625.1 Solirubrobacteraceae bacterium
CCACCCCACGGTTAGCTCGTCGCTTGGTGTCACTTCTTCCGTCCCTTCAACTAGCGTGGGTCAGGGCCATGTCTCATCCCTCGCGGCCCTTCGCGACGCTCGCTCGGTCGCGTCCGAGGTCGCGGTGGGGTCTCACCTAGCGCTCACCGCGGCAACGCAAGGACAGCCACGCTCGGCGTCGCCCCGCGCGGGTCGGACGGTGGAGGTGTACAGCAGGGTATGTGTCAGGGACAGCATTTCGACGGCGCCTGCAGGTCCGGCGCGGGCGCGAAATCCGGGTCGTGCGCAAACCTCTTGTGTGACGCGGAAATCCCCGGTGGCGGTACGGCGCGCTGGCGGAAGCCAGACCGTCGATCGACGGCAACGCTGACGTCTCAGAAGCGGGCGGCTTGTGCCGCCTTGTCGGGTTCAAGACGGCAGCTCTCACGCGGGCCAGTTGTGTTCCAAGCCCGGTCGCTCAGGATTGCCGGAACGGATCAGGCGCCGTCTGTGGCCGACCCGCGGGATCGCGGGTGGAGTCCGAGCAATCGAGCAGTCGTTCTGGCTCGCGACGCTTTCGCGCGCGAGCTTGAGGGTCCGCGCGCATCCGGCATGTCTGGGCTATACAACCGCCGGAGACCGAGGAAGTCCGTCCCAACGGCTCTGAACACCTTCCAATCACGGGCCAGGCGCGCTGGCGCGGGACTGGCGCTGTTCAATTGTGATGCGACTCACGAGGAGAGCGCGTGTTGAATCTGGAAACGGAGCTGCACCACGGGGAGTACGGCCACTCTTATCCGGTAAGCATGATTGAGGTGGTTGGCACTGGCTTGACTGACACCATTGGGCAGACATCCGCGGCACTCGGTTTCACTCAGATCGGAGCATCGAACCAAAGCTTCGTCACGGCTAGCGGCGCGGCCGGGTGCCCTTCTCCCGTGGTCTAATCGGAGCTGCCAGCGGCGACGCGGTCAGCCCGCTGCAACCTCGCGTTCCGACCACGGTCGCCGAGCAATGCGGCCGCGCCAGCCGTCGTGACCGTTGCGGGCGTCATCCGGCGATCGGTAGGTGGCGCCAGAGGCGCACCTTCCGGCCCAGTCGGGAACGTCCGATTCCAATCGCTCGCACGATCGCATTGAGTTCTTGCCGGTGGTGAGCTTGCTTGCGCTGTGGCGACGTTCCGCTGTTCGGGCCCTCACGGCGGATTAGCTGCGGCTCCCGTAACGACCGGGGCATACCGCAGCCGTCCCGTCAGGCGGTTGCGAGAGCCTGGATCGCCGTGGCCAGTGGGTTTGAGGCTCTCGAGTTTCGTCCGTTCCACAACTCTGGAGTCGGGTTCCGGGGACGCCCGAGTTTCCCAAGGAAGGATCAGCCGGGTGCGCTTGCTGAGATACGCCTCGGCGGACGGTTGGCTGACGATCCCCCGGAAGGTCAGACCGGGAAACCGCCGCCCCGCGGCCGCAACCGGATCAGCCCTGGTGCGGCGTCCTCGAGCAGGTCGTTGTGATGTCCTGGTGCGGGTTTGCGTCGCGCCCGTGGGTTCTTGGGATGTCTGCGCGCCGTTTGCTGAATTGGGAGTGATTGGGGATGATCGCTCCTCATGTCGGGCGAGCCGGTGACGATGCTGTTCACGGACATCGCCGAGTCCACGCGGCAACTCGAGCGGCTAGGGGACCGGTTCGTCGAGCTGATCGGCCAGCACGACCGGCTCGTGCGGGAGGCGATTGCCGCGCATGGCGGGCGTGAGGTGCACACGGCCGGCGACTCGTTCTTCGCGGTGTTCGGGCACGCGGAGGACGCCGTGAGGTGCGCGGAGCAGGCGCAGCTTGCGCTGGCCGGCGCCGAGTGGCCGGGTGAGGAGAGGCCACGGGTGAGGATGGGGATCCACACCGGCGCGCCGGTCGTGCACGGTAGCGATTTCGCGGGAATGGATGTGCATCGCGCGGCGCGGGTGATGCAGGTAGCGCATGGCGGGCAGGTTCTGTTGACCGAGCCGACGCGCGAAGCGCTTGGTATGTCGACCGAGGTGCGGGACCTCGGCTACCACCGGCTGAAGGATCTGTCGGGTCCGGAGCGGCTCTTTCAGCTCCTCATGCCAGGCCTGCAAACCGACTTTCCGCCCCTGCGGTCGTTGAATCGCTCGAACCTCCCCGCGCCCGCCACTCGGCTGGTGGGGCGGCGCGAGGAGTTTGAGACGGCACGTGCACTGCTCTCGAGCTCGGAGGTGCGGTTGGTGACGCTGACCGGCCCGGGCGGTGTGGGCAAGACCCGGCTGGCGATCGAGGTGGCGACGGACGCGATCAGCCGATATCGCGACGGGGTGTGGATCGTCCCGCTCGCGCCGATCGGCGACCGGGCGTTGATGGTCTCAGAGCTCGCGCGGGTGGTCGATGTGGCGGAAGTGGCCGGCGAGCCGTTAGAGCGAACGCTGACCGCCGCCGTGAGCGAGCGGGAGCTGCTGTTGGTGCTGGACAACTTCGAGCATCTTCTCGACGCCGTGCCGGTAGTCGCCGACGTCCTCGCCGCGGCGCCGGGTGTCGAGGTGTTGGCGACGAGCCGCGAGCCGCTACGGATCGCCGGCGAGCAGCGCATGGAGGTGCCGCCGTTGGCCGTCGAAGACGCCATGGAACTTTTCCGCGAGCGGGCGATGGCGGTTCGACCCGAACTGACGCTCGACGAAGAAGATCGGGCGGCGGTGGCCCGGATCTGCACCGGCCTCGATGGCCTGCCCCTGGCGGTTGAGCTCGCGGCCGCGCGGATCGCGGTCTTCGGCCCGCGAGCACTTGAGTCGAGGCTGGTTGAACGACTTGCGCGACAGGAGGCGCACGGGACGTGCCCGAGCGGCAGCACACGCTGAGGGCTACGATCGACTGGAGCTATCGACTGCTCGACGCACAGGAGCGCACGCTACTCAAGGAGCTGGCGCCGTTCGTCGGCGGCGTCCGGATCGATTCCGCCGAGTCGATCTGGGACGACGCGATTGAACTGCTGAGCTCGCTCGCCGAGAAGAGCCTGCTTCGTCGGCGCGAAGACCGTGATCGGGAGCCGCGCTTCTGGCTGCTCGAGACCATCAGGCGGTTCGCCCTCGACCAGGCGACGACGGACAAGAGCATTAGCGACGCGGCCGACCTCCACGCCGAGCACTTCGTCGCGCTCGCGGCACGCGCTGCTCCTCACCTCACCGCAGCGGATCAGGGGCCCTGGCTCGATCGGCTGGAGGACGACCTCCCAAACTTGCGCGCGGCGCTCGACCACCTCACGTCTCGCAGACCCGAGCTGGCGCTACGAATGGCAGCCGACATGTTCTGGCTCTGGGACATCCGAGGCTACCTATCAGAGGGTCGGCAACGGCTGCTCGAGGTGCTCGCCGCGACGCGGGGCGATCCAGGAGATCGAGCGCGCGCGGCGTTTGGCGCCGGCCGGATCTCGGCGATCGTCGGCGAGCCCGCAGCTGCCGTGCCGTTGCTGACCGAGGCGGCCGCACTCGGGCAAGCTGCCGGCGACAACCGCCTACCCGTCAACGCACTCAGCAACCTCGCGTGGAGCTACCAGCTGATCGGCGACCACGTCCGCTGCGTATCCGTCAGCGAGGAGGCTCGAGGCGACTGAAGCGCTTCTCGCCGAGTCTCTCGAGCACGCTCGGACGATCAACTACCCGCCAATCGTCCTGACCGCGCTCGGCGTCGGCGCGCTGGCCTCGCTCCAGCGCGGCGACGTGTCGACCGCGCAGGCCCAGCTCGCGAACGCCGCCGAGTGGATCGCGGCGGGTGCCGATCCGGAGAGCGCGGCCCCCGTCCTCTCCGCCGCAGCCGTCATCGCAGCCAGGCACGACAACGCGCTCCGCGCCGCAACTCTGTGGGCAGCCACCGACCACGCCCTTGGCCGAATCAATCGAGCCGACACCCCCGGCGCGGCAAAGCTCCGGAACGATTGGCTGCCGCTCGCACGGACAGCCGCGCCCGACTCAGCGACCTGGGAAGCCGCCTGGGCGGCCGGTACTGCGCTGTCGCTCGATGAGGCGCTCGAGTTGGCTGTCAACTCCCAGGATCAAGCCGCGAGACCTCGCATGGTCGGGTCATGAGTGAAGTCGACCTTTCCGGGGAATGCGACCGCGAACGCGCCGCCGCGGCGACCCAAGCAGCCCGCAGTGGCCGACGTGGTCGGCGCCAACACAACGGGGATAACAACGCGGTCGGCGTCAGCGGAACCGACTCAGCGCTGGGTCGGGATTGTCATCGCGCTCGACGAAGATCCGCAGCGCGCAGCGCGCGGCACCGGCCATGTGGTCAACTGCCGCAATCCCTAGCGTTCCGAGCAAGCTGAGGCCACCTCGCCGTGCTCTCCGCCGCGGGCGAAAGAGAACAGTCCGGGCTACCACTGGCGGAAAGCGGCAACGCAGAAGTGCCGCTCGCAGACGCCGGCGAGGGTCGCGCACGATCGCATTCGCCTCGCGCCCCGGGGGCAGTGGGCGAGCGCTTTAGACGAAACACTCGTCGCACGGCGCGGACGCTCGTGAGTCCTTCGCCCTGCAAGGTGGCCGGCCCGATGGCGGGCCGTCGGTTCCCACGAGCTGGGGTCTTCGCTGGGACGCCAGTCTCAGTGAGGAGCGCCGGCCCTTCCTTCGTCGCCTGGCAGGCTGGAGAGCCGGCTTTGAG
>DASPPG010000268.1:0-10142 GCA_035625625.1 Solirubrobacteraceae bacterium
CGTCACCGAGGCCGCCGAATGGCTCATGCGAATCGTCGAACCCGCCGGCGCCCACCAGAAATCGCTCGTCCTCGTAGTCAACAACCTCCGACGCTCCTCCAGGATCGACATCGCGGCCCTCGAGCGCGCCACCACCCACGCGCACGGCCTCGCCGTAATCCCCCGCCACGACCACGCCGCCGCCCGCCTACACGGCAGCCGCTTCACCTGGAACCACGCACCGGCCGGGTGGCACACCGCGATCCGAGAGCTTGCCGCACTCCTCGCCGCGGACTGGCCGCGCCTCCACATCGCCCACTGACCCCACGGCAATGCCCACCCGCGCAAACCGCTCCCCGAACCACCCGCCAGCCCGTTCCCCTATGCACGCTCACCAGCCATCGATCGCGGACACGGCGCACACGGACCCGCCCGGCGCGCAAATACCGTCCGCGAGCTGCCGTGAGGACCAGCCACCGGCCGTACCGCGAGCTACGGTGTCCGCGATGAACGCCCAGCCCCCAACCTCCGACACGATCGCGCTCAGCGCCCACGCCGTCGAGCAATACCAGCAGCGCATCAAAGCCTGCCTCGACGTCGACGCCGCCCGCGACGAGCTCGAGCTACTCCGGCCCCTCGGCCAAATCTCCACCCAGCCACCTGAATGGGTCAACGCCGCCAGACCAGCGCCCCACTACCTGCTACTGAGTGACGCGATCGTGCTCCCGCTCGCGCCACAAGCAGACGGGTGGGTCGCGACCACCTGCCTCACCCAGCGAACCCTCACACCAACCAGGCGCAACGCCAAATCCGCACGGAAGGCCTCGCTCGCGGCCCGCAAACGCGCCCAACGCCGAGCCCGCCACTGAACAGCACGATGCCGATCGCCGCGCACACCACCGGCGGGCCCTCAACACCCCACCTGCTGCTCGGGCTCGTGGTACTGCTGCTGGCGCTCGCCGGCGCCGGCACCCTGCTCCGCGTCGCCACCCGGCTCGCGGGGCAGACCAGGCGCGGCCTCGGCAATCGAAAACGCAGCGCGCCAGGCCGGCCACGCGACCGTACCCACACCACCGCTCCCACCACGCCCGACCCGACCGCAGCACCCGCAGCGCCACGGCCCACCGCACACCAACCCCGACACGCAACATCCGCCGACGACGGGTCCGCCCTCCGCGCGCCGAACCCCGACGCGTCGGCGACAGGCAAACCCAGCGTGCGTCGCTCGCCCGAGACGCTTGAGCCGCTGGCCGACTCTCTGCGCAGCGCCCAGCTGCGCATGATCGCCGAGGCGCACGTCGCCGAGACACTCGCGGCGCTCCCAACCGATCGGTGGTATGTCGGGCGGTACGTGCTGATGGACGGTCATCGCATCCCGTTCGTGATCCTCGGCGAAACCGGTGCATTCGCCGTCTGGGCGCTGACCGGGCCGCCTGTCTGGGACGAGCTCCCGTTCCCCAGCGAAATGGCCGATCGCATGAAAGGCAAGCTCCCGGGATACACCGGCCCGGTGCAAGTCGGTCTGTGCCGCGCACTCGGCCCGACCGCCCGGATCGCGCCGCGCTGGTGGTGTCGCCCAGGAGAACCAGGCGCCTGGGTGATGGGACGCGAATGGCTGACGCGCTGGATCGAGCACTTCGGCCCGCAGCACGCATTTGCCGCCGGCGACATTCAACGACTACGGGCGCTCGCCGACCGGCGACGCGACGGCCCACCCCCCCGCGTGCCCGACGTCGTGCCCGACATCGACTGACCAATTCAATCCCCCGGACGCAGGGCCAGTCAGCCCGACGCCGTTCACTGTTGAACCCGTGCGTGATCACCTGTACGAGAGCGTCGCAGAACGCCACAAACGCGTGCGACACACGTCCCGGGAATTCGCAGCCGGCGACCCCTCGGTCGTCTGTCAGCCGTCGCAGGTTGTCCCCAACGCACAATTTGGCGATCACCGGACGCTCACGACAAGGTGATCGACGCGGCTAGCGCAACCGTGGCGAAGGAATCGCGACGCTAGCGGGCGCCCGGACGGGCGAAGCGATCGTGCGGGCGATCGAGCCTGACGATCGCTGTCCGGGCATCGCCCGCCGCGAAGCCACAGACGTCGTGGCATCGAGATGTCGCCAAAGGGCTCGTTAGCTCGGCGACGCCGGGCCGAGCAAAGCGATAGTCGTGCGCCGGCGCGTCCGACCCCTGGTGTTGGGCGGTGGCTGCCGCCAGGTCGACCGGATGGTGACGGTCGAAGACGTCGGTCGCGTCTGGGTCTAGGCACGAGGTGGGACGACCGCGAGAGAAGCGCCGCCGTTCGTCTCGCGGTGGCGAGGCGGCCTGCGGTGAGGCGGACTGGTCGGGTCGGCTGCCTCCGGTTGTAGGAAGCGCACAAGTCTGGCGGTCGACCGGCACCCACGGACGTGTGCGTCGAGTACGACTCTCGCTTCGGGCCGGAGGAGAAGTTCGCGGTCGCTCTGGTCGCAGTCGCGGGTCTCGTCCGGGGCGACAGCAATTTGGCCGTCGATCGGCTCGAATGAGCCTTCTGCTTCGCGTACGCATCGTGGGTTTGGATCGGGCTGCTGCTCCGGCTTTGCCAGAGCCGTGCACGCCATGACACTCGCTGCTCGTGCAAAGTGCAACCGATCGGTTACGCGCCAATGCCTTCGACTACGTGTGTTCGGCTCGCTCGGGCGGGCGGTGGAGGACCTGGCCGCGGCCGAGTACGCGGTGGGGGCGGTGCGCCGGCTGGGGATCCGCACCGAGCTCGAGCTGTGATCGAGCTCTGGAAGATCGAGGCGGCGCGAGCGCGGATTGCCGACGTGGCGCTGCGCAGGCCCCTGCTCTGCCTGTGCGCCGACGGCACGCCGGCGGAGATCTACCTGAAGCTCGAGACGCTGCAGCCGACGGGTCGTTCGAGGTACGGGGATGACCAACGCGGTCCGGCTGGCCGGCGACGACGAGCGCGGGCGGGGGCTGGTCACCGCGAGCGCCGACAACATGGCCCAGGGCGTGGCCCGGGCGGCACGCGGGTTCGGCCTGATCGCCACCATCGCCGTCCCCGAGCACGCTCCGCAGGCCGGGCTCGACGCGATCGAGCGCGTCGGCGGCCGCGTCGTGAAGTTGCCCTAACGACGAGCGGTGGCGGGCGGTCGTGACCAGCCGGGTGGACGGGGTCGACGGGCCGTTCGGGCGCCCGGTCCAGGACTAGGGCGTGATGGCCGGTAACGGCACGATCGGGCTGGAGATCCTGGACGACCTGCCGGACCCCGACGCGGTGGTGATCCCCGACGGGGGCGGGGGGCGTGACGGTCGGGGTCGCGAGCGCGATCCGGGCGCTGCGGTCGGAGGTGAGCATCTACTCGCGGAGCCCGCGACCGGCGCCGCGCTGCCCGCGGCGCTGGTGGCCGCTGCCGCACTCGCAGGCCGCGCGGGGACTGGGAAGGTGGTGTGCGTGGTGTCCGGCGGGAACATCGACATGGCCTAGCCCAAGGGAACGGCGGGGCAGGTGCTCGGAAAGAGGATCGCCAGCGCCAGATGCCGAAGCTGTGGGACGTGCGCAACCGGCTTGTGGAGTTGTTCGACGCCGAGCATCGGAAGGGGAGCGCGGCGTAGGTATCGGCTGCGGTCTCGGCCCAACCTAGTGCAAACCTAGCCTGACATAGGCCGGGGGCCGTAGATCCATCCACCGCCCCCGGGGAGCCAGGGAGTTGGGGGCACAATCCCTGACCCGACCAAACGAGTTTCCTCGTCCCAAGCTGTACTGAAGCTCGGACTATGTCAGACCGGGAGCCGAAATGAGCAACTTTGCTGCGATTCATTGCAAGACGGATCGGTCCTGCAAGATTTGAGCAGGAGAGCAGCGCTTCGACCAACATTTGCGCACGCTATGCGTTTTAAGCATTCAGATGGGGGCACACGTTTGGAGTTGGGGGCACTTCGGCGGAACTCGGTCGTCTCGTGACTGCGGGCCCCGGCGCCCGGCGAATGGATCGGCGGGCGCCGGTCGGTGGGCTGGGAACCCGTTGAATCGAGCCTCTCCGTCGAAGCACGGGAGCCCGTCCGGGTGCGCGGTGGCCGCATTTGGCCACTTCGTGAGCAAAAGGGGGTGTGGACGGGCTCCCGTGCGATCCTCCTGGGAACTGCACCGCGCTCTGAGCTTTTGTATGGACCAGGCCGGTTTGGTAAGGGATACTGCGCGATATGGGGGTATCGGCGAGACTGGGTGCGATTGACCGTCGCGCTGGATTAGGCGATGGAGATGATGACCTGGTGGCGCGCGTGCGCGCCGGTGACGATGCTGCGTTTGAGGCGATCTACGATCGGTACGCCCCTGGCGTGCTCGCATTCTGCGTGCATATGCTGAGAGATCGCGAGGGAGCCAAGGATGCGCTGCAACTCACGTTTGTGTCTGCCTACCGGTCGCTGCGGACCGGCGACAGCCACATTTCGCTGCGGTCGTGGCTTTACACGATCGCGCGGAACCGATGCCTGTCCGAACTCCGCGCGCGCGAGGACTCCGTCTCTGCCCGCGGCGAGGTCTTGGATCGGCGTTGTATAGACGGCCCCGCTGATCAGGTCCGGCAGCGCGAGGACCTGCGCGAGATGCTCGAGGACATGCAGCGCCTCCCAGCCGATCAGCGCGCCGCTCTGGTCCTGTTTGAGCTCGGGGGCCACTCCCACGCCGAGATCGCAGCCGTGCTGGGCGTCCGCCGGGAGAAGGTGAAGGCGCTCATCTTCCAGGCCCGTGAGGCCCTGGTCCGTGGTCGGCATGCTCGTAATAGTCCCTGTGCGGCCACGCGCGAGCGGATTGCGACCGTCCGCGGCAAGATCCTGCCGCGGAGCATGACCCGGGCCCATATCGAGCGTTGCCCAGGCTGCGCCGCCTTCGAGGACGAGGTGCGCCGTCAGCGCTCCGCGCTCGCGCTGCTCCTGCCCGTGGTGACGGCGGCCGAGCTGAAGGCTTCGGTACTCAGATCGGCCCTCGGCACGGGCGGTGCAACCGCGGCAGCGGGCGTGGGGGCAGGCGGGAGCGGCGCGGCCCTCGCCGGCGGCAGCCTGGCCGCCGGCGGCGGAACGGCGGCTGGTAGCGCGGGTGCGGCCGGAGGAGTCGCGGCGGGAGCGGCGGGTGGCGCCGGTGCGGCGGGTGGCGCCGGAGCGGCGGGTGGCGCGGGCGCGGCCGGAGTGGTAGCCGCGGGCGGTGCGGCGGGGGCGGTCGCAGGCACGGGCTCGGCGAGCGTGGCAATCGTCGCCGGCGGTTCGACTGCAGCTCTGACCGGTGATGTCATGGCAGCCGGCGGAGGCCTTGCAGCCGTCGGAGGGCTGGCAGCGCAAGGTTCCCCCGGAATCCTCACAAAACTGGTCGTTGCAGTTGCGATGGCGGCCGGCGTCGCCGGCGCCGGCCATCAGCTCACCTCTGTTGTCGCACGAGCGCCGATTCCAAGCCGCGCTCCTGCGCCGGCGACGATACCGCTGTCCCCAGGGGGCTCCAACCCCGAGGCCGCGGGACCGATGCCGGCCGGCCCGGATGCCTCGAGCCGCAGCGCGTCAGGAGAGACACCCGTTGCGCATGATGGCGCCCCGGCGAGCGCCGCGACGACCGCTGTCGCTTCGTCCACGTCCAACGCTCCGCTCACCCAGACGCCGGTGGGCTTGACCACCGCTTTGACGAGCACGATCCCGGGGGCGGGAGCTGTTAGCTCTTCAACGGCCGTCGCATCTGGTGTGGCCGCACTCAGCGCCGCCAAGGCGAACACCAGCGTCTCCGCGACGAACCCCGCCACCTGCACGCCCGCTGCGTCCAGCGCTTCTGTTGCGACGGGCAGCTCGGCCGGGACGAGCAGCTCGGCCGGGTCGGACGGCTCGGCCAGCTCCACCGGATCGGACGGCTCGGCCAGCTCGCGCGGGTCGGACGGCTCGGCCGGGTCGACCAATTCCGCCGATTCGGGTAGGTCAGCCGGGTCAGGGGGGTCGGCTGCGTCGACCGCGTCGACTGCCTCCGCCGGCTCGCTCAGCTCGACCGGATCGGGCAGCTCGAGTGGGCCAAGCATCCCCGGCGCAACGTCCTGCCCGGGCGGAGGGTCAGGCACCTCCACTGGTTCCGCCACCTCGACGGGGACCGCCACCTCGACGGGGACCGCCACCTCGACCGGGTCCGGCGTGTCCACCGTGCCCGGCACGTCCGGAGGAGCGGGCACGTCGGACGCGACCGACACGTCCGACGGGCAGGCCACATTCGACGGCTCGAGCGGCACGCACGTGTCCGGCGGCTCCGCATCGTCGGGCAGCTCGAGCGGGTCGAACAGCGCAAGCGCGTCGAAAGCCCCGAGTGGGGCGGCGATCTCCGGCGCGTCGAACGCCTCTCCCGCGCCAACCGATCCGTCCAGCGCGAGCACGACGCGGGTCGCGAGCGAGGAGCTAACGCCGGCGCGCCTGTCGGTGGCGCGGTCGATGGTCGATGAATTGATCGTCGTGCTGAACGACTACAACCACGCGCTTCCGTTGAGCACCAGCACCTCCAGCATCGCGGTGGTCGGCCCACTAGCCGACGATGCGCCGGACCAGCTCGGCCCGGACGTGCCGATCGGCTACGACCCCACCGCGGCGAACCCGAAGACGACGGACAAGATCGTCACGGTGCTCGACGGGATCGAAAACGCGGTCCCGCACGCCACCGTCAACTACGCGCCGGGCTGCACCACGTTTACCGTCACCGACCCCTGCACGGAGACCAGTGGGTTCGGCGCCGCGGTGGCGGCGGCGCAGGCCTCCGACGTCACCGTCGTGGCGGTTGGCGAGCCGGCCGGCGACAGCGGAGAGGCCTCGCCTCGCAGCGACATCGGCCTGCCGGGCCAGCAGCTCGCCCTCGTGCAGGCGATCGCCGCCACCGGCAAGCCGTACGTGGTGGTGCTCATGAACGCGCGCGCCCTGACCATCCCGTGGCTGGCCACCAACGCACCCGGGCTGCTCGAGGCCTGGTTCCCGGGCACCGAGGACGGCGACGCCATCGCCGATGTCCTCTTCGGTCAGGTCAATCCGAGCGGCAAGCTGGCGATGTCGTTCTCGGGGTGAGCAAGACCGCCGCGGGCCGCGGAGCGGGAGCGATCGCGCGTCCCACGCTTCCCGCTCGAGTCGCGGATTGCGGCGCCCGCCGCGAGGACGGGCGCTATCGCTCAGTTGACCTGCATCAGTTGAGGTGCTCGACGAGTCGCACCGTGTCAGGCGGCTCGCCGAGGCTGGAGAACGTGCCGTAGCCGGCCAGTCCGCCGAGTCCGCCGGTCGGCATCGTCCGCGGTGGTCCTGCGAACACGGCCGGTCCCGAGGTGATCAGGAACGTGCCGAAGGTCTGCCCGTTCGGCAACGACGTCCCGTACGCGTCGATCCCGGCCTCGCCGGTCTTAGCTTAGCGCCGAGGCTGCAAGCGCACGTGATCTTGACCGTGAACCGCGTCCGGCCGTTCGGCGAGACGGTTCCGAGATACATCCCGCCGGGGCTGGCGGCGCACACGCCGCCGTAGCAGCTTTCAAGGATGCTCGCCGAGTGCGGTCCTAGCACGGCGGAGTCGTACGCAACCGAGCCGGTCAGGGCACCTCCCGCGATCGTGGCGCCCTCCAGCGCCGCGACGAGCGTGTCGCCGGTGCTCGTCGTTCCGAAATTGAACGAGTCGACGGTCGAGGTCGTCGTGTACGTACCGTGGTAGGTTCGCAAGCTCCGGGTGGACACGGAGATCGGCATATTGATCCCGGTCTGCTCCATTGCTTCCGCGCCGGGTTGGGCAGGATGACGCCAAACCCGCACTCGCCGGTGGCGCGGCCGCCGACGATGTTCGAGCATCTCCGATCCGCAGGCTTCCGAATCCGACAAGAAGCGACACCGAGACGGTCGCTTCCGCGATGCTGGCCGAGCGGTGCGGCGCCGAGTTGCCACTCGTCGATGAACACGTCTGGTCATCGGTCGTCCACTGAATGTGGCAGCAACGTCCGGGCCCGTCGCGTCGGGTCCGGGATGCTGTCCGCTGTACCGGTTCTCTGCGCGTGGCTTTCACGACGCGAGCGGCGCTCACATCAACGGCTCGGGTGCGTTGGGGTGGCTGCGCCTTGGGCTTATCCCGGCGGGGCCGCGTCCAGCTCCCGAATAATGGTCTCGCCAAGCCCCCGGAGGGAACACCACGTCGCGCTCGCCCAGCGCCGGGCGCTGCTCGTGAGCCAGGCAGCGCAGGAGGATGTACAACCGCGCACCCAGCGCGGTCAGCGGAACGCCGACGTACGCCCCGATCCCGGCGGCCCGAGTGACTTCGAGACCGCGAACGCGCTCGTCGCCGACGGCGTCCCGGGCCACGTTCCCGAGTCTGCCCTGCAACAAACGCTGGCAGATGTTTCCTCGACCGGAAGCGACGCGCCGACTGCCCGGCCAAACGTTTCAGCCTCGCCGGGCAACGCCCTGACCACTTCGCGGCCATCGCGGATCTCACCGAGCACGGCGACATCTATTCGAGGTCTCCGCACGGGCCAGCTCGGGCGCCGAGACAACTGCGTCTCACGACTACACGCTGAGCGACGGTGACGGCGGCTGGAAGCGCTGCCACCGGCGAGGCCGCGCGAGCTGTCCCCCGCCGCCTGCCGCGCGGGCGCTTGCCGCTGCTGTTCGCCCTAGGCCAGTAGCCACAGTGCGGCGCGCTCCTCCTCGCTCACAGACAGCCGGACTCCGGTCAGCGAGGTACGGGTCGGGCCAGCCAACAACCGACGAGCTGCGATCGACAGCGACTTGTCCTCGAAACGGGGGCGGGCATACGCGGAGATAACTGACCCGTTTCCGCGACGCCACGCTGGTCCACGCGCCAGTTGGCTGTCTAGCGGCAGGTGAACATCACGCAGCACCGCGTCGCGGGCGACGCCATCCGGCGCCCGTGCATGTCCGCTGACATCTCGACGAGCAGGTCCAGATCGTTGGCAGGTCCAGGCACAAACTTGCCGAACTTCGACCTCTACCTAACCCTGCCTTCAGACCGTCGTTACGGGTGATGAGTGGCTCGCGTACGGGCCGCGACTGTGGCCCGCCGCGCGGATACTGAACCGACTTTCCTTCTTGTTTCCAGCGGTGAAATCGGCGAAACTACCAGGCAGGGAGATGCGCGATCTGCGGCTGACGGAGGCAGCTGCCGTGCTCCATGTGAGCCCGGACACGCTGCGAACATGGCAGCGGCGGTTTGGCTACCCGCATCCAGTGGGTAGTGGCAGCGGGCAGCAGCGCTATGTAAGGCGGGAAGTGTTCGCCCTACGCGACAGCTTGGACACTGAGCTCTCCGTCGCCTCAGCCATCGACAAGGCACGCGGGCTCGCCACGGGCCCTCCCAATCCTTAGGCTGCGGAAGCGCCGAGCGCGAGGCTCACGCGCTCTGGCGCTCTCCATGATCCGCCGCCCACCCGGCGGCGGTAAGTCGCCACAGCTGCTCATTCTGGTCGTAGCCCGCGGGAGCGATCAGTCCCGTGGCCCTCGCCCGCTCCCAGGCATCGGCGATGAGCGGCTCGTCAACGCACAACTCCCACGCGACGACGCCGGCGCTCGCGCCGCCGGACCGGTCGAACTCCGCGACCACCTCAAGCACTGCTTTCAGTGAAATCGCACCGCGCATCCAGCCCAGCCTTTACCCCTAGAGTGGGGATCTTTTCGGTTTACCCCGAATGCAACCCTTATAGTCGGGATGGGCCGAGTTTGACAATGTCGCGCAACGCTCGGGGATGGCGCACTGGGCGACCTGGGCAGGATCGCGGCAGCCACTCACGGTGAGCCGTCAGCCTCCGCGTGGTCGAACCCGGCCAGGCAATCAGCTGTCCGCCGCAGCACGCGCCCTGTTAGCCGAGCGTCGCTCAGTGCTAGCTGGCCGAGGCTGAGGCGTACATGACGACTGCTCACTGGGTCAGATGGAGAAGGCCGGGCTATGGATGCTGGCCTGAGCACATCAAGACCGGGGCACACAACTGCGTCTTTGCCAGAGAGACGCTCGCGCTCGTCAGCAGCTTGACCAGCAAGTGCGCTTTAGCCCGGATCCACCGAGTCGCTGCGTCAGAGGCTGTGATGGCCGCTGGCCGGGCGGGTGATCGCGCGTTGGCGGCCGGGTGTGGGTCGATCTGGGAGTTGAGCCGCGGGTCGCGCGTTTCCGCGGAGACGTTTCGGGTGTT
>DASPPG010000269.1:0-2612 GCA_035625625.1 Solirubrobacteraceae bacterium
AGCAGCCGACCAAGGAGCCAGCCGTTTGAGTGATCGCGTTAGCGAACGCCAACGCGCCGCGCAGCTCGCCCACCACTACCGCGACCAGGAGAACCTGCCGATCGCCGAGATCGCGCGGCGTCTAGGCCGCGCCGAAGCGACCGTCAAGGCGTACCTGTACGACCCATCCCACGCTAACAAAAGACCTGCGGCCACGCGATAACGCCGGTCCGAGGCGCGTGACCCCGTCTTGTCCGTTTGCGAGTCAGACGACGAGCGGCGAGGTGGCTGCTCCGTAACGCCAGTGGCAGCGCCGGGGCGCTTGCTGGGCCGGCACACGTGACGCGATCGGCAAGCGCCTTCGGGCTCGCACCGTGGGCGTCGACGCCGCACGCGAGTTCATGCCAAAGCGCAACTACCAGCCGATCGCCAGGCTGCGCGAGCAACGCTGAGACGCCACGCGCCCTGAGATTGGCGATTTGCAGGTGCCCTGAGCCGCCCGGGGGCGAGACTCGCTTTCATGTCCGCGCGAGCACGCTCACGCGGCACGGATTCGTGACCGCCTACGTCCGAACGGGATAGTCAGCCGGATGGCTTGCGCGTGGCTGCATTCGTCGTCGAACGGGCGCGCGGTGGCGGCCGGTGGCCGCTATTGAGATTCGTCCACTGTGAAGAGGTCGGAACGCCCAGGCCGGCCTCTGCTGGGCCAGCTCATGTGCGCTCGCCGACCGGCGCCAGTCACGCGTACGGCAACCACCGTCGCGGCCCCTGGTGGCGCTCGCCTGACACCGGAGCTCATGTCAAGCGCGAGCGCGAATGGTCAGGACCCCCGGCCGGAGCTCCCATAAACCGGCGCGTCTTGGGAGCTGCGAGCCGGAGGGAAGTCAGCGCCTGTCGGCCAGCGCTTCGCTCCGATGCCAACCCACCTCTTCGATCCGCGCGCCTGGCGGATGGGCCGATTGGAATGGACGATGTGGCAGCCGTGACCTTCCGGGCCGCGGCCCGTGCCCGGCCAGGGAGCGACGCGCGGCCAACCAGGCGAGGTCCCTGGCGCGACCGCAGACCCTAAGTGCGAGGGTCCGCGAGGGCAGTCGATCGGGTTCATGACCAAAGGAGCAACCGTGTCCGAAGAGACCAACGGCAATGGCAGTCCCACCGTGGTTCTAGTTCACGGCGCGTTTACGGACGCGTCGAGTTGGAACGCCGTCATTGAGCGCCTTCAGGCCGCGGGGGTGCAGGTGACGGCACCTGCAAACCCGCTGCGCGGCATGTCGTCCGATTCCGCTTACATCGAGTCGTTCCTGGAGGAGATCCAGGGACCGGTTCTCGCCGTCGGCCACTCCTACGCTGGGGCGTTGATCTCAAACGCCGCCACCGCCGCGAAGAATGTCGTCGGGCTTGTCTATGTAGCCGCGTTCGCGACGGACGAAGGCGAGCTCCTAGGCCAGGTTGCGGCCACGTCCAAGGACGCCATCCTGTCAACGGCCCTGGTTACGCTGCGCTATCCGGTCGGAGACGGCGCGGAGACAGCCGGGGAGCTCGCGGTCGACCCGGCGAGGTTCCGCGAAGTGGTCGCCGCGGATCTCCCGGCCGAGCAGACCGCCGTGATGGCGGCGACACAGCGTCCGATCGCGGAGCTTGCATTTTCGGAGCCCTGCGGTCCGCCCGCCTGGAGGACGTTGCCTTCTTGGGCTGTTGTCGCGACCGAGGACAAGGCGGCCGGCACGGACCTGGTCCGCTCCCAGGCGGAGCGCGCCGGAGCGACGATTACCGAGGTCAAGGGCCCGCACGTGATCATGATCTCCCAGCCCGAGGCTGTGACCGATGTGATCCTGGAAGCTCTCGCCAGCGTGAAGGCTCCGGCTCCCGTTGTCGCCTAGGGGCCGCGGGCGGTCGTCCCTTGATCGAACTGACGAAGGAGCAATGCCATGGCACAAGGAGTCAGCGAGTCACCGGCCACTTCGTTCGGCCCGGTCAAGCAGGTCAACGCCGGGGTGTTGAGCATTGGCTACGTTGAGGCTGGCCCGGCTGACGGGCCGGCGGTGATCCTCATACACGGCTGGCCGTACGACGTTCACAGCTTTGCCGAGGTCACACCAGTCCTCGCGTCCAGCGGTTTTCACGTCGTGGTCCCTCATGTCCGCGGCTACGGGAGCACGCGGTTTCTATCCGACGACACGATCCGCAACGGCCAGCAGGCCGTGCTGGCAAACGACACGGTCGAGTTGATGGACGCCCTGAGCCTCGACACGGCGATCATCGCCGGATTCGACTGGGGCGGCCGGTCGGCCGACATCGTGGCCGCGCTTTGGCCGGAGCGCTGCGCCGCGCTCGTCTCGGTCAGTGGGTACCTGATCGGAAGCCAAGCAGCCGGGCAGTTTCCGCTGGCGCCGGAGGCCGAGCACCAGTGGTGGTATCAGTATTACTTCGCGACCGAACGGGGACGGGACGGCTACGACAAGTACCGGCGAGAGTTCGCCAAGCTGATCTGGCGTACCGCGTCGCCGCAGTGGAACTTCGATGACTCCACTTTCGACCGCAGCGCGGCGTCGTTTGACAACCCGGATCACGTTCACATCGTGATCCACAACTACCGCTGGCGACTGGGACTCGCTGACGGCGAGGCCGAATAC
>DASPPG010000270.1:0-16171 GCA_035625625.1 Solirubrobacteraceae bacterium
GGCGGCCTCACGCTTGGTGGCGGGATCGGGCATCTCACCCGCAAGCACGGGCTGACGATCGACAACCTGCTCGAGGCCGAGATCGTGCTCGCCGACGGACAGACGGTTCGCACAAACCCCAGCGAGCACCCCGACTTGTACTGGGCGATCCGCGGCGGGGGCGGCAACTTCGGCGTCGTGACCTCCTTCCATTTCCGTCTCCACGAAGTCGGGACGGTGATCGGCGGCCCGACGTTCTGGGCGGCCGAGCAAGCAGCCGAGGTCCTGTCGGTCTACCGCGAGTTTTTGCCCTCCGCTCCCCGCGAGCTGAACGGCTTCTTCGCGTTCCACATCATCGCACCGGTGCCCCCGTTCCCGGAGGCGCTCCACCTACGCAAGGTGTGCGGGATCATCTGGTGCTATCTCGGTTCACAGGAGGGCGCCGCCCAGGCGATCGCGCCGCTGTTGGCCGCGTTGCCCGAGCCGCTCATCAACGGCGCACAGCCGATGCCCCACGCGATGCTTCAAAGCGCCTTCGACGGGCTCTACCCGCCCGGCGACCAGTGGTACTGGCGCGCGGACTTCGTCAACGAGATTCCGAATGAGGCCATCGACATACACGCTCGCTTTGGCGGCAACCTACCCACGATCCAGTCGGGGATGCATCTGTACCCGATCGACGGCGCCGCCCACGACCTCGGCTCGGCCGATACCGCTTGGAGCTACCGCGACGCTAACTGGGCGTCCGTGTTCTTCGGCGTCGACCGTGACCCAGCCAACGCCAACGCGATCCGGACCTGGAGCATCGACTACCAGCAGGCTCTGCACCCCTACTCGGCGGGCGGCGCCTACGTGAACATGATGATGGACGAAGGCCAGGATCGCGTACGGGCCAGTTACCGCGATAACTACGAGCGCCTGGCCCGCATCAAGCGGTCGCACGACGCCCACAACGTCTTCCGGGTCAACCAGAACATCCGACCGACAGACGACTGACCGGCAGGCCCAGCCGTCACAAGCAAAGCCCCACCCGCGGTCAACAGGAGTAACTGACATGTATTCAGTCCACGAACAGATCGAAGCGTCTGCAGCCATCCCGCTTGATTGCCCGAGCTGCGGCCTCCCCGCCCAGATCGTGGATCGTTTCACCCTGCCGGGTTCCCCGCGCCCAGTCGAACACCTCAAGATCGTGTGCACTGCCGGTCATTGGCTCACACCGCCCATCGACTGGTTCCGGGAACCACGGATGGTCGGACAGAGTGTCGACTCTCGCAGTACGACGGCCCAGACAATTTGACGACCGTGGGAGCAGAGCGATGGCGTAAGTAGCTGGCAGACGGATGATGGCCGAGATCGAGGGCGATTTCGTCGTCTTCCTCATCGGCGCTCGTGTCAACAATAAGATGCAGTTCGTGCGCAGCCTGCTGGACTTGCGCGGCAAACGAGCCGTCTCGCGAATCCGCCGACGAGCGCCGACTCGCTTTCTTTTCCGCAGGCGCGGGATAGCCGCACGCGCGGTGGTTAGGGGCGGAGGACCGATGGACCACAAGCCGCCGGCGGGACCTAACGCGCGGACGGTCATCGGCGTCACCACGTCTTGCTGCCAGCGTTGGTAGAGCCGTGCACTCTCGTGGCAGTCCACATCGGTTGCAGGGGCTGACCAGGAGCGCATCAGGCGGACGAGCGCGCCGTCAGTATTGGGCCGTGCCCTCAGGCCTTGGAGCATCTGTGGGACAGGTTGCACTGGGCGTCGTCGTGGTCCGGGTGAGAGGATGTGCGTGGCCATGTTGACCTGCTCACGGTGCGGTGCCGAGAGTCCGGAGGGGTTTCGATTCTGTCCCGCGTGCGGCGCAGCGCTTCCTGAGGCTCCGCCGCCGCGTCAGGTGCGCAAGGTGGTGACGGCGTTGTTCTGCGATGTCACGGGCTCGACGGCGCTGGGCGAGCGCCTGGATCCTGAGCTGCTCCGCAGCGTGATCAACAGGTACTTCGGGGAGCTGCGCGCGACGATCGAGCGCCATGGCGGGACCATCGACAGGTTCCACGGTGATGCGGTTATGGCGGTGTTCGGGATCCCGCGCGTGCAGGAGGACGATGCTTTGCGGGCGGTGCGGGCAGCGGCTGAGATAAGGGAGCGGCTGCCAACGGTCGCGGACGAAGTCCGCGTCGAGCTGCGCTTCCGTACCGGAGTGAACACCGGCCCGGTGTTGATGGGCGAGGGGGAGAACCTCGCGATCGGCGACGCGATTAATGTCGCTGCGCGGTTGGAGCAGGCCGCCCAGCCTGGGGAGATCTTGCTGGGCGAGCAGACGCTGCGCCTCGTGCGCGACGCCGTTGAGGTCGAGGCGCTGGAGCCGCTTGAGCTGAAGGGTAAGTCCGAGCGGGTGCCGGCGTATCGCCTCGTGCGAGTGGATCCGGCCGCGCCGGGGCTCAAGCGTCATTTGGACGCACCGCTCGTGGGTCGGAAGCGCGAGCTAGCGCTGCTGCATCAGGCCTGGGAGCGAACCGTCCAGGAATCCCGCTGTCACCTCTTCAGCCTGCTGGGAGAAGCCGGCGTGGGCAAGTCGCGGCTAGTCAGCGAATTGCTCGCCAGCATCGGCGACCAGGCGATGGTGTTGCGCGGCCGGTGCCTTCACTACGGCGATGGGATCACGTTTTGGCCCCTGGTCGAGGCGCTGATCCCACTCGGGGAACGGGCCGCGCGGGTGCTGGAGCATCTCAGCAGCGGTGGTGTGGCGACGCCGGAGGAGTTGTTTTGGGAAGTCAGGCGCCTACTGGAGTCGTTCGCGGCCGAGCGCCCGGTCGTGGTGTATCTCGACGATCTTCACTGGGCCGAGGCGATGCTGTTGGACCTGCTGGACAACGTCGCAGATCTCTCCCGCGGCGCACCTATCCTGCTGCTGTGCACGGCTCGTCCCGAGCTGCTCGACGACAGACCAGCCTGGGGCGGCGGCAAGCTGACCGCCACGACCGTCCTTCTGGAGCCGCTCGTCGGGGAAGAGTCCGAAGCTCTGCTTGATGCGCTTGGCGACGGCGTCGATCCAGAGGCCCGGGCGCGAGTGATCAAGGCGAGCGAGGGCAACCCGCTGTTCTTGGAGGAGATGGTCGCGCTCGCACGCGAGCGAGGGACAGTCGAGGTCCCCCCAACGATCCAGGCGCTGCTGGCGGCGCGCCTAGAGCGGCTGGGCGCCGAGGAGCGCGAGTTGCTTGAGCGTGGCGCGGTTGAAGGCGAAGTTTTCCACAGCCTTGCCGTAAAGGCGCTGGCCGGAGAGCGGCTCGCCGCCGAGGTCGAGCTGCGGCTTTCGGGTCTTGTGCGCAAGGAATTGATCCGCCCACATCCCGGAACACTGAGTGGCGATGAGGCGTTTCGCTTCCGTCACCTGCTCATCCGCGACGCGGCGTACGACGCGTTGCCGAAGGTAACCCGGGCGGAGCTTCACGAGCGGTTCGCGCTGTGGTTGGAGGAACACGGCACGGAGCTTCTCGAGCTTGACGAGATCGCCGGGTGGCATTTGGAGCAGGCGGTGCGCTACAGCGTCGAGCTCGCGCGGGTGGCCGAACCGGCGCTCGCCCGGCGCGCGGCGGAGCATCTGTTCGCGGCGGGTCAACGAGCGCGGAACCGGAGCGACGTCGCTGCGGCGCGGAACCTGCTGGAACGAGCGCATCAGATCGCGCCGGCGGGCGATCGGCTCCGAGTGCGGATTGGGGTGGGGCTGGCCGAGGAGCTGATCGTGGCGGGCGACCTAGCTCGCGCGGACGAGCTTCTGGCTGTGGGCGAGCACGATCCCGAAACCGCCCTGGATGCCCGACTGACCCGACTCGAATGGGTGAACAACGCACGACCCGACGGCGTGGGGCAACGAATTCAGTCGCTGCTTCCGGGGATGCTCGCGCAACTTGCCGAGCGCGACGACGAGCGTGGGCTCGCGAAGGCTCACCTGGCCGCGTTCTGGGCGCATTGGGCCGTGAGTCAAGCGCGGCCATCGGCCGCCGAGCTGCGGCTGGCGGCCGATCACGCTGCCCGGGCCGGGGACAATGGCCTTCGTGCGCGGGCGCTCGGGTGGCAGGTCGCCGCGCTCTTGTGGGGACCGTTTGACGTCGAACAGGTGACCCAGGAGCTCAAGGCGCTGGAGCGCGAGCAGGATGTGGGACCGTTCCTCGTTGCTTCAGTGACCTTGCTGCGCGGCGAGCTAGCTCGGCTGCACGGCGACTTGGACGAAGCTCTCGCGATTACGAAACAGGCGCAAGACCAGTTCGCGGCGCTTGGCGGGTACGTTATGGTCGGAGGCTCGGATCAGCTCATGGCGAGGCTTGAGGTCCTGGCTGGGCGTCCGGGCCGCGCCCGTGAGCTGCTGCTGAGCTCAGACGCACTCTTCGAGCAAGCGGGCGATCGCGGCTTCCGCTCGACGACGCTCGCGATGCTAGCGAAGGTCCACGAGATGTTGGGAGACCGCGACGCAGCGCGTTCAGCCATCGAGCTGTGCGAAGAAATCGGTGGGCAGGAGGACGTCATCAACTTTGCGATCACAAACGCCGTGCGGGCCCAGCTTGCTCTCGCCGAGGGCGACAGCGAAGCAGCCGAGCAGTGGGCGCGGAGCGCCGTGGACCGTGCCTTTGCGACCGACTTTACGTTCGTGCAAGGAGAGGCGCTCCTCACGCTCTCGTTCGTCCTGCAAAAGCTCGACCGCCGGGAGGAATCGACCTTCGCAGCGAGCGGGGCACTCGAGCTGTTCAAAGCTAAGGGCGACAGTCTCTACACCGCTCAGGCTCGAGTCCGGCTCGAAGAGCTGGCCGCCCCGGCGTGACCGTCTGCAAGCAATGCGGCTTTGAGAGTCCGGACGGCGTTGCGGTTGTGCGTGTCGTGCGTCGCGGCCCGACATAGGCCGAGGCGCCGCGCCAGATCCAGCAAGCAACCGGCCGAGGCACGTTGGCTCTTTAGCGTTCTTGGCGGAGCAGTAGCGCTGGCGTTAGAGCAGGCCGACGACGTGGCGGCTAGCACCACCGGCGGCCCGGCACGCGTGTGGGCGCCAAGGGGATGGCCGGTCCGCGGGCGGCGCGAGAGTCAGAGCACGTGTCCCTTTGCCCCAGTGAGCGCCTTGGGTGGCGCACGCTTTCGGCCCAGAGGAGACGATGGCCGGGCCTGCTCACGCGGCGGACCCGGCCATCAGGGCCTATCTGCGGCTGCTTACCTCTCTACCTGGACGTGTCCGTTGGCCTGCACCACGACGGTGATTGGGCTCGGGGGAGCGGGCACGGACAGGAGCTCGCCGTTTAGTGCGTCGAGGCTGATCTCGTAGTGGCCGGGCGGGAGCGACCTCGAGGTCCCAGTGGATGTTCGACACCCCGGCCGGGTGCTCACCGAGATGCACGACTCCGACCGTCGCAAGCCGATGATCGCCTGCGGCGCGGACGATCAAGGCCAGCGCCCGTGGCTTGCGCAGCGTCGCCGTCACCGTCGCTCCCTGGCCCTCGCTGCCACGGACGCTCAGCCCGAAGTGCTTGGGGAAGGACGCGGTGTAGTTGATGCCGTCAAGTGACACGAACGACAGATCCGTGACCGCCGGCGGTCGTGGCGGAATGACGAAGATTTGGCCTTGCGAGTTGATCGCCAGATCCGCGTACGTGCCCGAGAACGCGTGCTCGATCGTGTACCACGGCACGCGGAAACACCGATTTCTTGGATCGGGGGCGCGCGGGGCAAGCAGCCGGGGGGCGTCGCGAGTGGCTGCCGCGACGCCCTTCTCTACACGGCCAATGGCACGAAACTTCAGGCGCAAGCCAAGGAGAACCTGATGGACGAACTGCAAATTGAATCCACCGCTACAGCCGAGAGTTGGCTGCGAGCTCCACTGGCTCTCTCGGTGAACGTGGAGAGATTGATCGGAGCGGACTTCCAGCCGATGCTCTACCTGACCGCCGAGCGCAGGTACATCCGGCTGAGCCGCGGCGCCGCGAACCTGTTAGACGCGCTCGATGGCACGACCACCACGGCGCAGATCCTGACCGAGGTGAACGGCCGCGGCGATCCGGAGCTGGAAGCGCGCAGGCGCGAAGCGGTGCTCCGAGCGATTGACGGGTTGAGACGCGCTGGTGCGTTCACATTGGACGCTGGATGCGACACCGTTCCGGAGCGGGCCTGGTGGTGCAAGTGGATCGCTGCTAACCCGAAGCTGAAGATCACGCGGGGGATCGATCCGCTCGTGACCTGGCCGGCGCGGATGGCGGTCCAGCACGGCCGCGCCACCCGTTTGACGATGATGGCCCTGCTCGTGGCGAGCCTGACGCTCTGTATCGCCGGGCTGGTCAGCTTCTCCACACCGACGGCCATCCTGTGGCCGGCTGTATTCGGGATCCTGCTCGTCGAGGTGGCGGTGCACGAGTTGTCGCATGCCACGGTGTGCAAGGCGTTCGGGGTGGCAGTCCGGGAGGCCGGAGTAATGCTGTGGGGCTGGTTCCTGCCACTGGCCTACGTCGACTGCACCGACATCTACCGACTCCCGGCCAGGCGCTCTCGGGTGCTGGTGGCGCTGGCCGGTCCGTGCGTCGATCTGGTGGCAGCCGGGGCAGCGGCCGCGGTGGCGCTGAGTGCGAGCGGAGAGGTCTCGGGCACGGCGACGATCGTGTTTCTGTCGCTCTTGTTGATGCTTGCGCGTAACCTGACCCCGCTGCTTCCGACCGACGGCTACCACGCCCTGGAGGCAGCCACCGGTGAACTGAACCTGCGCCCTCGTGCCTGGTCACACATGCGAGCCTGGCTCACCGACAACAGCATGGGCGGCCGCTCCTTGACCGGCCCGGACGGTGCGGGGTGGGCCCTCCGGCACGCGAAAAGGGGCCGCCGCCACGGGGTTTATGCCGCATACGGCGCCGTGACTGCGCTCTACACGTTGGCGACGCTGGCCTTAGTCGTGTTCGAAATGCGTGGGATCGCCCACCTGTTGGGATGAACGCCTGATGCTTGGAAGCGACCATGAGTAAGACGGCGACGTTGGAGCTGGGCGCGCTGGGCAAGCTCGTATCGCCCGTCGGCGGAGTAGTGTCGGGCTTGGAACGGCTGGCGCCGGAGCTGGTTCGTTCGAAAGACACCGTGACGCTGGCTCGCCTGGGTGAGGTAGCCCTGCTCCGGGATCCCGAGGCACCCAAGCGATTCGGGGTTGAGCTGGACGGGATTGGATGCCATCTCGACCCCGACGTGTCCGCACGCATCGCGCTGATGGAGGCGCTTGAGCGCTATGCCGCCGCGGCCGGCTCTGATCGCCACTGGGTGACCAGCCCGGCGATCGAGATGGGACCCGACGCAATCGACTTGAGCGACATCGCCCGCTGCTCGGAAACTGAGACCGAGGCGTCCGACTTTCCGCTCACGCAATGGGATCCCGCCCAGCCGCTGCGCTGGACACGAGGGTGGTCACTGGTGACCGGCCGTGACGTCTGGGTCCCCGCGGTGATGTCCCATCTCGGGATCACCCCTAATCATCCAGTCGAACATTTTTGGCTCCAGAGCTCGTCCGGATGCGCGGCCGCAACAAGCGAAGAGGCGGCCCTGCTCGGAGCATGTTTCGAGCTGATCGAGCGCGACGCCGTCGCCATCGCGTGGCTGCGTCGGCTGCCCCTCCGCCGAGCCCACCCACTCGAGCTCGAGTCGCTTCGGTGCCGACAGGGCGCTGCTGATGACCCGGATTGGGGTTGGGATACCGTCCTACGCACGCTCGAGTCCGACAAGGATGGGACTGACATCGCGGTGTTCGATGCCACGAGCGACCTCGGCGTGCCGACCGCGCTCGCCGTTCTACTGCCTCCGGCCGGCTCCGGGCTGCCGCCAGCTGTCGGCGCCGGATGCTCCGACGTCTCATCGCGCGCCGCCCTGAAGGCCGTACGGGAGGTCACGGTCGTGCGAGCCTGCCTATGGTCCGACTCCCGCTCGGATCCGCCTGCCCAGGTCCCCGAGGAGGCGTTCCACCATCTCTTCCCAGGCCCGGCCTCGCGCGGCCAGAGCTCGCGTCCGGCGAGCGCCGGGCCAGGCCTAGTCGACCCGCGCGGCGGCCTGTCCACCTCGATCAACCGACGGCTCGAGCGAGTCGTCTCGATCCTTGCCGAGGAGTCGAGCGACGTGGTCGCGGTAGATCTGACCCCGGTCGAACTCGAAGGTACCGGCGTACGCGTGGTGAGAGTGATCGTGCCACCGCTCATCCCCTACCTAGCCGACACGCGCGTGCGCTACCTCGCGAGTCGGCGCCTTTTCGAGGCGCCCCGCCGAATGGGCCTCACGTCTCTACCCACACAGGAGGTGAACCCATGGCCGAGCCCCCTGTGGTGAATCCCGCATTGCTCGTGGTCGCGTTCGACCCATGGGCGCGGAGATTAGCCCGCATGCTGCTCCAGGCAGCCCGAGGAGCCGCCGTCGAGTTCGACGGCAGGCCCGACAACCTCGACCGCCTGGTCCCCGGAGCGACCGCGCCTTCCCTCGCCGTACTAATCGGGTCAGCCCAGTCGCGGCTAGGAGACGTGCGGCGCGCCCTGGAGCACAGACGCGTGCGTCACGTCACCGTCGAGCCCTACGAGGGCGCGATATGGGTGGGACCGGCCGTGGTCCCGGAACGACCCGGATGCGACCAATGCTGGCGGGCCCGCCGGCGCCAGCACGCCGACGCCCTGCTGGCTGCGTTCGCTCGCGACACCGGAAATGACATGCCCCGGGCGGATCAGATCGTCCTCGGCGCGAGAGCGGGACTGGCCGTGGCGCGGCATGTGCTGCGTTCTCCCGATGACGAGGCCGGTGTCGTACGCCGCTTCACAGCAGCCGGTGCCGCGCCGACCGGTGGACGCGTGAGCGCCGTATCCGGGTGCCCGCGCTGTGACCAGATGGCCGCTCGAACCGCCGGGTGGTCACTACACGGTCGCGGTCGCATTGACGTCTTACCCACGAGAAGCCGACGCCAGGCGCAGCATCCAAGCGACGGCCTCGCCCTGTCCCAAGACAGCCACCGACCAGCCAAAGCCTGACTCAGAACCGGCGCTCCTGAACGCCACGCCCCGTTGACAGCGCGATACGGCGCGGCAACGCGGAACGCGGAACGGCGGGTCCGCCGGTATGTCCGCGAGCGGCGCCAGCTGTTGGGCGAGCTGGTCGATGAGGTGTTCGTGCCGCTGTGCTCAGAGCCGGGCGCGGAGGCCGAGGTGGACTGGGGCGAGGCGACCGTTGTGATCGCTGGCGTGGCGACGAAGGTGCACCTATTCGGGATGCGCGCCTGCTTCTCAGGAGCGTGCTTCGTGCAGGCGCACACCCGTGAGATGCGGCAGGCGTTCCTGGAGGGGCACGTCGCCGCGTTGGAGTTCTTCGGCGGCGTGTTCAGCCTGATCCGATACGCCAACCTCGGCTCGGCGGTCAAGCGGGTGCTGCGCGGCCGGCGCCGAGTGGAGACCGACCGGTTCGTCGCGCTGCGCTCGCACTACCTCTACGAATCGAGCTTTACGGACGGGCAAGGAAGGTGCCCACGAGAGGGCGGCATCGAAGGTGACGTCGGCCGGTTCCGCCGCGCCTACCTCGCGCCGGTGCCGGAGGTCGGCTCGCTGGCGGAGCTCGACGAGCGGATCGCGGCCGCGTGCATCACCGACCTTCGAGGCACGATCCGTGGCCGGCGCCAGACCGTCGGTGAGGCGCTCGGCCAGGAGCTTGACCTGT
Organism: Solirubrobacteraceae bacterium; assembly: GCA_035625625.1. Classification (GTDB taxonomy): domain Bacteria; phylum Actinomycetota; class Thermoleophilia; order Solirubrobacterales; family Solirubrobacteraceae; genus Palsa-465. Next base: position 9,659 of record DASPPG010000270.1, read on the forward strand.
TGCGCCCGCTACCGGGTGAGGCGTTCGACACCCGCGGGCACGCCACGCCGCGGGTGGACAGCAAGTCGTTGGCGACGGTCCGGCAGAACCAATACTCGCTGCCGGTCCGGTAGTCCACTCGATACGTGCGACATCGCGTCGCACGTCGCCTTTGCGAAAGCCGGGAGACCGCTGCGAATTTGCCGCGAGTGGCCGGCGAGCGCTGGTGGGGCGCTCATCGCCCTGCCTGCAAGCCGATCCGTCGGACGACATCGCCGATGGCTTCGACGTGTCCGTGCCGGCGACGGATCAGATCGGCGATCACCCCCGTCCAGCCGGTCTGGTGGAACGCGCCGATCGCGGCGCCGTTGTCGCCGTGGAAGTACTCGCTGAAGATCAGATTGTCATGCCAGGCGGGGTTGGTCTGCATGAGCTCGGTGCCGCCGAAACAGGGCCGCTGGCCGTCCGGGCCGTTGGTGAAGATCGAGATCAGCCGGTCTGACAGGTCAGCGGCGATCTTGTCCAGGGTCAGTAGGTTGCCTGACCCGGTCGGGTACTCGATCGTGTAGTCGTCGCCGTAGAACCGGTGGTAGCGCTCCAGGATGCTGATGATCAGGTAGTTCAGCGGGAACCAGATCGGGCCGCGCCAGTTGGAGTTCCCGCCGAACATCGGCGTGGTGGACTCGGCCGGCTCGTAGTCGATGCTCGCGGTGATGCCTTCGACCTCGAGCGTGTAGGGATGCGCGCGGTGGTAGGCGGACAGGGCCCGCAGGCCGTAGGGGGAAAGGAATTCGTCCTCGTCGAACAGCTTGGCGAGCAGTCGTTCCAGCCGGTCCGGCCCGCACATGCTGAGCAGCAACCGCCGCTCGCCGGGCTTCCCGCGCAGCATGCCACGCTCGCTCAGCTTCTGCAGGTCCACGAGGTCGTGGCGGGCCAGGAAGTCCGCGAATTGCTTGTCGACCGTCAGCGCTCGCTGCAAATCATCCTCGGTCAGGACCGCGGCCGCTAGGGCGGGGATGATTCCCACCATCGACCGCGTCTTCACCGGCACGGCTTCCCCGCTCGGGGTCTTGAGCCGGTCGTAATACAGGCCGTCGGTCTCGTCCCAGAGTCCCAGCTCGTCCAGCGCCTCGCGGATCGCGGCGAAGTGCTCGACATACTTAATGACCAGATCCTGGGTGGGGCGTTGGCCGGACCGGTTCAGGACCACGGCCATGGTTCCCATCGCGACCGTGTAAAAGCCCATCCACCCGGTACCGTCGGACTGCTCCAGGATGCCGCCGACCGGCAGGTGCGAGCGGTCGATCGGGCCGATGTTGTCCAGGCCGAGAAAGCCGCCCTCGAACAAGTTGTTGCCCTCGCGGTCCTCTTGGTTGACCCACCAGTTAAAGCCGACCAGCAGCTTGTCAAAGACGCGGCTGATGAAATCGAGATCACGGCCGCCGTCGATCGCAAACACCTCAAGCGCCGCCCACGCCTGCACCGGCGGGTTGACGTCCCCGAAGTCCCACTCATACGCCGGCAGCGCCCCGTTCGGATGCTGGAACCACTCCCGGCACAGCAGGATCAGCTGGTACTTGGCGAACGCCGGGTCCACGTGCGCCAGCGCCACGCAGTGGAACGCCAGATCCCACGCCGCGAACCAGGGGTACTCCCACTTGTCCGGCATCGACATGATGTCGAACGCGTCGAAGTTCCGCCATCGGGAGTTGCGCCCGGTCAGTCGCTGGTGCGGAGGTACCGGCTGGGTCGGGTCGCCGTCCAGCCAGCGTTCCACGTCGTAGTAGAACAGCTGCTTGCTCCACAGCAGCCCGCCGAACGCCTGCCGCATCACCATCGCCTCATCCGCACTCGCGTCCTTGGGCGTGAGCTCGGCGTAGAACTCGTCGGCCTCGGCCTGCCGCTGCGCCATCAGCTCGTCGAACCCGGCGCCGAACGCGGCGGCTGCTGCTCCGCCCGTTGCTGTCTTGGCTAGCCGCAGCCGCAACCGCAATTCGGCCGTCTGCCCAGGCTGGACGGTGAGCTCGTACCAGAACGCGCACTTGGTCCCGGTGCGCTGGGGGTTGACGGTAGCCGCCCCGTGGACCACGTGGTCGTTGATCCCGTCCTTCGGATATGCCGTGACCGGCTCGACAGCGTACAGGCGTCTCAGATTGGTCTCGTTCTCGCAGAACAGGGCCGTCGGCGCCGTCCCGTCAGGTGCGGAGTCGGCGAGCAGCTCAAGCTGCCCGAGCCACGGGTGCTCGATTCCCACCGAGGTGTCGCCGGTGGCCGCCATCACGGGCTTAGGCGCGTCGATCTCCCACGTCCAGGTGTTGCGGAACCATGCGGTGGGCAGCACGTGCAGCGTGTCAGCGTCCGGGCCCGCATTGGCCACTGAGATCTTCATCAGCAGGTCATCGGGGTCGGCCTTGGCGTAGTGCACCTCGACGATCCAGTACCGGTCAGCATCGAACACCCCGGTGTCCACCAGCTCGTACTCGGGCTGGTATCGGTTGCGCCAGGCGTTCTGGTCGATCAGGTCCTGGTAGGGGTACGCGGCCTGCGGATAGTGGTACCGCCACCGGTTCCACGCGTGGCTCGGGATGGCGTCCAGATACCACCAGTACTCCTTGACGTCCTCGCCGTGATTGCCCTGCGCCCCCGTCAGCCCGAACGCGCGCTCCTTCAGGATCGGGTCGCGGCCGTTCCACAGCGCCAGGGACAAGCACAGCCGCTGCTCGATATCGCAGAACCCGGCCAGACCGTCCTCGCCCCAGCGATACGTCCGCGACCGGGCATGGTCGTGCGGCAAGTAGTCCCACGCCTCACCGTTGGCGCTGTAATCCTCCCGGACGGTGCCCCACTGCCGCTCGCTCACATACGGCCCCCACCGGTACCAGCCGCCAGCGTCGCGAAGCCCGTCCTCCAGCCGCCCGAATCCCGCCACCCGCTCACTCTCGGCACCCATCGACGTCCCTCCGTTTCACATCACAGCACACAGCGTCGTCTGGTCCAGGCCTGTCGTGCTCCGGCGATCGGACTGCCGGAGAAGACGCGCAGCCGGCTCCCGATTCCTTCTAGGGCGCGAACGGGAAAGGTTCATCCCCTCATTCGGGTTAAACCGCGGTCCACCTCCGGCGTGACCCCCTGACGGCGCGACCCGGGCTCACCTGGACGCAGCCGACCGTCGACCACCGCCGGCGTAGCGCACGGCTCGGTCCGCCGCGTTTCTGCAAGCACAGCGCCGCTCCGAGGCAGACGAGTTCGGAGAGTCTCGCAATGAACGCCAACCGAGACAACCGCCAGGAATGCTCCGCAGCAGCACAGATCTTCCGGCCGGGTCGCTTCCGCTTCCGGGCCACCGGGCTGCTTGCCGGCCGCGCCCCGCAGCCGCCGGGGCTGATCAGAAGAGTCCGGTGACGGGAGACTGTCACGCCGGGATCTGCGGGAGCCCGGGGGTGCGATTCCCCCGGGCCACCCGACTCTCGCCTCTGCGACGGCACCGCTAGAACAAAACGGTCGTGGCGTTCAACCCGTCGGGAGGACAGTGGCTACCCGCGAACAGGGCGGTGACGCATTGTTGCCAGGTCGGCTGGGTTGTCGCATCAGGACATCGTCTGCCTTATGCCACCTTAGTTCTCGCGAGCCCAACGCCAGTGTTGGGTCATCGGCACGGCTCCCGTCTAACAGCACGCGGTGCTCCCCGGCGAGCACGTAGCCGGCTCAATCGCGCTCGAACAGCATCGCGATCCCCTGGCCGCCGCCGATGCAGAGGCTGACGAGCCCCAGTTTCTCGTTCTCGCGGTCCATCTCGTGAAGGAGCTTGGTCACGAGGATCGCGCCCGATGCCGCGATCGGATGGCCGAGCGCGATTGCCCCGCCATTTGGGTTCACCCGCCCGTCGCCTTCGAGACCGAGGTCCTTCAGAACCGCCAGCGACTGAGCCGCGAACGCCTCGTTGAGTTCGATCACATCGACGTCGTCTAGCGTCTTGCCTGCCCGCTCCAGCGCCTTCCGGATCGCGGGCACCGGACCGATCCCCATCGTCTTAGGCTCAACGCCGCACACCGCGTATGAGGTGATCCTGGCCCGCACCGGCGCACCCAGCTCCTGCGCTCGGTCGTCTGACATCAGGACAACCGCGGCCGCAGCGTCGTTGATCCCCGAGGCGTTGCCCGCGGTCACGGTCCCCTCCTTGGTGAACGCGGGCCGCAGCTTCGCAAGCACCTCCATCGATACATCTGAGCGCGGGTGCTCGTCGACGGTGAACTCGACGGTCTGTTTGCGCGACTTGATCTCAACCGGCACGATTTCATCCCCGAACTTCCCCCCATCCCTTGCCGCCACTGCGCGACGATGAGACTCGAGCGCGAACTCGTCCTGGGCCTCCCGCGAGATCCGATGCGACTCGGCGAGATTCTCCGCCGTCACCCCCATGTGGATGTCATTGAACGGATCCGTGAGACATCCCACGACGGCGTCGACCATCGATGCGTCGCCCATTCGCGCCCCCCACCGCGCGTTCTGCATCCAGTACGCGCCCCGACTCATGGACTCCGCACCGCCGGCCAGCGCGACGTCCGCATCCCCCGTCTGAATGACTTGCGCAGCGGTCAAGATCGCTTGCAGGCCGCTGCCGCACAAGCGGTTGAGCGTCATCGCCGGCGCCTCCTTCGGAACGCCCGCCCTCATGCCCACCACCCGGCCAAGGTACATGTCCTCCGGAGCCGTGTGGATCACATTGCCGAACACCACCTGCTCGACGCGATCCGCCTCGATCCCGGCGCGCTCGATCGCCGCACGCGCCGCGGTCGCGCCCAGCTCGCTCGGTGGAACATCGACCAAGCTCCGGCCAAACGAACCAATCGCGGTCCGGGCCGAGGAGCTAACCACCACGCTATTCATAAAGGTCCCTTTCGCATCGACGCGCCGATGGCCCGTCTAATCATGATCAAGAGCGACCACAGAGCCCACCGTAGCCGCGTCCCCGGCGACGTGCAAGGGGGCAAGTCCGCCATCATCGGCGACCAGCGTCAAGCGACCCCGCCGAACCAGAGCTCGAGCATCTTCGCCGGCAGACCGCACGGGCGAGGCGTAACGGCAAACGCGGGCGGCGCCGGACGACGCGACCACCTAGATCAGATTCCGGGCCGGTCTGCAGTCGGCACGATCGCCTTTGTCTTTCCGACATTTCGCGTCGCGCGATCGCATCAGCAACAAGAGCAGCACTCGCGGAGAGCAAGTCGCGCTACCGCAATGCCACGCCACGAGAGCGGTCATCGAACGCTCGTCGGTCTCGCGACTGGAGTTGTCCGGGATGGAGCAGCGCGTTCCGGACGATGCCGCCGTCGCGTGGTGGCTCCTTTTGCCAGCCGCGCGAGCGTGCCGGCAGTCGGGCCTCGCCTTTGGGCTGACGGCGCGCGATCGATCGCTTATCTCTATCCCCGACGGCGGGGGTGCATGGCGCTCGATGGGGCGGTATCGACGGTCCGCCGGCCCGATGGATTGGCGGCCGAGGATCCTTTGTCCCTGTCGAAGGGACTCGTACGCTCCGATCACAACAGGCCAGTGTGAGTCAGGCCCCTCGCGGAGCCGGGCTTGTTTGACGTCGGAGAATCGTTGTGGGGCTTGTGGCGCGAGCGAGGCGTGCGGTTGACGCGACAGTCAGCGCCTGGAGAGAATCGGCTGATCATTTCGACCGTAGGAGGCGGCGCATGTCGTGAAAGCTAGAGGGGTCCTACTTCGAGACGTGCTCGTGCGATGTGGTGTGTCCGTGCACGGCATCGCTGGCGTTCGGCGCCACGCTGGATCGCTGCCGGGTCACGCTCGTCTTCAACGTCAGGAACGGGGAGATCGAGGGCACCGACGTGAGCGGCTTGACCGTTGCCGCGGTCGCCGACACGCCCAAGGTGATGACCGACGGGAACTGGCGTCTGGGGGTGTTCATCGATGCCGCGGCGTCGGACGAGCAGTCCGAGAAGCTCGGCGGTGTGTTCTCGGGCGCGCTCGGTGGCCCAATGCAGGCCCTGGGCCCGCTCGTGGGGGAGAACCTCGCTGTCGAGCGCGCGCCGATCGAGGTGCGGGAGGAAGGGTTGCGTCACTCGGTCCGGATCGGCGACGCGGTTGACTTTGAGATCGAGGACGTGGTGCCGTTCGGGGTCGAGACCGGCGAGCCCGCTCGTCTTACGGGCATCTTTCATCCCGCCGGGTCGGAGCTGACGATCGCCCACGCGACGCGGTCAAAGATCGACGCCTTTGGTATCCAGTACGACGGGAACTCCGCCTTCTCGACTTCACATTTCGCGTGGGCAGCATGACGGGAACTGCGGTCGGCGACTGTGCCGGTGAACGTGGCGAGCTGTCCGTGGCGGTTGCCGCGGTCCGCTCGCGCGTCGGCCTGGTCGTCCTGTTGCTCGCGCTGGCCGCCGGGGCGTGGTGGTCGACCGCGGATCGCATGGCCGGCATGGACGGCGGACCCGGCACCGATCTTGGCACGCTCGGCTGGTTCTTGGGCGTGTGGCTGGTGATGATGGCCGCGATGATGTTCCCGTC
>DASPPG010000271.1:0-60690 GCA_035625625.1 Solirubrobacteraceae bacterium
GCGGTGGAAGTCGTCGAGGCGGTGGAAGTCGTCGAGCCCGACGAGCTGCCGGACCCGCTGGAGGCGGTCGACCCGCCGGCGGTGACCGGCGCTGCGCCCGGGTTGCTCGATCCGCTCGAGCTGCCCGATGCGCTCGCGCTGCCCGAGCCGGCGGAGGGAGCAGACGGAGTCGACCCACTCGGACCGGCCGAGCTGCTCCCCGAAGCAGGCATGCCGGACCCGGCGGGCGTTTGGGTGGAGAGACTCGTCGCGGCTGGACCTGGTGCCGTGATCGCGCTGGTCGAATCGACACTCGAGCCGACCGGCGAGCCACCGGACGTGGACCAAGCGACAAGGGTCGTGGCCGCGGTGGTCGAGACGCGATCACCCACAACGGGCGGTCCTCCTGCAGGACCCCGACTCGCGCCATGCAGGGCGCGTGATGCGGCTCCCAGAGCGCCGGTTTGAGAGTCTCCCGAAAAACGAGGCGTCGCCGCCGGCGCAGAAGTGCCGCTTGCGACGCGGCTTGGCGCGAGGGAGCCAAGCTGGTGCCCGGCACCGACGACGCCGGTCGCCACTGCGAGCGTAACGGCGAGCTTGGCGAGGAGGCTGGCCGGGCCTTGCGCTGCAGCCCCACCGAGAGCTGCAAGGCCTCCACCGGCGGCCACGACATCCGCGGTCAGAGCGGCGCCTGAACCTCCAGCGACGATCAGGCCCACCGGGCCGGTGCCCGCGACCGCTACCGCCGCACCACCGCCGGCGACCGCTCCCGCCGCCCCCGCTGCGGCTGCGGTTGCACCGCCCGCGCCAAGGGCCGTCATCAGTACGGAAGCCTTCAGCTCCGCCGACACCACCAGCGGCAGGATGAGCGCGAGCGCAGAGCGCTGACGGCGCACCTCGTCCTCGAACGCCGCGCAGCTTGGGCAACGCTCGATGTGGGCGCGGGTCGCGCTGCGCGGCAGGACCTTGTCGCGGACGGTCGCGATCCGCGCGCGCGCGTCCGCGCAGGGACTGTTGCGCGCGTACCGACCGCGGACCAGGGCTTCACGAGCTTGGAAGATGAGTGCCTTCACCTTCTCCCGGCGCACGCCGAGTACGCCGGCGATCTCGGCGTGGGAGTGGCCCCCGAGCTCGAACAGAACCAGTGCGGCTCTTTGATCGGCTGGGAGGCGCTGCATGTCGTCGAGCATCTCGCGGAGGTCCTCCCGCCGGCGGAGCGCGTCCGCGGGGTCGTAGTACCGCCGATCGAGGACCGCGTCGTGGACGGAGACCGAGTCCTCGCGTGCCCGCAGCTCGGACAGGCACCGGTTCCGCGCAATCGTGTACAGCCACGGCCGCAACGAAATGTGGCTGTCGCCGTTGCGCAACGACCGGTAGGCCGACACAAACGTGAGTTGCAGCGCATCCTTGGCTTCCTCGCGATTTCTCAGCATGTGCACGCAGAAAGCGAGCACGCCAGGGGCGTAGCGATCGTAGATCGCCTCGAACGCAGCGTCGTCGCCGGCCCGCACGCGTGCCACCAGCTCATCGTCGCTGCCGCCGAGACCGGCATGACCGTCAAGCGTGCTCACCCTCGAGAACGCCCCCATATGCGCAGTATCCCTAACCAGACCGCCCAGGTCTATACAGATCTTCGGATCGTTTGCACTCTGACCGAGGACTGCACGGGAGCCCGTCCGCATCGGACGGACTCCCGTGCCTCGGCAAAGGCTCGATATACCGGGTTGCCCAGCCCACCCACCGGCGCCGGCCGATCCGTTCGCCGAGCGCGGTGGCTAGCAGTCACCAGACGACCGAGCCCAGCCGAAGTGCACCCCACTTCAAACGTGCCCCCATGTGAATGCTTAAAACGCAGAGGACGCGACAAGGTTGGTCGAAGTGCTTCCTCGCTGCAGCGGCAGCGATTTCTCTCGTTTCGAACCCCGATATGACATATTGTTCATTCAGCTTGGGGCGATCAACTCGTCCCATCGAGTCAGGGGACTGTGCCCCCACTTCCCTGACTCCCCGGGGGCGGTGGACGGATCTACGGCCCCCGGACTATTTCGGGCCTAAGAGCCTGTCTCAAACCCGTCGCACGCGTGGTATTGAGACAGCCTCTAACACAGCAGCCGAGAGCTAGGCCGCACTTCCCTTGCGCTCGGCGTCGAACAGCTCGACCAGCCGGCTGCGCGTCTTCCATAGCTTGGGGATCTGGCGCTGGGCGATCAGCTTGCCCAGCACTTGAACCGGCGTCCCCTGGGTTCCGATCGTGTCCTCGCCGAGCGCGCGCGCCACGATCGCGTAGTGGCGGAAGCGCCACACCCAGATCCGCTCGTCCCACTCGGTCAGGAGCTCGGCCAGCTGGTAGAGGTCCTCGTGCTCGCGGCCGTGGATATACAGCTTCTCGAGCGAGAGGCCCGCCCGCTCGAGCAACCGGTCGAAGGCCTTGGCCACGCGCTGGGTCACCTGCGGGATGCGCCGGAAACCGGGCGAGTCAAAGCCGCTGCCGTGCCCAAGCACGACCCGGATCTCGCTGTACTCCCAGGGCGACATCTGGTTGAGCATCTCGAGCTGGGTCGTGACGTACTGCAGGCACAGCACCGCACGCCGCAGCAGGCGGATGGCCGGTGCGAGCTCACCTCGCTCCAGGCAGGCCGCCGCCTCGTCCACCTCGGTCGTCCCGAGCTTCAACCACAGCTCCGAGGACTGGTGGACGGTCTGGAACAGCAGCTCGTCGTGGTGGACGCGCTCGTCGGGCGGCTTTTGCAGGGACAGCAGCTCGTCGGTGCGCAGGTAGCGCTCGTAGTCGGTCGCGCCCGGCCCCGGGAGGACCGGGAATCGGAAGTCCTCATTCTCGACGTTCACGAGTCACCTCCTCGGAGGATCTCGGCCAGCTTGCTCAAATCGATGTTGCCGCCCGACACGATGCAGACCACCTTACCCCTGCCCGCCCGGCCGGCCAGCGCGGCCGCGGTGCCGAGCGCGCCCGCGCCCTCGGCGATTACACGCGCGCGTGAGGCGAGCATGCGGACCGCGGCGGCGGTGTCTTCGATCGGCACCGCAAACGCACCGTCCACGAGCGGCCGCACGAGCGGCCACATTGTGTCGAGCACCCGCCGGCTCCCGGCCCCGTCGACGAACGACGGGGTGTAGTCCACGTCGGTCGGCTCCCCCACCTCGAGCGCGGCCGCCAGCGCGGCGCCGGTGGCGGGCTCGGCGGTGTAGATCCTGGTGTCGGGTTTGACGGCGCGGATCGCGCTGGCAATCCCCACGGTCAGCCCGCCGCCGCCGTACGGGATCACCACCGCCTCGGGGTCGGGCAGGTCGTCGAGGATCTCGAGGCCAATCGTGCCGTTGCCGGCCATCACCCCCTCGTCCTGAACCGGATGCACGAACAACCCCTTGATCCCATCGACGCGAGAAGTCACGATCGCCCGCCACCAGTCGTCGTAGGGGAGCTTCACGATCTGGCCGCCGAGCCGCTCGATCGCGCCGAGCTTGGCCTGCGGGGCGTGCTCGGGCACCGCGATCGTGGCTGTCAGACCGAGCTCGCGAGCCGCCCAGGCCACGCCCTGGGCCATGTTGCCGGCGCTGGCGGTGACCAGGCCTCGGTCGCGTTCCGAGTCGGGGGCGAGCCGCACCGCGTTGGTCGCCCCGCGGATCTTGAACGAGCCGATCGGCTGGAGGCATTCGAGCTTCAGGTAGATCTCGGTGTCGGGCGGCACCTCGGCCGCGTGCAGTCGCACCAGCGGCGTGCGGATCGCCACATCGGCGATGCGAGCCCGTGCGGCCTCGATGTCGCGTAGCTCGATCACGACTGGCTCACAGCTCGACCTCGACTCCGATACGCCGCTCCCGCGCGAGCGCCACCGCGCGCTCGGCCGCGCCCAGGTCCTCGACCGCCAACCCGAGAGAGCGGAATACGGTCAGCTCCCGCGGGTCGGTGCGGCCCGGGGCGATGCCCGCGAGCACCTCGCCGAGCGTCGCGCGCACGTGCTCCTCACCGGTGATCGCCCCCTGCTCGAGTGCCAGCCGGAACTCGCCCGCCTCGGCCAGCAGCGACTCGCGGCTGTCGCAGAAGAGCGCGCTCGCCGCCACCGTCTCGACGTCGAGCTCGCGCGACGTCGGCACGCTGGCGCCAATCGCGTTGACGTGTGTGCCGGCGGCGAGCCAGTCTCGGCGCACCACCGGCTCGCGCGAGCTCGTGGCGAGCACGATGACGTCAGCGCCGCGCACCGCCTCTTCGGCGCTCGACGCGACGGTGGCGCGACCGTCGGCGAGCGCACGCGCGTGCTCGGACGAGGGCGCGTACACCCGCACCTCTTCGAAATCACGGACGGCCGGCAACGCCGCCAGATGGGCTCTGCCCTGAACGCCGGCGCCCAGCACGGCCAGCACGCGCGCGTCCTCGCGCGCCAGCACCCGCGTCGCCACCGCGCTGACGGCGGCGGTGCGCACCGACGTCACCGCGGAGGCATCGAGGACCGCCGTGGGCACGCCCGTCGAGCCGTCGAACAACGTCACCGTCCCTTGATGGGAGTCGAGGCCGCGCGCCGGGTTGCCGGGCATGACGCACAACGACTTGAGCGCGAACAGCGGGTCGCTGCCGCCACGCCAAGCTGGCATGAGACCCATGAACCCAGCCGCACCCTCGAACTGGATCAGCGACCGCAGCGGCATCAGCGCGTCGCCCCGAGCGTGGGCCGCGAGGACGGCGGCCACCGCGTCGGCGCACTCCTCCGGCGAGAGCGCCGCGAGCACGTCGTCGTGGCCGAGGATCAGCAACGCCCGACCTCCTCTCGCTCGGCCGGGCTCAGTGGCCGCTCGAGTGCCTCGCGCACCGGCGCTAGGTGCTCGGGCCGACCAGGGCCGACCACCACCTGCGTCACGCGCGGGTCCCCGAGCAGCCAGGCCAGCGCGAGCCCGGCCATCGAGGTTCCTCGGTTGCGACCGAGGCGCTCGAGCGCTTCGAGCCGGGCAAACGTGGTCTCGGACAGGAACGGCGCGTAGGGCTCGGGTCGCTGGGTCATTCGCGACCCCTCCGGGAACGCCTCGCCGCGACGATACTTGCCGGTCAGCCAGCCGCCGGCCAGCGGGCTGAACACCAGGTAGGCCACACCTACCTCCGAGCACACCGGAAGCACCTCGGCTTCGTCGGCGCGGGCCAGCAACGAGTGCTCGTTCTGGATCGCGCTCGGCGCCCCGGCCGCCACCGCCGCCCGGAGCTGGTCAGCATCGAAGTTGCTGACCCCGTAGGCGCGGATCTTGCCGGCTTTGCGGAGATCCTCGAGCGCACCGACCGTCTCGGCGAGCGGCACGGACGGGTCGAACTCGTGGGCCAGGTACAGATCGACGTAATCGAGATCGAGCCGGTCGAGGCTCGACTCGAGCTGCCGAAAGATCCGTTCCGGGGCGAGCCCGTGGTCGCCGCCGGCGGTCATCGGGTTGAACGTCTTCGTCGTGATGAGCGGGCGAACACCGCGAGTCTGCATCCAGCTGCCGATCATCCGCTCGCTGCGCCCGCCACCGTAGGCGTCGGCGGTGTCGAAGTGCCCGATGCCGGCCTCCCACGCCGCGTCCATCAAAGCGAACGCCTCGCCCTCGCTCAGGCCCTGGCCGAACAGCTCGGGGGCCGACCCGACGCCGCCGAAGTTCCCGCAACCGAGCGCCACGCGCGGCACGGTCAGCTCCGAGCGACCGAGGGGACGGCGTTCGATCTCGAGGACGGTCACGGCCGTATTTGATCGAACCGGCCGCGGCGTGGCAAATTGACCGAAGCGTGCATCGCCTACGCCGGCATCGTCTCGCCCTAGCTGCGGCGCTCGTTATGGCGCTTGTCGCACCCAGCGGATACGCGGCCGCAAAGCTCGCTCATCACAGCGCCAGAGCGCGGTCGGCTCGAGCGAGATCCAGGCCGAGCCCGCCCCCGCAGGACGTGGCCGTCGTCACCGTCTCGGGCGGGGCCGGCGGGCACGAGATCCCACCGGGGTTTCTGGGCCTATCGCTCGAGAGCACCGCGATCATCCCGTATGCCGGGACCGACCCTAAGAGGGTCGACCCGGTGTTCCTCCAGCTGGTCCGCAACCTCACGCTGGATCAGTCCCCGGTGCTCCGGATCGGCGGGGACAGCACCGACTGGGCGTGGTACCCGGTCCCCGGCCTGACCAAGCCGAACGGGGTGCGGGTCACGCTCACGCGGCGCTGGCTCGCCGTCATGCGCGCGGTCGCCAGTGACCTCAACGCCCGGCTGATCATGGGCATCGACCTCGAGGCCGACAGCCGCCCGGCCGCGGACGGCGAGGCGAGCGCATTCGAGCGATGGATCGGGAAGCCGTGGATCGAGGCGCTCGAACTCGGGAACGAGCCGAACCTGTACGGCACCTTCACCTGGTACGTCCTGCCCGACGGCGTCCACGTGATGGGCCGCCCGCCCGACTACGACTTCCCGTCCTACCTGGACGACTTTGGCACGTTCGCCAAGGGCCTGCCGGGGCCGCTCGCCGGACCCGCCACCGGCGCGCCCAGTTGGATGGCGGACACCGGCGCGTTCCTCGCCGCCGAGCCACGCGTCGGCGTGGTCACGCTGCATGCCTACCCGGTCCAGACGTGCTTCGTCCCGCCGTCTGCGCCGACGTACCCCACGGTCGGGCACCTGCTCGCCCCCGCCTCGACCACCGGCCTGGCCGACGGCGTCGCACCATACGTCCCGGTCGCCCACGCCCACCACCTCCCGCTGCGGGTCGACGAGATCAACACCGACTCGTGCGGGGACGCGCCCGGAGTCAGCGACGCGTTCGTGTCGGCGCTGTGGGCGCTCGACACGCTGTTCGATCTGGCCGAGGTCGGCGTGGACGGCGTGAACATGCACACCTATCCGGACGCGACCTACCAGCTGTTCACGTTCAGTCACCGTGGCCGGCGGTGGAGCGCGTTCGTCACCCCGGAGTACTACGGCCTCGAGATGTTCGCCCATGCCGTGCCGGCAGGGTCGCGGCTCGTCGGGACCACGATCACCAATGCCGAAGGGGTCAATGTCTGGGCCACCCGCGGCCGCGACGGTCGCACACGGGTGGTGCTCATCAACGAGAGCCTGGACCGACGCACGATCGCGGTGAGCTCCGCCGGCCGCCGTCCGGCGACACTCGAGCGGCTGCGGGGACCCCAGCTCACGAGCACCACCGGGATCACCCTCGGCGGTCAGACCTACGGCAACCACACCACCACCGGCCGGCTGGCCGGCCGCTCGACCGTGGCGAAGCTAACCGCCCGCCACGACAGCTACGAGTTCATGCTACCGGCCGAGAGCGCCGCGCTGGTGACGTTCTGATCCAGCGCTACCGTTGACCCCATGCCCGTCCTGGAAGCGCGCGGCATCGTCAAGACGCTCGGGGTCGGGCGAGCGGAGCGCCGGATCCTCGACGACATCAGTCTCGATGTCGAGGCGGGCGAGGTCGTCGCGGTGCTCGGCCGCTCGGGGAGCGGCAAGTCGACGCTCCTGCATCTGCTCGGAGGCCTCGACCGCCCCGACGCCGGCCAGATCGTCCTGGCCGGCCACGACATCACCCGGCAGCGCGCCCGGGCGCTCGCGAAAACGCGCCTGCGCCACGTCGGCTTCGTGTTCCAGGCGTTTCACCTGATCGAGGAGCTGAGCGGCGAGGAGAACGTGTTGCTGCCGGCGCGACTGCCCGGCGCCGGGCGCGACGGCGAGCGCCGAGCGCGGCGCCTGATCGGCGAGCTGGGGCTGACCGAGATCGCGGGCCGCCGGCCGCACGAGCTCTCGGGCGGCGAGCAGCAGCGGCTGGCCATCGCCCGGGCGCTGGTCAACGACCCCGAGTTGGTGCTGGCCGACGAGCCGACCGGCAACCTCGACCAGGACAACGGCGCCACCGTGCTCGCGCTGCTGCGCAGCCTGCGCCGCCGCGCCGTCGTGATCGTCACCCACGAGCCAGAGGCGGCCGCGATCGCCGACCGCGTGCTCCACCTCCACGATGGACGACTGCGCGCCGAGACGGCCGCGGGCGTCACGCTGAGGGAGTCCGCCTGAGGGCAGCGCTCAGAGACGCCCGCCACGGGGTGAGGGTCAGGCGCCGGCGCTCGCTCCTGACCGGCCTGGGCATCGCCTTGGCCGCGGCCATGCTGGTCGCGGCGCTGGTGGTCTCCGACAGCCTCGGGTTCGGGTTCGACCGCGCGGCGAAGGCGGCCAACCTGCCGGACATCATCGTCCGCTTCAACCCGGAGAGCTCAAGCCGGGTGGCTCAGCACATCACCGCCCTGCCCGACATCGCGGCGTACTCGCTGCGCCAGGAAGTGACCAGCGTCAGCCTCCAGGCCGGGAACCAGTTCGCCGACAACGGCGACGTCGAGGTCGTGGGCACCGGCCCCCGCGGCTACGCGATCGTCGCCGGCCGGGATCTGTCGAGCCGCCCCGGCGAGGTCGTCGTCGAGAAGGGGCTGGCGGACGCCTGGGGGCTGAAGGTGGGCGGCACCCTGGATATCAACGGGCTCGGAGAGCAGCGGATCGTCGGCTTCTCAGAGAGCCCAGACAACGTCTCCTATCCGCTCGCCGTCCCCCGGGTGTACGTGTCGGCGGCGGCGCTCGACACGCGCTTCGGTGCGCAGGCGAACCCGCAGGTCAATCTGGCCGAGATCTGGCTGCGCGACCCGGCCAACCTCAACGAGGTACTGGTCCAGGCGCGGGCCACCAGCTACGGCCTCCAGGGCCTGCGCTTCGTCACCCGCTCCGGCGTGCGCGTGCTGCTCGACCAGGCCGCCGGGATCGTCATCGACCTGCTGGTGGCGCTGTCGCTGATCGCGCTCGCCACCGCCGGCGTGCTGCTGGCCGCGTCCGCCCGCGCCGAGGTCCAGTGCCGGCTGCGGACGATCGGCGTGCGGCGCGCGGTGGGTGCCTCGCGCGGGCACCTCGCGCTGGTGCAGGCGCTCGAGTCGCTGTTCGTCGCGGCCCCGGCGGCGACGGTCGGCGCGGTCGCCGGCGTGCTCGCCACCTACGGCCCGACCGGGCGGCTGCTCGTGCTCCTGAACGAGCCGGCGCCGGGGGCGGCGCTCGCGCCGGCGCTGATCGCGGCCTGGCTGGCAGCGATCGCGATCCCGGTGCTGGCGGCGGCCTGGCCGGCCTGGCGGGCGGCCGGTCGTCCGCCGGTTGGGCTGCTCCGCGGGGCGGAGCTCGGCCGCGGCCGGCGCGCGGGACCGTTCTCGATGCGGCGGGCCGGACTGACGACGCTCGGTGCCCGGCTCGCCGGCGCCCGCCGTACGCGCCTGATCGCGACCGCGGCCACGCTCGGGTTCTCGACCGCGTTCGTGCTGCTGATGCTGGCGCTGGCCTCCGCGCTCAACTCGCTCGAGACGGATCCCGGCGCGCTCGGCAAGCGCTACCAGCTGACCGCGAACCTGCCGGCGTCGGCCGCGGCGCACGTGCGGACGATCCCGGGCGTGCAGGCCGCGGCGCCCCGCTACGAGACCCAGGCCGTCGACTCGTTCTCACTCGGCGAGACGATCGATGTGATCGCCTATCCCGGCGACCACACGATCTTCGAGGCGCCGCCGCTGGTGTCCGGCCGCCGGCTCCGCGGCGAACACGAGGCCGAGGTCGGGCTGGGCCTGTCCCAGGCGCTCGGCCTGAGCCCCGGTGCGACGCTGGCTATCCAGCTCGACTCGGGCGCCGAGCTGCGGCTGCGCGTGGCCGGAGTGGTGAGCTCGCTCGACGACGACGGTCGCGTCGCCTACGTCCCGGCCGGCGCGCTGCTCGCCGCCGATCCGTCGGCCAGCGACGAGGAGGAGCTCGCGGTCCGGCTGAAGCCCGGCGCCAGCGCGGCCGCGGTGACCGCGGCGCTCGGTCCGAGCGCCGCCCCCGCCACCGGCGCCATCGGCCGGGGCGTGCCGCTGGTCGCCGTGCTGCGCTCGATTCTGCGCGCGGTGGCGATCGTCGATGGGCTGGTCTGCCTGTACGCGCTGATCCAGGCGTGCGCGCTGACCGTGCAGGAGCGCCGCCGTACCGTGTCGGTGCTGCGCGCGTTCGGCGCCGGCGGGCCCGCGGTCCGGCGCCTCCTCGCCGGAGCGGTGGTGGCGCTCGTCGTCCCGGCCGCGGCGCTGGGCGTGGCGCTCGAGCGCCTCGTGCTCGGGCCGGCGCTGGCGCGACTCGCCGCGAGCTACGTGACGCTGTCGCTCGGCGCGAGCCGCCTCGAGATCGCGATCGTCCTGGCCGGGCTGGCGCTGGCCGGCGCGGTGGCGGTGGTGTGGGTCGCGCACCAGACCACGCGGGAGAACGTAATCACCGGGATGGCCGGGTCATGATCACGCGTCGCGAGGCGATCATCCTGGGCGCCGGCGCGCTGCTCACGGCCGGCTGCGGGGCCTCGCGCTCGAGCGCGGGCGCCACCGGCTCGACGATCGCGTCGACCTGGGCCGACCCCGGCGGCACCGGCACGCTCCAGCGCGGGCCGGGCGAGGCGCTGATCGCCCGAACCGACGTCGCTCCCGCCCGGCCGCTTCAGAACGTCATCGCCACCCTGGCCCACGTCACCGACGCCCACGTCCTCGACGCCTCCTCGCCGGCGCGGGTTCCGTTCCTCGACCGCCTGGGCGACCCGTTCGAGTCGACCTTCCGCCCGCAGGAGACGCTGACCGCGCAGGTGCTCGCGGGCGCCACCCGCGCGATCCGCGCGCTCGCCCCCGACGCGGTGATCCAGGGCGGCGACGTGATCGACAACGACCAACGCAACGAGCTCGGCTGGGCCCTGGGCGTGCTGCGCGGCGGCCTGGTGCGCCCCGGCAGCGGCCGGTACGGCTACTACGGCGTCCAGCTGGCCTCGGACCCCGACCCCTTCTACTACCGCCCCGACCTCGACGCACCGGTGCACCCGGGACTGCTCCAGCAGGCGGTCCGCGCGTTCTTCACGCCCGGCCTCCGCGCGCCCGTCTACCCGGTGCTCGGCGACCACGACATCCTGGTCGCCGGCGAGCTCGTACCCACGGACGAGACCCGGGCGCTCGCTTTGGGAGACGAGGCGCTGTGGGAGCTCCCGCCGGACCTGACCGTGCCACCGGGGACGGTTCTCACCTCCGGCGGCTCGCCCGACGGTCCGCCGCTGCCCGGCCTGGTGAACCAGTTCCTGGCGCAGGCGCTGGCCGGGCCCAAGGTGCGGGTGCCGCCCGATCCGCGCCGGCGGGAGATGGCCGCCGGTGAGGTCATCCCCCTGCTGCGCGCCGGCGCCGGCGCAAGTCTCGACTACGCCGTGGACGTCGGACGCGACCTTCGCCTGATCGTGCTCGACCTGGCGCGGCGTGCCGGTGGCTCGGGCGGCCTCGTCCGCTCTTCACAGCCTGAGTGGCTGGCCAGCCAGCTAGACGCGGCCGGTACGCGGTGGGTGATCGCGGTCTCCCACCAGCCGCTCGAGAGCTCCGAGGGCGGCGAGTCGATCCTGTCCCTGCTCGACGCCCACCCGCGCGTGATCGCGGCCCTGTCCGGCCACACCCACCGCAACTCGATCGAGCCGCGCGCCGGTTACTGGCTGATCAACACCGCCTCCCTGATCGACTACCCCCAGCAGGCCCGGGCCCTGCGGGTGCTGCGCACGGCCGGCGGCGGCGTCGCGATCCAGACCTGGATGCTCGACCACACCTTCCCCGGCGACCTCGGCACGATCTCCCGCGAGCTCGCCTACCTCGACGCCCAGGGCGGGCGGCCCAAGGGCTTCGCCGGCACCCACCTGGACCGCAACGTCACGCTCTACCTACAACGTCACGCTCTACCTACACGGTTAACGCCTCACTCGCCGCGTCTCGCGGGGTGAATTCGGATTCACCCGGCTCTGGCACGGTTAACTCCTCACTCGCCGGCTGGCGGTCGGCGAGTGAGGCGTTAACCGGAATTCCCCCAATGGGCCTGGCGTCGCTCGGCGTCCGTCGGATGTGGCGCGGCAGGAGCGAAAGGCGAGGCACCGGAGCCGAGCGGGCCGTCGCCGCGACCGCCACCTTCCCTGTCAGGACAGGTCACGATCCCTGTCCTGACAGGTCACGATCCCTGTCAGGACGGGGTACCCGGCCCCACGGATGCCGGCGAAGCCGGCCCAGAATTACCCGACGACGGTCTCGATCGTCTCGATCGGCTCGAGCTGCGAGATCTCCGACCGGCGGTTCTCCCAGTGCGGCGGGATGCACATGTGCGTGCCGAGCTCTTCCTCGGACTCGTCGATCATGAAGCCCTGCGGCGTGCCGTAGGCGATCTCGACCAGCAGGCCGCCGGGGCTGCGGCAGTACATCGAGAAGAAGTAGCCGCGGTCCTTGGACTCGGACACGTCGGTGAAGCCGAGCCCGACGATCCAGTCCTTGACCTCCTGCTGGTTGGCCGCCGACACGACGTCGAAGGCCTGGTGGTGGATCGTGCCCTCGCCGAACTGCCAGGTGCCCTGCGGCAAATCGGGCTCCTCGGCCAGCTCCATCATCCGCCCGTAGCCCTCGTTGTCGCCGATCTGGTACTGGTGATGCGAACCCTCGGAGGAGAGGAGCTCGCCGCCCATGGCCTGCGTGATGAAGAAGTCCTGGGGACCGGGTTCGCGCACAGAGGTTGTCGTGCCGTACGCTCCGCGGATCGCGTGCTCGGCCGGGACGATGGCGTCGTAAGGCTCGCGGTCGTCGGGGTTCGGGTCGGCGACGATCTGATACTCGATCCCGCACGGGTGACGGAAGAGCAGGCGCTCGGTGCCGAACCTCTCGCCTGGCTGATGTTCGACGGAGAACTCCGACAGGCGATCGGACCAGAAGCCGATCGAGCCGACCGGCACCGACAGATTGAGCGACTTGGCCTGGTTGGTGCCGCGCTTGCCCATCCACCCGGCCTGGCGGTAGGGGAACGCGGTCAGCAGCGTGCTCGCGTCGCCGAGCCGGTTGCCGTAGTACAGGTGGTAGATCGGGATCTCGCCGTCGAACAGCACGGTCTTCTTGACGCTCTTGAGACCGAGCACGCGGACGTGGAAGTCGTAGTCCTCCTGGGCGCCGCCGACGCAGAAGGTCAGGTGGTGGGTGCCGCGAATGAAGCCGCGCATGATCGTGTTCCTCTCCCTCGTGGTGGCAACCGGACGAGTCTATTTGAGCCCAGTTGCCACCACCAGGATGGGAGTGCCGGCGTTCTAGGACGCGAGCGCCACCGCGAAGTAGTGCCCCTGATCCAGATCCTCGAGGAGGCCCGGGTGGGTCGGCTCCCAGCCGAGCAGACGGCGGGTCAGCTCGCTGGAGGTCGGGTTGTCAAGCGACACGAAGGCGCCGAGGAACGAGAAGTGCTCGTTCGCGTCCTCGGCCGGGATGCTGGCACTCGGAAGCTCGAGCTTGCCTGCGATGACCTCGGCGATCTCGCGGAACGGAATGCCCTCCTCGGCGACCGCGTGCAGCCGCGATCCGGCCGGAGCGGCCTCGAGCGCGAGCCTGTAGACGCGCGCCGCGTCGAGCGTGTGGACCGAGGGCCAGCGGTTGGATCCGTCCCCGACGTAGCCGGCGACGCCCGTGTCGCGGGCGATCGCGATCAAGGTCGGAGCGAAGCCGTGGGTGTCGAGCGTGCTGTGCACGATCGGCGGGAGGCGGACGACGGAGGAGCGCACTCCCCGCTTGGCGAGCCCGGCGACGAAGTTCTCGGACTCGACCCGCGGCCCGGTCTCGAGCGCGTCCTCCTCGGTGCCCGGGCGGCCGCTGATACCCGCGAGCGTCAGCATCAGGGTGCCCGAGGTGCCCACGAACGGCTTGCCTGACCCGTCCAGCGCATCCGCGATCGCCTCGATCGCACGTTGGTTGGACGCGATCGCATCCGCAAAATTGCCGGAGCGCATGGCCTCGTGGTCGAAGGCGAGATGGATGACGCCGTCGGCCCCGGCGGCTGCCTCGCGGAGGCCGTCGAGATCCTCCAGGTCGCCGCGATGCACCTCGGGGCCGGCGGCCTCGAGCGCCGCGGCTGAGCTGTCCGAGCGGGCCAGGCCGACGACCTGATGGCCGGCGGCGAGCAGTTCGGGAACGACGGCGGAGCCGATGTGTCCGGACGCGCCGGTGACGAAAACACGCATGAGAACCTCCAGAAAAGGGTTGATGTCACTTGGTGTCATCACCTTAGCACACTCATGTCACTCGGTGTCATCGGCTACGCTGGAGCCATGGGTAGATGGCAACCCGACGCGCGCGGCCGCCTCGAACAGGCGGCGCTCACGCTGTACGGCCAGCACGGCTTCGACAACACCACGGTCGCGGAGATCGCCGAGCGCGCCGGGCTCACCAAGCGAACGTTCTTCCGCTACTTCGCGGACAAGCGCGAGGTGCTGTTCTGGGGCGCGCAGACGCTCGAGCAGCTGTTCGTCCAGGAGGTGGCCGAGGCCCCCGCATCGGCGGCACCGCTCGACGCCGTGGCTGCCGCCCTCGACGCCGTGGCCCCGATGTTCGAGGAGCGCCGCGAGTTTGCCGTCCGGCGCCAGCAGATCATCGCCGCGAACCCGGAGCTGCAGGAGCGCGAGCTGATCAAGCTGGCGTCGCTCAGCCGGGCCGTCGCGGAGGCGCTGCGCCGCCGCGGGGTCGGCGACGCGGCCGCCACCCTGACCGCCGAGGCGGGCATCACGGTGTTCCGGGTCGCCTTTGAGCGCTGGGTCGACGAAGGCAACCAGCAGCCCCTTCAGGAGCTCATGCGCGAGTCGCTGGACGAGCTCCGGGCGGTTGCGGCCGCTCGCTAAGGCGCGCCCTAAGGCGCCGCCGTCAGGCGCCGCCGATCTTCTCCATCAGGCGCCGCCGACCATTCGATTCATCTCCCCGACCGCGCCTCGTAGCCAGTCCGCGAACACACCACCCGGGACGACCCAGGTCCAGCCGGCGCGGGCCTCGCCGGCGATCGCCCCGAGCAGCTCGCGGACGCCCTCCGACCAGTCGGGGTCGAGCATCAGGAACGGGTGGAGGATCAGCGTCTCGCGCCCGCCGGCGCCAACCCGTTCGAGCAGTTGCTCCGCAAGCTCAGCAGGCGGAGTCGGCGCCTCGGAATCGCCGCGGGCGACGCGCAGCGAGGCGAAGCTGTCCATCAGGTGGTAGGCGTCGACCAGCTCCCAGTCGAACGGGAGGTAGGCCAGGCCGTCATCGACGCGTGCCTCGTCGCCCGCGGGAGAGCACCACTCGAAGCCGAGCTCGCGCAGGAGCGCCGGCGTCGCGTCGGTGAGCTCGCCACCCGGCGGGCGAAACCCGCGCGGGTGCAAGCCGAGTGCCTCGAACGCGCCCAGCCCACGGGTGAGCGCCTCGCGCTCGTGGTCCGGCGCCAGCGCTGCCCACTGCTCGTGGCTCCAGCCGTGGTGACCGAGCTCGTGGCCGCGGGCGGCGATGCCGGCGACCGCCTCGGGATACAGCTCGCAGTTGATCGCCTCGACGAAGAACGTGGCCTTGAGGCCGTGGCGGTCGAGCTCGTCGAGCAGCCACGGAAGCGCCTGGGTGACCGACGGGTCGCGTCGGGTTGGAAGCGGTTGCTCCCCGCGCTCGAGCGCGCTGGCCTCACCGAGGTTGTCGAAGGTGAGGACGAGCGCGCTGACCAGGTGGTCCGGGCCGAAGCGGTCCACCCGCCCATCGTATTGTTCCCGCGATGGACGCTCGAGTGGCACTGGTGACGGGCGGCGCCGGCGGCATCGGCCGGGCGATCGTCGCCGCGCTGTCCGCGGTCGGGCACCGCGTGGTGTCGGGCGACATCGCCGATGACGCCCCGGGCGAGGCGGCGCTGGCCCTACACCTCGATGTGACCGATGGCCCCTCGGTCGACGAGGCGGTGACCCGCGTCGAACGCGAGCTCGGCCCGATCGAGATCCTGGTCAACACCGCCGGCTGGGACGAGTTCCACCCGTTCGTCGAGACCGACGAGGCGTTCTGGGACCGGATCATCGAGCTCAACTACAAGGGGTGCCTGCGGGTCTGCCAGCGGGTCGTGCCGGGAATGGCGCAGCGCGAATACGGTCGCGTGGTCAACATCTCTTCCGATGCAGCGCGCGTCGGCTCGTCGCTGGAGGCGGTGTACGCCGGCGCCAAGGCCGCGCAGCTGGCGTTCGGCAAGACGCTCGCGCGCGAGCTCGCGCGTCGCGGCGTGACGGTGAACAGCGTGTGCCCGGGGCCGACGGAGACGCCGCTGCTCGAGGCAATGCTGGGGGCCGGCGCAGCCAGCGCGAACATGGTGGAGGCGCTGCGCAAGGCGGTGCCGATGCGACGGCTCGGCCGGCCCGGGGACGTCGCCGCCGCGGTGACCTTCCTTGCGTCCGACGCGGCCGGCTACATCACCGGGCAGACGCTGTCGGTCAGCGGGGGGCTCACTATGGCGCGAGCGTCGGCTCGGGCTCGGGCTCGGGAACCTGATCGTGCTCGGCGAAGAACTGCACGCCCTCGATGCTGATGCCCGGCGTCACCCGGTCGAGCCATCGCGGCATGTACCAGTTGTACTTGCCCATCAGGACCATCACCGCGGGCACCAGCAGACAGCGCACCACGGTGGCGTCGAGGATCACCGCGACCGCCAGCCCGACCCCGAACTGTTTGATCGTCGGATCCCCGTTGAGCACGAAGCTGCCGAACACAAACACCATGATTAGTGCGGCGGCGGTGATCACCCGGGCACTGGTGACGAGGCCCGACACCACCGAGCTCGTGTTGTCCTCACCGGCCTGGACGTGCTCCTCGATCTGGCTGACCAGGAACACCTCGTAGTCCATCGACAGCCCGAACAGGATCGCGAACATGAACAACGGCACGTAGGAGACAATCGGGATGCTCCCGCTCAGCCCGATCGCGCCGCTCAGCCATCCGTACTGGAAGACGGCGGTCAGGATGCCGTAGGAGGCGCCGATCGAGAGCAGGTTCATGACCGCCGCCTGCGGCGGGACGACCACGGTCCGGAACGCCAGGATCAGCAGCAGGAAGCTGAGCGTGATCACGACGGCGATCTGCAGGGGCAGCTTGGCGGAGATCCTCGACGCCAGGTCGATGTAGCCGGCGGTGCTGCCGCCGACGTAGGCGCGCATGTTGGTGCCCTTCTCGGCACTCGGGATCGTGCTCTCGCGCAGCGCGTTGACGAGATCCGTGGTCTGCTTCTCGGCCGGGCCGGCCTTGGAGATCGCGTTGAAGTACGCGGTGGTTCCGGCCTTGTCGAGCTGCATCGGCGACACCGCGGCCACGCCGGCGGTCGCGGTCACGTCCTTCTGGAGTGTGGCCAGGCGCGGATCGCTCGTGCCGTTCTGGGCGGGCGAGCCGAGCGTCACCGCGATCAGCAGCGGCCCATTTACCCCCGGCCCAAAGTTCTCGGAGATCAGGTCGTAGGCGCGGCGGGCCGTGGTGGAGGTGGATAGAGCGCCGGTGTCCTGCTGGCCGAGCGTCAACGACAGCAGCGGGATCGTGAGCGGGATCAGGATCGCCAGCGCCGCGAGTCCGGCCACGATCGGGTGCCTGGCGATGTCGCGTGCCCACCTGGCCCACAGTCCGCTTCGCACCTGTTCGTCGGTGGCGGGGCGGCGGACCCGCAGCGAGTGGATGCGCGGTCCGAGCAGCGCCAGCTCGGCAGGCAGCAGCGTCAGGGCAGCGAGGACCGCGATCGCCACGGAGATGGCGGCCATCAGACCCATCGTCGTGACCAGCGGGATTCCCGCCACCGCCAACGACACGAGCGCGATCGCCACGGTCCCACCGGCGAAGAAGACGGCTCCCCCCGACGTCGCGGACGCGCGCGCGATCGACTCTTCGATCCGCAGGCCGTCCTGCATCCCTCGGAAGTGCCTGGTCACGATGAACAGTGCGTAGTCGATTCCGACTCCGAGGCCGATCATGGTCGCGAGGGTGGGCGCGACCGTCGGCACGTTGGTGACGTGGCCGAGCATGCGGATCACCGCGAGCGTGCAGGCCAGGGCGAAGATCGCGGTCACGATTGGGAGCAGCATCGAGGTGATCGTCCCGAACGTGAATGCCAGGATCACCATCGCGGCGATGATGCCCACCAGCTCGCTCGACTCGGTCGACGGCTTCGACACCTTCTGGCCGAGCTGTCCGCCGGTCTCGACCTGCAGACCCGCCGCGTGGGCCGGCTTGGCGGCGGCGTCGATGATCGTCTGCGCCTCCGATTCCGACAGCGAGCCGGGAGGGACCGCCAGTGTGACGGACAGGTAGCCGGTGGCCTGGTCCTTGCTGAGCGCCGAGGCCCCCTGCGGCGTCAGCGGGTTGACCACCGCGGCGACGTCCTTGTTCTTCGACAGGTTCGCGGCCGCCTGGTTGACGGCGTTGGCGTTGTTCTGATCGGTGAGCTTGCCGGTCTTGGCGTGGACGACGATCGGGCTGGTCCCGTTCGCCTGAGCCGGGAACGAGCGCTTCAGGACGTCCGTCGCGTGCTGGCTGTCGGTGCCCGGCAGCGAGAGGTTGTCGTTGGTGTTGTCACCGAGCCGGTGCGAGACCGCCACCAGCAGGATCGCCGCTATCAGCCATACGCAGAGCACCGCGACTCGCCGGCGCACGCAGAACCGCGCGAGTCCATACAGCACACCGGTCACGTGTCTTCTCCACCCCTCTGGTCGCGGAGACGCCCCGGCTTCATTGCCGCGAGTCCGGATCGTGCCGCGCCGCCCGGCCAAAGTCAAGGGGCGGTCGAGCGCCGTCAGCCGGCGCTCGCGCGCGAAGATGCGCTAGTCGCCGATCAAAGTCGCATCCCGAAGGAGCTGATGCATGAAGCTGACGGACACGCAGTACGAAGTTGAGCGCGGGCTGGCCTGGATCACGATCGACCGGCCCGACCGGATGAATGCCTTTCGTGCGAGGACGGTCGACGAGCTGATCCAGCTGTTCACGCGGGCCTGGGCTTCCCCGGACGTGGGCGTGATCTGCTTGACCGGGATCGGAGATCGGGCCTTCTGCGCCGGCGGGGACCAGAAGCAGCGAGCAGAGACCGGCGACTATGGGCCGAGCG
Organism: Solirubrobacteraceae bacterium; assembly: GCA_035625625.1. Taxonomy (GTDB): domain Bacteria; phylum Actinomycetota; class Thermoleophilia; order Solirubrobacterales; family Solirubrobacteraceae; genus Palsa-465. Next base: position 18,911 of record DASPPG010000271.1, read on the forward strand.
AGTCCGGGCTGTTCGAGATCGAGCGGCTGCACCGGCTGATCCGCGAGGTGCCCAAGCCCGTGATCGCGGCCGTCAACGGCGTGGCGATCGGTGGCGGCCACGTCCTGCACGTCCTGTGCGACGTGACGATCGCCGCCGACTCCGCGAGCTTCGGGCAGGTCGGCCCCCGCGTCGGATCGTTCGACGGCGGCTTCGGCACCGCGTACCTGGCGCGGGTGGTCGGGGAGAAGCGCGCGCGAGAGATCTGGTTCCGCTGCCGGCGCTACGACGCTTTGACCGCGGAGCGCTGGGGGTTGGTGAACCAGGTGGTGCCGTTGGAGCGTCTGCGCGAGGAGGTCCGAGTTTGGGCCGACGACATGCTGGTGCTGTCGCCGACGGCGCTGCGCTTCCTCAAGCAGTCGTTCAACGCCGACACCGAGCACATCGCCGGGATCGCGTCGATGTCGTTCAGCGGACTGAGCCTGTTCGCGGAGACCGATGAGGCGCGGGAGGGCGTCCAGGCGTTCAGCGAGAGCCGCCCGCCCGAGTTCGGCGGCTATCGCGCCCGGGCGTCGCGCTGACTACTACGGCAGATAGTGGTCGGCCGCACCGAGGACCGACGCTAACAGGCCCGGAAAGCGCGCGTCGAGGTCGCCGCGGCGAAGCGAATTGAGCTTGGTGGTGCCTTCGAGCCGCTGACGGATCACGCCGGCCTCGCGCAGCACCCGGAAGTGGTGGGTGCACGTCGACTTCGTGACCGGTAGGCCAAAGCTCTTGCAGGTCCGATCGTCTTGGACGGCCAGACCGGCCACGATCCGCAGCCGCATCGGGTCGCTGAAGGCGTGTAGGACGACGGCAAGCTCCATCTCCTCCCGCGCCGGGTGCGGGAGCGAGTCCTCTGTGATCTGCACCCCACTCGCCGAGTCGCCGGCTGTCAGGCCGGTGAGCTCGGTTCCCTTCATCACTTGCGTGTCCATCTCACCCTCAATGGTAGTACGACGAATATCGAACAACATGCTATGGTTCGATAACCATCGTACTGTGCCGGCGCGGGCGCGGCGCAGTGTCGAATCGAGGCGCCTTCGCCCGTCATACGAGTATGAGCACCGAAACCGCACCCAAGACAACTTCTGAGCGCCGCCACCTCGGAGCCATCCTGCTCCTGGCGTGCCTGGCGCAGTTCATGGTCATCCTCGATGTGTCGGTGGTGAACGTCGCGCTTCCCGCCATTCGGAACTCGCTGCGGTTCTCCGAGCAGGATCTGCAGTGGGTGGTCAACGCCTACACGGTGACCTTCGCCGGGTTCCTTCTGCTCGGCGGACGCGCCGCCGACCTGCTGGGCCGACGGCGAGTATTCGTCGCCGGCCTCGTGCTGTTCTCGCTGGCCTCGCTGGCCGGCGGGTTCGCGGACACGCAGGCGCTGCTGATCGCCGCCCGCGCCGCGCAGGGCCTCGGTGGGGCGATCATCGCTCCCGCCTCGCTGTCGATCCTGACCACCACGTTCGAGGAGGGCCCGGCACGCAACCGCGCCGTGGGCATCTGGGGCGCGATGGGAGGAGCCGGCGGCGCTGCCGGCGTGCTCCTCGGCGGAGTCCTGACCGACCTGCTCAGCTGGCGCTGGATCCTCTTCATCAACGTGCCCATCGGGCTGCTGGCGGCCGTGTTCGCCCAGCGCTACATCCTCGAAACGCGCGACTTCGCGCGGCGGCCGAGCTTCGATCTGGCCGGCGCGATCACCGCGACCCTGGGGCTCTCGGTAGTCGTCCTCGGGATCGTGCGCACCGACGTCACCGGCTGGGGCTCGGCGAGCACGCTTGGCCTGATAGCCGCCGGTTTCGTCCTGCTCGCGGCGTTCGTCGTGATCGAGGGCCGGATCGCGAAGGCACCGCTGATGCCGCTGCGGATCTACTCCTCGCGGACGCTGAGCGCGGCCAATGTAGTCGTGCTCCTGGTCGGCGCGGCGGTGTTCGCGATGTGGTTCTTCCTCTCGCTCTACCTGCAGCAGGTGCTCGGCTACTCGCCGCTGCGCGCCGGCCTGGCCTTCCTGCCGATGACGCTGTGCATCGTCGTGGGGTCGACGCTGGCCTCGCGGGCGGTGACGCGCCTCGGACCCAAGCCGATGCTCGTCGCCGGCATGGTGGCGCAGGCCGCCGGGCTGGCCCTGTTCACGCAGATCACCCCCGGGGGCACCTACCCGGGAGAGGTGCTGCTCCCGTCGCTTCTGATCGCGATCGGCATCGGGTTCGCCTTCGTGCCGGTCACGATCGCGGCCGTCTCCGGCGTCGCGTCGGAGGAGGCCGGATTGGCCTCGGGGTTGGTCAACACCTCGCGGCTCGTGGGTGGAGCGCTCGGGCTGGCCATCCTGGCGGCGATCGCCACCGCACGCACCAACACCGAGGTCCTCCACGGTGCCGCCGCGGGCGCGGCCCTCACCTCGGGGTTCGTGCTCGCGTTCGGGATCGCGGCGGCGTTCTCGGCGGCCGGCGCGGTGATCGCGCTGGTCGGCCTGCCGCAGGTGTCGCTGCGGCGATCGCGCCGGCGGACGATCGTCACCGAAGGCGCCTAGCGGGCTGTCGCGACCGGCGGCGCATCCGCGAGAATCCGCCGGCGTGCGCCGCGCCGTGGTCGACATCGGAACCAACTCGACCCGATTGTTCATCGCCGACGTCGAGGACTGCCGCGTGGTCGGCGTGCTCGAGCGCCGGACCGAGATCACCCGCCTGGGCGCCGGTGTCGACGCCGACGGCCGCCTCAGCGACGAGGCCATGCAGCGCGTCTACGCCGTGCTCGACTCCTACCGGGAGCTGATCGACGAGCATGGAGACGAAGACGCGGTGGCCGTCCTGACGAGCGCGGTCCGGGACGCCGCCAACGGGCGCGAGTTCGCCGACGCGGTCCGGGAGCGCTGGCGTATCGAGCCGCATGTCCTGACCGGCGACGAGGAGGCGCGCCTCACGTTTCTCGGCGCGACCAGCGAGCGCGATCCGGACGACCGCACGCCGACGCTCGTGGTCGACATCGGCGGCGGGTCGACCGAGTTCGTGATCGGCGTCGGGCGCGAGATGTCGTTCCACGTCTCCAATCAGGCCGGCGTGGTACGCCAGACCGAGCGCCACCTGCACTCCGATCCACCGACCGCCGACGACCAAGCCGCGCTCGCCCGCGACGCCCGGGAGATCCTCAGCGCCGGCGTGCCCGAGCGGTGGCGCCGTGACGTGGGTCACGCGATCGCGGTGGCGGGCACCGCGACCTCGCTGGCCTCGATCGCGCAGTCGCTCGAGCCCTACGATCCCGACAGGGTCGAGGGTTACGTGCTGAGCGCCGAGGAGTGCCAGCGGAGCCTCGAGCGGCTGGCCGGGATGACGCTGGCCGAGCGCCGGCAGGTACGCGGGCTGCAGCCCGACCGCGCGCCGACGATCGTGGCCGGCGTCATCATCCTGCTGGTGACGCTCGAGCTATTCGGACTGGACAGAGTCGAGGTCTCCGAGCACGACATCCTGCGCGGCGCCGCGCTTGGGCTCAAGTAGCGGGGGCACGGCTCCCCGCCACCGCGTCCGCCGCGCTCGGGCTCAAGTAGCGGGGGGACGGCTCCCCGCCACCGCGTCCGCCGCGCTCCGAGCTGCTTGGTGCGCGCCGCGAGCCCGCCCCGGCGCTCAGGCCAGGGGACCCGACTGGGCGGCCTTCAGGCGCCCGCTGATGTCGGCGCACTCGAGGCAGACGCTCTCGGGCACCAGCCCCACGCGCATCAGCAGCCCGAACACCTGGCAGCCGAGGCAGTAGGCGAAGATCGACTCGGCGCCGGCGGCGATCACGAACAGGCCAAGCACCACGTCGGTGGCCGTGTGGCTCCCGATCACCAGCCAGCACACCAGCGCCACCGTCGCCATCGCCGCCCCCATCCCCTGCGCGAAGCGCTTGGGCGGACCTGGGACCGGCTTTTTCTCGCCCAGGCGCGGTGCGATCACGTTCTGCGCCGTCCACCCGAGGGGGCTGAGGGTCGGCCCGGTCAGGACGCGAGCCCAGAACCCGTACGCGAGCGGAATCAACAGCCAGTAGGCGCCGGTGGCGAGGATCACGACCACGGTCACGAGCACTACGCCGGCGACCACCCGCGCGGCCTTCTCGTTCACGGGATTGGGGAAGGAGAACAAGCGATCCATCTATTTCAGTATATGACGATCGAGATTCGGGCGAATCGGGCCGATGCCAGCCCGATGTCGGCTGCGACCGGTTTCCGACACTACCCACCCTAGACCCGGCATCGATCATCCGTCCAGGACCGTGCCTAACAAAACTGGACGAATGTACGATTGTCGCGAACAGGCCCAGGGGGAATGATCCGCTCTGGGGCCAGGGATATACCGGGCTCCCAACATAGGCTCGGGCGAAGCCGCAGACATCGGCGCCTCCCGCCGTCCGAGCCACTCTAACCGGCCCTTTCTGGCACGTACCCCTGCCCGTCCCGATTGGGCCAAACCTGGATCGGAAGCCGCCCGCTGAGAATGCGGGCGGTTTTCGTGTTACAAGGCCCTCTACGCCAGGTTCGACCGGCGTGGGTAGGCCACCGCCGGGTCGGTCAGCACGTTCACGACCGCGGGGCGGCCTGAGTCCAGGGCACGATCGAGGGCGGGGCGTAGCTCGCCGGGCGCCGACACGAGTTCGCCGTGACATCCGAGCGCCTCGGCGAGACGGTCGTATCGAGTCCCCGGCCGAAGGTCGGCCGCCACCGAGTAGCCGTACAGCGCTTCCATTGGGTGCTTCTCGAGGCCCCAGATGCCGTTGTTGCCGACCACGGCGAGGACCGCGACACCGTGGCGGGCGAGCGTGTCGAACTCCATGCCGGCGAAGCCGAAGGCCCCGTCCCCCAGCAGCAGGACGACCTGCCGGCCGGGATGTGCCAGCTTGGCCGCGAGGGCATAGCCGGGGCCGCACCCGAGGCAGCCGAGCGGACCGGGATCGAGCCAGCTGCCGGGCTGATAGGAGTCCAGGACGCGGCCGGCGTAGGAGACGAAGTCGCCGCCGTCGCCGACGATGATCGCGTCCCGGTCGAGCAGCCCGATCAACTCTCCGTAGACGCGCATCGGGTGAAGCGGCGCGCGGTCGTCGGCCAGCTCGCCCGCCTCGGCGGCGCGGGCGTCCTCCTCGGTGGCGCGGAGCGAGCGGATCCACGCCTCGCGCTCGGATGGAGGCGCGGTGGCGCCGGCGGCGGCGCGCAGCGCGTCGAGCGTCGCCGGCAGCGCGCCGTAGAGCTCGGTGACGAGGGCACGCGGGGGCGTCTGGTCGGACTCGGCCACATCGATGGCCACGATCTCCGCGTCCGGAGCGAACGACGCGCCGAAGCCGAGCCGGAAGTCCAGCGGCGCACCGACCACGAGCGCCACGTCCGCCCCGCCCAGCCCGGTCCGCCGCGCCCGCGAGAAGGCGAGCTCGTGGTCGGCGGGGATGCACCCGCGCGCGAGCCCGTTAACGAACACGGGTATTCGCAGCTCCTCCGCGAGGGCCACCAGTGCTGCCTCACCGCGGCCCCAATACAGGCCGGCGCCGGCCATGATCACGGGCCGCTCGGCCTCGCGCAGCGTCAACGCGGCGCGCTCGATCTCGCGCGCGTCCGCGCCCGGACCCAGCCACGGCTCGGGCGTGGGCGCCGGCGATGACCACGACCCGCTCAGTCCGGTGGACTCGGCCTCGGCGAACACGTAGTCGAGCGGAAAGTCCACGAACGCCGGGCCCGAGTGGGGCGCCACCGCGATTCGCACGGCCTCGTCGACGAGCGCTGGTATCTCTGCGGTTTCCTGCGCGGTGGCGGCGAACTTGGCCAGCGGCCGAACGAACGGCACGTGGTCGATCTCCTGCAGCGACCCCTGGCCCCAGCGGAACTGCGGTGCCCGTCCACCGAGCACGAGGACCGGAGAGTGGTTCTGCCGCGCCGAGGCGATCGCGCTCATGCCGTTGGTCACACCGGGCCCGGCCGTCAAGGCGCACGCGCCCACGTCCCGCGTCACCTTCGCCCACCCCTCGGCGGCGAACGCGGCGGTCTGCTCATGGCGGACGTCGACGATCTCGATTCCCTCCGCCCGGCAGCCGTCGTAGATCGGGAACAGGTGGCCGCCCGAGAGCGTGAACAGCTTGCTGACGCCGTGCGCCCGCAGGCGCTCGGCGATCAGCCGCCCGCCGTGGAGTGTTGTTGTCGGTTCGGCCTCCGTTGCCACCGCCCGGCACGCTAACACCGGCGGGACCGGCTGGCTCCATCAAGCCGGGGTGCGCGCGGGTGCAAAAGTAGCCAAAGTCGACACCCCGCGCGGGACTTTGGCGACATGAGCATTGTGGGGATGCTTACGTCGCCTCGGCCACGATCAAGGCAGGTGGTTTGTCACGTTTTGCATTGAGCATGAAGGCACCGCCGGCAAGCACACGGCCGGCGAGACCCCCGCCGGGCTCAGAGCGCGTGCGCGAGAGCCCGCGCCGCGCTCAGAGCGCGTGTGCGAGCACCAGCGCGGCGCTCTCGAGGAGGTGCTCGCCCTCGAGCCAGCGCCGGCCGAGCCGGACCGCCGGGAGGCGCCGCACCCCGCGGGCGCGGAGGCCGCACGCGGTGGCCCACAGGCCCGCGTCACGCGAGGACTCGCGGGCCGCGGTCAGGCAGGCGTCGATCGGCAGGCCGGCAGCCGAGGCGGCGACGGAGAGGATCTCGGGATCTTCGAGGTCGAAGCCCCCGCAGAACGCCAGGCGGGTGGCGGCAAGGGCGAAGCTCGCGCCCGCGCCCTGTTCGGCGGCGTAGCCGGCGGCGCGGAGGGCGTGGCGGGTGTTGGCGGGGAAGTTGTCGGGCCAGACGAGCGGGAGCCGGACCGCCCGAGCCTCGCGCTCGGCCACGTCGCGAGCAGCCTCGAATCGCAGCCAGCGGGCGCCACCGTCCAGGCCGACCGCCGGCGCAGGAATCCATTCAACCTCGCCCAGCACGCGCTCGATCCGCTCCGCCACCAGGTACGAGAACGGGCAGGCGACGTCGTAGAAGAACGTCGCGCGCGAGTCGCCCCTGGGGCGAGAACGATCTGCAAGCCGATCCTTCAGCTCGATCACTTCACCCATGTACTCGAAGAAACGAATGTCGACGGCAAAACTGCCGCAAGGGGTGTTAACTCCCGTGGTGACCAAACTCCCACCAACCTTTCCCAACACGGGCCATCACGCGCGGACGGGACCGCTCAAATACCGCGCTCGGGCCAACTGGACCGGCGGATTACCGCCGATCGTCCGTTAGACTCGAACTTGGTAGGTACGCACCGTCCACCGGGAGGCACTTCCGATTCCGCACGTACCCCCACCGAAACGCCACCCCTACGACCAGTGGTCGCCAGACGCCAGGGCACTCGACCTGGTCGGTGACAAGTGGACGCTGCTCATCGTCCGCGACCTCGCCGCCGGTCCTCGCCGCTTCGTCGAGCTCCAGCGGGTCCTGCCGGGCATCTCGACCGAGCAGCTGCGCTCGCGCCTGAACCGGATGGTCGCCGACGGCATGCTCACCCGCAAGCGCTACCGCGAGGTGCCGCCGCGCGTCGACTACGAGCTGACCAACCGCGCCCGCGAGCTGATGCCGATCCTCGGCGAGCTGGCCCGGTGGGGCTACGAATGGGCCTGGAGCCCGCCACGGGCGTCAGAGTCGATCGACCTCGGCGCGATCTTCCGGCTCGCGCCCGGTCTGCTCGCGCCGTCGTCGACCACGAGCACGGTCGAGTTCGTCGTCGACGAGCTCGACCGCCGCAGTGCCTACACGTTCACGCTCACAGACCAGGGGGCGAGGGTGGAGGAGTGCCAGGCGGACGGCCCCGATGCGCGGGTCACCGGCTCCGCGGAGGCTTGGGTCAGAGCGTTCTCGCCCGAGCGCGATCGCAGCGGCCTCGTCCTCAGCGGCAACCACGAGCTCGCCGAGGGCCTGCTGAACGGGATGGTCGCGGTCGGCCGACGCGCCGCGGACCGCGCCCGCGAAGCGGCCTAGCGGACCTCGCTACAGCCGGATGAGGCCTCACCGGTCTCGCGGCCGCGGCTCGCTCGGCATCCGTGCCTCGCTTAACAGTCTGCGAATTGGGCGCCGGCGGCGCCTCGCCGTTGGAGGGCTGCGACCCACCGCTCCCCGCGCCCGTGTTCTTGCAGTCCCAGGAGGGATGGTTGCCGCGCGTGAAGTTGGCGACGTTCTCGAGCCACAGCGGCGCCGGGTAGGTGTTGCCGCGGTTGTCCGAGTCGCGGTTAGCGGCGAACGACAGGGTCTCAGCCCCGACGGGCGACCCCTGGCGCAGGTAGTGGCCGATGCCGGCGCCCGAGAACGACGTGGTCGTGGCGGCCATCGCCGTCCCGCCGTTGGAGATGAAGTCAGATGTCAGCTGCGGTGCAGCGAGAGCCACTGGAGGATCGGGTTGAGCTGTTCGAGGAAGCTGCCCACGGAGCCGAGCAGCGGGTCGGCGCCGGTGAGGATCTCGCTCACCGTCGGCAGGCCGGTCTGCGACGCGTGCACGCGCCCACGCGATCCCGCCACCGCCCCGCCAGCCGCTAGCGTTCTCCCCCATGGCCCGGGTGGTGGAATTGGTCAGACACGGTCGCCTTAAGAGCGATTGCCCTAGCGGCATGAGGGTTCGAGTCCCTCCCCGGGTACTAGCGGGCCGCGGTATTTGCGGTGGCGCGATCTTTCAGAACCGCAACTAATCCGCTGCTACGGTGTCAGAGCGACCGACGGCCTGTATTAGCTAGCCGTTTCCCAGCTGCCTTGGAAGTCTCTGCGCTTAGATACTCGGGAGGGATCGGCCTGCATGCGCGTTCGCCGCTGCTCAGGCTGCAGTCCGACGAACGACTCGTCGCGCTGATCCGCCGCGGGAGCACCGCCGCCTTCGAGGTGCTCGTCGCGCGCTACCACTCGCGCCTGTTGGCCTTCTGCCGGCATCTCCTCGGCTCGCGCGAGGATGCCGAGGACGTCCTCCAGGAGGTCTTCTCCGCCGCCTTCAACGCGCTCCTGGACGACGACCGCCCGATCAACGTGCGGCCCTGGCTGTATCGCATCGCCCGCAACCGCAGCCTCAACCACCTGCGCCGGATCCAGGCGGTTGGGGTCGACTCGATGGACATCCACCTCTCCGAGCACGGCACGACGACCGCCGACAAGGTTCACGAGCGCGAGGAGTTCCGGCTCCTGGTCGGGGATATCCAGAACCTTCCCGAGACTCAGCGGACTGCGCTCGTCCTGCGCGAGATGGACGCCCTCTCCTACGAGCAGATCGCCGAGGCGATGGAGACCACAGTGCCGAGCGTCAAGTCGCTGCTGGTCCGGGCCCGGGTGTCGCTGGCCGAGGCGGCCCAGGCGCGGCTGCTCACCTGCGAAGAGGTGCGCGTCGAACTGGGAGAGGTCGCCGAGGGCCTGCGCCGCCGGCCCGGCACGCTCGTGCGCCGGCACCTGCGCACCTGCGATCGCTGCTCGACCTTCAAGTCGCAGCTCAACGACACGAGCAAGCAGCTGGCCGCGCTGCTGCCGATCGGGCTCGGCCCTCTGATGCTGCTCCGCAAGGTCGCGATCTTCCACCTCGGCCATTCCGCCGGCGCGGGCGCTGGCGCCGGATCGAGCGCATCGGGCGCGAGCGCCGCCGGGCAGGCCGCTGCCGTGGGCTCGACCGCGGCCGCCGGCGCCGGCGCAGTGATGGGCTCGACCTCGACCGGCTTCATCTCGGCCAGCGTCGGAGCGATCGCTACCAAGGCGGCGGCTGGGCTGGCCGCCGCGGCGCTGGTCACAGCCGGCGCGGTCGAGGTAGACCACTCGGCCCCGACGAACGTCCATCACCACGCGGCGGCCAATCAGGTCGCAGATTCTCCAGGCCCGACCACGATCGCATCGACGCCGACCACGACCACGCCCGTCCACGTCGCGGTGATGATCCGGCATCACGTGGTGACGCGTCCGCACAAGGCGCCCCGGAAGACCACCACCACGACCACGCCGCACAAGGCCCTAGACAAGCCGCTGACCAAGCAGGTGACCACGACGGACGCCAAGGCCGGGGCCAAGTCGAAGACGACCAGGACCAAAACGCTCCCGGGCCGCATTCAGACGCAGACGGCCTCGACGATCCTCCCCGCCTCGACCACGACGACGACCACCACCACGCCGGCGACGACGGCGATCGCCACGTGCACCGACACGAGCGACTCGGCCACCACCCCGACCACGACGGCGACGACGACGACGACGCCGGCGGCCAGCTCCGACCCCGGCACCACAACGAGCACTTCGACGCAGACGACCTCGACGACGCCGGGCGCGTCCACGGACCCGACGGACACCGCGACGCAGACCACGTCGAGCACCCCGCCACCCGCCACGTCGGGTGATTCCCCGTGCGCGAGCGATTCGTCCGGCAGCTCAGGCTCGGCCCCCACGGGCGGCGCCGCTCCCTGATCCCCAGGGCAACGTGATCGATATCGGCCAGTTCCAGGCCGTCGACATGCGCGTCGGCCGCGTGATCTCGGTCGAGGAGTTCCCGGAGGCACGCGTGCCCGCGTGGAAGCTGGCGATCGACTTCGGCTCGGAGCTCGGGATCAAGCGTTCATCGGCCCAGATCACGCACTATCCGCGCGAGGAGCTCCAAGACAGGCTGGTCGTCTGCGTGGTCAACCTGAAGCCCCGCAGGATCGCCGGATTCTCCTCCGAGGTGCTCGTGCTGGGGGCGCTCGACAAGCTCCAGGGCGTGGTGCTGCTCCGTCCCGACAAGGACGCGGCGCTCGGCTCGCGCATCGCGTAGAAGAACCGCCGTGTTTCTCACGTTTCCAGGACAAACGCCGATAACCCGGGGCGGAGCTCGGAGATGCAGGCAGACGCGGGACATTCCGTCAGAAAGGTCGTCGAGTACGATGCGCTTCGGCGGCGCGTGTGGATTCTCGGGCAGCGCTGCCATCACGGGGCTACGGGCAGCGTCGTGGCGGCGGCCGCTTTCGTAGCGCTATTCGCCGGCTCAGCGCCCGAGCCGTCGGCCGGACCACGCTCGGTCCTCGCTCTCGCCGCCGCCGGCAGCGGCGCGCTGCTGATGGCGCACGACTGGAAGGACCGCTCGATCTGGTTCGAGCGGGGCCGCGGATCCCAGCTCTAAGGCGCCGCCGACAGTTCCCAGTCACACCCGTAACCTTCGCCGGGCCATGGGGCTGCGCTGCGCCATCGTCCCGCCGACTCCGGTGCCGTACCGCGAGCCGCTGTTCCGCGCCCTCGCGGAACGCCCTGGGCTCGACATCTGCGTCATCTACCAGTCGGCCGGCCAGCCGAGTTGGGACGTCCCACCGGAGTGGTTCCCGACCGAGCACCCGTATCCGGCCGTGCATCTGCGCTCCCGGCAGCGCCGGCGCGCGGGACGCACTCCGGTGCTGTGGTCGCACGGTCTCGAACGCGCGCTCCGCCGTGCGGACCCCGACTGCGTGGTCGTGTCCGAGTATGGGCCGGCGTCGTTGCGGGCGCTCCGCTTCTGCCGCCGGCACGGGCGGGCGTACGTGATCTTCAGCGAGTGCACGCCGCGAATCGACTCGATGCTGCCCGGCTGGCAGCTGACGCTCCACCGCCGGCTGGCCCGGCAGGCCGACGGGCTGATCGTCGCCAGCTCGGCCGCCCGTGACCGGCTGCTCGCGTTCGGGGTGCCGGAGGAGCGGATCGAGGTCGCGCTCCAGGCCGCCGACGTCGAGCGCTTCCGCGCCGCCGCTCGGCACGATCATTGGGAACCTTTCACGGCGGCGGCTACGCCGGCGCCTCGGCGCGGGCCCGTCAAGGTGATCAGCGCCGGCCGACTGGTGCCCGACAAGAACTTCGCCACCCTGATCGAGGCTTTCGCGAGGCTGGACGGCGGCGAGGTGGAGCTCGAGATCGCCGGCACGGGGTTCCTTCAGGACGAGCTCGAGCAGCTGGCGCGCCGGCGGGGCGTCCCCGTGCGCTTCCTCGGCCATGTCCCGGCGGACGAGATGCCCGGCCTCTACGCCTCGGCCGATGTGTACGCGCTGATCAGCACCTACGAGCCGTTCGGCGTGGCGGTCCGCGAAGCCGCCGCGGCCGGCCTGCCGATCATCTGCAGCCGCGCCGCGGGGGCGGCCGGCGATGTGGCGGTCGAGGGGCGCAACGCGTTGCTGATCGAGCCCGGTGACACGGACGAGATCGCCGGCGCGCTGGACCGCCTGATCTCGGACCCTGAGCTACGCCGGCAGATGGGAGCCGAGAGCCGCGCGATCGACCGCGAGACCGAGGGCAGCGAGGTCGAGGCGTTCGCCCGGGCCATGGTGAGGGCGGCGCGCCGGCGCGGTCGGGCCGCGTCACCAAACGGCTACGAGCCGAGCAGCGCCGGCAGGACCTCGGTCGCAAGCCGCGCCACGGACGCCTCGGGCCGGTAGGGCTCGAGCGCTGCCCGGGCCGCGACCCGGTAGTCGGCCAACCGCTCGGACGGAGCCGCGAACGCCGCCTCGAGCGCGCGAGCCAGCGACGCCGGCGCCCGATCAGCGGCCACGAACTCGGGCGCCAGCGAACGGGCCAGCGCCAGCGCCGGGAACGGCCCGCCGGCAGGCGCGCACACGAGCGCGGCGCCGCGGTCGAGCGCCTCGAGGGGCGCGATCCCGAAGTCCTCCCACTCGGCTGCGCTGACAAGTACACGCGCTCGGGCGAGCAGATCCCGGAACGACGGCTGCGGCAGCATGCCCACCAGCTCGACTCCCACGGGCAGCGCGACCTCCCGCCGGGCCAGGAACGCGCGGGCCCGTTCGGGCTCGATCCCCGCGATCAGCAGGCGCGCCCCGGGGAGCGCCGCCTGCCCCCACGCCGCGCACAGCAACGCGAGCCCCTTGGCCTTGGGATCGGGCGTGTAGCCGACGGCGAAGCGCTCTCGGACCGGATTCGGATCCCCGGCCACCGCCGGGACCGGTGGCGGCACGAGCACGGACCGGGCGGCGCCCGCCGGCAGCACCGCGACGGTGCCCGGGCTGTGCGGCATCAATACGCGCGCGCGGGCCAGCTGCCGGCGCTCGAGCAGGTGCAGCGGCGCGTTCAGCACGCCGGGCCGGTTCAGCCGCGCCGGCGAGTCGAGCCACACCGCGTACGGGACCGGCGGGCGGCCGGCCAGCAGCGCCACGGTGGTCGAGGAGAGCACGAGCGCCCGGGGGCGGTACCGCCGCAGGCCCGCCGTCAGCGCGCGGCGCGCGGCGATCGCCTCGACCACATCGTTGACCGGGTAGCCGCGCCGCAGCGCGTTGGTCAGGCCGATCCGGGTGGAGACGGCCGCGACCGAGGCGCCGGCCTCGCGCAGCATGTCCACGAGCTGTGCGTCGGCCAGCCGCAGCCCGCGCGTAGTGCCGAGGGACACCAGCAGTACGTCGGTCACGTCTTTGAGAAGTTGTCAGCGGCGCCTGGCGGCGGCGCCTTAGCGAGCGCGGCCCGATACGCGGCGACCGTCTGGGCCCCGCACCGCTCCCAGGTGAAGCTCGCCGCCACCGTCTCGCGCGCGGCCGCCCCCAGCCGCGTCAGCTCCGAGCGATCGGCGGTCATCCGCTCGATCGCGGACGCCAGCTCCCTCGCGTCGCCGGGCGCCACCAACACCATTCCGGGCCCGGCGGCGGCGATGTCCTCGGGTCCACCCTCGCCGCGGCTCCCGATCGCCGGCAGCCCGGCCGCCATCGCCTCGACGAAGGCAACGCCGAACGGCTCCTCGACGCCCGGCATCACGAACAGGTCGCAGGCCGCGGCCCGGGCCACCGCCTCGGGATTCGGAAGCTGCCCGAGGAATCGCACCCGGTCGCCCACCCCCAGCTCGGACGCCAGCCGTTCCAGCTCCGAACGGCACGGACCGTCGCCGATCACGAGGTACTCGGGCCGGCGCGCCGGGTCGAGCAGAGCCAGCGCCCGGAGCACCACGGAGTGCCGCTTGCGCGCCACCAGGTGCGCCACCGTCACCATCCGGACCGTGCCCGAAGGCGCCGCCGTCAGGCGCCGCGGACAAACCCCATTGGACGAGGAGTGCGGCGCCGACGGCAGGTCGGCGCCGAGGTGAACCACGCGGACCGGCAACGACCGCCCGGCGATCTCCTCGCAGCGCCGCGCCGCCCAACCGCTGTTGGCGACGACGAGGTCCGCGGCCGCCATCGCCGCGACGCACGCCCGACGACCCACCGAACTCCGGACGGGCACGTGGATCATGTCCGGCCCGTGGGCTGAGACGACGAACGCAGGACGGTCGGACGCCCCGCCCCGCCGGCGCACCCACCGCGCGGCAGCGTGTCCCGCCGGCGCCAGGTTGTGCGCGTGGAGCACGTCGAACCGCCACTCCCGGTGGAGCCGATCCAGCGCGCGACCCAGCGGCGGCGCCATCCAATACCCCCAGCTGCCGTACGAGATCGGCCGCGGTGGCGCCAGGTACGCCACCGGAACCACGGAAAGCCCGTCGAGCCGGAGCGGCCTGAGCGATGTCCGGGCCCCCTCGATCCAGCGGCCGAGCGGTTCGATGGCCGGGGGAACATGAAAAAGCTGACGCGCCACGGCCAGCGGTGGGATCGGACGCCGCAGCGCGAGCACCCGCACCTCGGCGCCGGCATCCCGGGCCGCCACCGCCTGCCGGTGCGCCCAGATGCCCAGCACCGGGTCCCCCGGCGACGGGTACCACTCGGCCACGACCGCGACGCGCACTACTGCCCGACGGAGAACAACGCCTCGAGATCGTGTCGCGAGTAGACCTCGAACGCCACCATCGTGTGGGTCCGCGCAACCCCGGCCAGCTGCGAGATCTGCCCGGTCACCACCTTGGCGAGATCCTCCTGCTGGCGCAGGCGCAGGATCGCGACGAAGTCCCACTCGCCGGTGACCGAGTACGCCTCGGCCACGCCGTCGAGGTCGGCCAATTCGCCCCCGAGGCTGGGAAGCCCCGAGCGGTCCGCCTGGATGAGAACGATCGCGTGGGTCACGTCGAGTGCGATTGTCCCGGCTCGAGCAAGACGACGTTCGACTGGGTGGCCGACTCCACGTCGGACCTGAACGCCTGCGCGTCGGCTTCGATCGGCGGGAACGTGTTGTAGTGGCACGGGATCACGGTCTTGGCCCCGACCAGCGCGGCGGCGTCGACCGCGTCCACGCTGTCCATCGTGTAGTGGCCGCCGATGCACATCAGCGCGATGTCGATCGGGGCGCGCTTGCCGACGAGCTGCAGGTCGGAGAACACGCAGGTGTCCCCGAGGTGATAGATGATCGTGTCCTGGAAGTGGATCAGCAGGCCGGCGGGGGTGTTCACGGTCCCTTTCGGCGTGGTGGAGGTGTGCCAGGCGGGCACGATCTTGACCGAGCCCCAGTCGAACCTGATCGTCCCACCCATGTTGGGATCGCGGACGTCGAGCCCCTCCGCGGCGAGCTCGCCGGCCAGCTCGGTGATCGCGACCACGGGAGCGCCGGTCCGCTTCGCGATCGCCACCGTGTCCCCGACGTGGTCGGCGTGCCCGTGCGTGAGCAGGATCGTCGTCGCCGCGGCGTCCTCGGCGCTGATCGCGGCCTTCGGATTGCCGGTCAGGAACGGGTCGATCAGGACCGTGGCGTCGCCGTCGTCGAGCTCAAAGCAGGCATGGCCCAGAAAGCGCACTTCCATCAGATCAGTCCTCCTCTGTCGTTTGCGAGCCCGGCGCTCCGGACCCTCGCTCGAGCTCGCGCGCCAGCTCGAACCCGACCGCGACGCCCACGAGCATCCCGAGGCGGGTCTCCTCGGCGAGCATGGTGCGCACCGCGCGGACCCGCTCGTCGAAGTCATCGTGACCGGTCGCTTCGCGAACGGCCTGATTGTGGCCCATGTCGAACCAGCCTCCTTCCTCGAGCGCGGTGGCGAGCACGCGCGCGAGCGCCGGGGCGCTGCGCGCCACCACGTCCTGCGCCTCGCGCAGTCGCTCGGGATCGGTGATGGCTGCGATCGCCGCCTCCAGCTCGTCGTCGGTGTAGGCGCGGTCGACCACGGGGCGAGCCGGATCATACGTCCCGCCACCGGAGGCCCGCCGCCGGAGGCCCGCCGCCGGACGAAAGACGGAATCACACCGTCCCGGGATTCAGGCGGGATGCCTGGATCCACGTGACCCGTCCAGATGGTCTGTCAGCGTTCGCCGGCGAGCGCGAGCGGCAGCCCAATCAGGAACCCGGCCGCCACGCCGACTCCCGCCGAGATCCAGCTCGCGCCGGGGACGGCCAGCGGCATCAGCGCCACGACGACCGCGATGACCGCGGTCCCCAGGAGGTCGCCCTCGATCTCCCGTCCGCCGCGCAGCGACAGCAGGTCGGGGATCGCCCACGCCACCAGCAGAGCGAGCGCGCCGCCGTTGGCGCCGAGGGCGAGCGGCAGGGTAGCGTTGGTCGCGGTCACGGCGGCACCGCCGACCGCGGCGATCGCGAACAGCGCCAGCACGAGCAGCGGACCGTGCCGGCGTTCGAGCAGCCAGCCGTACAGCGCGATCGTGCCCAATGCCACAATCGCATAGCCGGTGTTGGTGTAGGTGAAGGGCGCCACCAGCAGCCGCCACCACAGGTGGGTGCCATACCGCGCCCACAGCTCGATCGCGCTGGTGCTGCCGACGACCGCGGCCCGCCACAGCAGCGTCCCGGCGAACCCGGCGAGGACGAGGACGATCGTCGCGTACGGGCGCGACTCGCCGCGGATCCCGGGGATCTCGCCGCGCCGCAGCCGCGGCAGCGACGGACTCGGCGACCGGCGCTTGCGCTCAGTGACGCGACCGTCGCGGTCGAGCTTCGGGGCCCGCTTGCGCAGGCGACTTCCGCAGTACGGGCACTCGGTTATGTACGGGCTCACCTCGGACTGGCAGTTCTTGCAAATCACGAACAGGTCCGGACCACCCGTACTCATAGAGTGATCGATTGTATGACGGCGGCGAGGTCGGGAACAGACCCGAATGGACCGGTTCGGTCGCGAACCGCCCCTGACTGACAAAACGGGCGCGTCTACACCAGGGTGGCGGCCACGATCTCGGCCATCACCTCGCGCAGATCGTGGTTGGCCTCGTACACCACGACCTGACGGGCGGCACCGTTGCCACGCTCGAGCAGGTCCTCGACCGCCTCGAGCTCCGCGAGCGATCCTAGGTCCTGGCAATGCTCCCGCATCCGGTCCAACAACCGGCGGGCGAGTTCCCGCGCCGGCACGCGGTCCCAGTGCGGCAGGTCGACGAGCTCGCCGTCGAGGCCGTGGCGCGCGGCCAGCCACTTGTTCTCGTCGAGCATCTCGAACGGGTAGTGCGACAGCCGCTGGCCGGCGTCGAAGTGCTCCGAGAGCTCCTTGACCAGCGCCTGCACGAGGGCGGTCAGCCCGAGCGTGTGCTCGACCCGCGTCTGCGAGTCCATCACCCGCACCTCCACGGTCCCGAAGTCCGGATGGGGCCGCACGTCGTGCCAGAGATAGGTGTAGTCCTCGATCACCCGCGAGTGGACCATGAACTCGATCCGCTTCTCGTAGTCGGCCCAGTCCTTGTAGGTGGGAGGGATCCCGACGCGCGGGAAGGCGCGGAAGATCGGGGTGCGCGTGGACGCCAGCCCGGTGGCGTCCGCCCGCCAGAACGGCGAGTTGGCCGACAGCCCGAGCAGGATCGGCACGTGGACGCGCATTCCGTTGGTCACGTGGATCGCCTTGTCGGGATCGTCCACGCCCACGTGCACGTGCATTCCGAAGATCAGCTCCTGGCGCGCGACGAAGCGCAGCGCCGAGACCAGGTCGCGGTAGCGCGGACGGGCCACGATCCGCTGGTCCTCCCACATGGCGAACGGATGGGTGCCGGCCGAGCCGATCGCCATGCCCTTGCCCGCCGCCGTGTTGCTGACCTGCCGGCGGAGGGCCCGCAGCTGCTCACCGGCCTCGGCCGTATTCGCACATGGGTCGGTCGAGACCTCGAGCACCGACTCCATCAGCTCCGGCTTGATCTCGCCCGCCGGCGTCGGCTCGAGCAAACTCTCGATCGCGTTGACGAGCTCGAGCGACTCGGCGTCGAGGATCATCAGTTCCTCCTCGATCCCGATCGTGTGCCTGTCGCCGCCGAATTTGTGCTCCATCGCGCGGCAGGGTAGCCGTAGACTGGGACATAGCAGGCTTTAGCAGACCATCAGCGAACCCAGAAGGAGGGGCACATGGCTCTCGGATACGACGGCAAGCTCTACATCCTCGCGTTCGACCACCGGGGCTCCTTCCAGAAGATGTTCGGGGTCAAAGGTGACCCCACGCCCGAGGAGACGGAGACGATCTCGGACGGCAAGCGCGTGATCTTCGAGGGGATGCTCGAGGCGGTGCGTCAGGGCGCGGAGGCGGGCGCCACCGGCGTGCTCGTCGACGAGCAGTTCGGCTCCAACATCCCCGAGCACGCGCGCGAACACCACCTCAAGCTCGCGATGCCGGTCGAGAAGTCGGGACAGGAGGAGTTCGACTTCGAGTACGGCGAGGACTTCCCGGCTCACATCGAGAAGTTCGACCCCGACTTCTCGAAGGTGCTCGTCCGCTACAACCCGGACGGCGACGCCGACATGAACAGGGAGCAGACGGGCCGCCTGAAGCGGCTCGCCGACTGGCTGCACGACCACGACCGCAAGTTCCTGTTCGAGCTGCTGGTCCCAGCCACGGAGGAGCAGCTGGCGTCCGTCGGCGGCGACACCGACCGCTACGACGCGGAGCTGCGCCCCGAGCTGATGCGCCGGGCGATCGAGGAGCTCCAGAACGCCGGGGTCGAGGTGGACGTGTGGAAGATCGAGGGCGTCGACGAGCGGTCGGATGCCGCGATGCTCGCGGAGCAGGCGCGGTCAGGTCCCGGCCGTGAGGGCGTGACCTGCGTGCTGCTCGGCCGCGGCGCGTCGACCGCGAAGGTCGAGCAGTGGCTCGAGCAGGCGGCGCCGGTCGAGGGCTTCATCGGGTTCGCGATCGGGCGCTCGATCTGGTCGGACGCGCTCAAGAGCTTCCGCGCCGGCGACCTCGATCGTGAGGCCGCGGCCAAGCAGATCGCCGAGAACTACCTGCATTTCGTGCGCGTGTACGAGCAGCAGGCCGTTCACTGAGCGGCTGTGGGAGTCGGTGGGCGGGCTGGATGGCCGGTCCCCCACCTCAGCTACATAACAACGGGTCCGCGAGCTTGGTAGGCTCGCGGACCCGATGGCCATGAAGATGCGCCAAAGCCTCGCGGAGCTTGAGCAGGAGTTCCGCCACGAGATGCAGCTTGACCGCAGCCGCAGTCAGCTGCAGCAGAAGCAGGCGATGTCGCGCTCGCGCAAGCGCTGGCGCCAACGCGAGCGCAAGCGCAGCTCAGTGCGCTTCTGGCTGCTCGTCCTCACGCTGATCGGCACGGCGGTCGCCGTGACGGTCGCGATGTTCGAGACGCTCTACTACCTCCTCGGCTGAACGCGCGGGGCACGGACCCCACCGGCCCCCGAACCCCTCGCCGCCGGTACCTAACCGGTGTTTGTTACGCGCTGTCCCCCATACCGCGCAGGGCCGCGTCAACCTCCTCACGGGCGCCCTTGCCCGAGCCGAGCCGCTCCTGCTGGATCTCCAGATATACCTCCTTGCGGAATACGGGAATGTCGCGCGGGGCTTGAATCCCGATCCGCACCTTCTCGCCCATGATCGCCAGCACGGAGACCTCAATGTCGTCGCCGATCATGATGCTTTGGTTGGACTTGCGGGTTAGTACCAACATCGGGGATGTGCCTCCCTGCTCGCCTGGTCGTCAAACGAGGCAGCCGGATTCCCTCGTCTCCACGAGCCTCCGGTCCGCCGGGGCCAGCATAGCGGGTGCGATCCGCTCCGCACAAGCGTTTCCGGACCCCCGCGCGGGCAATCCGGTCTCGCCCTTAGGGCGTCCGCCGAGCTGCGAACGTTTGCCGTCGGCGCCTCATACGCGCACCTCCGATCCGCGCCGTCGGCCTGGCCCGTATCCGGGCGGGCGCACCCCGTCACCTCAATCATCTAGTCTCCGCGCCGAGATGGCCCGCCGATCGCTACGACCCGAGCTGAACCGCATCCGCGCCTGGGTGCGCCAGGGGCGCACCGACGCCTGGATCGCCCATCAGCTCGAGGTGACCGTTCAGCAGATCCAGGCATTCAAGCGTGAGCAGGGCCTCGAGTCCGAGGGCGAGCCGGACACTGCCGGCGCCGGCGTCGACTTCGACGACGAGATCGACCTCCGGGCCGAGGACGACGCGCTGATCGCCGCCGAGCTCGAGGCGGCCGAGGCGCGCCGCGCCGAGCAGGACGAGGAAGAGGGCGAGGAGGGCGAGGAGGACGAGGACGAGGAGGGCAAGCAGCGCAGCCGGCGCCGGCGCGGCCGGCGTGGTGGGCGTCGCGGCGGCCGGCGCAAGGCCACGACGCTCGAGGCGACCTTCGACCACGGCGAGGAGGGCTACGGCCTGTGGCTCGATCCCGCCGTTCAGGACGATCCGATCTACGCCGAGTACTGGGCCGGCCACCGGCCCGTCGAGGTTGCGATCGAGGAGGATCAGATCGTCATCCGCCGCGTCGGTGACGACGGCGACGGCGAGGACAACGACGACGGGAACGGCGAGTAATTAGTCGGGTCGCGGTGGCGCGGGCGCCCGAGTGAGCCGCAAACCGCCATCGCACGTCGTCAAAGCGCTCACTCCTCGGTGATGATGCGGGTCCCGCCGGCGTAGTCGCTGGCCTCCCGCACGTAGCGCGCGAACGCGGCGTTCGCCACCGTCGTCAGGTCCCAGGCGTCCGGGTTGCTGGGGGCCGCCCGCACCGCGATGGCGAAGCACCAGTCGATTCCCTCGTCGCCGTAGTAGCGCGCCAGCTCCTCGGTGGTGAACACGCCGCCGACCCGCCGGCGCAGCTCGTCCACGATCGCCTCGGTCACCCGCTCGAGCGCCGGCCTCACCGCCGGATCCGCCTGGTTCAGCCGGCGCTGACCCTCGCGCCACAGGCCGATCACCTCGTCGAACCGGAGCACCACCATCCGGCCCGGCTACCCCGCCCGCGGGCCGAGGATCAGTGGCTCGGCAGACCCGTGATCTCGTACGGATGCTCGCCGACCCGCACCATCCCGAGGGTGCGAGCGTCGTGCACGATCGTCGCCGGTTCGTTCAGCGATTGCTGCTGCGCGCTCAGGCTGGCGTTGGCACGCGTGAGCTGGTGCACGATCGCGCGCTGGCTGTCGGCCTGCTTGCGCACCGCCAGGTAGGCCAGGGCCTGCTGGACGTACAGGCCCGCGACCACGCACAGCACGATCAGCAGCCCGACGCGCCCGATCCGGTCCCAACGGACCCGGCTCCCGAAGTCGCGCGCCGCAAGCCTCCTGGACCTGCGAGCCGCCGGGCGGTCTCGGCTCGGCCCGCTCGGCCGGCGTTGCCGGGGCGGAGGCGGAGTGCGGGTGCGCCGGCGTGACGGCGCGGTGGCGGGACGGGCAGAAGGCATCCGCTGCGGCCTTCGTTCGACGCCCCCGGTCTCCTTCCTCCTGCATCGCGCCCGTCAGGACCGGAACGCGCTGCGTCCCGGGTAGCGGGCGTCCGCCCCCAGTGCCTCCTCGATCCGCAGCAGCTGGTTGTACTTGGCCACCCGATCAGTCCGGGACGGCGCGCCGGTCTTGATCTGCCCGCACCCGGTGGCCACGGCCAGGTCGGCGATCGTCACGTCCTCGGTCTCGCCGGAGCGGTGCGAGATGACCGCCGTATAGCCGTTCTCACGCGCCAACCGGATGGCCGCGAGGGTCTCGGTCAGCGTCCCGATCTGGTTGACCTTGATCAGGATCGAATTGGCCACGCCGGCGTTGATCCCGCGCTGGAGCCGCTCGGTGTTGGTGACGAAGATGTCGTCGCCGACGAGCTGGAGTCGGTCGCCGAGCTCTAGCGTCATATGGGCCCAGCCCTCCCAGTCCTCCTGGTCCATCCCGTCCTCGATCGAGATGATCGGGTAGCGCGCCGCCAGGCCGGACCAGTAGCTGGATAGTTCCCGGGCGCCGAGCGTCCGGCCCTCGTGCTCGAGCACGTAGGCGCCGTCCTTGTACAGCTCCGACATGGCGGGGTCGAGCGCAATCGCTACCTGCTCGCCCGGCACATACCCGGCCGCGCTGATCGCCTCGACCAGCACCCCGAGGGCAGCCTCGTTCGACTCGAGGCTCGGCGCGAAGCCTCCCTCATCGCCCACCGCGGTGGACATGCCGCGGTCGTGCAGCATCCGCTTGAGGTGCTGGAACACCTCGTCGGCCATCCGGAGGGCGTCGCGGAAGTTCGCGCCTCCCACCGGGACGACCATGAACTCCTGGAAGTCGATGCTGTTGTCGGCGTGGGCGCCGCCGTTGATGACGTTCAGCATCGGCACGGGCAGGACCTGGGCGCTCTCGCCGCCCAGGTAGCGCCACAGCGGCAGCCGCTCCTCGGCCGCCGCCGCGTGCGCCGCCGCCAGCGACACGGCGAGGATCGCGTTGGCGCCGAGCCGCGACTTGTTCGGCGTTCCGTCCAACGTGATCAGCATTCGATCCAGAGCGGCCTGCGAGGAGGCGTCCTGCCCCCGGACCGCGGTGGCGATCTCGCCGTTGACGTTCTCGACCGCCCGCATAACTCCCTTGCCCATCCAGTCCGAGCCGCCGTCGCGCAGCTCGGTCGCCTCGAACTCGCCCGTCGACGCCCCCGACGGCACCGCCGCGCGTCCCCACGCGCCCGAGCGGACGCTCAACTCGACTTCGACCGTCGGGTTGCCGCGGCTGTCGAGGATCTGGCGGGCGTGTACGTGATCGATCTGGCTCATTTCGGTCCGAGGTCTCCTTCGGTCAGGCGCGCGCGGGCGTAGTAGCCGAGCTGCTCGTCGGGAGCGAGATCGTTCCAGCTACGGCCGTCGGATGCGGCCAGCTCGGCCCCGGCCAGCACTCGGCCCCTGAAACGGTTGGCCGCCCCGCGCAGCGCGAGCTCCGGATCGACGGTCAGCTTGCGCGCCACATTGACCACCGCGAACAGCAGGTCTCCGAGCTCGTGGAAGCGCTCCTCGCGCGTGCCGGCGTTCTCGAGCTCCTCCAGCTCGTCGCGGACCGACTGCAGCGGTCCCTCGAGATCGGGGAAGTCGAAGCCGCTCGAGGCGGCGCGCCGCTGGACCTTGCGCGCGTACAGCGGCGCCGGCAGGTTCTCGGGCACCTCGCCGAACACACCCTTTTCCCGACCGCGCTCGGACTGCTTGATCTGGTCCCAGTTCCGCCGGACGTCGACCGAGGTGTCGGCCTGCACGTCGCCGAACACGTGCGGGTGGCGGCGAATCAGCTTCTCGGTGACCTGGGTGGCCACGTCGGCCAGGTCGCCGGCGCCGCGCTCCTCGAGCAGCAGCGACAGGAAGTGGACCTGGAAGAGCACGTCGCCGAGCTCGTCGACCATCTTGGCGTCGTCGCCGCGGTGCGCGGCATCGGCGAGCTCGTAGGACTCCTCGACGGTGTGCGGGACGATCGAGCGCTCATCCTGCTCGCGGTCCCACGGGCAGTCGGTCCGCAGCCGGCGCGTGATCGCGTCGAGGCGGGCGAGTGCCTCGACTATCGCCCCAGAAGGCGACTCCGAGGGTGGGCTCACCCCGTGGAGGTGCCGGTGGTGGCAGTCGCCGGCGCCTTGTAGCCCTTGCAGTCGGCCATCGCGTATTCAGCTCGGCACGTGGTCTGGCTCTGCCAGTCCTTCTTGGCTCGGTTGGCGACCGCGGTCTGCGCACTCTGCTGCTCGGTGGTGGTCAGCTGCTGGCGGATCGTTGGCGTGGCCTTCGCGAGTGACTCCTGCGTGGCCGGGGTGATCTTGGTGACCTCGACGACGTAATAGCCGAACTGCCCCTTGACCGGCCCGAGCAGAGTGTTCAGCGGAGCCGAGAACGCCGCCTGGGTGAGCGCGGCGTCCTGCTGACCCTCGGTGACGCCGGTGAGCAGGCCGCCGTTGTTCTTGGTCGTGGGATCGGTCGAGTACTTCTTCGCCACCGCGTCCCAGCTCTGACCCGACTGGAGCGCCTTCTTGGCGGCGTCCGCGTCGGCGGCGGTCTTGGCCAGCACGATCCGCATGTTCCGGCTCTCCGGCGTGCCGAACTGCGTGGGGTGGCTGTTGTAGTAGGCCACGATCTGCGCCTGGGTGACCGGCTTGGTCTCCTTGGCCATCAGCTTTTGCTGGATCTGGCTGATCTTGAAGCGATACAGGATGTCATCGACCGTCTGACCCGTCTCGCTCAGGTAGGTGTTGAACCCGGCGGCGGTCGGGAAGGTCTGCTTCTTGGCCGTCTCGAACGCCTGCTGGACCTCGGCGTTGGTCACGTTCACGTGCAGCTTGGCGGCGTCCGCCTGGTACCAGTAGGCCGTGATCAGGAAGTCCATCACCTGGCCGGAGAGCGAGGTGAAGAGCGTCTTGCAGTCCGTGCGCAGCGTGGCGGTCGAGGTCTTGGCCAGGCTCGGGATGGCCTTGCGGACCTGAGCGACGCAGGTGTTGAAGTCCGGCGGGTCGTTGGGCACGATCACCGGCTCGCCGGGTGACTGCGCCGCCTGGCTCTTCGCCACCACGTACATCCAGTGGTTGAACGCCTGCGTCGAGACGGGATTGCCCGCCACGTCGGCGACCGAATCGCCGGGCACTCCGCTGCCGCAGCCGGCCACGCCGACGGCGAACATAAAAAAGGCGCCAAGCGCCAAGATGGACCTGCGAACCGTCATCGGCGGACGATGGTAGCGAGGGTCTGGCCGAGTAGCGGTGAAGAATCCCCTAAGGGTTGCTTTTGAGCCTCGCTTCGCTCGGCGTCCGTGGGGCCATGTACCCCGTCCGGACAGGGATCGTGGACCCTCTAGGCGGCCTCGCGGGTCACCGCGAGCAGCACGTCGGCGGCCTTCACCACCGCCGGGAAGCGCTTGGTCGGATCCTCGGGCACGCGCACCGACAGCTGCGACTTGCCCGATTCGTACAACGCCTCGGGGATCTCCTGGCGGATCCGCTTGGCCCGGACGCTGTCCAGCTCGATCGGCGTCACCGCGAGCCGGCCGTTGCGGAACGTCACTGCCCGGGCGCCGGCCTGGCCCAGCTTGATCCGCGCCTGCTGGAGCGCGATCAGGTTCTTGAGCGGCTCGGGCAGGTCGCCGAAGCGGTCCTCGAGCTCGTTTCGCAGCTCCATCAGGTCAGCCACCTCGCGCGCCGCGGCGATCCGGCGGTGCACCTCGACCTTGGCCTGCTCGTAGGGGATGTAATCCGCCGGGACGTAGGCGTCGACGTTGACGTCGAGGCGCACCGGCTCCCATTCGTCCTCGGGCGCGGCCCCGTCCTCGGCCGCGGCCACCGCCTCGTCGAGCATCTGCATGTAGAGCTCGAACCCGAGCGCCGCCACGTGGCCGGACTGCTCGTCGCCCAGCAGGTTGCCGGCGCCGCGGATCTCGAGGTCGCGCATCGCGATCTTGAAGCCGGCGCCCAGCTCGGTGTAGTCGCTCAATGCTGAGAGTCGCTGTGCGGCGTCGGGGGTCAAGGCGGCCGCGGATGGATACAGGAGATAGGCGTACGCCCTCTCGCGGCTGCGACCCACGCGCCCACGGATCTGGTAGAGCTGGGCGAGCCCGAACGTGTCGGCGCGCTCGACGATCAGCGTGTTGGCCTGCGGGATGTCGATGCCCGACTCGATGATGCTCGTGCACACGAGCACGTCCGCATCCCCTCGCAGGAAGGCGAGCATGCGCTGCTCGAGTTCTTTTTCGTCCATCTGGCCGTGGGCCACCTCGAACTTCGTGTTCGGGCACAGGCCGCGCAGCCGTTCGGCCGTCTCGTCGATCGTCTCGATCCGGTTGTGCAGGAAGAACGCCTGGCCCTTTCGTTCGTGCTCGCGGACGAGAGCGGTCTTGACCAGCTCCTCGTCGTACTCCCCGACGTAGGTCTTGATCGGCCGCCGGCCCTCGGGCGGCGTCTCGATCACGCTGATGTCGCGGACCCCGGCCATCGACATCTGCAGCGTGCGCGGGATCGGGGTGGCGCTCATCGCGATCACGTCGACCTTCAGCTTCAGCTGTCTGAGCAGCTCCTTCTGCTTGACGCCGAAGCGCTGCTCCTCGTCGACGATGAGCAATCCGAGGTCCTTGGCCCGCACGTCCCTTGACAGAAGTCGGTGGGTGCCGATCAGGATGTCGACCTTGCCCTCGCTGAAGCGCTTGACGGCCTCCCGTTGTTCGGCCTGTGGACGGAAGCGCGAGACGTGCTCGATCGTGAGCGGGTAGTCCTTCAGCCGCTCGGAGAACGTGCCGTAGTGCTGCTGGGCGAGGATCGTGGTGGGCACGAGCAACATCACCTGGGTGCCGTCCTGGACGGCCTTGAACGCGGCCCGCAGCGCGACCTCGGTCTTGCCGTAGCCGACGTCGCCGCAGATCAGTCGGTCCATCGGGC
Source organism: Solirubrobacteraceae bacterium (assembly GCA_035625625.1). Lineage (GTDB taxonomy): Bacteria > Actinomycetota > Thermoleophilia > Solirubrobacterales > Solirubrobacteraceae > Palsa-465. Next base: position 45,264 of record DASPPG010000271.1, read on the forward strand.
GCGGCGCCTCCATGTCGGCCTTGACCATCTCGATCGCGTCGCGCTGGTCGGGCGTCTCCGTGAACGGGAAGGCGTCCTCGAAGTCGCGCTGCCAGTCGGTGTCGATCGGGAACGCGTGGCCCTCGCGCCGTTTGCGCTCGGCGTACAGGTTGAGGAGCTCGCCGGCCAGCTCCTGGGCGGCGCGCCTCGCCCGGGCCTTGATCGTGTCCCAGCGGGTCCCTCCGAGTTTGGAGAGCGGCGGATGGGCGCCGCCGGCGCCGACGTAGCGGCTGATCTTGGCCAGCTGGTCGACCGGCACGAACACGCGGTCCGAGCCGGCGTACTCGAGGTACAGGTAATCACGGGTGACGTTGGCCACGGTCTTGGTGTCGAAGCCGGCAAAGCGCGCGATCCCGTGGTCCTCGTGGACGACGATGTCGCCGGTGCGCAGGTCGGCGAAGCTTCTGAGGACGCCTCTCCTGCGGGTCCGTTGCGGCTCTTCCGGCGCCCGGCGCCGGCGGAAGAGCCGGTGGTCGGGGATCACCGCGAGGTGGAACTGGGGCGCGATGAAGCCGTTCTGGAGGCGCGCCTGGGCGAACGTGATCCGGCCGTCCGCCCCGCCGTCGTCGGCGTCGAGCCAGTGGACCTTGAGGCGACCGAGGTTGTACGCCGCGCGCTCCCCTTCACCGCGGCGGGCGAACGCCACCACGGTGTGGTAGCTGGACCGGTGCAGCTTCTCGAGCTCCGGCTCGGCCTCCTTGAGGCTCCGGGCCTGGATGTCGGCGGCCTGGGCGCGGAATTGGAACGGCTGGTCCTGGTCGATGCTCGAGAGGCGGATCCTTGCCCGGATTTGCAGGGCCTGCGCGATCGTTTGCTCGTCCACGTACAGATGGCGGGCGTCGCGGTCCTTGAAGGCGGCGGTGACGTCCTGCCAGTGGTCGGCCAGCGCCGGCGCCACGTCCTCCTCGCCGGCGATCACGATGCTCGCGTCCTGCGGCGCCAGCTCGAGGAACGGGTGGAAGTTCTCGACCGGCAGCAGCTCGGCGATGTCCGGCCGGTCGGCCTCGTTCTCGAGCGCGGCGATCTCGGCCAGCTCGCGGTGCTCCTCGGCCAGCTCGGCGGCGGGGGCGATCTCGACGAGCTCGGCGTCGCCCAGCGAGCGCTGGGTGAAGGTGGAGAACCACCTGAGTGATTCGATCTCGTCCCCGAACAGGTCGACGCGGACGGCCCGGTCCTCGGTCGCGGGGAACACGTCGAGCAGGCCGCCCCGGATTGCGAACTGCCCGCGGTCCTCGACCTGGTCGACCCGCTCGTAGCCGGCGGCGACCAGGTCCATGGCCGTCTCGTCGAGGTCGAGGAGCTCGCCGGGCGTGAGCGCGAAGCCGTGCGGTCTGAGCGCTGGGTCTGGGACCTTCTCGGACAGCGCCACCGCGCTGACCACGACGACCGGGGCCTGGTCGTCGGTGGACTCGGTGAGCGCGTCGAGGGCCGCGATCCGCAGGCCGACGAGATGGGGCGGCGGCGCAAGGTGCGATTCGTACGTGACGCCGCGGCTCGGGTAGTAGCGGACCGAGCGCGGCTCGAGCCAGGTCTTCAGGCCGGCGGCCAGGTCACGGGCGGCGCGGTCGTCGCCGGCAACCACGATCGCCGGCGTCGTCGGATCCCGGTCGAGCAGCGCCGCCAGCAGGTAGGGACGCAGCGATTGGGACACGAACGCGCGCCCGCCGGCGTCGAGGAGCCGGGCGACCTGGGGATCCTCGTCGGCGTGCGTGAGGAGGGTACGAAGCATGGGTATTCGAGTCTAGGTCGCCCTCGCCGATACAGTTCTCTGTGGCGTCGGTGAGCTCGAGCATCACCGCGGGTGGGGTAGGGGGTCCCTCTGAACGAGGATCGTGACCACCGCGACGGCGAGGGTTTGCTGCGCATGAGTGAACGACGAGTACTGGTTACCGACGGCGAGATGAGATCGGTGGTCGCCGTGGCTTGGGCGCTGGCCGACGGTGGGTTTGACGTCAGCGCGGTCGCCAGCTCGCGCGCCAGGCTTGCTCCCGCGCATCTCTCGCGGGCGGTGAGCGAGCGCCTCGTCCTCCCGGACCCGCTGACCGCTCAAGATGCCTTTCTCGATGAGCTCGTCGGCGTGGTTTCGCGCGAGCGCTTCAGCGTGCTGATCCCCGGCACCGATGCCTCGCTGCTGCGCATCTCTTCCGGCCGGGACCGGATCGGTCCCCACGTGCGCCTCGGACTGCCCGCCCACGAGCAGGTGGTGCGTAGCCTCGACAAGACCGACTTGATCGCGACCGCCGAGCGTCACGGTCTCGATCCTCCGTTGACGGTCGAGTGCAGAGGCTTCGCGGACGCGCTGGCGGCAGCGCGCGAGGTCGGTTTCCCGGTCCTCGTAAAGCCGCTGACCACGATCAACGACGATCTGACCCCAACCCAGCGACTCAACAGCGTGTGGGTCGAGGACGCCGGTGAGCTCCGGCGCCAGATGTCCAGGCTCGGCGGCGCCGCCCTGATCCAGCGTCGGGTTCCCGGCTCGGTGGTGTCGTTTGCCGGCGTGTTCGCCGGGGGGAAACTGCTGGCCGAAGCGTTCTCGCGATATGACCGGACGTGGCCTCCGAAGGCGGGCAACGCCTGCTACTCGGAAACGCTCGAGGCCCCCATCGACCTGCGCCGGCGGGTGGTCGCGGTGCTCGAGGATCTGACCTGGGAGGGGATCTTCGAACTCGAGCTGATGGAGGGCGACGGTTCCGCCTGGCACGCGATCGACATGAACCCGCGGCCGTACGGCTCGATGGCCGTTGCCCTCGCCGGCGGGGCCAATCTCCCGGCGCTCTGGTGCCGGCATCTGCTCGGCGACCAGTTCGATCCAGTCAGAGCCGCCCCCGGCGTGTTCTACCGGTGGACCGACGCCGACATCTGCCATGGCCTATGGCAGCTGCGCTCCGGCAGCCTCGCCGCGGCGGCCAGGGTGCTGCGCCCGCGACGGGGCGTGGTGCACCCGTACGCGCGTCGCTCCGATCCCGGTCCGGCCGCGGCGCGGCTGGTCGAGCTGGGCACCGCGGCGCTCAGCAGTGTTCGCGCTCGCCGGCGATCGTCGGCGATCAGGTTGCCGGCGGTGATCGTCGGCGCTGGGCCGAACGGGCTTGCCGTCGCTGCCCATCTCCGTGACGCCGGGATCCCGGTGGCGTGCTTCGGCGAACCGCTCGAGTCCTGGGATCGGCACATGCCTGCCGGGATGCTCCTTCGATCCCGGCGGCGTTCCAGCCACATTGCCGACCCCAACCAGGAGCTGACGATTGACGCCTACGAGCGAGCCCAGGGGACACCTGTCAGCCGCCCGACGATCACGCTCGAGGAGTTCGTCGACTACGGGCGCTGGTTCCAGCGCCGGGTGGCGCCCGACGTCGACACCAGGAAGGTCATCGAGGTCGCCCGCGAAGGTGGCGCGTTCCGTGTGAAGCTGGAGGATGGCGAGGAACTGGCCGCCTCGCGCGTCGTCGTGGCCGCTGGGCTCTCGCCATTCATGAACTGCCCGGAGCCCTTCGTGGCGCTGCCCAGCGCCGTCCGGTCGCATTCCTACGAGCATTCCGACCTGGCGAGGTTCGCGGGGCTTCGGACCGCCGTGATCGGGTCTGGACAGAGCGCGCTCGAGTCGGCCGCGCTCCTTCACGAGGCGGGTGCGACGGTCGAGGTCCTGGCCCGAGCCCCGTCGATCCGGTGGCTGGGCGAGGACTCGAACGGCGCGACGAGCACGACGCTGGAGACCCGGCTGCGGGCGGCGCTCGTTCCGCCGACCGACGTTGGGGGTGTACCGCATGGCTGGATCGCGGCGGTGCCGGATGTGTTCCGGAACGTTCCCGAGTCGCTTCATCCCTCGATCTCGTTCCGCTGCATCCGCCCGGCCGGCGCCGGCTGGCTGCACGCGCGACTCCTCGACGTGCCGATCTCTTTGGGCCGTCAGACGGTCGCCGCCGAGGTTCGGGACGGGGCGGTCGAGCTCCACCTGGACGACGGTTCGTCGCGGACCGTCGACCACGTGCTGCTGGGCACCGGCTTCCGGATCGACGTGAGCCGCTATCCCTTTCTCGCCGCCGAGCTGCTGGCCGAGCTCGAGCTCGCCGACGGCTATCCGGTGCTGCGCGCCGGTCTCGAGTCCTCGGTGCCCGGGCTGCATTTCGTCGGGGCGCCGGCGGCGCGCACCTTCGGCCCGGTCATGCGATTCGTGGTCGGGTCGTGGTTCGCCGCGCCCGCCATCGCCCGCAGGGCTGCGGATCAGCGGCAGCCCCCGGTCAGCTTCGCGTTTCCCCGGCGGCTGAGGAAGTAGCGCCCAGCACGGCTTCCTCGGTGGCGTCGGCCGCCTTCTCGATCAGCGTCCGGACCACGTCCCCGGGCTCCCGGAAGCGGCCCAGGACGTAGGCCGCGACGCGGTCGGGGTCGGTCGTGGGTGGACGGCCGACGCCGATCCTGACCCGGGCGAAGTCGGCCGAACCGAGGCCTTGTTTCAGCGACTTCAGCCCGTTGTGGCCGGCGAGCCCGCCGCCGACGCGCGGCCGGATCTCCCCGAACGGCAGGTCGATCTCGTCGTGGATCACGAGCACGCGGTCGAGCGGCACCTTGTAGGCCCCGCGGGCCGGCCCGACCGAGTTGCCGGCGTCGTTCATGTAGGTCTGGGGGAGCAGGACCGCCACCCGAGGCCCGCCTGGCCCCGTCCGTCCTTCGGTCAGCAGCCCGCGGTACCTCGACTTGGGCTTCGGCAGCCCCCACCGGTCGATCAGGAGGCGCGCCACCTCGAAGCCGATGTTGTGGCGCGTGCCCTCGTACTCGGCGCCGGGATTGCCGAGACCAACGATCAGCCAGTCGACCGGAGCGCTACTGGCCACCGGCGGCCTCCAACGCCACGGTCGGGAAACTCGCGGTCTCCAGCTCTAGGGTCGCCAGGTCGGGCACCGGGGCGCTACTCGCCCTCGGCCCCGCCTTCGCTCTGCTCAGCGCCGGCGGCTTCTTCGCCGGCCCCCTCCTCAGCCTCCTCGCCAGGCGCACCCTCGGCGACCCGCTCGGTCTCCTCCTCGATCTCCTCTTCCACCTCGGCCTGCAGCCGCGGCGGGGTGACCGTCGCCACTACGGCCTCGGGATCGTCGGTGAGGGTGACGCCCCGCGGTGGGGTGATCGCCTCGAGCGTGATCGTGTCGCCGATCTGCACCTCGGAGACGTCGTACTGGATGACATCGGGGATGTCGCCCGGCAGCGCCTCGATCGTCAACTCACGCACGACCTGCTCGAGCACGCCGCCCTCCTTGACCCCCGGCGCGTTCTCGGCGCCGACCAGGTCGAGCACCACGGTGGCGCTGATCGGCTGATCGAGCCGGACCCGCAGCATGTCGATGTGGATCGTCGCGCCGGTAACCGGGTGACGGGTCAGCTCCTTGACGACGACGGGCGTGCCGCCAGCGCCGTCGATGCTCAGCTCGAGCACCGCGCCGGCGTGCTGAAGCGCATGGCGGAGCTCCCGGGCGTCGACCTGGAAGGCGACCGGCTCCACTCCACCGCCGTACACGATCCCGGGCACGTTGCCGGTGCGGCGCAGCCGACGAGCCGCGCGCGATCCCGCGACTTCGCGCCGCTCGACCGGAAGGGCTGTTGTCTGGCTGGTGGCCATGACCGCACGCGATGGTAGCGAGCCGGGTCGGTAGCGGTGGCGCGGTTCCGCGATCCGCCAAACCCCGCGGACGCCACCCCCAGCCCGGTCGCCAGCTCGCGGCCAATCCCCTCTTCACCCGGGCACACCACCGCGCTAAGCTTGCCGTTATGTCGGGCGACGCTCAGCTGATGCTGATGATCGCCGGGATGCATCTCCTGGGACTGGTGTGTGCAGCGGTGCTGATTCTGCCGGCGCTGCGCGAAGGCCCGCAGCTTCCTCCCCACCACCCCGATCAGGGTTCGGACGGCGGCGGGGGTCGCGGCCCTGGCCGGCCGCCCTTGCCGCCGGAGCCGCCGCGCGGCGGCATTCCGCTCCCGGATGCCGAGCAGTCGCGGATTCGCCTGCGCGATCATCGCAAGCTCTCGGAGCAACTTCCGAGGCCGCAGCGCCGGCCGGCGCGCGAGCCCGACCGCACGCCCGTTCGGACCGGATAGCCCGTCAGTCCATACGACTTTGGGCGCCTAGGCGATGTGCGCCGGGCAGACCGCGTCTGCGGCCAGCCGCGGCGTCACCGCGAGCAGCTCGACGTGCAGCCCGCTGAGGACGTTGCCCGTCCGCCGCACCCGGACGCATTGCGTGATCGGCAGCGACCCGCCGACGTCCCAGGCGACCCGCGCCGTCCCCTCCGTGCCGGCGATCGAGAAGCTGGTCGAGGGCGTGAACTGGAGGATCGAGACCGGGCCGGCGTGCTTGAGCCGAGCGGCGTTGGTTGCCGCTCGCTGACGGCAAGCAGCACTCCCGCGGCAGTCAAGGATGGCGTCGGTGACCGCGTCGGCGTCGCCCCGCGCCTCCGCCTTCACGAGCGCGGTGACGGCTGACTGCTCGGCGCTGCTCGCGCTGAACGCACGCGCCAGCAGGGCGCTGATGACCAGGAAGACGACGATCCCGACGGCGATGGCGAGTAGGTACACGCGGCGCATCGCCGCGATGCTACGGCCCAGGCCGTCGGCCTAACTGATTGGTCGGCGGCGCCTTACTCGCTGAGCTCGAGGAACCGCTCGACCGACGCCTCCTGGTGGTCGAGTCGCTCGGCCAGGGCCCGGGCGTGCTCCGCGGCGGCCTCGAGAAAGTCTTCGACGCACCGCTCCGGGTCGTCGGCCAGCGGGTAGATGCGGGCCATGTCCTGCTGCGCGCAGGCGATCCCCATGGGGGGCTTGCCGGCGGCGAGCGTGCGCGCCCCGCACACGGGCGTCACGACCAGGTGGGACTCGGGCGCGACCAGCGCGGTGGGCAGCAGGCGATGCGCCGGCAGGCGCACCGACAGCTCGATCGAGTGGTCGACGTTGACGTTCCCGCCGAGCAACTCGCCGAGCGGCTCGCGCCACACGTCGAGCACCACGTCCGCGCCCACCAGCGCGTCCCGGAACGCCGTCGCCTGCTCGATGTAGAGCCGCTCCGCCTCGGCCCGATCGTCCGCGTCGGCCAGGTCGAGGTCGCACGGGACCCGGAGCATCTCGCTCGCGGAGACGGTCGTCCCGGCGCCCCGGCTACCCCGCGTCACGTACGTCTGAAGCGTTCCGAGATCTCTGCGGCCGTGGAAGATGACGGTTACCGAGTCGCTGAGCGGCAGTCCTCCGACCTTCAGCGAGACCGCCACCGAAGTGGAGTCGTCGAGCAGTGCCCGCCTCAGCAAGTCCTCCGCCGCGCTGTTCTCGTGCCTGGAGTCCTCTTCGAGCATGACGGTTCCTTCCTCCACTAAGGCGCCGCCGTCAGGCGCCGCCGACCAACGTAAGTCCATCTCCTTGCTGGGTTATGTTTTACCCCATCCTGCAGCTGTATCTGCCGGGCCCGCAGGCGTCATCCGGGGTAGGCTCACACCACGATGAAGATCCTCTACAAGCCGTTCGCGATCATCGCGGGCCTCATCGGTGCCCGCATCGCGAAGGTCATCTTCCAGGCACTCTGGTCGCGGATCGACCAGGGAGAACCACCCAAGGCCACGACCGCCGACGCGAGCTTCGGCAAGGTGGTCGGCGCCGCGGCCCTCGAGGCCGCGACCATGGCGGGAATCGGGGCGGCGGTGAACCGCGCCGGCGCCCGAACGTTTCACCATCTGACCGGCATCTGGCCGGGAGACAAGACGCAAGAGAAGGAGGAGTGACGCGGGGCGGCCCGAGCGCCCCACCGTCGCACCCCGCGGCTACTCGGCCGCCACCGTCCAGGGCACGAGCCCGTCGCGGATCCAGTCCGGGATCGGCGTCTTGGCACCGCCCTGGCGCTCTACCAGCACATGGCGGAGCTCGGCGTCGGCCACCAACTCGCCGGCGCAGCGCGCCGAGTGCTTCGTGCGGAAGCTCGTGCTGCCGAGGTGGGTGACCGCGACCGCCAACTCGAGCTCGTCCTCGAAGCGCGCCGGACTAAGGAAGCGCACCGTCGCCTCCGCGAGCACCATCTCGACGCCGCGGTCGAGCATCGCCTGATAGCTCCCGTACGCGGCGCGCCACAGTTCGTTGATGCTGGTGTCGAAGTAATCCAGGTAGTGCGCGTTGAACACGATTCCCTGGAGGTCGCATTCCGAGTAGCGGACCCGAAGCGTGTGTACGAACGGCTGGCCCACGTGCGCCCTCAGTCCCCGCCCCTGAGCACGAAGCCACGCGCGGCCAGCCTACCGAGCGCGTCCTCGAAAGCGGCGAAGTCTCTTCGCAGGAGAGCGTCGAGCGGCCGCCGAGCGGGTCCGGCCGCCCGCACCCAGCGAGTCAATACGGCCGGTCCCGCCTGCTCGGATGCGTCGTCGAGCAGATCCAGCAGGATCGGTAGCTCGCTGCGGTGGTCGAGCTGTCCCGACAGCAGCGTGAGCGGGTCCACCTCGAGTATGCGGCAGAGCTCCTCCTCGCTTAGGCCGAGTAGCTCCATCAGGCGCACGGCGCGCGCGCTCTGGACACGTCGGCCGAGCTGCGGGTCGTCGCGCTCGCCCATTCCGACCGCGGCGTCCGTACGTTCCGGCGCCGGCGGCGCCTCTAGAAGAGCTGGTTCTCGCCGCCGAACACGTCGCTCACGGATCCATCCGTGAAGATCTGGCGGATCGAGCTCGTCAGCAGGTCCGCGCACGACAGGACCCGCACGTTGTCCGGAGCGCCGGCGGCGAGCGGGATGGTGTCGGTGACGACGATCTGCTCGAGCCGGGCGGCGGCGAGCTGGTCCCAGGGATCGCCCGAGAACACGCCGTGCGTGGCCGCCGCGTACACCTGCCGTGCGCCGGCCTTGTAGACGGCGTCGGCCGCCGAGCGGAGTGTTCCCGCGGTGTCGATGATGTCGTCGACGAGCACGGCGGTCTTGCCGTCGACATCGCCGATCACGTAGCCGATCTCCGCCAGCTGGTGATTGGGGCGCTCCTTGTTGAGGATCGCCAGGTCGGCGCCGATCTTCGACGCGAACTGCTTGTTCAGCTTGACGCGACCGGCGTCCGGTGCGACGACGACGATGTCGTCCAACCCCAGGTCCCGGAAGTACTGGGTGAGCATGAACATGGCGGTCATGTGGTCGCACGGCTTCTGGAAGAAGCCCTGGATCTGACCCTGGTGAAGGTCCATGGTGAGGATCCGGTCGATCCCGGCCGACTCGAGCATGCGCGCCACCAGCCGGGCGCTGATCGGCTCGCGCGGGGCGGACTTCTTGTCCTGGCGCGAGTACCCGTACCACGGTGTCACCGCGATCACCCGATGGGCGGAGCCACCGACGGCGGCGTCGACCATCACCATCAGCTCCATCAGCGCATCGTTGGCGCTGAGGCCGGTGTCAGGGTTCCCGCACGTCGGCTGCACGATGAACACGTCAGCACCCCGCACCGACTGCTCGTAGCGGCAGTAGACCTCGCCGTTGGTGAAGGTTTTGAGCGTGACGTTGCCGAGCTCGACGCCCAGCTTGGAGGCGATCTTGGCCGCCAGGTTGGGGTTCGCGCGACCCGAGAAAAGCATGAGCCGCTTGCGGGCATCCAGCTCCAGCTCGGTCGGGGCGGGGCTGGTCTCCAGCAGGCTCATCGTGACGTCGAGTGTACGGCCGAGAGGTGACAGATGATGTTGTCTGGGCTACCCGAACGAGAGCGGATTTCTGGCGCTACGACTACCCAACCTGGCGCCCCTCGGGGACATTCTCACTGCCCGCCTGAGCGGTCCGACGGATTCTTACCCGCGCCGTGCTCCTCCTGGGGCGCGGAGTCTCGCTCCTTGCGACGTTCTGCGTATCCATCAACGTTCTGCTGGCGGGCGCGGGCGATCCCGAGCGCCCCGGGCGGCACGTCCTTGGTGATCACCGAACCAGCCCCCGTGTAGGCGCCGTCCCCCAGGCTCACCGGCGCCACGAACATCGTGTCGACGCTGACGAAGGCACCGGCGCCGATGTGCGTACGGTTCTTGTTCTTGCCGTCGTAGTTGGCGGTGATCGTCCCGGCCCCGATGTTCGTGCCCTCGCCGATGTCGGTGTCGCCGATGTAGGAGAGGTGCGGCACCTTCGAGCCGGCACCGACGTCCGAGTTCTTGATCTCGACGAACGTCCCCGCCTTGGCCCCGTCGCGCAGGGTGGCACCCGGCCTGAGATAGGCGAACGGCCCGACGCCGACGCCGGCGCCGACGTCCGCCCCCTGGAGATAGGAGTGAACGACGCTCGACCCCTCGCCGACGCGGGAATCGATCACCGTGCTCAGCGGGCCGACCCGCGCGCCGCCACCGATCTCGCTCTTGCCGTGGAGGCTCGTGAACGGGGCGATTACCGCATCCTGGCCGATCTGAACGTCGACGTCGATCACGGTCGTGGCCGGATCGACGATCGTCACGCCGGCCAGCATGTGGCGCTCATGGATGCGCCGCTGCGCGATCGCCCTGACCGCGGCCATCTGGGCCCGGTCGTTGATCCCGAGCTCACTCGCGTCGGCGATCTCGTAGGCGTTCACGCTCCGCTCGTGAGCACGCATGATCGGCACCACGTCGGGCAGGTACAGCTCGCCCTGCGCGTTGTCGCTGCGGACCTCCTCGAGCGCCACCAGCAGCGCCCCGCCTTCGAAGGCGTAGATCCCGGTGCTGATCTCCCGGATCCGCAGCTCGAGCTCGGTCGCGTCCCCCGGAGCCTTGGTCTCGACCACCCGCTCGACCGTGCCGTCCGGCGCCCGGACCACGCGGCCGTATCCGCTCGGATCCTCGAGCACGGCCGTGGCCAGCGTGGCCGCCGCGCCCGAGCGCGCGTGCGCCTTGGCCAGCCCCGTCAGCGTGTCCGCCGTGATCAGCGGATGATCGCCGTTGAGCACGATCACGGTGTCGTCCGGGGCGATGTACCCGGCGGCGGCCTTGACCGCGTCCGCCGTGCCGCGCGGCTCGTCCTGGACGGCCACCAGCACCTCTCCGTCCAGCGTCGCCTGCCCGTCGAGTGTCGCCTGGAGCGGCCGATCGGGCCCCTCGACGACGACGACCTTGCCGGCGCCGGCCGCCCGCGCCGCCGCCACCGGCCACGCGATGATCGGCCGCCCGCACACCTCGTGCAGCAGCTTCGGGGTCGCAGAGCGCATCCGCGTGCCCTGCCCCGCGGCGAGGATGACGACGACCGGCTCAGCCACGGTCGGGATCGTAGGGGATCGGGCTGAATCCTCGTGGTCACGCCGCGTCGGTCTCTGGCCTCCCCTCCCCCGATTCCACGAGCGCTCGTTCCTGCTCGTACTCGTACCAGCGGATCCACTTCCGGATGGCGTTGTCGGAGACGCCGTACTTGCGCCCGACGGCGAGGAAGCTCATCGAGCTGACGTCCGCCATCAGCTGCTCGTAGGTCGGACGCTCGACCTTGCGAGTCCCGGGTAGAGGCACGCCGCGCAGTGTCTGCGCGTTGATTCGGCCCCAGCACTTTTGCGAGCAATAGCGGTGGCGAATGTTCCGCGGTATGAACGACTCGCCACATCCCGGGCAGACACGCTCGCGAGGAAGATTCCGCCCGCAATGCGTATCGAGGGTGGCAGCGCAGTTGGCGCACACCATGCGGAGATTCTCGATCCGATTGTCGTTCGAGACGCCATTGATGTGGTCCAGAACGAGCGACATACGGTGTCCCCGCCAATACTCGTCCTGACCGCACATCTCACAGACTGGCGCCAGCAGACCAGCCGCCAGCAACCGGCGTTTTAGGTTGTAGCGGTTGTACCTGGAGTTCTCGGCGAGAACCTCGTCCAGCGGAATCTCACGCGTGCAAGCTGCTCGTCGCCGGCCAACATGAGGGTCGAAGTGATCAGTAGGGATGCTCCACCGGTTCGCCCATCTCTGGAGCGTGCGGAAGTTAGCTCCCTTCACTGCATATCCGAGGGCCCGAAGGGCGTCCGCCCAGCAATTAGATCCCGCTATTGCCGTACGGGCATCGGCTTGGGAAAATGGCGGCGTCCTGGGCATCGGCGAACATATGTTCGCATGAGTCCCGGACGGAAACCTGTCCGATTGCCAGCGGTTCTCCGGTGACGCGGAAGGCTGGGGAGCCCGGATTTGAACCGAGACTTAACAGCTCCAAAGGCTGTCGTGCTGCCGTTACACCACTCCCCAGTAAATCGCGGTGTGGGTCGGCAATCAAGTTATCCGATCCCCCGATGAGCGCGACGGGAGAGCCAACGGTCCCAGGTCTACCCCGTCGTCGACTGACAGCCCGTCCCCGTGGTCGTGCTCCCCGTCGTGCACAGCGTCTCGCGCGAGATGTGCCAGCCCGAGTCGGAGATGTCGAACAGATACGGCGGCAGGATGTTCTCGAGTCGGTCGTCGTAGTTGTAGTTCTTGGCGTACCCGGTCGCGACGCCGCCGCTTCCGTTGGCCGTGCCGACCGGGCCGCGGAAGTACTGAGCGATTGCGCCGTAGACGCTCAGGGTCCCCTCCGGGCTTCCGCAGCTGTAGTTGTCGACGATGAACGAGTGGTTGAGCGCCAGGATCGCGGCGTCGATCGTCGGGCTGGTCAGGTCGTTGCTGGAGCAGCCATGCATCACACGAACGAACTCGTTGGCGACGAGGCCCAGCGTGGCTCCGCCGGTCGGATTGCCGTTGCCGTTCGATGTGGTGGTGATGCTGCCGTCGACGACAATGTTGTTGGCGGCGGCGATCGTCACCGGCGTGGTGTAGCTGCCCGACACGTAGACATCGCCGGCGCACCCGACGTACGCCGTGTTGCTCGAGTTCATCGTGTAGCTCGCGCCGGTCGGGTTGTACGTCGCCGGCGTGCACCCGGACGCGTTGCTGACGTAGATGATCGGCTGGGTCGTCAGGTTGACGGTTGGCTGCGTAACGCACGTGGTGGCGGTCACGCATGTCGTGACGTTGGCCTGTGTGCCGTTCAGCGTGATCGTGGTCGTTCCGTTGTACACATTTCCGTATTGCTGGGCGTCGGTCAGTAGTTCGGAGTTGTCGGACGGGGTCGGGATCGGCGTGGCGTTGTACACGGGCGTCCCGACGAACTTCGCGCTCTGGCAGTTGTCGCCGGCGCAAATGTCGGCCGCTGTGGTCCCCGGGGCGGAACTCTCGATCTTGTCGCTCGGACTACGACCGAAGGTGGGCGAGGCCCCACTGTCAATCAGGTACTGATCGTCGGTGTACGAGGGCCCGTTCATCACATCGGCCGAGATCCAGACGATGTTGCAGGCGCTGTTGCGGCCCTGGCGGTAGAACACGCCGCACTCGCTGTAGCCGGGGATGTCGTCGTCCAACGACTCGAAGTGCGTGTACCAGAGGAAGTCGAGCGGGCTGTTCATACGGAAGCTGGTGACGATCGACCGCGTCACCTGAGGATTGGTGCCCGAGTAACCGGTGAACACGAACCGGATGGTCCCGGTGGTGCTGTCCACCAGCGCGTTGATCATGTTGCTGGTGCAGCCGGTGTTGCCGTTGGCGAAGATCGGCTGGAAGGAGTACTGCTCGCCATCCGAAGCCCCGGGGACCGCGGTCGGAGACTCGGTGGAGGTGTCGTTCGAGCACGTCTCCCAGTAGTTGGGATTCTGGTTGAGCTGGTAGAGGTACGCCTGGACACCCGCGGACGCCGCTGCGTACGCGCGCTTGGACGCGAGGTTGTCCGAGCCGAGATGGATCTCGCCCTGCAGCGCGACCACGGTGGCCGCGGTCAGTAGGCTCGTGACGAGCAACACCCCGAGGACGACCACCATCGTGAAGCCGTGTTCAGGGGCGAGGCGGTTTCGCAGCAGCTGGCAGATTCTCTTGGCTCGGGTCATGACGCTCACTGGCATGGACTGAAGTCGCCCCCGTAGGCGGTGTTATCGGCTGCCGGCGTGAGGCGCAGAGTGACCGCGTCGGTGACCGTGTCGTTCACGCCGCTGAGGTTGGTGTTCTCGTTGTTGCCCCCCGCCGGCCCGACCACCATCGTGATCAGTACCTCGGCCGCGCTCGCCGCCTGGTTCGAGCTCAGGGTCTGGGTGCCGGTGATGAGCGGGTTGTAGACGGTCGTGGATGTGCCGGGGATCGGCGAGATTCCGTCCGGCAGGATCATGTAGTTGTTGCCGGCCGCGTCCGTTCCGGGGGCCTGCTGGTAGGCGAAGTACTGGAACGGAGGAATCGGTGTGTTCGTGCTGGTGTTCGTGGACTGGCCGACGTTGGTCAGCACGATCCGGCTGTTCTCGAGCGAGCCGCGGGTCCAGGTCGGCGTACCGCTGACCTCCTGCTCGCTCGCGGCGTAGCTGTTGTCGGTGAGGTCGCCGCCGCTGAAGTCGATCTCGTGCCAGGTCGGAGTGGGGGTGGCTGCGTTGCCGACCGAGCTCACGAAGATCAGGCTGGTCCCGCTGCTGCCGGACTGGATCGGCGTCTCGTTGTCAGCGAAGCAGGCCGAGTGGAGCTCGTTCTCGAGCGCCTCGAACGCCGGCTCGGCGCGTGAGGTGGCGTCGACAAGGGTGAATGTCCGTGTCGTCTGGTGCATGCTGACGTCCAGGATCGTCAGCGCTGCGAGCAGCACGACGACGCCCGCGGCCATCGCGGCCAGCAGCTCGACCAGCGTGAATCCGCGCTCGGAGCGAAGGCGGTGACGCCACTGCATCATGGGCACTGCCCCGAGGTGGAGTTGTAGGCAATGGCGAGCGTCTGCGCCGTGGGGGTCGTGTAACTGTCCGTGAACGGCGTTGACGTGGACACCTGGTGGTAGGTGGCGCCTGACTTGTAGTCAGCACATACCGACACCGTCCCGGTCTCGCCGGATCCGCTGGCCGTCGACCCGGTCGTCGCGCTGCTCGCAAACGGCATCCCGTACTCGTAATAGTGCGTCCCTGTGGGTCCGGCGTTGCTCGCGTTCGAGGCCAGCGAGCCCCACTCATCGGTGCACGACGTCCCCGACGTGCTCGTGAAGGTGATCTTCACGTCGCTCGGCGCTACATACCCTGCCGACGAGCCGCTCGACGACTTCCACGTGGTCGTTAGGTCAAGTTGCGGCTCGAGGATCGACTGCGTGGTGCTCGAGCCGGGACTGACCGTGAACGTGTCGGTGCCGGCGGGCGGCTGCTCTTGCTGGCAGGTGCCCGCCCAGACCTGGTAGTTGTTGGTGTAGCTGACCGGGTTCAGCGACGTCGCGAACGGGAACAGCCCCATGCTCGAGGCCGTGCCGGATTTGGTCGTGGTCGGGATCGACGAGGTAGTCGACGCCGTGGCCGTTCGGTACGCCGCCATCGGGATGCCGCCGCCACCGCTGCTGAACCAGGACAGACCATCCGCATATCCAGTGGTCGACGATGACGTCCCACCGGAGATCGAGAAGTCACCGGTGATCCCGCCACCGAGGCCCATCTCGACCGGATTGCCGTTCTGG
>DASPPG010000272.1:0-2958 GCA_035625625.1 Solirubrobacteraceae bacterium
CCTCCGGGAAGATCACGGCCGCAAAGGGGTTGTCGGGATACCGCCCGCCCATGTCGAGCAAGGTGATCCCTGACCTCTCGACCTATAGACCTCCGCAACGACGCCCGCACGCCCGCGCGTTCGAGTTGCGCCGCGGTAAGCGGTCGCATGCGCGCCGCATAGTCACTCGGGAGAATGATCGGCGCTTCGGTGCCGCCGTCTCCGCGGAGCCTCGAATAGATAGCGTGCTTCGCCATGTCGAAGCACTCGTTGACCCAATCGACCGGCGAGCCTTGACCCCAAGACGCTTCGTCGGCGGAGGTGATCTGCGCCCCGAGGGCGGAGGCCACATGCTCGGGGTCCTGTCCCAACGCGGCTCGCCGCCCGCAACGCCGCCGCCGAGATCGTGCTGGAGCGCGGCTATGGCAGGGTCAACCAGCAGACGGTGAAGGGCGTCATCGGCTATGGCCAGTACGACTTCAGCCGGCTGAACGACGAAGAGTTCATGTCGCTCCACAACACCGTGAAGCTTATCAGTGCTCCAAGCATTCAGTGACCTTTCTCGCTGCCGTGGAAAGAGACGAGACGTATGAGGAGGCCATGGCGCCTCACCTTTCAGCGGAACGCGTCGACGAGTCCGACGAAGGCGCCGCGCCGGCTGCGCGCCGTCGTAGCGCCTGCTTGTCGACTTTGCCGACCGGCAGCAACGGAAGCTCGTCAACGACAACGAACTCTTTGGGCACCTTGTAGTTGGCCAGCCGCTCGCGGCAGAACGCGCGCAGCCGGTCGGGGTCGGCCGCCGTCCCCGGCTTGGGAATGACGTAGGCGACGCCCACCTCGCCGAAGGTCGCATCCGGCCGGCCGATGACGGCCGCGAGCGCAACCTCGCCGCAGTCGTCCAGGCACAACTCGATTTCGCGCGGATATACGTTGTAGCCGCCCGATTTGATCATGTCGGAGCGGCGGCCGATCAGGCGCAAATTGCCGTCCTCGCGCAGGATCCCAATATCGCCGGTCCGGAACCAGCCGTCCGCCGTGTATGATGCTCGGGTCGCCTCTTCGCGCCCGAAATAACCCCGGAACATACCGACATGCATGACCTGAATCTCGCCCTGTTCCCCCTGCGGAACCTCGTGATCGCATTCATCGGCCAGCCGCATCTGCATGTTTGGATCGACCCGTCCGACGGTGTGCGCAAGCACCTCGTCGGACGCATCGGGGGCTGTGAACGTGATCGAGGCCGTGGTCTCGGTCATCCCGTAGACTGTCATCAATTCGATGCGGCGCGCGCGAAACCGGCGGATCACATCGATCGGCAGGGGCGCGCCGCCCCAGACGATCTTGCGCAGCGTCGACAGCTCCAGGTTGTCCCACTCCGGTACCATCGTGAGCGCCTGCAGCACGGTGGGCACGTTCATCAGGCTGGTCAGACGCAGTTCGTCGATGCGGCGCAAGATCTCGGCAGGGTCGAAGCTCTCCAGCAGCGCCAACATCCCTCCCGCGACCAGGGTCGTGCCGGTGAGGTCGGCGATGCAGGCTACGTGGTTGATCGGCAGATTGCACGGCACACGCGGATGCGCCACGCCCAGCACCTCGGATTCCTCGACCGCCGCATACACGAGCCCGCGATGGTTGAGGACGGCCCCCTTCGGCACGCCGCTGGACCCGGAGGTGTAGACGATCACCGCCGCGTCGTCCGGGGTCGCCGGGTGGTCAGGCGATCGCGCGCCGGCGGGAAGTTCGGCGAGCACACCAACCGGCGGGCCGGCGTCCAGCCGGTAGACGCCCGCGACGGCATGCTCCCGCGCAAGCCGGGCGACATCGGGCTCGAAGTCGCGACCGTCGAACGACGGGAGGGACACAATAGCGCGGGGGCGCGAATCCGACACCACGTGCGCCAACTCGCGATACGTATACTTGGGATTCAGTCCGACCCACACGGCGCCGCGGCGCATCGCCGCCAGAAGGCTCACCAGATATTCCGGGCGCGGCGTGCACAGCACCGCCACGCGGTCTCCGGCCTCGACGCCCGCAGCGGCGAGCGCGTCGGCCATCCGCGCCACTTGCTCCGCGAGGTCACGGTAAGAGAAGGTGCGTCCAGCATGCCAAATCGCGTCCGCGCCGGGCTGTTCCCGCGCGTACAGGTCGAGATAGTCAGCGTACGTCGTCAGTCGCGGAAGTGCGAGCGCCATGGTGTGCTCACACCGCCGGGGCGGCGTTCCCGCCGTCGTGACGCCTGGCGTACAGGCACACCCATCGCGCCACCATCGCCGGCTTGTCCTCGCCCTGAATCTCGATGACATTATCGGTTACCACTCGCCAGGAGCCATCCGGGCGCGGATCGGCCTCGACGAGTGTGGCGGTGCAGCGAATGCTCTGACCAACGAAGACAGGGTGGGTGAACCGCACCCGGTCCAGCCCGTAGTTGAAGCCGTAAATGCCAGCATCCGACAGCGGGCTGTTGTTGAAATGAAGCGCGGTGAGCATGCTGAGCAACAGGAAGCCGTCGACCAGCGTCGCGCCGAGCGGGTTGTTCTTGCTGGCGGTGAGATCGGTCACTTCCGGATCGAGGTACGTAGACCAGGCGAACTGCGACAGGTGCGCGGCATCGACCGAGGTCCACGGCGACTGGAAGAACGTATTACCAACTTGACCGGGAATCTCGGCCAGCGGGATGCTACGCGCTCGCGACACGACCCGTCCAACAAAAGCCAATTGCCGACCGTATTCTGAAACCGCGGAGGCGACCCGTCAACCTAACACGCCTTCGAGGCCGTGTTTGCATGCGGCCTTTCGGAACGCCGCCCTCATGCTCGCCGTAGACGGTCCCGGCAGGCGCCGTGTTGAGGAGCGTCGCCAACCGGTCCTTGCGTTCGAGAAGCGGAAGCGGGCGACATCCTCGCCGTCGCGTGCGAGGAGGTCAAAGGCGAAATAGACCAAGCCGCCATAGCCGGCGTCGGACGCCTGCTGCATCAATTC
>DASPPG010000273.1:0-5740 GCA_035625625.1 Solirubrobacteraceae bacterium
GCTAGCCCACGATGGCGCGGCGACTCCCCGACCCACATCGCCTGCAACTCGCAACACCCGCCAGACGATGCCAGAGATCCCCGCTGGGACACGACCGTCGTCGCTTCGAGCGAAGATCCCGGACTCCTGCTCCACAGCCGACCCGGTAGCAGCGATCGCAGTAGCCGCTACGCGCTCGTCGAGCAGCGCAACATCGACCGCCGCAGGCGAGTCCTCGACGACAAGCGCGGGCAAACCCGCCACGGGATGTCTGTGGCTGACCACGATCGCGCGACCCTCCGCCCCGGAGGATTTCTTCCCTCGGGACGTCGCGCGGTCGTACGAAGACGTCGAATCTCGAGAGCGGAGTCAGGTTCGCTGGGCCGAGCCCGGACGCCCGTGCATCCCAAGAGGTGGACCGCCGCCATCTACGAGAGCGGACGCGCTTGGCTCGGATCCGGTTGAAATCGCCGGAGGACCCTGGGGTCGATCTTCGGTTGCCGCACGCACTCTCGCCCGTCGCGCCTCGGCGAGCGACATCTGCTGTGCCTCGAGGACCACGGTGCGCGCAAGCCAGTCCGGAAAGCCACGGCGCCCGAACAAGATTGGGGCAAAGCCGGCGAACAGCGGGAGCATGGCCAGGTTCATTCCGACCCACCGCACTACCGCCCGCGCGGGCTTGACCCTCCTTCCATTCGTCGTCAGCAACTGAATCCGCATCACCCGAGCGCCCAGAGTTTGCCCGGTCCACGACCAGAACACCACGAAATAGGCGCCGGCCCAGACGACGTAGGCCGCCCCCGCGATCGGTTTGAGGACCGACGCGAAACTCGTCGAAATGGGGAAGATCGACAGGATCAATTCAACGCCAACCCCCGTGACGATCGCCACCACGTTGATCGCGACCGCGTCCAGCAACCAAGAAACGGCCCGCGTCACAACTCCGACGAAACGTCGACGCTCCTCGGTCGCGGTCACAGCCGATGGCTCGCTATCCGGTGACTCGGGCATGCTGCTCATGGTACGCGCGCGCCGGGATCCGTCGCAACGCCGTGGGGCCGGCGATGCGTGTGATAGGTGGCCATGGCGGGTTACCGGTGATCCTGCCAACGCAGCGCCTATGCCGTCACCCGGTTCGGGTGAGGGACGCCACGACATCATCGTTTCGGACGCGGAACCGTAGTCGGATCCTGCTGCGCCAACTGCGATTGAAGCGTGAGGTCGCCCGATCCGGGTGAAGGCATGGAGATTTGCCGATGCGAACATACGCGACGTTAGCCATGGCCCCCGATCACGCTGACAACTCCGGTTCACCGCTTCAGAGTCGACTCGAAGCGATCCGACGCCACGCTGCCGGATTGGCCCTGAGGCGACTGACCGGAAGGAGAGGGCCGGCCATCGGGGCTGGAACGAGCCTCGCACGGGAGCCCGCCGATCGCCCGCTCGATGCCGACGAGTTGGAGTCGATCTTGCGCTGCCGGGCAACCAATCGAGAGCATCTTCGACCGGGGATCCTTCGCCCGGTCCATCGCGCCTCCTCGAGCGATGGGTTGGGGCGGCTCGTCGAGAAGAGCGCGGCGAGTCCGGCAGTGTCGGGGGCAGCGTCGCGGCGGGGTTCGCGGGTCCCCGGTCACGTGGGCGACGCTTCAGGTTCGGGGAGGGTCGACGGTCGCATTGAGGGCACCGCTCATCGGCCGACGCATGTCCAGCTCGACGGAGTTCAGACAGACTGGCGCGAACATGGATAGCGTGCCGAAGTCTCCTAACGGCAACAGGCCGGCCCCGCTCGAGCAGGCAGCGCCCGATGCGGGCCTGATCCCACGATTGATGTCCTGGGTCGATGTGGCGGTCGCCCACCTGATCTCCGATCGCCGGCGTCGGGCGGTCATCCAGCGGTCACGAAAGCTCGACGATCGGCTTGAGCGCGCTGCTCGCAGACTGACGCCCCGCCAGCGCGGACGCAGCACCGAGTGATCCGGGCACGCGTACCTGACGAGGGGTCTGCCGATGGCTCCCGCGGGCGACGAGCCGATCCCTCGACGGACGATGATGCCTCATGCGTGCCACTCGGGATGGGAGCCCTGGTCGTCCGCAACGCTTGCGCCCTGCCCGCTCACCGCATCGAACGTTACGTCGTACAAGCCCCGGGACGAAAACCGAAGTAGGGCTGGCACGCCGGAACTACCACACCAACCGTGCGCACGCGCCACCCAGCCGCAGCTTGCAATCTACCCAGACAACCCGGACCATGCGCTCGGCTGTCGGGTGACTGCACAAGTAAGGGAGATGACCAATGACCGGACAAGCTGACCCACCGCCCGACCTCGCGACCCGTGCCGACGCATTGCTTCGAAGGACACCCAACGCGGACCTGCTCGCGGGCATCAGCACCGACTTGTTCAAGGCCTCGGGCCTCGACCAGGACACGTTGGTACCCGTCTGGCTGGCCGCCCTAGTGGAGCTCGACGCCCCATCCGAGTCCTACCTGATGAACCTGGGTGCCGCAAGCCAGACGGGCGTCAGCCTAGAGCGGGTTCACCAGGTCCTCGCGGCTCTGGCCCCGATCGTCGGCAAGCCACGCGTCGTCTCTGCGACCTTCAACATCATGAAGGCGCTCAAGGCCGGGGGTTGACCAAGCCGATGAATCAGCGCTATGGAACTCGCTCGCTCCGGGGTCGGTGCGGCGCGCCGACGGCCACATCCGGCCGCTGGTGCAAAGGCCGGTGCTGTGATAGGCGTTGAGGGTCCTGCCGGTGCTTGCACGACCAGCCACTTACCCTAACGCGAGCGTGGGTCGCGTATCCGGCTGCGGGTCGGTGACGATCTGGTTCACGAGCGTGGTCAGGTTCTTGAACCCCGGATGAGACCTTTGTCTCCGCCCTCAAGCGTCTGGCGGCGCATGCCCCGCCCACGAATCTTCCCTGGTGCCGGCCTTAAGCGCGGACGTCTTGTAGTGCGTCCACGCAGTGAGGCCTCGGGTGTCGCATGGTCGTCCTTGCACGGCAAGCTCGCGTCGTGTTCGACCGCGAGCTTGAGTCGACTCTGGGTTCGGATCTGGCTGCTGGCGATGAGCTCGCTGCCCGCCGCATGGCCGAGCAGAACGTGCGGCCGGGTGTTTTCCCGCACGATTACCGTAGCTGCACTGCCTGGCTCGAGCGATGTTCCGATGCCGCGCGTGGAACACGCTGATGCGATGCTAAATCGCGATTTGCACTGGCGATCCGTGAGCCGCTGCTCGCGGTGGGCCGGTCTCGTCACCCGTTGAGGGTGATGACGGGCAAAAGGGTCGAGCTAGGGTCACGGAAACCGGCAGCCTGTCCCCGGAAATCCATGGAGGAAGTCAAATGACCAGCGAGCAGTTGATCGAGGAGCTCGAAGCCGAAGAGTCGATGTTCGTGCAGACGGCTCAGGGCTTGACGAGCGACGGGAGCACCGTAACGTTGGAAGGGGTCACCCCATCGACGCTGTACTTCTCCGATCGGCCGCAGCGAATCGTCGGGCACATGGCCACGACTGATTTCGTCGACCTCTGGGCCCAGGGCGACAACAGCTTCGATGAGGACCCGCCGAACGCCGTGCTGGCGTTCCTTGAGCCCGGCGACGAGGTACCCGAGGACGCAGTCATCGTGATCCGGGATCCTCGGCTCGAGAACGGTCAGCTGTCCTACTCGATCGAGCCGTTGGAAGGTAGCGTTCCGAGGCAGGCCGGCCCGGTGACGCTATTCATTGACCCGTTCGGGCGGCCGCTTTCACCGGTGTCGGTGTGTGGAGTGCGGCGGCGCGAGCGGCGGCGCGACCGACGACGCTTCTAGCGGGCGGCGCGGATCGTCCCTAGTCCAGCGCGGACGAGCGGGGTCATAAGCGCGAGCGCGCCGGTTCGGCGGCACCAGGTGGTTCCCTGGCTGTTCGCTGCGTCGCGCAGTCGCTGCGATCAACGCGGGTCCCCGCCCCCTCCGAGGGATCAATCTCAGGTGACTACGAATGCGCGATGGCAGCGGCGACCTGGGTCTCCGGCCGCGTCCACGGAGAAGTGTCCAGTCCCCGGGGTATCGACTGGATTCGCCGAGTTAGCCGAGCGGTGAGCTAATACCGCGGCGCGCGATGATCGACTGCCGCTCCGCATCGTCAGGGAGCAACGACGCGGACATCCGCGTGATGGCCTTCCGTGATGCTTGTTCGCTGGTTCGCCAGTCCGCAAGCGACGAGTTGGACTCTCCCGCGTATCAACTGGCTGGGGTCGCGGATCTCCTGTGTGGTTCGCTCACATCGCAAAGCGGCGCACGGCAGCACCTGTGGATGCATTAATCACGAGTTCGTTTCCCAGGCCACGCCGTACACACAGGGTGCAGCGCTTTCCGCGCATCAAGACGTCCCGGTATGGTCATGTTGTCTCCGTCGGCGTGTCGGAGGGTTAGGGTCGTACAGAGAGCTTGGCGCTCATCTTGATTGCCCTGACGGCCTCGGTCGCGCCTGCCTGGAGAGTGATTCCCAGCGCGATCAAGATGATCCCCGGAATCAGCAGGACGCTAGACCCGAGCATCAGGATCCCGAGCCGTCCGAGGAGGTACGGGGGCGTGCACACAGCCGCGCCAAGCGCTCCGCCAACGACGGTCATCGACAGCTTCTCGCGCCTTGTCTGCGTCGGCTTGACCCCGATCAGCCGCGAAGGCACGGCCACGTAGGAGACCATCATCACCCCGACCACGATCCCTAGCGAGACCGCGAACCAGGGACCTCCCCAGCGTGTTACCACGGTGGTTGAGAACGCGAGCAGCGAGCCAACGACGGCTCCCGAGGCCACGATCGGGGTGGCGTGGCGGCGCGCATCGGCGATCGCCGGCCGGATCTTGGGCTTGCGGGAACGCTCGATCGCGAACGCGAATACGGCGTTAAGGAAGAAGCTCGCGATCGTGATCGCGGTGATGAGCAGGCCAATCGGGATCAGGATCGGACCGCGGATGACGTGGAGGGATTTGCCGTGCAGCACGTGGGCCTTGAGGTCGAACATCGCCAGCCAGATCCACATCGCCGGGAGGATCTGCACCAGCGTAAGCCGCCAATTGGACACGAGCAGCTTAAGCCCGTTGAAGAGCAGCGCGACCGCGCCGACCGCGAACACCAGGGGAGCAGAGAGCGGCTCAGGCGGAGGATCGCCTCCTCGATCTCCGTGTCGTCATTCGCCTCGATGGCCCTGACCAGCGACCCGACAACGCGTCCGACCCACAACCGATCGCCGGACTGAACTCCCATCCGAGGATGAGGCTGAGGAAGGTGCGGCAGCAGGACCGCCCGGCGGAGTGTCGGACTCCTTCGGCCGCCGTTCCGCCATCTGCTGGAGCGAGTCGGCCATCAAAGGAAGAGATTTCCATCGTCCGCCGCGTCGAGCATCCGTAACGCGCGCCAATCGGTCTGCGGGATAACTACAGGCGACGCGTCCGCCGATCAGCGATCTCCGAGCGCCGACCGCCAATACGCCAGGCACTGAACCACCTGCTGCTGCCCCGAATCGAGAAACACGCGCCACCAGTCATCGACCTCACTGCCGGTTTCACGAAAACAGGGCAGTCTGATGATTCGGCTGTCGCCGGCGATTCGCATATGCAGAACCGGGCCGCCCGAGACTCAGGACGCTTCCGCGTTCGCCCACATCCAGGCGTGCAGGGCCTGGGCGCGCCACGAAGCTCTTCTCTCGTGGCTGCCCCCAGCCTCGCTATGCCTTTGCCACGGTTGCGGTAGCCGCGTCGACCGCGCGACGGTGACC
>DASPPG010000274.1:0-12210 GCA_035625625.1 Solirubrobacteraceae bacterium
GGATCAACCTCGTTCACTACGACCACCGGCGCTTCGCTCACTGCCACCATCATGCACTCCCCACGTCGGCAACACGATCGCGAGGAGGATTCGCCGCAAGTAGCGCGAATCCCTACCCAGAAACTAACAAAGCACTACTAGGGGCTGGTGGCTGGGTTTCGCGGCGGTCGTGAGGACAGTCGCCTCGCGATGGTTGGACCCTGTGAGCGCTCGAGCCCGCCAGGCCCGTGAACCTGCCGGCGGCTGGCTTTGCCAGCAGGCGGGCGGTCCGCGCCGGCGCTCCGGTCCGCTACCGGTCTCGGCGCGAGCCCCGGCCGGACCGCTCGCTGCGTTCCCAGTGCTCGCTCCCGCCCTCGGCGACGTACGGCAACAGCGCAAGCTCACGCGCGCGCTTGACTGCGCGCGCGACCTGGCTCTGATGGCGGCGGCACGCTCCCGTGATCCTGCGCGAGCGGATCTTGCCGCGCTCGGAGATGAACCGGCGGAGCGCGGAAACGTCCTTGTAGTCGACTTGGTCGATCTTCTCACGGCAGTATGGGCAGGGCTTGCGCCGACCGGAGGTCGGTCCGTCTTTCCTGTCGCGCCGGGTGCGAGCCGGCCGCTTACGTTGCTTTGCCACTCGGGATTCCTCTGACGATGGTCTGTTTCGTTAGCGGCGCCGAACGGGCAGTCGTCGTCGGCAGCTCGAGCGCCAACGGGAGCGCCCTCGAAATCGCCGGTGCCGATCGGGACGACGCCGTCCGTGGCGAAGACGGTGCAAGAGAACCCATTCCCGTCGCCAGCGTCGTTACGCCCGCTGAGGACTGCACGACAGCAGCGATGATATCGATCGATCGATCAACTCATGCTTCGGTTCGAGTGCGTGCTCCCTCGCGCGCGAAGGTCAACCGGCGTGCGCCGCCCGACTGCGCCGCCCCGCTGGCGGAGTCCTCGATGCGGATCACGTCCGCTTCGGCGATGGCTCGATCGATGTCGCCGACCTCGCCGGAGAGAACCGGCTCGACGCCGGCCGCACGGTTGATGCGGGCTACATCGTTGGCGGCGCGCGGCTTGCCACGCGAACCGTCGCGGCAAATGTTCGGCCGGGATGCTCGATACGGTGAGGGCGGCGACGGCCGACACGACAAGTGTCCGAGCAGACCGACCGACCGGCGGGAGCGACAACGTCAGGCCGCTGGCCCGAGGACCTCCCAGGGAGCAATCCCGCTCGCTTCCCTCTCGCCAACCGCCGTTGCAATGAGGGACGAATGGCGCGGCCGTTCGAGCAACCGCGACTCGCGTCGCCGCGCTCGATTCCACTCCTCGCCCCCGATCGACTGGCGCGTCACGAACGAGCGATCCTCGGTGTCATGCCGCCGCTGGCGCGTAGCGGTGCGCGGGCGCGTTACGGGTGCTGGCGTGAAGCTTCCGCGGCTCCTTCACGGCGCGGCTGAGACGGAGGTCGCGGACGGACCGCCACGAGTTGACCTTGCACGACGCGCCCGGAAGTGACTCAGACGACCCGGAGGGACTGAGATCAGACGTAAGCGCGTGCACACCCTGCCGCCGCGGGAGAGTGTCGACGCCACGGATCGCTCGTCGCCTGTCGCGTTCAGTGGGTGTTCTGGCGCTGCGACGATATGGTACGTAGAGGCTAATGAGGGCGGAGGACCTGACCGAGTTAGAACGCGCTGGACGCCGCTGTGCCGTCTGCCACTCCGGTCGCGCATGGCGTCGGTTCGAAATCGTCCGCTCGGCCGAACGTGGGCCGGTCGTTTTGTGCGGCGGCTGCCGAGCTCGCTTCGGGGATGATCCCCCGGTCGGACGCAAGCCCGAGCCCGCGCCGGAACCAGCTCCCGCCGCTCCAAAGCCGATCTCGCTGCCGAAGCCGCGCCCCGGCGAGCCGCGGACCGAACGGCGCCCGGATCGCCTCCGGGCGGCACTGCGCAAGATGCCCGGCTCGTTCTCGAGTGCGATGGCTGCCCGAGCGGCGGGCCTCACCAACGACAAGACAATCGCCCGGCTACACGAACTAGAGCGACGCGGCGAGGTCCGGCGGGTCGGCAATCGCTGGTCGACCGAACCGCGCCCAGATGACGTTGCCTTGGCGATGGATCGACTTGAGGCGCGGACGAGCAACCTTCGGATCGTCAGGGACCGGGCGCGGGTCGACTGATTAGCGGCTGGCGCGCCGGCGCCGACGATCGACACAAGACCCGCCGCGGTTACATAAGGGTCTGAGAGAGAGAGAGAGTTGGTGCGGAACACCGGGTCAGGCGACGGCCGCGCCGGGTGCGGAACTCTTGAGCGGCCGGTTGGCGCTCCGGCCCCCAGTCGTTGCGCTCACCTTGCTGCAAGTCTCGGGCCAGGGGTTGCGTAGCTGGAATCTGAGTCGTGGCGCGGCACCGTTGGGGCGAGCCCGTTGTTGTTCGATGAGATCGCCCCCGAGGGGTGCGAAGGGGTCGCTAAGGAGTGCTGGACGTACACCAACCGCTCCGGAACCCGGCACCTACACTCCTTAGACGATGCCCTCAAACCGTCCCGACTGCGCCGGCGAGCGCTTCGCCCACCGGTTCGGGAAAGAGCGCGGTGCCTCGCGCCGAGGACCGACTCATCAGCCTTTTCGAACTCGCAGTGGCCAAGGCAGACGAGCGGCGAACAGCGCCACCACTGGAACTGCAAACCCAGCCTCACTCAGAAACGAACTCGATGCCCGTCACACTCGCCTCGCCGCTCGCGTACACCGCCGAGCAAACCGCCCAGACCATCGCCGCGCTCGACCGCAAGGCGCTGCGGTTCCTCGGTAGCGTTCCTCCCGACGGGCGTGTCAGCGTCGCGCAGGCCGCCGACCTCCTCAACGCCTCGCGCCTGCGCGTCTACGAGTTGATGAGCAGCGGCGCGCTGCGATACGAGCCGACCGCCGCCGGACGCTCGCTGCACATCTGCGACGTCGTCGCGCTGCGCGACCGCCGCCGCTGACCGCGGCGCATACTCAGCGGTGTATCGCAACTGCCGCCGGGACAGGCAAGCGGGCGGGCCGCCGATCCTGAAGCGACGGAAACTCTCCGTGGTTTTCGAGTTCTGCTCATGCCAACCGTCGGCGCTACGCAACGTGTCGCCGGAGGGTATTTGCCGGACGTGCGACCGGGACCGGGAGCGAGCCTCAGACGGGCCTGTACGGGCTCCGTCCGGATCCAAGACGCCAAACCGCGGGTCTCCGATCTGCATAAGCCTGCTGGCGGGTGCGGCGCGCCCGAGCGGTCATCGGTAGCCACCGCTGCCGGAGAGGTCAACCGGACCCGCAGCCCGCCCTACCCCGTAACGCGGTCAAGTCTCGACGGCGGCCGACCAAGCCCACGCCTAGCTCGCGTCGTCCTCTGGCGTCATCGCGAGCCGCTGCGACTCCCCGTGGGGCGGATCGCCGGCACCATCACACGCCGCCGCGGACGCTCCCCCGTTCGTCGTCGGGCAGCATGCGAGGCGCGAGCCTGGCGAGGGTTGGACTCCTTGACTTCTCGCTCGGAGGGCGGCTCGCCGGTCAAGCGCATGCCGTCGTACACCACGCGCTCGCCGTGCCTTCCGGAGAATGGCGGGCGAGCTCTCGCTGCGGCGGTTCGAGCTCGAGGAGGCGCTCCTGCGCTGAGA
The DNA here is from genome assembly GCA_035625625.1 of Solirubrobacteraceae bacterium. Classification (GTDB taxonomy): domain Bacteria; phylum Actinomycetota; class Thermoleophilia; order Solirubrobacterales; family Solirubrobacteraceae; genus Palsa-465. The sequence goes on from DASPPG010000274.1 coordinate 3,625, forward strand.
GGGGGGCCGGTCGAACTCCGCGGCCAGCTCGGCGCGCTCGCGCTGCCACCGTGCCGCGGCATCATCCAGCTCGCCGGGTCGCCGTAGCGGTGGCTGCAGGCGCGGTACAGCCGCGGGCGCGCAGCGCGTCGCGCGCCTGGATCCACAACCCCAGCTCGCAGCGGGTCCGCACGACTTCACCGTCGTCGTTGACAACCCGGTGCCGCCAGACGGCCGGCAGCACCTCGAGCGGCGCATCGGCGAGCACAGCGTCCCGAGCTGTGCCAGCTGCGAGTGGCGGGCGTGCTGGGCGTCGCGGCGCTGCTCTCCGGGCCGGTCCGGCGCCGGCGCTTCAGAAACTCGCTGTTTCATCGCGATGTTTGCGAGCGCGGGGGCCGGCGCGGACAGACGTGGGCTGCGCGCTCGAGCTTAGCTCGAGTGCCGTGCACGCGTCTTCGCAGAAAGGATGGGTTGCCGCGTGGAACCTCGAATGAGAGGCTAGTGCCGCCCGCGGTTACCGATCGCGATGGCGCGGTCCCGCGAATCATGCCCGCCTATTGATCTATGTCACGACCGAATAAGAGCGACCGGGCCGAGGCGGGCGATGCCGGATCCGCGGAGCCGGCGTCGGAGCCGAGCGCGAATGAGCTTGCGCCGGGGCTGGCGGCGCTCCACGAGATCGTCTTGCATGGGCATCGCGTCTTTTACCGTTCGGCTGGCAGGGGCCCGGTCGTCGTGCTGGTCCATGGGATCACGTCGACATCGGCGACTTGGGCCAACGTCCTCCCGTATCTGGCTGAGCGGTTCACCGTGATCGCTCCCGATCTACTCGGTCATGGCGAATCGGCCAAGCCGCGAGGGGACTATTCGCTGGGCGCCTACGCCAGCGGCATCCGCGATTTGATGATCGCGCTCGGGCATGAGCGCGCGACATTCGTCGGACACTCTCTCGGGGGCGGCGTCGCAATGCAACTTGCATACCTGTTTCCTGAGCACTGTGACAGGCTGGTGCTGGTCAGCAGTGGTGGGCTCGGGCGTGACATCACAGCGCTTCTGCGGGCGGCCAGCCTTCCGGGCTCTGAACTGGTGCTTCCGCTGCTGGTCAACGAGCAAGTACTCGCGGCCGGCCAAACCGTGGGACGAGCGCTCGGTCGGATCGGATTGCGCGTACACACAGATCTGGGGGAAGTGCTCCGTGGTCATGCCTCGCTTGCGGACCGCGACGCGCGCGCCGCGTTCCTAGCCACCCTGAGAACGATCGTCGACTTCGGGGGGCAGCGGGTGAATGCGGCTGATCGGCTGTACCTCACTCAGGCGATCCCGTTCCTGCTCGTGTGGGGCGAGCGCGACCCGATCATCCCGGTGGAGCACGCGCTTGCGGCCCATCGGGCGCTGCCGGGGAGCCGGCTTGAGCTGTTTCCCGAGGCAGGGCACTTCCCGCACCTCGACGATCCGCTTCGATTCGTCCGGGTGCTGGTCGACTTCATTGACTCGACGGACCCGGCCCAGGTCCATCCCGACCGCTGGAAAGAGGTGTTACGCAGCGGCGTTGAGCGCCCCGAATCCTCGCGGTGACCCGCGGGTGCCCCTGACGCCAGCGCCAGATCGGCGCTCTCGTCCCTGGCGGAGTCGCCGGCACGAGGGCGGCAGTTCATCACCGTCTCGCCGATCGCTGCTGCCGGTCGCCGTCGCCGCTGCTCCAGTGCCTCGAGACTTCACCCAGCCGCCCCGATCGTTGAGTCGGTTTTGGTCACCAACGCGCCCCAGCCGTGCACGCGTGGCGTTGGCCGAAGGTCTTCTTGCGGCTACGGTCGAATTGACCTCCCTGCGCAGGCTCGGGCTGACGGGAGCTTCCCGCAGGCCGCTACGGACGGTTGCCGGTTCTGGCGGCCACGTCGTGGTGAGCAAGAACGTCCGTCGGGATGTCGTGGCGGGGCTGTCCGCGATCAGGTCGCCCGGCCGGAGGTGTGTGCGGGCTGCGGTCCGGCGGGGAATGGCGGTCGAAGTCCGAGTGGTCCGGGTGGGTTGGGGTTGGCCGATCCGGGGTAGGGCACGGGCAGATTGTTTGACGATATACCGCCTTCTCCAGCGCGAGTTGCTCAGCGGAGCGGTCTCGCGAGTTCAGCATCGGTCAGCGGCGCGTACGGGCGGGCGGAGTTGGCCGGGCTGTACTTGCGGGTCGCCGAGGCGCTTGACCGGTCCGCGCGACTCGTCGACCAGCACGCCGAGCGGGAGCGGAGAAAGGGGCGGCCGGAAGCTTGCGCCGTAGAGCTGGCGCGCGCCGAGTGGGCGCGGAAAGCCGCTCGGCGTGGCCGTGAGCTCGCTACGCGACCGCAATAAAGCGACGCTGACGGGACCGCTCCGGAGCGTCGGCCCTACACCGCAGCAGGTACTTTCTCGCGGGGGGTTCGAACATTTCTGCTCTCCGAGGGATTACCGCGCGGGCCGTCAGGAGGAGATCTGTCGCCGCTTCTTTGGGAGGATCGCGGGCGTCCTGCCCGACAAAGGCGGGTTCTACGTCTAGACGATGGTGTTCGGCCGGAACATGATCGACATCGGCGAGATCGACCGTAACGCTCCGCGAGACTCCAAGGCCTGGATCTCGCGGATGATGGGAGCGGCGTTCCCAGGCTCCTTCCTTCTGTTTGGCAAGGAGCAGGTCATCCGTTGCACCGATGCGTTCTTCCGCCTGTTGCCCGCTGCCGAGAGCGGCCGGGTTGGTTACATCGAAACCATCCGGGAGTGGGAGGTGCGGCCCGAGTCATGGTGTCCCAGGAGGTGCGGCCCGAGTCATGGTGTCCCAGGATGACGTTGCTGAAGCTTCGAGTTCTCTCGCGCTGGCTGACGAGCCCTGGCTTCCGGTTCGCCTACACCTCAGGTGTCAGCTCCAACAGCGTTTGCTTCGAGCGGGAGCTGTTGGACCGCTATCGGCTCGTGCTCGGGAAGACTTGAGATTCTCCGGCTGCTAACCAAACCAGGCTGAGGTCGCCTCTGGGTGCTCGTCTTGAGGTCCGCGTCCGCAGCGGTACGAATCGGAGTACAGTGGAGGTCAGCTGGCCCTGCGGCCCGAATTTTCGCTCTAAGCCCGATGGCCACCGACGACGCATCAGCGTCACGAGGCGGTGAGGCGTGGGCTGCTGGTTTGAATGCGGGGCCGGCGTGTTGCTCGACAAGAGGTGCCCTCCGCCCGGGTGGTGCCTGCCCGATTTGGTCGGACGCGCGGGGTTCTCGCCCTCCTCCTCGCGCGCAAGTGCCAACAGAGGGATGTGAAGGTGAACACGATGACTCCGGCGGAGGACGATCGGGCAGCGCAAGGCAACGTCACCTCCGAGTCTGGCGGCGTCGAGCGGCACGGTCGAGGTGTTCGTGGCCGGCGGCGGCGCTCTGTTATCAGTAACTGGCAGCTTCCCCGCCGGCACCGGTCGCCCGTCCGGCTAGCAGACTGAGAGCGAGAGGCCACGGGTGTCCAGAGCGGATCTGCAGGAGCTGGAAGAGGTCAGGGGTCTGATCGCGCGCGGGCTGCAGGTTGGCGTGCTCACACACGCGGAGATTGCGAACGTCACGGCCGAGCTCGGCCTCGAGGAGACCGACGTTGAGGAGCTGCACGGGGTCTTTGAGCGGTGCGAGATCGAGTTGGTCGAGGAGATCGATCCTGCCGCTGAGACGAGCCTGATCCTCGAACGCGCGCCGACCATGCCCCCGCGCCGAAAGGCTGCATTGAACCTGGAGCCGGAAGGGACGACGGATGGTCTGCAGCTGTTCTTGAAGGGGATCGGCAAGGTGCGGTTGCTCACGGCTCAGGAGGAGGTGGATCTATCCAAGCGGATCGAGCGGGGCTCCTTCGAGGCCAAGCAGAGGATGGTTGAGGCGAACCTGCGCCTGGTCGTCTCGATCGCCAAGCGTTACCGCAACCAAGGCCTGCCGTTTCTCGACCTGATCCAGGAGGGCACCCTCGGTCTCGTCCGCGCGACCGAGAAGTACGACTACCGCAGGGGCTTTAAGTTCTCCACCTACGCCACGTGGTGGATCCGGCAGGCGATCGCCCGTGCGCTGGCGGACAAAGCGCGGACGATCCGGATCCCGGTTCACATCGTCGAGAAGCTCAACCGGATCGGTCGAGCGGAGCGCAAGCTCGCGACGGAGCTCGGCCGCGAGCCGACCGCGGAGGAGATCGCCGAGGTGACCGGCATCGAGCCCCAAGAGGTCGAGGCAATCAAGCGCTCCGCGCAGGCGCCGATCTCGCTCGAGAAGCCCGTCGGTGACGAGGAGCAGACCGAGTTCGGCCAGTTGATCGCCGACGAGCATGCCGAATCTCCGTACGAGCGGGCCGTGGAAGCCCTCACTATCGAGGCGCTGCGCGACGCGCTCGAGAACCTCTCCTATCGCGAGCGACGCGTGATCGAGTTGCGCTACGGGCTTGGCGACCAGCACCCGCGCACCCTCGACGAGGTCGGGCGCACGTTCAACGTCACCCGAGAACGAATCCGCCAGATCGAACACCAGTCGCTCAAGAAGCTCCAAGCGCTCCACGAGACCCAGCGGTTGCGCAACGACGCTGACACCGCGCCCAACCATTGCCCGCGTGATCCACAGCGTCACACACAGACCTGACTCCGACCACGCGCTCCACTCGAAGAACCGGCAGGCCGCCAGCAAGCCCCACGGCGACGCACCTTCGCGGAATCACCGAGCCAGACCGTCCTGAGGAAGGCCATCCGGGCGTTGGACGCCAACAAGCTCACCAAGAATCCCGCGGGCTTTCGGTAATCGGCGCAAGGCTGGGTTCGAAGCAGCGATGTATCGCGTTATGAAGCGAGGGCTGAGGCCGTGCGGTGCCCTCGCGCCATAGCGCCGTCGAGTTCAAGAAGTTCCTGCGTACCCTGGACCGCGGGGGTCCGGCCGAACTGGACGTGCATCTCGGGCTCGACAACGCCTCCACACGCACGATGCCGCTGATCAAACGCTGGCTGCTCGCGCACCCGCGGTTCGTCCTGCACTTCACCCCGACCAGCGCTTCATGGCTGAACCTCGTTCTCCGAGCTGACCACCCAGAAGCTCAAGCGCGGCGCGCATACATCGACACGCCAGCTCAACCACGACATGTCGAGACCTGGAACGACGATCCCAAGGCCTACGTCTGGAGCAAGACCGCCGACCATATCCTCGAATCCATCAAACGCTACTGCACAACTATTACTGACTCACCACACTCTAGGCGCGCTGGCTCCCCGCAGCGGCTCGTGGAACGGTCCGACGTGCCTGCGCGAATGTCACAAGGCGGCCGGCTTGCTCATCCCACAACTTGAATCTGACGGTGCGGAGTCCGTCGCAGAGGGAGAGCGTCGGCACGGCGGCAAACACCGAGCTGGAATCGTGGGCGCGCTGCAAGTTGTAGTTGGGTATCCGGGAGTTGAGGTGATGCACGTGGTGCAGTCCGATATTGCCTGTGAAGAACTGGAGCACTCTCGGCAGTTTCAGGTGTGAGCTGCCACGCAACGCGGCATCGGCGTAGTTCCAATCGTCCCCGCTCTGCCAGTACGCATCCTCGAACTGATGCTGAACGTAGAACAGCCAGATGCCGACGGACCCGGCCAGCAGGGCCGAAGGTGCCCACACGATCAGGAAATCCCGCCAGCCGATCAGCCAGCACACCGCGCCGACCAGGACGACCAGCGACGCGTCGGTCCCTAGCACGCTGTTGCGCATCCGCGGCCGTGCACCGCGAGCGACGATCCGCGGCCCGACGATCATCGCGAACACCGGCCCCACACCGAACATCACCAACGGGCTGCGAATCAGTCGGTAGGCAACGCGACCCCGCCATCGCCGCGCCCGATACTCGGCGACCGTCAATGTCAGGATGTCGCCGACTCCGCGCCGATCGAGATGTCCCGACGTTGCGTGGTGCACTGCGTGGTCATGACGCCAGCGACGAAAGGGCGAGAGCACCAGCAGGCCGAGGATCGAGCCGAGCACAGCGTTCGCGCGCCGGGAAGGCAGCAGCGAACCATGAGCGCAGTCGTGGAACATCACGAACACGCGGACCAAGAACCCGGCGGCCGCGACGATCAGCACTGCGGTCAACGCGGGCGAGCCGCCGAGGGTCAGGTACATCACCCCGGAGAGCGCGCCGTAGGGCACAACCGACGTCGTGACTGCGAGCAGACCACGTCTCAGGCACGGCACTGCGAAGGGTGCGAGCGTCTCACGCCAGGGTGGACAGCTGGGTCCAGGGGTCACGTGCACTCCGATGCCAGGGAAACGGGATAGCGGTCCACCCACCCCTGGGGTCACGCGGTGACCCGCGAAACGAAGGCGGCCCGGCTCAGGCCAGCATGCGGCCCCGGTCAGGCTGGGGCCGGCGTTGAGCATACCCGGTGCGTCCGAGGCGCCGCACCCGCGGCCCCTTGGTGCAGCGCACCGGACGCCCTCGGGATCAACGCCCGGGTCTCGCCTCCGAACCCCTCAGCGGTCCCGCTTGCACAGAGATCGGCGCTACCCGGTCGGGCCTGAGCGATCCCCGCTACGCGTACTGACCCTCACGCGAACGTACGACTAGCAGCGAGCGAGGTGCGCGAGAAATGGGACTGACCCCGGTCACGAACCTACGGCCCCTTCGAGTTTGGTGGCCGCTCGAGCCCCGCGTTGTCGCGAGCGCCGGCCTGAGCGAGCAGGCTGAACGCGGAGCCTGGCGAGATCTCAGCGGCGGATCTTGGGGAGCTTGAAGAGGTCAAGGGTCTGCTCGCGCGGGCTGCAGATCGGTGTGCTACCTCGTCGAGATCGCGGCCGCCACGGCCGAGCTGGGGCTTCAGGGCGCCGAGGTCGAGGAGTTGTACGGTGTCCTTGACCGCTGCGAGATCGAGCTGGTCGAGGAGATCGATCCGGCCAGTGCGGCAACTCTGATCGTCGCGCGCGGGCCCGAGAAGCGGCTCCGCCGCAAGGCTCGGCTGGATCTGGAGCCCGAGCGAACAACGGACGGTCTGCAGTTGTTCTTCAAGTTCGCGACTTACGCAATGTGGTGGATCCACCAGGTGATCGCGCGTGCGCTTGCGGACAAGGCGCGCACGATCCGGATGCCGGTCCACGTCGTCGAGAAGCTCAACCGAATCGGGCGGGCGGAGCGCAGGCGCTGAGGAGGAGGCGCGGTGTGTGCCCGGCGAGCTGGCTCAGGTCAGCGTTCTAGCCGGCAGCACGTAGCGGAGCGGCGGCCGGCTTTGCTCCCCGCGGGTGTTGTTGAGCAGCGCTCCGTGTAGGCCGCGGGTTGAAACCGCAGCAACCCTTGCCTCGGGCTGCCCGCCGTGGTCCGCTATCCACGCGATGACCGACGCGAAGTCGGCACCATCAGCGAGGATGGCCGCGCGCTCGATGACCGCACCGCCGGAGGGGTGAGGACGGGCCAGTCGCTTCACGAGCGCGAGAATCATTTCGTCGTCCATCCTTGACACCGTACTCTCCCCACGAATCACGCTGGGGGCGAGTGCCCGGAAATCGGCCCGGGCCGTTGGGCTCCTGGCGACCGGATGACGTTCCCGCAGTTCCGGTCGAGCGGCAAGTCCGTGGCCCGGGCGGACGGGCGCGCAACTTCGCTGACCTCTCGGGGCACCTCGGGCAGCGATCCGGCGACGTGATGCCTCGAGCACAGGTATGGCGATCGTCTCGGCTCATCCCGACGGACCCAGTCGGCGCCGGCGGCGGCTAGACTACTGTGATGTCGAGCGTCCGCTCGACATCAGCAGTGCCGAGCGTTTCCGCAGTTGTTGCGTCTAGCACCTCCGCGTTTCGCAGCGCACATACCTCCGGAGGGAACAAGATGGCAACAGGAACCGTGAAGTGGTTCAGCGACGACAAGGGTTATGGATTCATCACCCCGGATGATTCCAGCAAGGATCTATTCGTGCACCACAGCTCGATCCAGGGCAACGGCTTCAAGTCGCTGGCTGAGGGCGCGAAGGTGAGCTACGACGCCGAGCGGGGTCCCAAGGGCCCGGCGGCCGCGAACGTCAAGAGGCTGTAAAGCCACAGACTGAGACCAGCGAGCGTGGGTTCACCCGTAACCTCGCTCGCTCTGGTCGACATCCCAGACGCGCGATTGTGCGTTGCACACTCGCGTGCGTGGCTACGACGCAGCTGCGCGGCAACGGGACCGCCACAGATCTCCAGAGCTTGCCCGACACCAGCTCGTCGAGGTCTTCACCCAACTTGCGCGCCCGGTCGACGCGCTCGAGATCCCCGAGAGCAGGAGGACCCGCATGGCATCAAGCGGAAAGAAGAAGACCACGATGGCAAAGCTCAACCGTGAACGAAAGCTTCGCGAGCGCCGGATCGACAAGCAGGCCAAGAAGGACGCTCGAAAGCAGGCACCCACCCATTACCAAGGGCAGTCGGGCGACGCGCTGACCAGCGACGACGATCAGTCGATCCCTCGGGAACACGACAGCTTAAGACGGCCTAACCCCGTCGAGCCGGCGCTCGTCGACGTCTGATTTCGACTCGCGCACGCCGGACACGGACCACGTGAGGCCACTCCGGCTCCGTGCGCGGGCCGAGCTAATCTGAGTCAAGTCGCATCGAGTCGGGCAACGCCGGGATGCTCGCATGTGGCGAAAG
>DASPPG010000275.1:0-4142 GCA_035625625.1 Solirubrobacteraceae bacterium
AGAGTGTCGCCGTTCCTCGCGCCGTGGCACCCCCTGTTCGTGCGAAACAGGAGTCTGGTCTCGGCCGCTCAGCGCTTCTGGGATGCCTTGCCGAGCAGTGGTCCATTGAGGGGGATGTCTGGTTCGACGTCGGCCGTGGTGAACGCATCGCCCGCAATTGCTTAGAGTCGGCATGTGAGCTTCACGTCCGGTGCCGATCAGTACGACCGTTTCATGGGGAGATACTCGGCGCCCCTGGCGCCAGTGTTCATAGATTTCGCGCGGCTGGCCGACGGCGGCCGCGTGCTTGATGTCGGCTGCGGCCCCGGAGCGTTGGCGCGCGAGCTCGTTTCCCGTTCGGACCCCGCATTGATCTGCGCTGTCGACCCGTCGGAGGCATTCGTGGCGGCCGCCAGGGATCGTCTGCCGGGAGTACGAGTCGAGCGCGCCGTGGTCGAGTCGCTGCCCTTTGAGGATCGGTCGTTCGATGCGTCGCTGGCGCAGTTGGTCGTTCATTTCATGGTCGATCCTGTCGCGGGCCTGCGCGAGATGGGTCGTGTGACGAAGCCGAACGGAGTGGTCGCTGCGTGCGTTTGGGATTACGCTGGCGGTCAGGGGCCGCTCGGCGTGTTCTGGGAGGCCGCTCGGGTGTTGGACGCCGATGTTGACGATGAGTCCTCGCGCGCGGGCACTCGTCGCGGCCATCTCGCCAAGCTGTTCGACATCGCGGGTCTGCGCGAGATCGAGCACGGAGCCATTTCTGCCGAGGTCGAGCACGCCAGCTTTGAAGAGTGGTGGGAGCCGTTCACGCTCGGCGTCGGTCCCGCCGGCGCGCATGTCGCAACGTTGAGCGCGAGACAACGGGACCGATTGCGCGATCTGTGCAGGGACCGGCTACCTGACGGCTCCTTTGTCATACGGGCGCAGGCGTGGGCGGCGCGCGGACTGGTGTAGATCCCGGACGCATGGCCGCGGAGTTGCGTTGCAGTCGGGGCGGGAAAGGGCGAGATGTCGGCGACACGGAGGTTCGCTCGCCGCCTCGGGTCGTGCAAACAACCACACGCCAGTCGTCGCGCCCGACTACCGCTTGCGGAACGCCTGCGGGAACGCAGCCTAGCCGACAGTTACTCGCGCAGCGGACGAACAGCGGGCGCCTCGTGGCGGCGCGGTGATTGCGCCGCGGAGACTGTCGCTAATCGATCGATCCGACACTCTGGGGACAGAGACGCGGGCTTCTGGTTTCCGATCTGATTTCAGAAGCTCGCCCGCCTGACCGGCGTTCTGTCGCTGGTCGTCCCTTGCGAGAGCGCGGCCAGCCGGAGCCAGGTTGCTCGCAAGGCCAGGGGTTGCAGCAGTCTGGCCGCGTCGGCACTGGCTGCTCCCATTAGCCCAACGGGGAAGCGACGCCTTGCAACGCCTTGCGCCTTACGCAACTAGCGCATCGGCGACGGTGTGTCCCGCTTCCCCGATCCCGCGTCGCCGTCGCGGTCGGCGATGAATGCCCACCCCTTTTGGTGTGATCGGTGGCGGTGGTCGCAGCCTCTAACCGTTGGATTCGACGAGCGGGGCCGAGTGTCCGTATTTGGTGGGTGTGCCCGTCGCGGTGTAGCCATTGGTGTAGTACGTGTAGGACCCCACGGCGCGACAGATCTTCGCCGAGGTACACGAGACGCCATTCAACTGGGAGCCCGCAAGCTTCGAGACAGAAACGGTTGACCACCGCGACCCGTTCCAACGCTTCACGAGGGCTCGCGTGGTGTGGCCGGTGCGCCGCGCGCCAACAGCGACGCACGCAGTGCGAGAAACGCATGACACGGCACTGACGGACTCGCCGCGACCCAGAGCGTTCGGCTCGAGCGTCCATCGTTGTCCGTTCCAACCGTAGACCGCGGAGCCGATAGCGGTGCACGCAGAAGCCGACGAACAAGACACCGCCGATAGTTCAGGGACTCCGCCCGGCGGAGGGCAACGCAGCACGAGACTCCGCGACCAGCGGCCGTGCGTCCAGAAGCCTGCGAATGCGCAGGCGACAACCCGCCCGGTCGCTGAAAAGTCTCGCCCAACGAACGCGCACACCCTTCTCGAGACGCACGACAGCCCGTTCACATCGAAGCCAATGGTTTGCCCAGACCATGCTCGTCCATCCCATCGCCCCACCTCAGGGCTACCGTCCAAATTGTCGTGCCCGGCAACCATGCAGGCCACCCGCGATGAGCACGACACCGCCCCTAGCTCACCGCCCGGAAATCCGCTCCCGCTCCCCTGGAAGGACCACGCCGAACCATCCCAGCGTTCAAAGACCGCCGCGTCCGAATCCCCCTCGAGGACGCTGCCGACCGCGAAGCAGAACCTCGTCGAGGCGCACGAAATGCTGCCGAGGCCCGCGAACCCGCCGTCGACCGTTGCAACTGACTGAAGCGACCAAACCGTCCCGTCCCAACGCTCAAGCAACGGACCAGTGCCGTCTGCGTCCCCGACAGCGCTACACGCATTCCCTGAGGTGCACGACACGTCCGTAAGCTGACCGCTATCAGCCTCACTAAAAAAGCCCGGGGGAGTCGGCGCGGGCTGCTCCGACCAGGCCGAAGCAGTGTCCGGGTACGACACGGAGAGCAGCGCAAACGTCGCGCAAACCACGATGGCCGAAACTAGGCACAGACTCGCCCGGGCGCCACGATACGAGCCCGCGGGCGGAGCCCTACGCGACCTAGGCGTACGCGCGGAACAACCGCCATTCCCATCGCAACCTCGATCCAGTCTATGAGCCCTAGTGGAGACCACCGGTGTCCGATCCCGTTGCCCTCAGGCCGACTCGCGGCCTCAAGCCGCGACGATACCCCAAATGGAAGGACGCCGCGCCCTTTGCGCTGCCGCGACGATCGAAAGCAGAAGCGCGGGCGAATGCGCGGATCGTCCGCTGGCTCACTGCCGCGTTTCGATCGAACCAGCAGTCTGCGGGTTGCTGCCGGATCGGCGACGAGGCAGCACTTTTGGTGGGGGGGTCGAACATGTTGGCGCACCGCTCGTTTCCCACTTGATAGCCGGCGCACGTTGGTGACGCGCGTAGGCGAGAATGGACGGATCTACAAGACCGAGAACGATCGACCTCCTGACGCCGCGCTGCGTCGACTCCCGGGCCATCTGGTCAGCTTCGCCCGGTTCGTCTCCCGGCGTGAGCAGCGCGAGCGGGCCGATCGGTCGACGCTCGCCGATCTGGTGCGCGTGCCGCTGCCGCTCGCGTACGGGCTCGAGCTTGAGTGGCTCGGGACGGCCGGCTACCGCCTGACCTATGCCGGCCACAGCCTGCTCATCGACCCCTACCTATCGCGGATCCCGCTCAGCGCAGTGTTACGTCGCAGGACAGTGCTCGCCGACCCGACGAGCCACGCGCCGCTGCTAGCGCGAGGAATCGGCACCGTTGAAGGGATTCTACTCGGCCACACGCACTTTGACCACGCGATGGATGTCCCGGCGCTGGCCCATACCTTCAACACCAAGGCCTACGGTTCAGACTCGCTGATGCGGCTGATGGCGCTCTATGAGATGCGCGACCGCGCGGTCGAGGTGCGCCCGCACCATCCATACGAACTCGGTCCATTCACCGTCACGTTTGTCCCCAGCCTGCACTCCAAGCTGGTGCTTGGCTTCAAGGTCCCATACGACGGCGCGCTGTCGTGCGAGCACCTCGACCAGTTGTCGGCAGCGGAGTACAAGTGTGGCGCGATCTACGGCATCCGCATTGAGGTCGCTGGCACGACGCTGTATCACCAGGGCAGCGCCAACGTGATCGACGACGAAGTCCCCACCGGAGGCGTTGACATCTTCCTCGCCGGGCTCGCCGGTCGCAGCTTTACGCCCGGGTACTGGCGGCGCGTGCTCGGCCGCCTGCAGCCCGCCGTGATCGTCGCAAGTCACTTCGACGACTTCTTTCGTCCGCTGACCGCCCCCCTCGGCTTCACCACCAACGTCAACCTCACCGCATTTCCCGATGAGATTGCCGCCATCAGCCGAACGATCGCAGTAGCGGCGCTAGCGCCACCGGCCATGGCCAGCTAACAACCCGAGGCTGTCGGGTAGCGAACTCCACCAGGCTTCCGCATGCACGCAGCACCGGCAGCGTCCACCGGTTCCGAACCCTCGATTGAGACTGCTGCAACGGGCTA
>DASPPG010000276.1:0-4602 GCA_035625625.1 Solirubrobacteraceae bacterium
GCGTTGACACCAAGGCAGTTATGCGCAGCTGTGCATAACTCCCTCTATGCGCGGCGTCCGATTATGGTGAGCGACGGCTCGTTGGCTCGCGTTTTCCCTGCTGAGAGTGGGTCTGCGACAGCGGGCTGCTGCGCATAATCAGAGTCCTTCGAGGAAGGCGATGAGGCTGTCGGGTGGCTGGTATCGGCCGGGTGGGGTGCCGATCGTGGCGGTGCGGTCGATCGCTTCTTGTTTGAGCTGGTTGTCGGCGTGCTGGTAGATGTAGGTGGTCTTGATGCTCTCGTGGCCGAGCCAGAGGGCGATCGTGGCGATGTCGATCCGTTCGGCTTGGAGGAGCATCGCGTTGGTGTGACGGAGGGTGTGGGGGCCGACGTGTTTGGTCGCGAGCGATGGGCAGCGGGCTGCTGCGGCGCGGGCATGTTTGGTCACCAGCAGCGCGACGGTTTGTCGATGCAGCGGGTGTCCTTGCCTGGTGGGGAACAACGGGTTCTCGGGCGCGCCGGCGCGTTCCCGTAGCCATGCGCGGAGCGCGGTGGTGGTCTCGGCCTTCAGCGGCGTGGTGCGGTTCTTGCGGCCTTTGCCGTGGACTCGGAGGTGCTGTGCGCCGTTCACGAGGGTGACGTCGCTGATCTTGATCGCGACGAGCTCGGAGACGCGGACGCCGGTCGTGATCATCGTCAGCAGCAGGGTGTGGTCGCGTCGGCCGAGCCAGGTGGCCTGGTCGGGCGTGTTGATGAGCGCTTCGATCTCTGGCTGGGTGAGGTAGGTGAGGTCGTTGCGTTCGTGGCGTTTGGTCGGGATTGCCATGATCCTGGCGATCGTGTCGAGATGCTCGGGGTGGCGCAGAGCCGCGTAGCGGTAGAACGAGTGGATCGCCGCGAGGCGGGCGTTGCGGGTCCGGGGCGTGTTGTGGCGGTCGTGCTCGAGGTGGGTCAGGAACGCGCCGATCAGCGGCGCGTCGAGGTCGGCGAGGTCGAGTTGGTATGGCTGCTTGCGGGTGTGTTGCTCGACGAACGCGAGCAGCAGCCGGAACGTGTCGCGGTAGGCGGCGACGGTGCTCGGACTGGCGTCCCGTTGGGTGATCAGTCGGTCGGTGAAGAACGCTTGGAGGGTCGGCGCGAGCAGGCTCATGACCGCTCTCCCACGGCCCGTTCGAGCCGGTCGCGCACGAGCGCGAGCAGCTCTGGTGAGGCCTGCAGATACCAATAGCTCGAAGCGGGGTCGACATGTCCCAGGAACGTCGAGAGCAGCGGCAGCTTGGCGTCGACGTTCTCGCCGGCCTGATACCAGCCGATCAGCGTGCGGACAGCGAACGAGTGCCTGAGATCGTGAGCCCGGGGGCGGGTCCGCTCGCCGGCGCCTTCCAGCCCGATCTGGCCGATCAGCTTCGCGAACGCTTTGTTGAACGCGCCGGCGGTCAGCCGCGACCCCTGCGGCGAGACGAAGAACGCCGGCGAGCTGGGCGTGGGTAGCTGGCGGTCGCGCAGCCGTCCGTATTTGCGCAGCGCGATCGTGGTGGTGTCGTGCAGCGGCACCTCGCGATGCTTGTTCTGCTTGGCGGCACGCACGTGCAGCGCGCCGTCAGAGAGGTCGACGTCCGCTCGGTCAAGCCCGAGCGCCTCGCCGGGGCGCAGGCCGGTGACGGCCAGCAGCCCGATCACTGTCTCGATCGTCGCCGCCCGTATCCGCGGCGACAGTGCCCGTGCCGCGGCCATTAGCGCCTGGATCTCGGCTGGCGAGTACAGGTACGGAGCGACGCGCGGTAGCGCCGCGGGTAGCAGGTCCTCGGGCGGGATCTCGGTCGCGGGCTCGATCGTGCTCAGATAGCGAGCGAAGCCACGCACCACGCCCAGGCGCCGGCGCCAGCGGTGCGGGTGCGCCTGCACCGATGTCGCCCACATCAATGCGAGCTCGGTTGTGACGCGCTCCGCGCCGGCGCGCCCCATGAACTCGACGAAATCCTCGAGCGTTCGACCAGGCTGCTTGAGCTCGAACCCGAGCTGGCGGCGAACGGTCAGGTAGTCGTGCGCGGCTGCGCGCAGATCGGTCATGACTCACCTCCCGGCCACGCCATCGCGAGCGGCGTGAGTCTCGCCCTGTCGACCTTCGCGTACTGAGCGGTGGTCTTGATCTCCCGGTGGCGCAGCACCTGCGCGATCTCGCTCAGCGACGCGCCCTCCCGGAGCATCGCGGTCGCCGCAGTGTGCCGAAGCTGGTGCGCGCCGATCGGCGCTACCCCAGCCCGAACGCACGCGTCGTGAACCACGCCGCACACCCCGACACGGGTGAGCGCGCCCGCCGGGGCGTGCATCCGCAAGAACACCGCCCGGAACTCACTCGGGCCGCGACGCTGCAGATACGACACCAGCGCCTGGCCGACGTCGACCGGCAACGGCAGCCTGTCCTGCCGGTCGCGCTTCCCGCGCACCAAGATCTCGCCCGCGCGCCAGTCGAGATCCTCAAGCTGCATCGCGGTGACCTCCCCGGCGCGCAACCCGAGCCGGACCAGCAGCAGCAACAGCGCGTAATCCCGCCGTCCGACCGTCCGCCGCCGATCGCAACTGGCCAGCAGGCGGGCCACGGCCTGCGGCTCGACCCCGCGCGGCAGCGACCGGTCCCGCAGATCCGCGACACCCGGCACCGCCCACACCAGCGGCGTCTCGATCAGTCCCGTGACGTGCAGATACCGCAGCAACGGCCGCAACCCCGCCACCAGCTCCCTGGCACCCGCCACGCTCCGCCGCGGGCACTCCTGCGCCAAGAACCCGCTCACTTCCGCAGCTGTCAGCGACTCAAGCCGACCCGGCTGCTGCTCCAAGAACAAGCGCGCGACCCGCTCATAGCCAGCGACCGTCGACGACGCCAACCCACGCTCCTGCACCAGGTAGTCGCGATAGCTCGCGAGCAGCCCCGTCCACGGTCCCTCGCTCACGACAACCGCCGCTGGCGGCGCCGCCCCTACCTCGCGCAGATACACCAGCGGCAGCTCCATGCACCGCGACGTCACCCACGTCACGCAGCCAGCCTCCCGCCGCGACGCCACGAACAACTCGGCGCGCTGCTCGTTCAACTCCCCAACAGCCAGCCCCTCGCGCTCAAGCCAGCTGCTCAGCCGCGCAAGCTGGCACACCCGCTTGCGCACCGACCACCTCGCGTACCCGCGAGCCGCCAACCACAGCTCATACCCAGCCGCCCACGGCGCCAACGGCCCCCGAACCCTGCACCACGACACATGACCAACGCCCATCGCTGCCTCCCGTCGGATCGAAGAAACCGAAACGGGAAGCGTCAATCAGCGGCATCGATTATGTTCAGCCGCCAGCCCTCAAATCCGACTCTCAGCAGAGGAAACGCAATACCGGCACGTCATTGCTCACCATAATCGGACGCCGCGCATAGAGGCAGTTATGCGCAGCTGTGCATAACCGCCTTCGTGCTCGCGCGTGTATCCGGCGCTGACGGTCCGGATGGCTGCCTTTGTCCGGGAGCAGCAGCGAGGGCGGGGGGCTGATGCCAGGTTGAGGCTGCTGGTCCTGGGTGAAGGGGGTCACGTCGGACCACGACGTGGCACCGCTGCTCGCAGCCAGTAGCCAGTAGCCGCCACGTCGACGACTTGGAGGATGGGAGCCTCGATCATCGTTGCGATCCTGCCGATTGTTGTGATCCCACGATCATCGTGGGCCGCGCAGGTCGCCGGGTGTGAGACGTCGAGTGCCCCGATTGTGGCGGGATGCGTGAGGGGCGTTGCGGGCCTGGTCAGTCCTCGTCGGGTGTCGCGTCATCGAGCGAGGCGCCTGATGCTGTGCGGCCTGGCAGGATCAGCGCTGAGCCGGTAGCGAGCGCGACCCGTTTGCCGTCGGCATCGTGGACCTCGGAGTGCGCAACCGCGATCCGACGCCCGGCATGTTGCACCGTGCCACGCGCGGTCGCTTGACGGCCGTCTGAGGCGAGGGGTCGTAGGTAGCTCACCTTGAGGTCGATCGGTGAGAGCGCGGTCCTTGCTGGCAGAGTGGTTTGGATCGCCGTGCTCAGTGCTGCTTCGGCCAGTAGGGCAATGGCGCCGCCTTGAATCCGCCCGGGGGGTGCGAAGGTCAGCCAGTCGCTGGCCGGCAGGACGAACGTCGCCTCGCCCTCGCTGACCGCTTCCAAGTCAAGGCCGGTGAGCTGTGCAATCGGAGATGGGGGTACCTCGTCGGCGAGGCGGGCGCGCATGACCTCAAGCCCGCTCAGCCGATCCCAGACGTCTTGGCTGACGACAGCGCCTAGGGGCGCGCGCTGCCACGGGTCAGGAGTGTCGTACACGGTTGGCTCAATGGGCTCGAGCTGAGCCGGCGGCTCCGGTAGGCCGGATAGCTGCGGCAGCACGAAACACAGCGAGCTGCCGTGCGCCAGCAGGCGGCCGTGGGCGTCCGTGAGCGACGCCTCGGAGAGCGCGATGGCGCGGCGTGCGGTCAGCAAGCTTCCCCTCGCGATGACCGACCCGCGGGGCTGCACCGGCCCGAGCTTCCGGATCGACAATTCAGAAGTGACGAACGGCGTCGCGGCCGGCAAGCCGCTCTCCACGGCGGCGCCGAGGGCAGCGTCGGCCACGATCGCCAGCGG
>DASPPG010000277.1:0-7856 GCA_035625625.1 Solirubrobacteraceae bacterium
CTCCGAGGTCGCCGCGACCCGAGTCCTTCGCACCAGGCGGCAAGCGTTCCTTTTCAATCTGGTTGGGGCCGGGTTCACAGCGTTGCTTGCCGGCACGCTTATTCGCGACCTAGCGCCACACGACCATGGAGTGGGCTTCTACCTCGTGCTGGCCGGGCTCGCGCTGGCGATGCTGGAGCTGACCTGGCTGATCCTCGCGCCGTTCACGATCGCATTGGACGGCTACAGCGACACGTGGCATCCCCGCACCTTGATCGAGCACCTGCCTAGCGCATTGATCACGGTGGCGCTCGCAGTCGCCGGGGCTGCTATCTACGTCAAGGTCGGCCTCGCCGGAATCGCCTTCGCGCTCGCGGCGGTGCTCGCGTTCTCGTACATGGCGCACCTGCTGGCCCAATCGCGCGACCGCGCCGAGCAGTACGTCTCGCTCTCCTGGGGCGTGCTCGCCGGCCTGCTGCGCGCGCTCGACGTCCGCGACGAGCGCGCCGCCCGCCACGCGGCCGCCGTGGCACGGTTCGCGCGCGACATCGCCGATTCGCTCGGGATGAGCGAGCAGGATCAGGAGCTCGCCCACACCGCGGGGCTGCTGCACGACATCGGGCACTTCGCGCTGTCTGACCGCGTCGCGCAGCGGGGCGTGACTCTGACCGACGAGGATTGGATGGCGATCCAGCAACACCCGGAACTGGGCGCCGACATGCTGCGCGACCTCGGCATGTACGGCCCGGTGGCCGAGATCGTGCTCGCCCACCATGAGCGGGTCGACGGCCGCGGCTACCCGCGCGGCCTGATGGGCGAGGAGATTCCCGAGATCGCCAAGATCATCGCGGTGGCGGAGGTGTACGACACGCTGACCGCCGCGGACACCTACCGGACGCGGATGAGCTCATTCGAGGCACTGCGCGAGTTGCGGCGCGTCGCCGGGACGCAGCTCGACGCGGACTACGTCGAGGTGCTGGCGGGGCTGCTGAGCGGCGAGGGGGTCGAGTACCGGCACGCCGATGCCGCCGACTTCGACACCGAGCTCGACATGGAACGGCGGATCAAGCAGGCGCGCGCGGGCTGACGCGCCCGCCACGCCGGGGCGGCTTTCAGCGCACGCGGCCGGTACGCGCCGGAACCGGTCCGACGCGCGAGGCCGGTCCCTGGCTGGCTAGCTGACGAGCCGCTCCTGGTGGTGCGGCTGGCGCTGTGCCGAGCGGCGCTGTTGGAGCGTCTCCAGGAACTGCTCGATCTGCTCAACGCTGAAGCGGCGCTGTCCGCCCGGGGTGCGATACGACTCGAGGTAGCCCATGTCGGCCCACCGACGGATGGTGCCGAGCGAGACCCCGAGGGCTTTGGCGGCTTGCGAAGTTGACAAACCGAGGGGGCTGTTCCTTGTTTGATCCATACCCGGCATTTCAGACGGATTAGCCAGGGTTGCCACGCGATGCGCAGCATTTGCACAACCTTTGCGCCTAAGCGAGAGGACAAGCGGCCCCGTTGCCAGACCACTTGCGACTGCGACGATGTGACCCGGTCAGCCCAATGCGATTGAGGCTTTATCACCACCACGACGGCGCCCGGATAGCGTACCGCGAAACCGGCACCGGTCCAGCCCTTGCATTGCTGCATTCGTTGGGCCTCTCGCATCGGGAGTGGGAGCCGATCGTGACCGAGCTCTCCGCCCGCTTCCGGGTGATTCTGCCCGACCTGCCGCTCCACGGCGATTCCGAGGACCGGCCGCGCCATCCGTACACGCCGGACTGGCTGACCGAGGTGATCGCGGGCTTCTGCCGGGAGGTCGCGGGGCCGCGTCCGTTGCTCGCCGGGCACGACATCGGCGCCGAGCTCGCGCTCCGCGCGGTGACGACCGGGCGGCTGGAGCCGGCCCGACTCGCGCTGATGCCCAACCGGCTGCACCGACGGGACGAGTTCAGCGGCAAGCGCGCGGCCTGGCGGGTGGCCTGCCGCGCCGCCGCGCTGCCGGGCCTGGACCGCGCGCTCTCGCACGGAGCCAAGCTCGTGTTCCGTCCGTCGGTCGGCGAACGGCTCTCGGCCCAACGCAATCCCGCCGCCCGCGATCTCGTCCGCCACGCGTTTGCCGACGTCGCCGGCAACGGCAATCGCGCCCGCTCATGGGCCAAGTTCGCGCGCCGCTGGCCGGCCGAGGCGCAGCGCCAACTGCTCGACGCGTACCCCCGGATCGACCTCCCGGTGCTCCTGCTGTGGGCCGACGAGGACCCGGCGCATCCGCCGATCGGTGCCTACGAGGCGCTCGACCTGCTGCCGAACGCGCAGTTGCGGACGCTGCCCGCCACCGGGTTCCTAATGGCCTATGACGATCCGGTGGGCGTGGCGCGAGAGCTGATCTCGTTCTTCGGGTGACCCGGCGGGCCCCCGGGTCGCGCGGTCGATGACGCGCCCTGCAAAACGCAGCAAACCCACCCGCCGCGATCCGATCTTCGCCAGATAAGCATTGCCTCCATGCTTATCTCACGAAAGTTGGCGGCGGGGGGTGGGTTTGCTGCGTTTTGCAGGTTGGTGTTCTGGCGGCTCGGCGGGTTGGTGTCTTGGCGGCTGAGCGGGTTGGCGTCCCGGCGGCTGAGCGGGTTGGTGTCCCGGCGGCGCAGGGGGTTGGTGTCTTGCCGGCTCAGGGGGTTGGTGTCCCGGCGGCTGAGGGGGTTGGTGTCCCGGCGGCTAAGCTGGGTGGTGTCCCCGGGGCTCAGCGCCGGCAGCGCGCGGTCGACGCGCGCTCGCGCAGGTCGGGTTCGATGACCACGCGCCGGCGCCGGCGCGGTTGCCCGTCGATCGCCGCCAGCACCATCCCGACCGCGACCTCGATCAGACGCTCGGCGTCCCACGAGAAGCTTGTCAGCGGTGGCGCGAGCAGGATCGAGACCGGATGGTCGTCGTACCCGATCACGGAGACGTCGGCGGGGATGCGCAGGCCGAGTTCACGCGCGGCGGCGTAGACGCCGTAGGCGATCGAGTCCGAGAAGCAGAACACGGCGCTCGGCCTGGGCGCGGCTGTCAGTACGTCGCGCGCGAGGTCCGTGGCCTCGTCCAGCTCGTAGGGCGCGCTGACGACGCGCACGTCCAGGCCTAGACGATCCGCCTCGCTGCCGACGTAGACCTCCGCCGGCCGGTCGTTGGTGGGGGAGCCGGGCGGCCGGAGCACCGCGATCTGTCGGTGCCCGAGCGCGTGCAGGTGCTCGAGCGCGCTCCTCACCCCGGTGCGGTTGTCGAACAGGACCTCGCCCACCGCTCCGCGGCCGGGCAGGGCGTCGCCGATCGAGACGATCGGCAGCGACTCCGCGAGCTCTGACCAGAACTCGTCGGAGGGATCGACCGGTGAGAGGATCAGGCCGTCCACTTGCTGGTCGCGCAACTGGGTGGCGAGCGTGCGCTGGCGCCGCGGATCGCCGCCCGCGTCGAGAATGAGCGCGTAGCGGTCGTGGGCGAGCAGCGCCCGGCCGGCCTCCGCGACGAGGCGCTGCTGCCAGAGGTCCTCGAGCGAGGGGCCGAGGATCCCGACCATCCCGGTCCGGCCGCTAGCCAGGGCGCGCGCGATCGGATTGGCCTCGTAGCCGAGCTCGGTGGCGACCTTGCGGACGCGCTCCTGAGTCTCCTCCGACACCTGGATCCCGCGGAGCGCGTACGAAACCGCAGCCGGTGAGACCCCGGCGGCATCGGCGACCTCGCGGATGGTGACGCGCTTGGCGGGGTGGCTCACGGCGCAAGCAGTGGGTTTAGCCCTGGTTCCCGGGCGGGGCTGGCTTTGGCGGTAATGATCGCAGGGTCGCTCCCCCGCCCGGGCCGGTGTGTGCTGCACGGGGAGACCATCCGGTCCCCTTCTGTCCGCGATTATTGACAAGGAAACTCTGAACCGATTCACTTAACCGATTCAATGAAACGGTTAACAAACGATCGGGCGGAGATCGCCGAGACAGCCGTGGTCGACGTGCACCAGCACCTTTGGCCAGTCCCTCTGATCGAAGCGCTACGGGCTCGCCGCAAGGCTCCACGTCTGCGCGGCTGGACGCTCGAGCTCCCCGGCGAGCCCGACTACCTGGTCGCGCCGGCCGAACATGACGTGGATGCGCGCGCGGCGCAGGCGATCGAGGATGGGCTCGACCTGGCGCTGGTGTCGCTCTCGAGTCCGCTGGGGATCGAGTTGCTGGCGCCGGACGAGGCGGCCGCCCTGCTCGAGGCCTATCACGACGGCGTGCTCGCCCTGCCGGCGCCGTTCGGCGGGTGGGCGGCGGCATGCTTGACCGAGGTCGACCGCGCGGGTCTGGTCCGGCAGCTCGACCGAGGGTTCGTCGGGCTTCAGCTGCCGGCGACGGCGCTGCTCGACGGACCCGGCTACGAGCGGGCCGGCCCGTTGTTGGATGCGCTCGAGCGGAGAGGGCGGCCGCTCCTGGTGCATCCGGGTCCTGCCGAGTCGGAGGCGGTGGCGGCGGTGGCGGCGGTCGCGGGGTCGGCCGCGCCGGCCGAGTCGACGGCGCGGGGCAACCCCGCCTGGTGGCCGGCGATCGTCGCCTACGTGCAGCAGATGCACGCCGCCTGGTTCGCATTCCGGGTCCATGGACGGCCGCGCCACCCCCGGCTGCGGGTCTGCTTCGCGCTCCTGGCTGGGTTGGCGCCGCTGCACGGGGAGCGATTCGCCGCTCGCACGGGCGACCGCAACGTGGTCGATGAGAACGTGTTCCTCGACATCTCGTCCTACGGCACGAAGGCGGTCGACGCCACCATCCGGGTGCTGGGCATCGATGGGCTGGTCAACGGCTCGGACCGGCCCTATGCGGATCCGGCCGATCTCGATCTCGGAGCCGCGGCGGCGCACGCGTTGCGCACCGCCAACCCGCTGCGGCTTCTTCAACCCAAGAAGGAGGAATCGGATGAAGTGGCCGTCGCTGCCTGCGCGTAACCTCGATCGCGGGGAGCTGCAGACGCTGGTGGACGCGCTGGCGAACGATCCGGCGCGCTGGCGCGAGTTCGTCACCTTCTCCAGTCCGACGCGGCATTTCGTCTCTCTGCACCGCGACGAGTACGTCGACGTCTGGCTGCTGTGCTGGAACCGCGGCGACGACACCGGCTGGCACGACCACGACATCTCCTCGGGCGCGGTACGGGTTGTGCGCGGCGCGGTGAAGGAGTCGAGTCCGCGGATGGGCGGTGAGCCGGCGGTGCGCGTCGTCCCGGCGGGCGGCTCGTTCTCATTCGGGCCCGAGCACATCCACCGGCTGGCGGGCGGCGACGAGCACGCCGTCTCGATCCACGCCTATTCGCCGCCGCTGTGGCGCCTCGGCCAGTACTCGATCGACGCCGACGGCGTGATGCGGCGTGAGTCGGTCAGCTACGCGGACGAGCTGCGGCCGCTGGAGG
Source organism: Solirubrobacteraceae bacterium (assembly GCA_035625625.1). GTDB lineage: Bacteria > Actinomycetota > Thermoleophilia > Solirubrobacterales > Solirubrobacteraceae > Palsa-465. Next base: position 5,371 of record DASPPG010000277.1, read on the forward strand.
CAGGCCTGACGTTGTAGTGCCGGGCGTACTGCCGACGTGCAAAACCGGCCAACCGGCGCGATTCTCGGGAGCCGTGGCATGTGGTGCACGTGGGGCGTGCTCCAGCTGCCACGGCTGGGCCGGCCGGTGCCCAGTGGCCGGTTATGCACGTGAGCCACGCCACCGGGCATCGACGCGCCAGCTACGCCGCCGGCATCGACGCGCCAGCTACACCGCCGGCATCGACGCGCCAGCTACACCGCCGGCATCGACGCGCGAGTTACCCCGCCGGCGCCGGCGCCACCAGCCGCGCCGCGATCTCTTCGAACGCCCGATCGGCATAGGACCGCAGCTCAGCGGCGCTTAGCAGCTGTACCGGGTGCGGGACGTACACCATCCGGTAGTCGGGCATGCCGAGCAGCCGGGCCTGCTCGAGCGCCTCGTCGACGAACGGCTCGGTGGCCACGCCGGCGGTGGCGATGCCCAGGCGCTCCAGCTCGACCATGTCGCGCACACTGCACGACGTGCACGACCCTCAGTCGGCCAGGCCCTCCACCGCCAGGTCGCCGCGGTCGGCGATCCGGCGCACGATCTCGGGCGCGGCCGGTTTGGAGAAGATCTCCTTAACCAACCGGAACGTCGAAGCGCCACGCGCACGCAGCAGCTCCTCGATGCGGTCGAGGAACTCGTCGCCGCGGCGCTTGTTGATGTCGAGCAGCGCGACGCGCGCTCCCTCCAGGCTCACCGGGCGCGGGGCGAGCGGCTCGGCCGCGCGCCGGCGCTCGTCGAACGGGCTCACGTAATCCACGGCACCTCCTTCGAGATCGCGATGGCGTCCATGCCGAGGCAGGGTCCGAACACGGCCGAGAAGCGGCCTGCCTCGCCGCCGGCCACGACGAGCACGATGTCCTCGGGGCTGGACCACTTGCCGACGAGCTGATCATCGTCGGCCGCCCCGACGAGCGGCGTCGTCTCGCCCCAGCGAAGTGCCGAAGCCGGCCGCCGCACAGAGGCAAACAGCTCCGACCGGACGCGCGCCTTGTCCCACCCCCACTGAGCGAACGACCGGGCGTGCTCGGGGCAGACGGCGAATAGCGACGTCCCGCCGAGCGGCCACCAGCTCGGGCTCCAGGTGGCGCCGGCGGCCTCGCCCAGCACCCGGGCCAGCTCGAGCGGGCCCGTGCTCCGGTGGTCGGAGATCGACAGGGGCGCGTCGGCCCCGAAGACGGTCACGACCGAACGATCCGCCGGAAAGCCGCGCGAGACGTGCAGCGGCTCCCAGGGGCTGACCTCCTCGTCCTCGGCGAAGCACAGCCCGATCTTGCCGGGATTCCCCAACGTCGAGCGGTCGAGCCGACCCGGGAAGCCGCCGCCGGTCAGGCTGATCACGAGCCGCAGGGCGCGCCCGATGGTCATGTTGGCGCGCCACCCGGGGCCGAGCGCGCCGACCGACCCGTTCAGCCCGATCGCCTCGCGCACCGGGCCGTTGACGACCATCACCTGCCCGCAAGGCTGCGTGGTCACCGCCTGTCCGCCGACGTTGAACGAAGGCTCCAGAACCGCCTGGACCGCCGCCACGACGACCGGGAAGTACTCCGGGCGGCAGCCGGCGAGCACGGCACATGCGGCCACGCGCTCCAGCGTGACGCGAGCGAGCGCCGGCGCCATCTCGCCGAGGAGCTCGTCGGGATCGTGTCCGCCGAGCGTCGCGCGCACCCGCTCAGTCGTCGGCGGAACCACGGGCAGCCCGTCCGTCCACCCGCGCTCGAACATCTCCTCGAGCTCGTCGAAGCCAGCGCCGTCGAGCGCGCGCAACGCCTCGGCGTCGTAGGTGTTCTTGGCCGCGCAGCCGGGCTTGCGAAGCGGTGGCTCGTGGGTCACCGGCATCGACACGAGCGAAGACAGGGCCGCGGCGTCCCAGCCGACCACTCGCCCGGTCTCGCGTCCGCCGCGATCGACCAGCACCGCGGTCGGCAGGCTCTCGAGCGAAAAGGCCCCCGACACCTCGTAGGGCGCCGGCTCGGATAGGACGACCCCACCGAAGCCGGTACGCCTGGCGACCCGCGCCGCCACCTCGAGCGGATCCTCGAACACCGCGACCACGCGCAGGCCGGCGCCGGTCAGCTCGCCGACCAGCGGCGCCAGCCGGCGCAGGGTCAACGCGCAGGTCGGGCACTCCTCGGACACGAACAGCAGGAGCGCCGGACCATCGGCGATGCGAACGGACTCGCCCGCCACCGACGGAAGTGAAAACCCGTCGGTGGCGGTGAACGTCATGCTGGGCTGAGCTCCGGCTCGCGGGGGTGGCCGGCAACCACTCGCCCGCCCTGGATCACCATCGAAATCCGCTCGGGCCGGCGCAGGACCCGCACGTCCTCGAGCGGATCTCCGTCGATCACCAGCAGGTCGGCGACGGCGCCCCGCCGCACCAACCCGACCTCGGGCAGGCCGAGCGCCTGCGCGGAGCCGTGCGTGGCGGCGCAGATGCCCTCGAGCGGCAACAACCC
>DASPPG010000278.1:0-40365 GCA_035625625.1 Solirubrobacteraceae bacterium
GACGACTCGCCCAGTCACCACGGACGCTGACAGCGTTCGACGACGGCCAGCCCCATAACCGCTCTTTCGTGCCGACCGGACCGATCGCAACCACCATCAACGCGCCCGTCGGTTTGATGGGCCTGCCTCTTCACATTCTCCACTGGCTTCGCTACCGGCTCTCCCCGCCTGGAGGGACTACCGACGGGGAGCAAGCGCCCGCACGGATCGTCTTTCATTTATCGGCAGCCGATACGCACGACCCACGTGCAACTCGATCCGACAAGGCTCCCCAAGCCAAGTCCCAGGAACTCGCGGCCTGAGTTCAGACCGAGCTCCCCCCGCTCATCAATAACAGCGTGCGCGGTATAGAACCGCCTGCCCCATTGCCGGGCGACCATCCACACCGAGCTTGACCACGCCGCAATTGCGAAATCCTCACCCACTCACTTCGTCATGCCAAGGGCAACGCGTTTCCCTCCTCAACGCTCCTGCGAGAGGCGGCGCGAAAATGGCGGTTTCGATTAACACCAACAGGTGGTGCTCGTGTCAGGGCGGTGACCGACCGTCGGTTTGCCGGTCGAGGTTCGCGGTCGTCGCAGCATACAGTCGCGATGCCGCGGACAGCAAATCCGCGCTTGGGCACCGAGACATTAACCCGTGTATACGTCCCAGGATGGGAGCAACCCGCTCGGTGTCGGCGCGCTTCGGTTCGGTCGTGGTAACTCCGTTGGCGGTCGTACGACCGGCCAGCGTCGCGTCCGTGCGAGCTGGCGGCCGCCTAACCGGAATAAGAAAGCTTCGGCACGATTGCCTGATCCATCGCGGGCGCACCCGTGGCTACGACCGGCGACCCCACCCCTTCCCAGTCGAGCTCGACCGGGGATGGGCGGGCTGGGAATCAGGCTGGGGCCAAACCTAGATGTTGGTCGTGCTTAGAACGTAGAAGCCGGAGCTTGGCTCGTCAATGACGAACAGGAACCGCCCACTCGACGCCGGCATAGACTCGACGCACCGTACTTCGCCCGACACGTCGATGTTGGAGCCGTTGATCGGCCAGCTGGCAGTCACTTGCCCGTTCTTCAAGTTCAGGGACAACGAGCCGGTCGGCGAGCCTGGCGGAGACGCGTTGAACTCGAACACTCGGCGCTCGGGTCCGTCACGACATCGTTTGCGGGCACGTTCCCGGCTTGGATCCCTCCAGTGATCCCACTGGCGCCCTGGGTAACCAGATCCGCCATGTATTCGAAGCAATATTGCACCGCCTCGTTCTCCCCCGCCAAGTAATCGCGGATCACCTTTAGGGCGTGCCGAGTGTCGTTTGACATGCTTCCATCCCCTCCTGTTGCATGTCCCCGAATGAAGGATGTTTGTGCAACGTCGCCGCCGCGGCAGCCCGCAGAGGCGATCGACATGTCTTACAGAGCCCGATCCGCACGCGCTGATACATGCACCCGCAGATCACGTGATCTTCGCCCGGCGATGAATCACATCGAGGCGGCCTGGGTGCGGAGCCCTAACGTGCCCCGCAGGATCGGAGGAACTCACGCGGCCACGCGGGCGCACCTAGACCCGCATCGCGATTTGCGAGATCAGCTCGATGGAGTCGGCGCCGACCCGCTTTTGTGCACTGCTATCGGATGCTCGGCTCCGCGCAGGACGCCGAGGACCTCGTGCAGGAGACACTTCTAAGGGCTTGGCGGGCCCTGGACCGGTTCGAGTCCCGAGTTCAGCTTCAGACCTGGCTCTACCGGATCGCCACCAACGCCTACTTGGACGAGCTCGAACGCCGGCCCCGCCGCCCGGAGCCGCTCGATCCCTTCCCGGACCAGCCGTCCGACGAGGCCGTGGCCCCGATCTACGATCCGGCGGCGCGCTACGGTGCGGCGCAAGTTTGACGCTGCCGGCGCACTCGCCGGTACCGGCGGGATTGGTGCTCGTCGTGGACGCTATCTCCGAGGCACCGCAGTACGGCTGGGGCGCCACGAGAACGATCGGGGTGCTCGCTGCCACAGCCGTGCTGCTCGCCGCGTTCCTGCTGATCGAGCGCCGGGTCACCGATCCGCTCCTGCCGCTGTCGATCTTCCGGGTGCGCACGCTCACCGGTGCGAACACCGCCCGCCTACTGCTGGGCGGCAGCTTCCACGCGTTCATTTTCGTCGGCACGCTGTGCATGCAACAGGTGCTGCACTACAGCGCGCTCCAGTGCGGGCTCGCGTGGCTGGCCGCGTCGCTGACCTCGATCGCCGCGCTCGCCGGCGTGAAGGAGCAGCGGGCTGGGCTCGCGTCCGGACTGCTGAACACCAGCCAGCAGCTCGGCGGCGCGATCGGGATCGCGATCGCCTCGAGCGTCGCCGCCAGCCGCACCCAAACGCTGCTTCACACCGGCCACGCCGCCCCCGCGCCGCTCACCGGCGGATTCCAGCAGGCGCTCTGGGTGCTCGGCGGTATCGGCCTGCTCGCGATTCCGGCGATCTTCGCGCTCGCCCGCCGCGAAGCGGTTCCGACTGCCGTGGCCAAGACGACCGTCCGCGACCCACAACCAGCGCTTGCCGCCACCAGCTAACCAGCCACACAACCCAAGCAGGAACGATCATGCGCAGGATCATCAATTCCGCCTTCGTCTCGCTCGACGGCGTCACCGAAGACCCCTCATCCTGGGCGATCTTCGACCCGGACGCAGGAGGGGAAGCCGGTCAGGCGCTGCAGGCCCTCGACGGCATGCTCATGGGACGAGGCATCTACGAGTACTTCGCCGGGACCATGCCGAACCAAACCGGGACGTACGCAGACGCGATCAACGCGATTCGCAAGTACGTGTTCTCCTCGACCCTGGAGAGCGCTGACCGGAACAACTCCACGATCGTCCGCGGAGACGTCGTGACCGCCGTGACCGAGCTCAAGCAACAGGATGGCCGTGATCTCATGATGTGCGGATACGGCCGACTTAGCCAGACGCTGCTCGAGAATCACCTCGTCGACGAGATTCGGTTCTCCATTCACCCGGTACTCGTCGGCGCCCGAGCGGTGGACGGCAACCGGCAGCGGCTCCCGCTCACGCTCCTTGGGGCAACCCCATCGCCGAGCGGCGTCGTCGCGCTCACTTACGAGCCCACCTCCAGCTGAGCGGTGAGACCCGTCGTGGCACAAGCCCGCCGGATCTCAACCGCATCCCACGTGGGTCTTGACGGGCCTCGCTCGACCGCTGCTCAGAATCTCGGCAGGACGATTCCGCGTCTCGGTTAGCCGACGGCGAGCAGGATCGGTGCCGTGACGATCAACGCGGCGCCGGCGAACCCGGCGGTGAAAGCAGTGCTCCGGTGCTTCACGCCCGGGATTGTGCGCATGACGACGGCGCTCGCGAGAAGCCCGATGCCGGCGAGCAGCGCGCTTGACACCAGCTGTTCTAGGGCCTGGACCGCCACCGAGTGAGACCACGCGTGGTCGATCAGACCAAAGGTGATGTTGTCGATGCTGAGCACGAACGGGAGAGCCCAAACCCACCGGGTCTCGGCGAGTCGCCGCGCGTACAACGCGACGCCAAGCCAGTACATGCCCAACACGACCAGGACCCCTGTCTCCACGACATTGGCCGTGGCGTCCGGCATGCTCCAATGAAGCGCGGTCCCAAGCAGGAATCCACCCGCGTCGCAAAGCCCGAAGAGCGTGGCGTAAAGCGCCCACGACCGTCGGTTGACGAGGGCACCGACAGCGAAGCAAGCGATCAAGCTGTCGACCCCGAGAAGCAGAAAGCCCATCAAAACCTCCCTCGACGGAGTTCATATAAGGCCGTTGCGCCTGGCCGTACACCTAACGCGTCATTCACTAACACGACCGGGACGCCTCGTCAACCCAGGATTGCCCACGTGGGTAGTTAGTGACCTGACAGGTCAGACAATTGTGTCGTTCACCGAATCGTCGCGAGACGACGCGTGCGCTGCGTTCTGCGTGAAACGGGTGATACGTAGTTACAGTAACGGACCGCCGAACCGAATCCGTCCGCAATGTCGCTGGCGTTGCCCCTGGCGATGAAACGTTTAATACATAGTGACGGTAACGGTGCGAGATGTCTGGGATCATGGTCAGCCTGTGGCCCGCGACTGGCTGCCAATCGCCGTCTCCACCCCGCCCGGCGGAAACTCGACCCTCCGCGTCTTCGCGTGGCGGAATCTGCGCAGTCTGGGGCCTCACTATCTGCAGCAGTCGGTGTGCCTGCTCCCAGCGACCCCCAAGACCACGCGTACCGCAGCGCGCGTCGTGACCGGACTACGTGCGAGGAGGCACTCCGCGAGCCGGGACTACGTTCCTCGAGGGTGGGAACGACTGACTTACCCGACGCGAGCTCTGGGAATTACCGACGGGGACTGGCGTATTAGGTGGTGGATCAGGGCCCGGCTGCGAGAAAGTCTGGAGCTCGGCGGATGACCTCTCGCCCCGTTTGCTGCCTCCAGGCTTCCTCCAGGACGGCGAGGTGTTCGAGCATCGTCACCTCGATCAGGTCTGGGTCGCGCGTTGCGATCGCCTGGGCGGTGCGCTCGTGGATCTCGATTGTGAGGCGGGCCTCGTCGGCGAGCGGGAGCGGATGGCGGGCGAGCTTGAGGCGCTGCTGGAGAGTCTGCATCAGGGCGACCAGGGTGGCGTTGTGGGTCGCGCGGGCGATCGCGAGGTGAAACGACGCGTCGAGGCCCCGGACGCTCATCGTGTCGTTGGCGACTTCGCGCTGAGCCTCGATGATCCGCTCGAGCTCGGCTAGATCGTCTGGGGTTGCGAGAAACCCGGCGAGTTGGGCCACGCGTGGCTCGAGGACGCGTCGAGCCTCAAGCACGCCGGCGATCTCCTCGAGCGGCAGCTCTTGCGCTGACGGTGCCAGGCTGGTCGGGACCACGTCGGAGCGCACGTATATGCCGCTGTTCGGGCCGTGGCCGGAGCGGATCTCGAATACGGCGGCGTCGGCTAGGACCTGTGAGGCCTTCCGAACCGTTGCGCGGCTGACGCCGAACTGCTCGGCCAGTGTTCGCTCGGATGGGAGGCGATCGCCGAAGCGAAGCTTGCCGAGCTGAATCGCTGATGTGAGCTGCGCGATGACGTCGTGATGGCTCGCACGACCAGGAATCTGCTCGCCCCCGAATGGCCTTCGCCGCGCTGCGTCGAGCCGGCGAGCGCCGTTATCGCGCCCGTTTCCGTCTGAATCGATCATGGGTCATGAAACTATACCACAGGGGCTTGACAGCACGACCAAGATGGCCTAGATTTATGGACCATCTTGGTACAGACTGTTTGAGGGCGCTAGGCAAGTACTCAGCCTCCTTAGCGAACCCGACGCCAGAGAGCCCAGATCTTCTCCACGGAAATGCCTTCATCGGTGGAATCCGCCCGCCGGTCTGCGACCCCGCACGCGATTGCGGGGCCAGATCTGCGGGAGAGCTCGAGCGCAGGAAGACACGATGGCGTCGAGGTTCGGTATGCCGCTACGAGTTGGGCGCCCGCGCTGCTGCGCGAGAACCGCCGCCTGGTCGACGAGCTCCATGCCTCGCGCCTGCGGATCATTCAAGCGGCCGAGCGCGAGCGGCGACGCCTCGAACGGGATCTCCACGACGGAGCCCAACAGCGGCTCGTGGAGATCCAGGTTAGGTTGGGCAGCGCCCAGGCCCTGGTCGACCGCGGCGACCTCGCGACGCAGCTCCAGGCAATCCAGCAGGCCGCCGAGGCCGCCTTGGACGAGCTACGCACGCTCGCGCGCGGCATCCATCCGGCCGCGCTGCGTGACCTTGGACCGACCGCCGCCTTGCGCGCGCTCGCCGAGCGCTCCCTGATTCCGATCCAGGTGAGAGACGAGGGGATCGGCAGGTCGTCGGCAGCGATCGAAGAAGCGGTTTATTTCTGCGCACGAGAAGCGATCCAAAACTCCACCAAGCATGCCGGCGAAGGCGCCACCGTGAACGTCACGCTGCGGCGCCGTCATCGCACGATCGAACTGACGGTCAGCGACAACGGGGTGGGAACGTCGTCCGAAGCCGCGGGCAATGGGCTCGGCATTCTTGGCATGCGCGACCGGATCGAGGCTCTGGGCGGCCACTTCAAGATCGTGTCCCACCGCGGACTAGGAACTTGCATTCACGCAACGATCCGCGAGCAGGAAGCCGAAGGGTCCGACCCCACCGCCCTCCTCTTGACTCACGCGTCGCTCAAATAAACGACTCGACCCTCGCGATCGCGGGCGTCCGAGCGTCGCCCAGCAGGCGAGGTGGCCGAGGCGCCGGATCGCTGAGAACGGTCATCACCCACCGGCGCTCGGAGCGCCACCATCCAAGCACCGGACTCGTGCCGTCGGCCCACGCGACACGGATCGGCCGCCACTCGCCGCCGCCGCTCCGGGACATGCCCGAGGGACTGACCAGCGCGGCGCGGATATCGAGCCGCAGCCCCTCCCGCCGAACCTTGGCCGCCGCCTCCTTCGCCGTCCAGATCAGGTTGGCGACCAGCGCGCGGTCGGTCTCCTCACACGATGAGACCAGCTCCTGCTCAGCCGGCGCGAACCACTGGCGCACGAACGCCGCGCTGCGCGGCTCGATCAGCTCGAGGTCACACCCCGCCATCAGCGGCGATGCCCCAAGCACGGCCACCGCACGATCCTCGCGGTGGCTGATCGAGACTGACACCGGCAAGCGCTCGCCGTCAGCCCACGCCTCCGGGGCCCCGTCGCCGGCGGCCAGCACTTCGAACCCATCGAGCGGCAGCCCGGTCCAGTCGCTGATCGCCATCTTCGCCGTCCATCGGCCAAGCCGCCAGGCCAGCCGGCGCGGCTCGGACCGCAGCCGAGCGAACACGGCACACTCACGCGGACCAAGCCAGTCCTGGCCGACGGGGACGTCCGCCTGCCCCTGGCTGAACCATCCAGGCGGGACAGTCGGCTCAACGGTGGACGATTGCACTGCGGATCGGCTCCACGACGTCGGACTCGAGCTCGCCCGGCACCTCGCTGGTGCGGTAGCCCTCGAGCCGCAGGCGCACCCGGCCGGCCTGGTCTACGACGTCGGCGTCGATTCCACCGTCGCGCGGAGTCACCACCGCCCATAGCCGGCTCGGCTTCTTGGCGTCCTGGAACCGCGTGACGCGGTCGATGTGCATCGGCAGCGCCATGCGGCCGGTGGTGCCGATCTCCCAGATGCCCGCGGTCTGGAAACACAGCTCGATCAACCGCGGCGAGAGCTCGGTCGGCTGGCTTGTCGGCTCGTGGTTGGCCGGCAGCTCGCCGGCGAACCTGCCGACGACGTGCCCGTCGTCGCTCCACGCCCGCTCGAGCACCTGATACGCGGGCCCGTGGAAGTAGACCGAGTACACCTCCTCACGCCCGACGCCGCTGTCCTCGCCGGCGTCGGTCGGCGTCACCGTCGCCTTGGGCGCGGCGGGCGCCTTCCGGTCCAGCCGTGCCAGCGCGCTGAAGTGGCGGGTCTCCTGCTCACCTTTGGCCGGTAGCTCGCGCCGGCCGATCAGCTCGCAGTCCGCCAACACGGTGCCGTCGCCGCCGTCCCGCAGGCGGGCGTGCAGGATCACGGTCCGATGCTCGTCCCGGTAGAACTTGAACGGGGCCAGCAGATCGACCTGGTCGAGCTCGACGACGTGGAACTCCGGTAGCAACGCGGTGGCGGTCTCCGCGAATCCCTCCAGCCCCATTACCCCGGGGAGCACCGGGATCCCGTCGATCCGATGGTCATTGAGGAATGCCTGCTGGGTCGGATCGAGTTCAGTGGTCACCGTGAGAACGCCGTCCGAGGTCAGCCCGGCGATCCGTCCGGTCATCGGGCCGAGCCGCTCCCCGAGCGCCGCGGTGGCTCGCTCAACGTCCAGCCCGCCGGTCTCGTGGCGCGCGGCGCCCAGGGTCCCGAGCGAGCCGGCCTCGAGCACCTCGGCCCCGGCGCCGGCGGCCGTGAGCTCGCGTCGCACGACCGGAATGCCCACCTCGGGGGGCAGCATGCCGATTCCCGCGACCTCCATCACCTTGGGAATCGACCCGCGCGTCGCCATGCCGATCTGCGCCCACGCCGTCCAGTCGATCGCGATACCCCGCGTCCGGCCCTCGCGACGGAAGTGCGAGATGCTCTTGCACACGAGGTCGTTCGCCGCCGAATAGTCGGTCTGGCCGCCGTTGCCGAAGCGCCCCGCGATCGAGCTGAACACGATCGCCGTGCTCGGCACGTCGATCCCGGCCGCCTCGATGCCCGCCAGGAGATTCAACCAGCCGTGCGCCTTGACATCGAACACGAGGTCGTACTCGCGCTGTGGCTTGTCGGGCAGGAAGTGGCTGATCTCGATCCCACCGCAGTGCAGCAGCACGTCTACGGGGCCGGCCACCGCAACTGCCGCCGCGACCTGTTCGGCGTCCGTGAGATCGACCTGGTGCCAGCGCGCCTGACCGCCGGCGCGCTCGATCGCCTCGACCGCGTCGCGGGCAGCCAGGCCGCGCTCGATCCGTGCGAGCTCGCGCTCGACCAGCTTCGGCGTTGGGCGCTCGCCGCGCTCGCGGATACGCTCGGCCAGGTCGCGCTTCAGTCCATCCTTGTCGCTGGTGAAGCGCGCCAGGTCCGGGTCACTGCGGTCGGGAGCCGGCACGAGGTCGAGCAGGTGGAACGTCCCCCCCGACGCGGCCGCGAGGTCGGCGATGATGGCCGAGACGATGCTGCCGGCGGCGCCCGTGACCATGAATGTCGTGTCGCCGCCCGGCTCGCGGGCAGGATCGTGCTCGGCCGGTTGGTCGAGCAGACCGACCGACCAGCGCAGGTCGTCGGCGTAGCCGATCTCGACTGCGCCCGGATCACGGAGCGTCTCGTCGACTAGCGTTTGCGCGACGCATGCGGGTGTACCGGTACCGAAGTCAACCGCCTTCACGAGGGCGCTGTCGCGCTCGCGAGCCAACGCCTTGGTGAATCCGGTCACCGCCCCGCCGAGCACGCTGGTCGCGCCGTCGGCGTCGTAGCCGTGGCGGCCGCCGAGGCGCGTCGCGCTGACGAGGAATATCTCCTCGCCGGCCAGCGCCCGCATCGTCGCCGCCAGCAGCTTCACGCGGACGTGGAGAGCTCCCCTGCGAGAGTCCGCGTCGAGCTTGCCGATGGGCCCCTCGTCGTCGAGCGCCGACAGCCAGTAGACGCCCTGGATCGGGCCGGCCGCGGTCCACTCGGCGATCTGGCTCTCGAGGATCTCGACGTCCGGGGCGCCCTCGATGGTCAGCACCTCAGCGCCCAGCTTCTTGAGCTTGCCGTTGAGTGACTTGGCCACGCCGCCGGTGTCCGGCATCACCACGACGCGGCTCCCGTCACCGAGCACGACGCCGGTCTCGACGCAATACTCGAGCGGCGGGCGCAGGACGGGGACGGGAACTCGCCGCGGGAACTGTGCGTCGTCGACCGCTTCGAGCCGCGCCGGCTCCGAGGCGTCGGGCTCCGGCTCTACCGCGGCCGGCTCGGGGTGCGCGTGCTCGAGTCCGGCGCGTCCGCGCACGAACCCGACGACATGGTTGAGGGTCGGGTAGTCGCGCAGCTTGAGGCTGTCGTCGCGCTCGATGCCGTACGCCTCGCGGATGGTCGCGAGCACCTCGGCCTGCTTGACCGTGTCGATCCCGAGGTCGGCCTCGAGGTCGAGATCCATGTCGAGCAGGTCGGTCGGATAGCCGGTCTGCTCGGCGACGATCGCGAGGACCTTGGCCTCGACGTCATCGTCCGCGGCAGCGGGCTCCAGCGGCGGGGCTTCGGTCGGCGCGGGCGCGGGCGCGGCGTCCAGGCCGGCTCGGTCGCGGATGAACCCGACGACGTGCTGGAGGGTCGGATAGTCGCGGAGCTTGAGCGTTTCGTCGCGCTCGATGCCGTACGCCTCACGGAGGGCGGCGAACACCTCCGCCTGCTTGACCGTGTCGATCCCGAGGTCGGCCTCAAGGTCGAGATCCATGTCGAGCAGGTCCTCCGGATAGCCGGTCTGCTCAGCGACGAGCGACAACACGCGCGCCTCGACGTCGTCGGGGGCCGAGACGGACGGCTCCGGAACCAGCGGGGCCTCGGCCGGCTCGGTCTCCGGCTCGGGCGCCACCACCGGCTGTGCCGGCGACTCCGTCACCGCCTCGGCCACGGGTGCGACCACGGGGGGCGGCGCCACCGCCACCGGCCCCTGGTCGGCGACACGCAGCCGGTGCTGCACGACCTCGAGACTCGGCTCGGCGTAGCCGCTGATCCGTCGCAGCCAATCGGTCCAGGCCGCGCGGTCGGCCACCCGGTAGGCGTACCCGAGCTCGTCCACGTTGCACCTGCGGCCGTCGGCCGCCGGGGTCCAGCGCAATAACAGCAGGGAGATCTGCGACCCGAACCCGGCGGCGAGCCGGAGCGCGTAGCGGATCGGATACGCGCCACCGTTCGAGAGGCTGAGCGTGCCGAGGTCGGGGTCGGGCTCGTGGAAGTTGGGCACCGCTGGGACGACGCCCGTCTCGAGTGACTTGACCGCCAGCACGTCCTCGAGCCCGACGCCCAGCGGGTGACCCGTGTAACCCTTCACGTTCGCGATCACGATCCGGTCGGCGGCCTCGCCGAAGACCTCGCGCAGCGCGTGGATCTCGGCGCCGGCACTGCCACCGCGGGCGGGGGTGTAGGTCTCGTGCGAGACGAACACGGTCTCGCCGGCGATCTCCTCGCGGCGGACACCGCGACGCTCGGCCTGACGGACCAACTGCTCCATCACGCCGGCGATGTGCTCGGGATCCAGGCGGGTTCCGTGAAAGGCGGAGTTGGCCGTGACCGACCCCAGAACCTCACAGATCGGAGTGATCCCGCGCTCGCGGGCGGCGTCGGGACTCTCGACGACCAGTCCGGCGGCGCCCATCCCGATGATCATCCCGTGGCGGCGTCGGTCGAACGGCAGCGCCGCCTCCTCGACGACCTCGTCGGTCGCGGCGGCCCCGGTGGCGAGGAAGCCCGCGCCCACCCATCCCATCATCGTGTCGGAGGTGGCGTCGTCGGCGGCCACGATCAACACCCGCCGACAGCGGCCCGCGCGGATCCAGTCCTCGGCGATCGCGACCGCCTGGGTCGTGCTCGCGCACGCGCTGTTGACCTGCGTGTTGGGACCCCGCGCACCGATCATCTCGGCCAGCTGGGCGTGGCCCATCGACAGCACGCGGAACAGGAACCGCCGATCGAACGTGTACGGCTCCTCCTCCAGCTGGTGGTTGACGTCGTGGATCCGCCGCTCCACCTCGGCCAGCACCACCTGATCGGTCCCGTCGTGGTCGAGCATCCGCACGCGTAGCGACTCGAGCGCCGCCAGCCGCTCGCGCCGCAGCCGGTCGGTGGTGTAGCGCTGCGCCTCGTCGACCATCTCCTCGAGCCCGGGGAATGCCGACGCGAAGATGACGCCGGTGTCGTCGCGCATATCGTCTGCAAGCAACCAGCGTTCGGGGAGCTTGGTTCCCTTGGTGGTGGTCTTGTAGCGGAGCACGAGTGGGATGCCGGCGTCGCGGAGCGCGTCGATCCCCGCGGCGATCGCGAGTTGCGTAGCGCGCGCGAACGCCTCCACTCGGTCGGCGTCGACGCCGAACTCGTCCGCCAGGTCGAATGCTCCCGCGCGGGCTGCGAGCTTGATGACGTCCTCGACCCGGTCGATCGTCTCGAACGTCGCGCCGCCGTCCTCCGCCTTGACCAGGCGTGTGACGTGCTTGTCGAGGATCTCGCGGCGCAGCCGCCCCGGGATCACGTCGATCCCCTGCTCGCCGTTTAGCAGACGCTGGATGTTGGAGTCGTCGAACAGCCGGGGGGCGCCCGGCAGACCGAGCGAAGCGCCGGTGATGACGACGGGCTCCCCCGACGCTGCGTCCTCGCCGCCCCGCGGCGCCATGAGTTCGCGGCCACGCTCGAGGAACTCGGCGAACAGGCGCTCCAGCTGGTCACCGCCCCGCGCCGGCGCGCTCGCCCCCGCGCGTGGCTGGGCGCCCGCCTGCGGGCGCGGCTCGGCCGTCGCTCGCGTGCGCAGCTGGGCGACCTCGCGCGGCGCGGGGGCCCGGCCGCTGCCCAGGCCCTCGGCCCACAGTCCACATAGCGCGTTGTTGAACGTCGCGATGTCGCCCTGCTTGGGGTGGTTGGTCGCGAGGCTGACGACCTGGTCGTCCCCCAGGACGTCGGAGGCAAAGCCCTGCAGCGCGTGCTTAGGTCCGACCTCGACGAAGATCCGCGCGCCCTGGTCGAACAGCGTCCGCAGTCCCTTCAGGAACTGGACCGGCGCGGCGACCTGGCGAGATAGCAGGTCGAGCATGTGCTCCTCGACGTCCTCCCCCGTGGGGTAGAGCTCTCCGGTGACGTTGGCGACGATCGGCAGCTTCGGCGCGTGCAGACCCAGGCGCTTGAGCGTCGCCCGCAGCGGGACGCTGGCCGGCGCCACGATGTCGGTGTGGAAGGCGTGGCTGACGGGCAGCGGGATCGCGGTGTGGCCGCGTTGCTGAATCGCCTCGACGGCACGACCGACGGCATCCGTGGCGCCCCCAAGGACGACCTGGTGGATCGAGTTGACGTTTGCGAGCACGACGTAGCCGTCGATCCCATCGACGATCTCCTCCACTTCCTCGATCGGGGCCATCACGGCCGCCATCGCGCCGGGGTCGTCGACCTGCAGACTTGCCATCTCGCGCCCGCGCGCGCTGACGGCCTCGAGCGCATCCTCGAACGACAGCGCTCCGGCCGCGACCAGCGCGCCGTACTCGCCGAGCGAATGGCCCATCACGAGATCCGGGGCGAATCCGTACTCGCCGAGCAGCCGACTGAGCGCGGTGTCCACGGTGATCAGCGTCGGCTGCTGGATCTCGGTGTGCCGCAGCTCCGCCTCCGCGCGAGCCATCGCCTCGGGATCGCCAGGATCCGCGAACGCGATGTCCGTCAAGCGCCGGCCCTCGAGCAGCGGCAGCATGACCTCGTCCGCATCGTCGAAGACATTTGCGACGACCGGCTCGCGCCGGCGCAGCTCGGCGAGCATGTTCGCGTACTGGGACCCCTGCCCCGTGTAGAGGAACGCGACCTTGCCGGGTACTCCGCTGCCGCGGTGGATGCCGCGAGCCCGCAGCGCCGACCATGCGGCCGCGTTGTCTGCCTGGATCGCGCGTAGCGCGAGCTCCGCCTTCGCGATCAGGTCCTCGCCGTCGGCGTAGTCGATCGCGATCCGTTCGGGCGCGCGCAGCGTCTCGGCGCCAGGCGAGATCGGGTCGAGGTGGCGTCCCTGCCGCGCCTCCGCGAGCGCGGTCCGGAGCTCGTTCCCGAGCGCCTCCGCACTCTCGGCGCCCAGCACAAGCGCGCCGCGCAGCGGTGGCTTGGCCCCGCCATCGGCCGGGCCAAGTCCGGGCACCTCGGCGGTCACGGCGGTGGTGGAGCGATGGCCGTTGGTTGTTGGGCGATCCGGCATGTACTCCTCCATGACGAGGTGGAAGTTGGTGCCACCGAAGCCGAAGGCGCTTACGCCCGCGACGCGGGCCTGGCCGTCGGCCACTTCCCAATCGCGCAGCTCGGTGTTGACGGCAAACGGAGAACTCGCCCAGTCCAGGTTCGGGTTCGGACGCTCGAAGTTGATGCTCGGCGGCAGCACCTTCTCGTGCAGCGCGAGCGCGGTCTTGAGCATCCCCGCCGCTCCGGCCGCCGCCTTCAGGTGGCCGATGTTCGACTTGACCGAGCCGAGCGCGACCGACCCGGGGCGCAGGTGCCCGCCCGCGAACGCCTCCATCAACGACGAGACCTCGACCACGTCGCCGACCCGCGTCGACGTGCCATGGCCCTCCACCATCGTGCACTCGGCCGGCGAAAGTCCCGCCGCGCGCCAGCCGCGCTCGACGGCGAGCCGCTGACCGATCGGGTTCGGGGCGGTGATGCCCTTGCCCTTGCCGTCGCTGGCACTGCCGACGCCGCGCACGACAGCGTAGATCCGATCGCCGTCGCGGACCGCGTCGGCGAGGCGCTTCACCACGAACAGGGCAGCGCCCTCCCCCATCACAAATCCGTCCGCTCCGTCGGCATAGGGGCGCGTGCCGCTCGGCGACAGCGCCCCGATCGCGCAGAACTTGATGAACATATGCGCGCCCATGTTTCGGTCGACGCCGCCGGTGATCGCGACGTCGAACTCGTGGGCCAGCAGGCCGTCGACGGTCGCGTCCATCGCCGCGAGCGCCGAGGCGCATGCCGCGTCGGTCGTGAAGTTGGGCCCGTGGAAGTTGAATAGGTTCGCGACCCGGCCGGCGATGCAGTTGCCGAGCTCGCCGGGCATCGTGTCCTCGGTCACCTCCGGGAGCCAGGCAACGACGTTGGCCCGCAGGTCGCGCTCGATCGCCGCTCGGACCTCGGCCCCAAGCGCGGCGAAGCTCTCCGTGCGCTCGAGCTCGCGCGACAGCTCGGGGAACATCAACCGGAGCGCGGTCAGGAACTGCTTCTCGCCCGAGATCGCGCTGCCGACGATCACCGCGGTGCGGTCGAGATCGAGCGGCCGCTCCGGCCAACCGGCATCAAGCAGCGCCATCCGTGTGCAAGCGACCGCCCACTTGTGGGCCTCGTCCATCGCCTCAGAGACCTTTGGCGGAATCGGGAGCTTCCAGGCAAGCGGATCCCAGTCCCACTCGTGCACCCAGCCGCCGATCTTTGAGTACGTCTTGTCAGGGGCGCGCGGATCGGGGTCGTAGTACAGCGCCGGGTCCCAGCGCCGAGGGTCCACCTCGGAGATCGAATAACGACCCTCGCGGACGTTGCGCCAGAAGGTGGCGGCGTCGGGGGCGTCGGGCAGGATCGCCCCAACGCCGACGATCGCCACGGATCGATCGATGTCGTTGCTCATGGCCCGACCTCCCTGCCGCGGCCGTAGACCGCGTCGGCGATTGCGTCGAGGTCGGCAAGCAGGCCGGCCTGCGCCGCCTGCGCCTCGCTCAACCGGATCCGAGGGACGAGCTCCGCCACGCCGTCGCCGTCCGAGGCGCCCACCACCCAGCGCACCGCCTCGGTGCCCACGGTCAGCGCGACGTCGCGGGCGTTGACCCGGCTGAGCGCGGCGAGCTGCTCGGCGCTGAAGCGGCGCGAGGCCTTCTCGGGCAGCGAGCCCTCTGCCGCGCGCGCAGCCCGACGGGCGAGCATCCCCGATCCCTCGACCTGCGCGGCGAGCGCTCCAAGTCGCAGCAACACGTGCTGGTGGCGCGTCAGTCGCGCCACGCGACAGGCTTCGAGCAACTCGGCCAGCGCGTGCTGGGCAAGCGCCGAGGCGCCGGCGCCGACCTCCGGGTGGCGGGCGTGCAATGCCTCGAGCTCGCGTCCGGCGGCGTGGTAGTAGTCACAGCGCGTCTTCAGGTGTTGCTGCCATCGATCGCGCGCGACGGTCATCTCCATGATCTCGGAGGTGCCCTCGTAGATCGTCGTGATCCGGACGTCGCGCTTGATCTTCTCGACCATGTACTCGTGCGTGTAGCCGTATCCGCCGAGCGCCTGGATCGCGGCGTCGGCGGCGGCGTTGCCGGCCTCGGTCGCCAGGTACTTGGCGACAGCGCCCTCGGTGTTCAGCGCGCCCTCACCGGCGTCGATCCGCGCCGCCGTGTCCTCGATCGCCGCGCGCGCGGCCTCGAGGCGTACGGCGTGGGGCACGATCAGCTTGTGCGTGTAGCCCTGCTTCTCGGACAGCGGACCGCCGGCCTGGATCCGTTCGCGTGAATAGGGAATGGCGCGGTCGAGCGCCGCCCATCCCGCGCCGAGCCCGAACGCCGCCACCATCAAGCGCGTGTACCCGAAGACCTGCTGGGCCTGGCTGAGGCCCTCTCCCTCAGCGCCACCGATCACGCGCTCTGCCGGCACCCGCACGTCCTCGAGGAACAGCGCCGCCGTGTTGCTCAGGCGAATCCCGTGCTTATCCTCCGGGTCGCCACGGGTGAGCCCGGGGGTCTCACCGTCGATGACGAACCACGTCGGACCGCCGGGGGCGAGCGCGAGCACCGTGATGGCATCGGCCACGCCGCCGTTGGAGATCCACTGCTTCGCGCCGCTGAGCAGGTAGGCGACAACGTCCCCATTCTCGATCACCGGTTTGGCCCGCGTCTTCAGCGCCCCGAGATCGGAGCCCGCCTCCGGCTCGGTCGCCCCGTAGGCCATCAGAATTCCCTCATTGGCGATCCGTCCCAGCCACAGCGCCTGCTGCTCAGGCGTGCCGCCGATCCTGATCGGATCCGAGCCAAGCGAGGTCGCCAGCACCGCCGTGGCGATGCCCAGGTCGATTCCGGCGACGCGTTCGCACACCCGGTACACGTCGGTCGCTGAGCCGCCCATCCCGCCGTGCTCCTCGCTGACGAACACCAGCTGCACGCCGAGTTCCTCACCACACATCCGACGCACCAGCGCCTCGGGTGACTCGTCGCGCTCGTCGAGCTCGATCAGCAGCTTGTCGGGCAGCTCGCGCTGGGCGAACTCGGTGATTGACTCAAGGGTGAACTCCAGGCTCTCGAGATCAAGCCCGGGAGTTCCGATAGTCGTGGACACGGCAGCCAGCCTTCATTGGGGTCGCGGAAACCTTTTGGACGTTCGTCAAACTTCCGTCACGCGCCATCCGGCGGCCCCCGCAGGGGCGCTGCGGGAAATACGCAGTTCCCCCACCCGATTGCGGGCACCCACGGATGCGCGACGGCCGGCAGTCGAGCACCGTTCGCGCTATGAGTGAGGCAGCCAGCGCCCACGGTCGGGTCGCGCGAATCCAGGATCGAGCGCTGGTTCGCGACGTCATACTGCGCGATGGATCGACGCTGCAGCTACGGGCGTCGACGCCGGCGGACCGGGACGAGATCAAAGCGTTTTACGACGGCCTCTCTCAGGAGAGCCGGTTCTTCCGATTCCGCGGTTATCCGCGTGCGGATCTCGCCGCGCGGGTGGAAGCGGATGCGAGGGGCGTTGATCGGTTCGCGCTGATCGGGCGCCACTGCGGGCGCGTGGTCGCGTGTGCGAGCTACGCCGCGCTCCGCGAGAAGGGTGTGGCGGAGATTGCCTTCGCGGTCGCCGACGAATACCAGCACCTTGGGATCGGGACGATGCTGCTCGAGCAGTTGGCGGCCAGCGCGGTCGCGCGCGGACTCCACCGGTTCACCGCCGAAGTGATGGCGGAGAACCGCAAGATGCTCGGCGTGTTCGAGCACGCCGGGTTTGCGATGAGTCGCGTGGGGTCCGGTAGCGAGGTGACTGTGTCACTTGACATCACGGGTCAAGACCCCGTGACTTTGGAGCCGTTGCGCATCAGCTCCTCGAGCTCGCCGGCCCAGCCCAGCAAGGACATGTCCTCGCCCGGCCGGGCGACCAACTGCATGCCGTAACCAGGAACATCCAGATCGGGACACGGGACGGAGATCGCCGGCCACCCGAACACGCTCCAGGGTCGTCTCCCCAGCGCGCCGCGAGATTCGCCGCGAGATTCGCCGCGAACACGGCGCCGACACCCCGGACAGCCGGAGGCCCGCTGACCTCGCGCACCGCCACGGCAGCGCCGCTCATGCGTTCGAGCGTGCGGCCCCCAGATCGCCAGGACACCCGCATCGCAGCCAGCCTCCGCAGTCAATGACGCAGGAATCCCGAGGCGGGGAGCTGTCGTCCGCACCGGCGCTTCTGGCTCGCCCGTCGAGAGGACGGCGAAGGCGAGACGGCAATCATCGACGTGCCGAGCGACGATCCCGGCGGTGTCAAGGCAGGGTGCCAGGGGCGCGCACCCGTCGAGGTCGATCGCGCCGGAGCTCGGCTTGAACCAAACGGCGCCGCACCATGCCGCCGGTACCCGCACCGACCCCGCGGGGTCGACCGCTACCGCAAGCGGCACGATGCCTGCCGCGACGGCCGCGGCGGCACCGCCGGAAGATCCGCCCGGACTCCGTCCGGGTAGGAGCGGGTTGTCACATCGTGTGTAACCCGGTGCCTGTCCGGTCATGGTCCATGCGAGCTGATCCATCGCGGTCGTGCCGATAACGA
This sequence comes from Solirubrobacteraceae bacterium, assembly GCA_035625625.1. Lineage (GTDB taxonomy): Bacteria > Actinomycetota > Thermoleophilia > Solirubrobacterales > Solirubrobacteraceae > Palsa-465. The sequence goes on from DASPPG010000278.1 coordinate 17,961, forward strand.
CCGCACCGGCTTCGCTCAACTTCCTCACGGCGAGGGCGTCGCGCTCGCTCACAACATCCCGCGTAGGCCCGAGATGCTGCCGCAGTCCGTTCACCGCGAATGCGTCCTTCACTGCGACCGGGCCGGGACCGTCCTGTACGGAATCATCGTAATTCTCGGTGGCCGGATCTGGGTCGAGAACCGGGTCAACTTCATGAAGCCGGTCAACCTCCTGATGGCGGGAGTTCCTGAGCAAGCGCTTCGCCTTCCGTGACAATCCGATGCCGTTCCTGGTTCCGATGTCGGTGCTCGCGCATAACACCGGTGGTATGGACGCCCTGCGGATCGAGATGGGCCTGGAGCGCGAAACCGAACCGACAGCCGCCGCCGAGCCACAGTCCGGGTGACTCTGATCACGCTCCCCGCCTCCCGCAAGCTCGCGCTTGAGGTGCTCGGCGATCCCACCGGGCTCCCCGTGGTCTGGATCAGATCCCGTGGTCTGGATCAGATCCTCATTCGGCTGATTGAAGCCGTGGCACCGTAACACGGCGCTATACAGTCAGAGCCGTGACGCTCCACAGTGTGATCTCCAGGGATGGCGCGAGCTGTGTGTGGTGCGGGCGTCCCTCGTGGCTTGGCGATCTCACCGTCGAGCACCTTCTCCCCAAGACGCGTGGCGGCCGTGGAATACCGGAGAACCTCGCCGTCGCCTGTCGCCGCTGCAACCGCCGGCGTGGGGCCAAGCCGATCGTCGCGTACGTCCGGGAGCGGCTCGAGGCAGGCGAACCCGCGGAGATCGAGCGATTGCGCCTCTCGCTCGAGCGGCTCAGCTGCTCCGAGTCGCCGTCACATGCCGATTACGGCCGCCGGCAGCTCGCGCTTCTGGGGCGGATCAGGGAGCCCGGGTCAGCCGAGCACGAACGGCTCCCGGGGGAGTCGCTCAGGGTCGAACTCGGCTAGCAGCTCGACGGGACGCCGCACCCGGTCACGGTCGCTTGCGAGCCCAAGCGTGTGCGCCAGCAGCGCGAGTGTCACGGCGGGCGGCTCGTGCCGCTCACTTAGCGTAGGCGGGCGGCTGCGCTTCGCCAGCCGCGTGCCGTCTGTGCCGAACACGAGCGGGACGTGCGCGTAACGCGGCACCGGCAGCCCGAGCAGCCGTGCGAGCAGGATCTGGCGGGGCGTCGAGTCGACGAGATCGTCGCCCCGCACGATCTCCCCTACCCCCTGGGCCGCGTCGTCGATCACCACTGCGAGCTGGTACGCGGGCACGCCGTCGGCGCGGCGCACGACGAAGTCGTCGACCACCGCACCGCACCGCCCGCGCAGCCGGTCATCGAACTCGACGCGCTCGGACCCGGCGCGAACGCGCAGCGCGAACGGGCGGCCCGCCGCACGCCGGCGCAGGCGCTCAGCCTCCGTCAGGGCGCGACACGTGCCCGGATAGCTACCCTCGGGCAGCGCGCCGTGCGGCGCCGAGGCCGCCTCACGGATCTCCGCTCGCGTGCAGAAGCATGGGTACAGCTGCCCCTGCGCCTCGAGCCGCGCGAGCGCGTCCTCGTACAGCGGCATGCGCTCGGACTGCCGGACCGGCGCTTCGTCCCAGTCCAGACCGAGTGCCAGGAGATCGTCGAGTTGCCGACGCTCAAACTCGGGGCGCGAGCGCTGCGGGTCAAGATCCTCTACCCGGACCAGGAACCGCGCCGACTGCGAGCGCGCGAACAGCCACGCGAGGAGTGCGGTGCGCAGGCTGCCCAGGTGCAGCGGCCCAGTCGGCGAAGGCGCAAACCGCCCGTCGCGCGCGTCAGGGTGGGTTGCTCGAGCAGGGGTGAACATCGAAATCGTTCCTGGTCAGTTGCGTGCCTATCATCGGGCGGATGCCGATCCAGCGCGGCAGATTGGCTGACCGGCCCGACCCGTGACCGATGAGTGAGGCCCAGGTCCGGACCCTGTCCGAACGGCGCGAGGCCGCGCTTGAGCATCTCCGGACGAACACGAACCTACGGCTCGCGACCGGAAGCGATGGGCACGGCCCGCACCTGATACCCGTGTCCTACTGGTGGGATGGCGCTCGCTTGACGACGGCGATGTCTGAGAACAGCCGGACCGCGAGAAACGTCCGAGCCCGACCGAAGGTCCAAGCGGCCGTGGGAAGCACGGGGGACGTCCTCATGATCGATGCGACGGCAACGATCGTGCCGTGGGGCGAGATCGATAAAACCGCGGCGGAGGGGTACGCCGGGGCGTCCGGGGTTCCCCGGTCGATGCCCGGCTTCGTGTACGTCCAGCTCGTCCCGCGGCGGATGCAGGTCTGGAAGGGTCCCGCCGAGTTCTCCGGGCGGACGGTGATGCGCGGGGGCACGTGGCTCGACGATCCCGTCGACTGAGCTCAGGACGTGCTTCCGGGCGGTCGCTTGCGGGCGGCAAACATGCGTGCGGTGCTGGCAAAACCGAGCGCGACCAGCACGCTCGAGATGATGCGGAGCCTCTTCTCGCCCGCGGGTGTGAGCTGCTTGGGCGGTGGAAAGCCGATCCGGGCGATGGTGGCCGACGTCCATCCCATCCACCAGCCGCCGCACACGAGCCGCAGCGTGTTCCAGGTCCGAGCATCCAACCGGTGGCGGCCGAGGAGGAGGATGGTCCCCCAGACGCCGGCGCACCCGATGCTGTACGTCGTGTAGGTGTCGCGCTGTAGCTTCATCGGTGACCTCTGCGCTCGATTCTGACAGCGCGGGGAACGATCAGCCCCTTCGCAGACGCCTCCGCATCGAGCGCGGCGGCGAGCCGGCGCGGCGTCGCGAGCGTCGCTGCCTGAACTGTCGTCACCGAGCCGGTAATGCCCGGACGCGCTACAGCGCGCCTTCGACCGGCACGCTCTTCGCTAGATCGCCGGGACCGTCGAGGCGGACGCCACCGTGGCGGCATCGGCGACGGGCACCGCGAGCGGGACCGTCGGAAGCATCCGATCCAGGAGCGAGAACGCCGAATCCCGCAGGTCCTCGATGATCGGCGCCAGTGCCGCTCGGGCCGCCTCGCGAGCCGCGGACCGGCCGGGGCCCGTCCGCGCCTCGCGTCCGATCGTCGCCGCCGCATCTGCGCCGATCTCCCGCGCAAGCGCGCGGGCACGGTCGCCGGCGATGTCCCCGATCGCGACGCGCGCAGCCGCCCACCCAGCCGCACCGGCCGACGCCCACGCCGCCTCGCGGGCTGCCGCCCGCCCGGCAGCCCAGGGCGTGCGCGTAACGGCCCACACAGGACCAAGCGCAGCCGACCACGCCGCACGAGACTCGCAACGAGCGCGGTTGAGAGCCTCAAGCGCAGTCCGAAGCTCCGACGAGGACACGACCTCCGGTAGATCTGAGAGATCTCGCGCCGCCCGCGGCAGATGCGCGACGGCCAGCCACGTCGGTGTGTAGGTGCGGATCAGCCAATCCATCGCCATCCACGAACGGATTTCATCGAACCCGTCGTCGGCCGTACCGATCGTCCGGGCTAGGTAGGGCCGCAGCCGCTGACGAGATTCGTCCTCGAGCGAATCGTTCAGCGCCGTGCAGAATGCCTGCAGGACGGGACTCACGCACCGCGGCTGATCGCTATGCGGTTCGCTCGCCAAGTAGCTGACCCACTCCATCGCGCACCTACCGTCATCGGGGTTTGCGTGCGTTCCGTACGCGAGCGTGTAATCGGTGCTCATCGTCTCTCCTGTGGTCAGCTGATCGTCCCTGAATTCTTACCCCCACATCGGCGAAGTCAAGCCGAAGACTTACTAGATGCTCGTGGCCGCTTTGGCGAGCAGTTCGATGCCACGTTGGATGGCCGGCTCCGGCATGTAGCCGTGGCCTAGGACGACGCCGGGCGGGCAGTCGCCGGTGTAGCTGTGGAGCGAGAGCCCTTCGATGCCGACGCCGTGGCGGGCGGCGGCTGCCAGGAGAGCAGGCTCGTCGAGGCGGTCGGGCAGTACCGCGGTCACGTAGAGCCCGTCGCCGTTGGCCATCGGCCGCCAACTTGGAAGCTCGTGGCCCAGCGTGGCCAGCAGCTTGGCCCGCCGTTGCTGATAGCGCAGCCGCATGCGGCGCACGTGGCGCTCGAATTCGCCGCGAACGATGAAGTCAGCCAGCGCGAGCTGACCGGCGACCTCGGAGCCGGCGTCTTCGATCGCTTTGGCACTGATCAGTGCCCAAGACAGCCAGGAGGGCGGCAGCATCCAGCCGAGGCGCATCCCCGGGGTCAGCCGCTTGCTGGCGGAGCCGATGTAGAGCACCCGGTCCGGCGCGAGGCCCTGCAGCGACCCGACGCGCTCGTGGCAGAGTTCGGCGTCGTAGTCATCCTCGATGATCAGCCGATCTCCCCGTTCAGCCCACTCAATGAGCCCCGCGCGCCGCTGGGCCGCAAGCACGGCTCCGGTGGGGAACTGATGTGCCGGGGTCACGACCACGGCGTCGGCGCCGCTGCGCCGGAGTGCGGCGACGTCGATGCCGTTTTCGTCTACTGGAACCGGCGTCACACGGAGCCCCGCGTCCTCGACGATCAGGCGCTGGGCGTGCCAGCCGGGATCTTCCAAGGCCACCCGATCGATGCCGCTGGCCACCAGCCAGCGGCACGTGAGCGCCAACCCCTGGCGGAAGCCGGTGCACACAATCAGGTGCTCCGGGTCGGGGGCAGCCCCGCGAACGCGGCCCAGGTAGTCGGCGAGCGTCTCGCGGAGTGCGGACGCTCCGCGCGGGTCGCCGTATCCGACAGCGTCGAGGGCCGTCTCGCGCCACGCGACCCGGAGCGAACGTAGCCAGCGATCGCGCGGGAACCCGGCTAGGTCCGGGAGGCCTGGTGCGAAGTCGTAGGCGAACTTCGGCGTGAGTGGCGGCGCCGGCGGTCTGGGCGGCTGGGCGCGAACCCCGTGTGCGACGCGGACGGGCGCGCCTTGTCGGGTGTCAAGGTAGCCCTCGGCGGCAAGCTGGTCATAGACCGCGGTGACAACGCCGCGTGAGATCCCGAGCTCGGCCGCGAGCCCGCGGCTCGACGGCAGCCGCGCGCCGGCGGCCAGACGCCCGTCGCGGATCGCGGCGCGCAGCCACTGCTCGAGCTGCTCGTAGAGGGGCTGCTCAGAGCGGCGGTTCAGCTCCACGAGAAGGCCAACTGGCCCTTTTGTGTCGGCCACAACTGGAACTGTACGCAGAGCCAGCTCGGGATTAGCGTCCTCGGGCATGAACGAGATCACAGTCATAGGAGGCGGGCTCGCCGGCCTCGCCGCGGCAATCACCTGCGCCGAGGGCGGCTCGGACGTGAAGCTGTTCGAAGCTCACCAGCAGCTGGGCGGCCGCGCCCGCAACAGCGACGGTCCCTACAAGGCCAATCTCGGTCCGCACGCGATCTACACGGGCGGTGTTCTGTGGGACTGGCTCACTCAGCGCAACCTGATGCCGCCGGTAGCCCGACCGCCGCTGACCGGCGTTCGCTTTCGCTACTCCGGAGCTGTTCACCGAACCCCACCCTTGAGCCTGATCCCGCCAGGTCTTCGCCTCCGAGGTCGCGTCGCGCCCGTCGACCAGGACTTCCGCTCCTGGGTTACCGACCACGCGGACGAGCGCACCGCCAATTTCCTCTCGGCGCTGGCCGGCGTCTACACCTTCTACCACGACCCCGGCGAGCTGTCGGCCGCGTTCGTATGGGGACGCACTCAGCGGCTCCTGCTTAGTCCCCGGCCGGCCGCCCGGTTCATCGTCGGCGGGTGGACGAACCTGGTCGACGCGCTCGAGCGCAGCGCGCGCGAACTGGGCGTCCAGATCATCACCGGTGAGCGTGTCGACGCGCTACCCGATCCGCCCGTGATCGTCGCGCTCGAGTTGCGCGACGCGCAAACGCTCCTGAAGGACGACACCCTGCGGTGGCCGAGCGGCCGCACCGTGTGCCTCGACCTCGGGCTCCGGGACCACCGCGGCGACCCCTGGATCGTCTCCGACCTGGAGAGCGCCGGCTGGATCGAGCGCTACACGGCGCAGGACCCGTCACTTGCCCCGTCCGGCGAGGCGCTCGTGCAGGGGCAGATGCCACTCCGGCCCGATGAGGGCGCCGACGGCGCCGCCACCCGCCTGGAAGAGCTCCTCGATGCCTCATTCGAAGGCTGGCGCGAGCGCATCACCTGGCGTCGACGGCAGGTAATGGACGGCCGCAGTGGCGCGCTCGACCTGCCCGGCACCAGCTGGCGTGATCGCCCGGCCGTGGAGCGCGGCGGCGGCGTGTTCCTCTGCGGCGATCAGGTCGCCGCAGACGGCTGCCTGTCCGAAGTGTCGTTCGCCAGCGCGATCGAAGCTGGGACACGCGCTCTGGAGCAGGCCACGCGACACACCGTCGCACGCGCCGCGTGACCCGGCAACGTTGTCGGCCCTGGTTCCCTGGGTTCAGGGCTCCAGCCGCTGTGCGTGGCCCGTCTGCGCTGTCCGACAGCCGTAGCGGCGTTGGTGGCGAACGCGACGAGTACGTGCTCGTCGCTCTCGTCGAACCCCGGCGATCCCTCGTCCCGATCGAACGCCGCCATCTCGCGGCCGCGCTCGGCGACCAAGTCGAGTACGCGGGTTAGATCCGTCTCTGCGCCCGCCGCGACCGCCACCGCCTGAGTCGCCTCGAGCCGTCTCACTGCATCCTCGAGCTGGCCCTGTCGCTCACTCGCTTCGGCCAGAAGACGCGCATGGTCGACCGCGATCGCCGCCCACGTTGCGAGCGTTGTGATCGAGTGCTCGTCGGCGTCCGTGAACTCGCCTACCCGCTTGTTCGTCAGGTACAGATTGCCCCAAGCTGTCCCCCGGATGATTATCGGTACGCCGAGGAACGAGCGCATCGGTGGATGTCCCGCTGGAAATCCAGACGAGTGCGGGTGGGCGCTCACCTCGGTAAGACGGAGCGGGCGCGGATCATGAATGAGCACGCCAGGGACGCCGCGACCATGCGGCGGCGCACCGATCACTCGCTCTTCCTCCTCGGAAAGCCCGACGGTGATGAAGCGCTCGAGTTCGCGACGGTCTTTGTCGAGGATCCCTAGTGCGGCGTACCTTGCAGCCGTGACCGAACACGCGGTCTCCAGCACTCGGTTCAGCAGCAGATCCAAATCGAGTTCGGCGACCAACGTGGGGCCGAGCGCGATCAACTGCCGCAGACGGTCCTCCTCGACAATCGTGCCCATGCTGCGTCGCCGGCGCACGTGAGCATCCTACTTCGAGGCCGCAAAAGGCATGAAGCACGAACCGACCCCGGGAGCGTACGGGCACGCAGAGCTATTACGCGTCGGCTGACTTTCGGCAGCGGGTGAGTGGTGAGGACGGCCGTTCGTCTGGCGCACGCAGCGAAGTCTCTGATCGTCTTGAAGGCGAATGGACCACGGTGTTGCCGTTCCAGGTCACCGTGTACGTGCTGCTCGTGAAGTCAACTGCCCCGATCCCGTCGATGTGGCCGGTGACCCCGGCGGTGTGAGGCCGGGATCACCTGCAAAGCTCGATCACGCTCGGACGACTGCTGGAGGCGCGCTTGGTCGCGGAGCGATCGCGCTTCGTGTGAACGGGGGCGTGAGGCAACGGCTGCACTGGACGGTCGTCACGCCGCAACGCCCTCGATCACGCAGTACGGAAACGACGCCGGTGTGATGGCGCGCAGCCGGAGGCCCGCGGAGCGCAGCAGCTGCTCGTATTCGGCGTCGGTGCGTTCCCGTCCCCCTGTGATCATCAGCATGTTCATGTCGCTCAGCAGAACGGGGACGGCGGATGTGCTCGAACCCGCGTATGGCGCCGATCGCGTCCAGGAACGTGGCCCAGGAGCACAGCCCGGCCGGCGCGTCCGTGCGTAGGCCGTCACCGAGAACCGTCAGCCTGAAGGTTCCGGAATCCTGGAGGTCGAGCACGCCCAGCGCCGCCAGCAACCTCAGCACCCGGTACAGCGACGGCGCGTGCGTGCCGGTCAATCGGGCTAGCTCGTTCGAGTCCAGCGGTCTGTCCGCGAGCAGGTCGGCGATTCGCAGCTCGGCCGCGACGTAGACCGCGCGCGAAATGTGAGCCCCCCAGATCATGCGCAGCAGCGCGGTCGCGGCGTCGCGTTCGGCGTCGGTCGGCGGGGAGAGAGGAAATCCTCAACGGTCATGGCTACTCCTCGATTCGAACCTGGCTCAGCGCGGACTTTGAGCGCAAGGGGTTTCCTCCGGCTCACGCGCGAATTACCGTCTGCCTACCGGTCCGCCTATCAGAGCTCCGCGGCGCGCTTCGCTCGGTGGGAGAGGACGAGCGACTGGTCACCCGACCCCCCGGCTACACGGCTCGAGGAGGAGCGGCTCACCGCGCTCGAGTCGCGGATCGAGGCACAGCTCGCGTGCGGGCGCCACCGGGAGACGATCGGCGAGCTTGAGGCGCTGACCGCAGCGCATCCGCTACGCGAGCGCCTCTGGCACCAGCTCGTCCTCGCGCTGTACCGGTGCGGCCGCCAGGCCGACGCCTTGCGCGCGTACCGCAAGCTGCGATCCACGCTCACCGACCAACTCGGCATCGAGCCAGGTCCCGAGCTCCGCGAGCTCCACGACCGGATCCTTCGTCAAGATCCGGGTCTCGACGACGGCCGTGCCGCACCGCATCTTCCGGCGGAGGCTAATCGGCCGCAGACCCGCTATGCCCAGAGTGGCGAAGTTCGCATTGCCTACCAGGCGCTCGGGGAGGGTCACCGCGACATCGTGTTCGTGCCGGGCGCGATGAGCCATCTCGACCTCCTGGTGGGAGGACGCGGAGACCGCCGAGTTCTTCCGCGGCCTGGCCGGGCTCGGCTGGCTGGTCATGTTTGACAAGCGCGACACCGGACTATCCGATCGCGCGCCGGCCGACTCTCCCCTTGAGGAGCGCATGGACGACGTCCGTGCCGTCATGCAAGCAGCGACATCCGATCGCGCGGTGCTCTTCGGCTATTTCGAGGGAGCTGCGATGAGCATCCTGTTCGCCGCCACCTATCCCGACCGCGTGACCGCCTTGATCCTCGGTGCCGCAACCGCGCGCTATCGGCCCGCACCCGGTTATCCCTGCGGCGAGGGATCCGAAGCGATGTTCGCGTCACTGACGGAGATCGCGGAGCGGCGCTGCGGGCAGGGAGCGAGCATCGATTGGTTCCTTCCCAGCCGCGCGGACTCGAGCGACGCGCGCCAACTATTCGCCCGGTTCGAGCGGATGTCGGTAACCCCCAGCGCCTTCCTGCGCATCCTCCGGATGGTTCGGGAGATCGACGTGCGCGCGGTGCTACCGACCATCCACGTGCCGACGCTTGTCATCCAGCGGCTCGACGACCGCATGACCACTCCCTGCCACGGACGCTACCTCGCATCCCATATCCCCGGCGCGCGCTATTTCGAGCAGCCCGGCGACCACTCACTGAGGTTCGCCGCAAGCGGGGACACCGCACGCCTCCTAGGCGAGATCGACGATTTCCTCTCTGCCGCCTCGCGCCCCGCCGGGCCCGGCCGCACCGACGCGATCCGGGCAGCCTCAACGGAAAAGGAGATCGAGCCGCGCGCCGGCGTACACACCGGCGAGGTGGAGCTGCGGGGCCGAGCGATCTCCGGACTATCAGTCGACATCGCGGCAGCGATCGCCGCACTCGCCCGACCGGGAGAGATCCTGGTCTCGCGCACCGTGACCGACTTGGTCGTCGGCTCGGGGATCTCATTCTCACACCGAGGCACCCACGCGCTCACCGGTATCCCGGACCATTGGCCGCTATTCGCCGTCACAGACGTGTGCGCTCGCTTGTGATCTGACGCGCGCTGGTTTAGCTTCTGTGGGCGATGGCGACGTCGCTCTCCTGGCTGGTCACCACCGTCTTCATGTTCCTCATGTTCGGCGTGCTGACGTGCTCGGCGCTGGGCAGCAGGAGGCGGTCGCGGTTCTACCTCCGACTCAGTTGCGCGAGCCTTGTGACGTTGGCCCTGGCGGCCGGACTCGGATTTGCAATCAGCTTCAACACGTTGCCCCAGCCGGCGTTCGGACCTGCATGGCTGGCGCTTTTGCTCGCCGCGCTGGCCGTGGCGCCCGTGCTCTGCTACCACACCTTCGCACCCTTCCCAGGCTCGTCCGAGGGCGACGGGGATGGTGGGCCCGGTTCCGGTCCGCCGCCTCCGCCTCCGCCGGGTCCACCTCGCGGCGGCGCCCCGCTCCCGGATGCGGACCAAGCGCGGACGCGCAGGCGCGATCACAACCGGCCGAGTCTGCGCGGCGTAAGCCGGCGGCGGCCGGCAGCCGAGCCTACGCGGCCCCGCGCACCAGCGAGCTCAGACTGCCGATAGCCTGGTCCAGCATCCCTCACGATCGCAGGGCGGGCCGGGATTCAGGGGATCATCTGATTCGGGTGATGCTCGCGGATAGCGGTGCGTGAAAGCCTTGGGCCGGGGGTTCGTCCGGTCGAAATCCGCGTGAAGCGAGGTTCCCGTGAGCAAGCCGTTCAGAGGCGTAGTCAACGTCGACATTCGCGAGTCGGAGCCGGACTGGAGACCGTTCGAGCCCCCTAGGGCGCCCGACGGCGCGCCGAGCGTTCTCTACATCGTGCTCGACGACGTCGGGTTCTCGGCAATCGGTTGCTACGGCGGCCCGGTCGAGACCCCGAACATCGACCGGATCGCCCTGCAGGGTGTGCGCTACACGCAGTGGCATACGACGGCGCTGTGCTCGCCAACTCGGTCGTGCCTGCTGACGGGCCGCAACCACACGCGCAACAGCATGGCGTGCATCACCGAGGCGGCGGTCGGGTTCCCGAACGCGAGCGGCACGATACCGCCGGAGAACGGGATGCTGCCCGAGATTCTCGGCGAGCTGGGGTGGAACACCTACATGACCGGAAAATGGCACCTGTGTCCGACCGATGAGATGAATCTGGCCGCGACGCGACGCAACTGGCCGGGCGGTCGCGGGTTCGAGCGCTTCTACGGGTTCCTCGGCGCGGAGACCGATCAATGGCACCCGGACCTCGTCTATGACAACCATCCGGTCGAACCGCCGGGTCAGCCCGAGGACGGCTATCACCTGACCGAGGACCTCACCGACAAGGCGCTCGAGTTCATCAAGGACGCCAAGGCGGTCGCTCCCGACAAGCCGTTCTTTCTCTACTACGCGCCGGGTGCGTGCCACGCGCCCCATCAGGCGCCGCGTGAGTGGATCGATCGGTACAAGGGCCGCTTCGACGCCGGCTACGAGGCGATCCGCGAGCAGACGGTCGAACGTCAGAAGGAGCTCGGGCTGGTCCCCCACGAGACCGGGCTGCCGCCGATCAACCCGATCGGCACCCCGCAGACCCGGACCGGGCCCGACGGCCAGCCGTTTCCCGCAGTCGACACGACCCGTCCATGGGAAACCCTATCCGATGACGAGAAGCGGCTGTTCGCGCGGATGGCAGAGGTGTATGCCGGATTCCTCACCCACGCCGACCACCAGATCGGCCGGATCCTCGACTACTTGGAGGAAACCGAGCAGCTCGAGAACACGCTGATCGTGCTCGTCTCCGACAACGGCGCAAGCGGCGAGGGCGGACCTAACGGGTCGGTCAACGAGAACAAGTTCTTCAACGGGGTGCCGGACGACATCGAGGCCAACCTCGCGCTGCTCGACGACCTCGGCAGCCCGAAGACGTACAACCACTATCCGAACGGGTGGGCGATGGCCTTCAACACGCCGTTCAAGATGTGGAAGCGCTACGAGTTCAACGGCGGCACCAGCGACCCCTGCATCATCTCGTGGCCCAAGGCGATCACCGCGAAGGGCGAGGTCCGCTACCAGTACCACCACGCAATCGACATCGTTCCCACGATCCTCGACTGCCTCGGCGCCGAGCCGCCGCCCACGATCAAGGGCCATGTCCAGAGCGACTTCGACGGGATCAGCATGCGCTACAGCTTCAACGACGGTGAGGCCCCCGGCCGGCGCAAGACCCAGTTCTACTCGATGCTCGGATCCAGGGCGATCTGGCACGAGGGTTGGAAGGCGGTCAGCACCCACCCCACGATCAGTGGCTGGAGCCACTTCAACGACGACACGTGGGAGCTCTACCACGTCGAGGTTGATCCTGCCGAGGTCCACAATCTCGCGGACGAGGAGCCCGACAAGCTGCGAGAACTCATCAACCTGTGGTTCGCCGAGGCGGGCGCCAACCACGCGTTCCCGCTCGATGACCGCTCGGCGGTCGAGATCCTCAACACCCCGCGGCCGCAGCTCACCAGCCCCCGCGACCGCTACCTCTACTACCCCGGCACCGCCGGCGTCCCCGAGGCACAAGCGGTCAACATCCGCAACCGCAACTACATCGTCGCGGCCTGGCTCGACATCGACGACCCCAGCGCGAGCGGTGTGCTGTTCGCCCAAGGCTCAGCGTTCGGCGGACACGCGCTGTACGTCAAAGACAACCGCCTGCGCTACGTATACAACTTCGTCGGCATGCTCGAACAACAAATCGCCGCTACTGAGGACATCCCCAGCGGCGAGAACCTCATCCTGTCCGCATCATTCGAGAAGGACGGCGAGGACCCGCCGGGCGTCTCCACCGGAATCCTGTCCCTGTTCCACGGCGACCGTAAGGTCGGAGAAGGGCGGATCAAGACCCAGCCGGCGGCCTTCGGACTCTCGGGCACCGACCTGACGATCGGGCGGGCGATCAACAACATCACCGACGACTATCCCGGCCAGCGGCCCTGGGCGTTCACCGGGGGAACGATCAAGACCGTCGCCATCGATGTCAGCGGCGACCCGTACATCGACCTCGAGCGCGCCGCCGCCGCCATGATCGCCCGCGAATAGTAAGCGCCGCCGCCGTTCCCCCGGCGCGGATTACGATGACGCGATGGGCTCACAGCGCAGCGCGCTGCCGATAATGGATACGCTGATCTTTGTAAAGGTTGGCTTCCGGACCGGCTACCCGGAGATCAGCCCCCGGAGGAAAACGTTCTCGCGAAACGCCGAGTTGGGCGAGTTCGTTGTCACGGACGCCTGCATCGACGCAGATAGGAGGTCCACCGCGTGCTGTGCGAGAAGGTCTTCCCAAGACGAGCGAAGTTGCTGACCGTCGAGGAATGGGTCCGCACAGTTGGCTAGCGCGACCGGCTGGGCGAAGCTCATCAGCGCGGCAGCTTGAGCACGGGTGTGGGCTCATCGACGCCTACCAGGATGTAGCCGTCACCGAGCTGTCCGTAGAGGCTGCTGCCCCACGCCCAGAGCTGCCCATGTCGGTCGAGCGCGTACGCCGTCGTTCCTCCGCCGGCGAGCTTGATGACCCCTGTCCGCGTGAGTACTCGCGTCGGCGCGACTCGGTTGGCGGCACTGCCGTCGCCGAGCTCCCCGTCGACGCCTCGACCCCACGCCCACAGGGTGCTGTCACGGAGGACGGCATATCCACTGTACGCGCCGGCGGTGATCGCGACCACGTGCTCCAAGTCGCCGATGCGGACCGGCTGATCGGCGAACGGGTGGCCGATGCGGACCCCCAGGGCACCGAAGCTGCCATCACCCCACGTCCATACGGTGCCGTCGCGTTTGAGCGCGTAGACGGTGTCGGCACCGGCTGCAATCGCGGTTACACCAGTCAGGCCTCTCACCTCGACGGGCCCGCTCGACCGTGGACACTGGGACCCGTCGCCTGTCGACACTGGTGAGGCGGTGCACTCTCCGGTACCGAGCTGACCGAGGCTGTTGTCACCCCAAGCCCACACCCCGCCGTCTCGATCCAGGGCGTATCCGTCCCCCGAGCCAGCGGCGATGGCGACGATCCCGGCCAGGCGATGAACTCGACGCGGGATCCCATTTGGGACTACCGCACCGCCTGTCCCGAGCTGGCCGAAGCTGTTACTGCCCCACGCCCACACGGTGCCATCCCGCCGGAGAGCGTAGGCAGAGAACGCACCGGCCGCGATCGCGACGATCCCGCCGGGGACTCGGATTCGCTTCGGGATCTGCCGCGGGGAATCGCCGGCATCTCCTAGTTCGTCCTGGAGGTCGTCACCCCATGCCCACACGGTCCCGTCGCGCCGAAGGGCATAGGCAGTGTTCTGGCCGCCGGCAATCGCAATCATGTTGGTGAGGTCAGGAACCTCGACCGGCGTTGCACTCAACTGCCACCCCCCGCCCGGTCCAGTCTGGCCCTCAAGATCATCACCCCACGCCCACACGCTCCCGTTGGTGAGCAACGCGTAGCCGGCGAATCCACCCGCCGCGATGCTCGCGACCGGCCCGGTCGATACCGAAACGCGAGGCGGGTGAGTACGCCTGGATGAGCCTCCGCAGCCAGCACCCAACGCCCCCAACAACGGGCACAGGGAACACGCAAGCCACCGCCGCCAGGCAGTGAACATCGCCCGATGCTAGCCGACCCTACTCGCTCGACGCCCCGAGGACCGCGGCGATGGCGCACCCGGGACGGTGTCCCGCCGCGAACGGAGCCCTGGAGCCGCCGCATTCGGGGCAGGCGCCGTACGACTTGGTCGGCGTGAGGCCGCTCCACTGGTGCTTTTCAAGCAACCGCCGGAGCTCGGCGTTCAAGGCGCGAAGCCGCACCAACTCTCGATCACTCGTCTCCCGGCCGTCGCCTGGTCGGACACCGCGCGCCATCCCGACCGACGGCTGTGCCGCCGACTGCCCAGATGAGGGCTTTGTAGCCATGAGTTACCTCTCTGCGAGCTTGTCCATACGAATCGTCCGCGTCCCCGCCGGATCCATCATCCGGAGAACCCCTCACCTTTAGCGCGGGTTCGCCCTGTCCAAAAGCTCTCGAAGGGCCGTCGTGTAGTGCTCGAGCGCGGCTCGACCGGCGTGGGTGAGCGCGACCGAGGTCTGCGCGGTGGCGCCGTTGCCGCTCTTCTCGCTCGTCACGTAACCGGCGTCGTGGAGCTTGCGCAGGTGGGTGATCAGGTTGCCGGGGGTCAGCCAGATCAGATCCTGCAGCCTCGTGAAGGACAGCGTGTCTCCGTCGGGCAGGGTCGCAAGCGTCAGGACCGACGTAGACTGGGGTGCATGTGCCGGCTCTTCGCGCTGCACGCAGGCGAACGGGATGTCGCTGCCGAGTTCTGGCTGCTCGATGCGCCAACCTCGATCGCCCGTCAGAGCGAGCGCAACGCCGACGGTTACGGCATGGCCGCGTTGACGGCAAGGCGGGGCATGATCCTAATTCGCAATCCGGTGCAGGCGTCCGAGGATCCCGCCTACCGGCATGTCGCCCGGCGGTTGGACGCGAGCGAGATGCTGGTTCACCTGCGCTACGCCAGCACCGGCGACGTGTCTCTTGTGAACACCCATCCGTTCAGCCAGGACGGCCGTCTCTTCGCCCACAATGGAGTCGTCGGAGACCTTGACCGGATCGAGTCGAGGTTGGGCGCCAACCGCGCGATGGTGATGGGCGACACCGACTCCGAACGCTTCTTTGCCGTGATCACGCTGGCGATCCGCGAGTGCGGCGGCGACGTCCGCGCGGGAATCACCACAGCGGTGCGCGAGGTGGTCGCTGAGTACGAGCTCTACAGCCTCAACTTCGTGCTCGGCGACATTGGTCACATCTGGGCGTTCCGCTACCCCGAGCACAATCCGCTGCACCTGCACCGCCGCCGGCGGGGCGGGCCCAGCGGCGTCGCCGCACTTGACGAGGCGGACGCAGCCGGTACGTTGAGGCTGCACTCCGATGATGGCGCGGTGGCTCCGCTGGTGGTGATCGCCAGTGAACGGATCAGCGATGAACCCGGCTGGGAGGAGATCCACCCAGGCGAGCTCGTCCATGTCGGGCCAGACCTCGAGGTCGACCGCGAGACGATCATCTCCGGGCCGCCGGCGCACCCGATGGTGCTGACCGCGCGTGAGCAGGAAACGCAGTCCTACGACTAGGTGAGAAATGATCCTGCCGACCGACATACCCACGCGCGCCGATATCGACCGGCTCCTCGAGTACCGGGCTCCCTCGAGCGTTTCGATCTACCTTCCCACCGACCCTGCGTCCAACGGCGACCCCGAGCGGATCGAACTCAAGACGCTGGCCGGGCAGGCGTCTCCCAGCTCCACGAGACAGGTGCGGGAGTGAGGGTCGTTCGCCAGTTCGAAGACGAGATCGGGTACCTGTACGACGACGAAGAGTTCTGGCGCTACCAGGCCAGGAGCCTGGCGGCGTTCGCGACGCCACAGTGGCTGATCACCTTCCGCCTGCCCAACCGCCTGCTCAGCCAGGTCGAGGTGTCAGATCGTTTCCATGTGAGGCCTTTGCTTCGCACGCTGACGTTTCCTCACTCCTGGCACTCGCCCAGGGCTCAGTTCGTGTGGTCGAGGTCACGCCCGACCTCGATCCGGCACGGATCAACGTCAACGATCTGCCGTCGGGCGTCGCCGGCGCCGTCGGCAAATCGTCGATCGCCGACCGCGCTCCGATTCGCCGCCTTCAGGGCTCCGAAGGACAGAAGGTCCGCATGCGCCAGTACGCCAGACAGGTCGACCGGGCGCTTCGGCCGCTTCTGAACGGCCTCGAGGTCCCCTTGATCCTCGCGGCGACGGAACCGATTGAAGGCATCTACAGATCGGTGAACACGTATCCCCATCTGCTTGCGCACGGCATCTCCGGAAACCCCGAAACGTCCTCTGACGCCGAGCTTGCGGCCAACACCCGGACGGTCCTCGACGATCTCTACGCGGCGCAGCTGCGCGACGTCCAGGAGCTTTACGGAAAGCGAGCCGCCGAAGGGCGCGGGCTGGCCGACGTCGCCGAGGTCGCACGTGCGGCGACCTTCGGCGCGGTCGAGACGCTGCTGGTCGACATCGACGCCGCGGTGCCGGGCACGGTCGACGAGCAGACCGGCGCGGTGACGTTCGCGACCACCGCGACGGGCGATGTCCACGATGTGACCGATGAGATCACGCGCCGCGCCTGGCTGACCGATGCCCGGGTCCTAGCCGTCCGCAACGACGATATTCCGGGCCACGGCCCCGTTGCAGCGATCCTGCGTTACGCGCCGTGATCATCGAGACTGCGGTCGAGCTGCAGGCGCATCGTCACGCCGGCACCGACCAGGAGCGCCATCGCCGCCAGATAGCAGGTGATCAGCACGCCCGAGAGCATCAGGAACAGCTCAACCGGCGTGTCGCCGGCCACATAGCGCAGGTAGTAGCCGGCGACGGTCGGGACCAGCTGGAGCAGCACGCCGCCGACCAGTCCGCCGAGTAGCGCGAACCTCCACCGAGCCTGCCCGCCGCTCAGCACCCAGTACACCCCACCGCAGAGGAACGTGGCCAGCCCGATTGAGGCGATCGGCACCAGGATTCGGGTCAGCACCGAGTTCAGCCGGAGCTCCCTGACCACGCCCGTGCCGGCCGAGGCGACCAGGACCATCATCACGATGAGCACCGTCACGGCCGCCGCGACGCCGATGTTGCGGAGCTTCCCGACGACCATGCCCTTGCCCGCCTCCCCCACCAGCCGCGAGAGACTGCGTTCCAGCACGCCGACGGCACCCGAGCTCGTCCAGAGCATGCCGACGATCGAACCGATGATCAGCAGTGGCGAGTCGCGGTGGGTTCTCAGGATCAGCTGCACAACCTGCTCGTGCACGTTGTGGGGAAGAACCTCCGACAGCCGCTCGGCGACCATCTGGGCCTTCGCGTAGTCGCCGAGGACAACGGCCGCCAGGGCGGTGATGCCGAGCGCGAGTGGCACCAGCGATGCCAGCAGAAACCAGGCCAGCGCGGGAACCTCGTTCGACAGCCCGGAACCCCAATAGAAGTCGACCGCCTCACGAACCGCGCGCCTGAGCTGCTCGCGTCCTTTCACCCGTGTAGCATCGCGCTCTCGCGCCGGTGAGTGGGGATCACCACAGCGGGGTCCGAAGTTCCAAAGCGTGAGTGCGATGGCCGCATAGGGGACGACCAGGACGGGAGCTCCGCCCCGACTGCTCGTCACGGCCGGCATGAGGGCCGCGCCGTATCGGCACTATCCATCAGTTCCCGCCGGCGCAGACCCACTGGTTGGCGCCCGCGCCACCGCTCCAGATTCGTGACGCGACTGCCGCCTGCTGCTGGGCTGTCGCTTGGTAGGCGCTGGGCGCGTATCGGGTCCCGCCATAGGTCTGCCAGGTGCTGGGGATGATCTGGTAGTAGCCAGACGCGCCGGCGTAGTTCGGGGGGAGGTCCTGGCCACCCGACTCGCACTGTACGACCGAGCTCGGAATCGCCCATTCGCCGCTGTCCCGCGACCGCTGCGTCGCCGCGGCAGCCTGTGCGGCCACCAATCGGGCGTGGTGCATCCCGGCTTGATAACGGTCGTAGCCGCGAACAAAGCCCTGGGCCGCCGGGTTGCGCTGGCAGCGTTCGATGTACCCGAGCACCCGGAGAGCGTGCTGACTGACATGACCGTTAACGGAATAGATCAGATTCGCGGCACGTTCACCCATTTTCACCGTGAAGAGTTTTTCGCAGCCGCGCTGAGTAGCCGAGCCCGGGGTCAAATGCTTCGCCGGACCGGCCCGCCGGGCGCTCGCCGATACAGCGCTTGCGCCAGCAAGACTCGGGCGCGCTACGCGCCCGCGTGTAATGGGCCTCATTGAGAGGTCCTCCTTTGGTTTCTTACTTTCTCGACCTGATGGGGGCGGGACTACCCGTCAGACTTGCGGCCACCGTTACCGGCGCGGTCATGCGCTCACCACTTCGCGTCCGCCGGCGACCAGCTTTTCGCCGGTCCCTTCGATCCGAGTGGAACGCCAAACTCGGAAAATGACACCGCGCGTCCCCATACTGGCGGGGCGCACCCAACAGGTCGCTGAGCCGGCGATGAGGGTGACAGGCCCAAATCACCCCATCTGTGCCGTTGCTCACACACGTGCTCTCACTGCCAGCCGCTTCCCCGTTGGGGCGGCATGCATATTTCTTATGAGTTGGGTAAGTCCTGGCCGTCAATCCGTAATTTGTCGCTACGCTCGCGATGCATAGCGAAGGAGCCCGAGGCACGCCCAAACCAAACCTTGAACCCCATGAGCAGCACTGACCCCGAAGACAACCTCACCCCCAGCGAGCTCGAGAACCTCGACCGCCTCGAAGTCGCCGCGCAACGAGGCTGGGGCGCGTACGTAGCGCTCGGCAACGCCTTAGCCGAGATCCGCGACCGGCAGCTCTTTCGCGAGACGCATGCCACGTTTGAGGAGTATCTGCGCGAGCGCTGGGGCCAAGACAGCGACCTCCTCGAGTCTGCCCTCGCGGTGACGGGTAGGCAGTCTGGGCCGTCGGCGGAGCCGCGCTCGCTTCCCACAGTCCGGGTCCAGCCGTGTGAGTCGCTCGTGAAGGTGTGTGAACGGACTCTTTCCGCGCTTGGTGGAGAGGAGTCGGTCGCCGTTGAGATCCGAGTCACCGTTTCCAAGCAGGGGGATTCAGCCGAGCTCGTAGACGGATCGCCCCCGCGCCAACGGCCGGTCGCCAAGCTCGTTGACGACGAGTTGCTACCCAGGCTGCGTTTGCTCCTTTCCCAGGCCAGCGGCACGATCGCGGACGTCGCCCATGACCTCGAGACGCGAGCCGCGGACATCGAGGACGGCGCCCGCGCCAAGCTGCGCGACGATGTTCTCGTTCTGGACGACGAACTGACCACGGTCAAGGCGCTGCTCGTCGGAGCGATCGACTGGAACTCCGAACTCGAGTGGCTCCTCAGGGGCGAGATCCCGCCGTTTGAGGGCGACGACGACGGCCCCTCCGCCGACGACGATCAGCGCTGAGAGACAGTCGGAAACCGGGACGAAATCCGCCGTTCCATAAAACCGCTTCCGACGCGAACCTCGGACCCGTCAAGGAGGCGGAGCAGAATGAAGGTCAGCAGCCGTCGTCGGGCGACCGACCCGCCCACGTCGGCGCGCGGGCATCAGCCTTCGCAACGGGTGGATCATCAACACCACGACGTCGCTGCGCTTCTGATCGCGGACATGTGGGTGCAGCGATCCCTATCGCGCGGAGTCGGGCAGGCGGAAGGGGTCGAGGTCGAGCTCGGGCTTGCCTTCCGTCACCCACTGGGACACGGCCTCGCCGATCGCCGGCGAGTGCTTGAACCCATGTCCCGAGCAGGGCGAGACGATCAGTACCGCTTCGTGCCTGGGGTGGCGGTCGATGACGAATCGACTCCCGCGCGTGCACGTATAGAGGCACGACAGGGTCCGCACCGGTTCCGGGCCAAGCGACGGGAGCCGGGCCTCGATGTAGCGGCGGTACATGGCGACGGTCTCCGCCGCGGTCGGCGGGTGCTGGCGCCCGTCGGGCTCGGTCGCCGTCTCGTAGGTCTCGGTGGCGACCTTCACGCCGCCGGCCGGACCGTCTACAGCCGGAAAGCCGTAGAAGCCGTCGAGGTGGACGAAGCCGGCCCGTTCGCCGCCGAAATCCCAGACGAACACCGGCATGTTCCGGAATTGCTCGTATCCATGGCGGATCGGAAACCAGAACTGGATTTGGCGGTGGACGGCGAACAGGTCGCGGCCCTCGGGGAACAGCCCCAGCAGCCACGGACCGGCGCACAGGATCAGCTGCTCGGAGGAGTACCTGGCGCAGTCCGTGACCACGCTCGCACCGTGCGCGGACGCCGACCAGCTGAGGACGCGCTCCCCAGGGCGAAGCTTCGCGCCGCCGCGTCGGGCCAGCTCGAGCTGGGCCCGCACCGCGTCTTCGGGTCGCACGAAACCGGCCGCGGGCTCGTAGTAGCCCTCCGTCTCCCCATCGACAGCGAACATCGGGAAGCGATTGTGGAGCTCGGCCGGCGAAAGCGACTCGTGCTCTATGTCGAGACGACGCGCGAGTTCGCGCGTCTCTTCAAAGAACCAACTTCCGGAGCGCGACATGATCAGTCCACCCGGCTGGGTCAGCAATCGAGTCCCAGTTTGCGCCTCGATCTCGCGCCACAGCTCGTGTGAGCGCCGGACGAGAGGGACGTACTCGGGGCCTTCCCCCACCGCCAGCCGGGTCATCCTGGTCTCGCCGTGCGTCGATCCATACGAATGAGGGGGGTCGTACTGGTCGATGCCGATGACCGACGTGCCGCGGCTCGCGAGCTGGGCGCACACGGCGCTCCCCATCGCGCCAAGCCCAACTACCACCACGTGCGCACGCTCGGTCACCGTCATGCGCCCGCACGCTACCGGCCCGCCCTTGCCGGCAGAAGATCGGGAGGATTCGCGCCGCTTCCGAGGCGCCGTGCGGCTCCCAGGACGCGGAAAGGGTGGCCGTCGACCTCGACTCAGCCCCAATCGAGGAAGGCCTCCGGGTAACACTCGCCATGCTCGGCAAACCGACCAACGGAGGAACGGTGAGTGCCGACGACATCCGAGCGCGCGCCGGCGGTCGCGTGCTCCGCCCACGCAGGGGTCTCCTTACATTCGAGACAAGGGCGCTAATCCAGCGCCACTGCCCGTGCGTCGACGGGCGCGCTGACCGGCCGGCGCCAGCCGGAGAGGGCCATCCCCACGGCGGGGATGAGAGCCACGACGATGAGAACGAGCGCCCACACAAAGGTCGAGGCGAAGGCGCTGGCCAAGGGCTCTGCGATGGCGGCGTGCGCCCGTGCCGGCAGGTGCTGGAGGGTCGCAAGCCCGCCTGACCCCGAGCCGGTGGCATGGCTATTGACGATCGCGCTGAGGTTGCTCGTGATCGCGGAGGCGAGGATGACCGAGAGGACCGCGGTGCCGATCGAGGCGCCGGTCTGGCGGATGATGTTCATCGCCGTGCTCGTCCGCGCGATGGCGGCCGCCGGCACCGCCTGCATGGCGGCCGTCATGTTCGGCATCATCGCCAGGCCCATCCCCAGACCCTGGACGAAGTTAGCGCCGCAGAGAAGAACGTACGACGTGTGGGCGCCGACGAACACAAATGGGATGAGTCCGACCGCGACCAGGGGCAGGCCTGCTGCCGGCAGCCAGGTGGGTCCGTAGCGATCGGTCAGGCGACCGCCGACGGGCATCAGCAGCATCGCGCCGAAGCCGCCGGGTGCCATCAGCAGGCCCGCCTGAAGTGCGGAGGCGCCCCGCACCGCCTGGAAGTAGAGGGGAACGAGCAGCATCGTGCCGAACACCGAGATGGCGAACAGCAGGAAGGTGCCGGCCGCCGCCCCGGCTCGCGTGTGTGCGAACGTCCGTAGGTCGATGAGCGGGTTCGGGCTGCGCCAGCTATGGATGAACCAGGCGCCGATCAGGACCACGCCGGCGAGCGTCGGGGCCCACGAGCGCAGCGAGCCGAAGCCGTAGCTAGAGGACTCGGCCAGGCCGAAGATGAACACCGCCAGCCCCGGCGACAGCAGGAGCATCCCGAGCCAGTCGAGCCGGTGGGCGGGTTGCGGCTTATCGGGCTCGAGCACGATCAGCGCGAGGATGAACGCGACGATCCCGATCGGCAGGTTGATGAAGAAGATCCAGCGCCAGGATGCGTTGTCGACGAGCCAGCCGCCGAGGA
Source organism: Solirubrobacteraceae bacterium (assembly GCA_035625625.1). Lineage (GTDB taxonomy): Bacteria > Actinomycetota > Thermoleophilia > Solirubrobacterales > Solirubrobacteraceae > Palsa-465. Next base: position 40,364 of record DASPPG010000278.1, read on the forward strand.
TG
>DASPPG010000279.1:0-6152 GCA_035625625.1 Solirubrobacteraceae bacterium
CTCCGAGGCGATTGGACGCACACTTAGCTGCGTCCGCGCGACCCACCAAGCAACGACCGACGGGAGAGCGACAGTCTGGGCCGCGCTGGCGAGACGCTCGCAACGATCGAACAGCAACGCTAGCGCCTGGCTGCCGCTTGCTCGGCAAGCGACGCTCAGCCCGACGGCACACAGAGCCGAGTTGCGCGACTCGCGCCGGCTGCTGCAGTGCTAGGGCGATTCGGCAGTCCGGCCATCTAGATGAGGCCGTTGCTGCTCGATCGAACCGGCAGTCTGCGGCTGGCTACCGGATCGGCGACGGAGCAGGAGTCTGGTCGGTGCCTGGGAGACTGGTGCTGGTCGATCAAGACGTAAGGCTTGGGCGGATTCTTCGCAGCCGTCCTCGGGGCCGCGGTCCTGCGTTAGGGAACGCGTCCGAAGCGGCTACCCAGCGTTGCCAACTCGCCTGCCCCAGCAGGCGTGTAGCAGCTCCCTCAGGAGCAAGACGGTGGGATCGGCGAGCGCGGTGGTCATCACATCGAGGCCGCGTCGATAGGAACAGACAGTCCCGCCGCCGCCAAGCTCGTTGATGACCGGCAACGTCAGAATCCACCACCGCGCCCACTGTGATCCTCCCCGGACCACCTCAGTTCGCGCTTCGTGCCGGATGTCCTCGAGACCGCATCGCTCAAACAGCGCCGGCAGCTTGCGCCCGAACGCCGTCGTAACCACGCACGGTCCACCAATCGCCGTCCCGCCAGGCGTCGTCGTAGTCGGCATAGAGCGGGTGTGTGGGATCGATTGGCGCCGGTACACCCCAGTCGGCGTCCTCATCTATCAGCCAGCCACCGGGACGGAGGCACCTCGTCATCTGTGTGATCGCCGCGTCCTGCCTTCCCGCGAGCCAAAACAGCATCAGGCGCGAGCAGACGAGATCGAACGAACCAACGCCCAGGACTTCGAGCGGATCCTCGAGGATGTTGTGCTCAACCACATCGAGGTTCGGGACATCAAGCCGCTCCAGATAGCGCGTGTCAACGTCCGTCGCCACCACGTGTCCGGCCGGCCCGACCTGCTCGGCAAGCCAGACGGCCATCGAGCCACGTCCCGCCCCGACCTCGAGACAGCGCCACCCCGGCCGAACCAGCTCGCGCCGGCGGCGGGAAAGCGGATCAAAGAGCTCCTCCAAAAGGCTCAGCCGTTCATCCTCCGCCGCCTCGCGACCCGCCGCGGCGAGCCGGTAGCCCAGCTCGACCTCCGACCCGTTCGCGCCCTCAAAGGTCGCCCCCGACTCCGCCACGCTGACAAGGTAGCCCCACGGCTCGCGCGGCGCAAGCCCCCCTTTCGACCAACGCCCCACCGGATCGGGCAACAGGCAGAAGCCGTCTGAGACACCTGCTTCCACGAAACACCGGGGGCGTCGACCGGTTCCGAGCCATCGATCGAGACTGCTGGATCGGGCCAGCAGCATCGCTGACGTGTGAGTGCTGCTTAGCTTGAGAGCAGGGCCGGGGCGCGGGACCGCAGCCGCGCTCCCGCGACGCCATCAACGCCCGCTGCGGCGGCCGGACGACCGCTCTGCGCGTAAGCAAAAGCCAGCCCTCACTGCTCGGTACGTGGCGTTGCGAAAGCGCGGCCCGAGCAGCCGCGAGAGCCAGTGATAGTCGTCTTGCGTCCAGGCCGCGCACGCTTGGATATTCGGGGATTGCGACAGCGCCCCGGGGTTTGCTGAGCGGCCGATTCCGAGCAAGCACGATCCCGTGGTCCGTAGGCATGAACCCGTCTTGAGGGTCGTCGCGACCTCGATCACCGGGCTGTGGTTTGGCCAGGCGTAGCGGTCATCTCGTCCCTGCCGGCACACGCGCCGCTCCCTGTTTGTCCGCACCAGCATTGAGCTCCTGCTCGGCTCATGCTTGCGCAACGCCTGGCGGAGGGCGGTCGAGAGCTCTGTGTCGCTGCTGCCCAGGCGTAGCGGCCTTGGCGAGGAATCCGAGGTACCCGGGCGTCCGGTAACTCCACTTTCTGGCAGTTGAGATCCAGCTCGTCGAACTGGAGTTGATGCCGGTGAGCGCCGAGCACGACCCCGGTCCTCCGCCGGGCGCATTAGGATTAGGCCTCCTGCTGGCCTGGAACAGCGCCCATATCCAGCACGTCGTGGACGAGGTCCGCGCCGGTGGCGAGCTCGTCACCGCTGACGACCTCGAACGCATCTCACCGCTCGCACGCCAGCACATCCACCTCCACGGGGATTGCCGCTCTCGCCGCCCGACCCGATGGCCACCGGCTCCTCAGAACCGCCGCGGTCGTGGCGACGACGACAACGCGTCCCCGCGCTCCGCGCCCGCATCGCTCAGCACGACAGTGGCGAACGCGGGCCACGTGTCGACAGGAAGTGTCCCGTCGTCACCACGGCGATACGTCCCGAGTCTCGCCGACATCAGGGCCAGGACCTTCAGCGTCTACCACTCGGCGCGCGGCCGCCGCCAAGCCGGCCTGGGCGGAACGCTCACGGTCCCGTAGCAGCGCGACCCGGACGCGGGCGGGCGCCGAACCGCGACGAGACGGAGGCGAGAGGCGAGCGTGACGCGGGCGCGCGCCGAGCGTGACCCGCCCCCAGTGTCGGTTGGGCACCTGATGCCGGAGACTGTGCCACGTCGTCGGCGACCGCTCTGTGGCCGTCGGGCCGTTACCGTGTGCGGCGACTGGACGCCACCAGGGTGCACGCCAATGACTGATATGACGAGCAGCGAGAGCGATCACATACCGGTCGAGCCGGTGGTCCACCGTCGCGCGCTCGACGGCCTCCTGTCCGACGGCATCGTCGACCTTCACTACGAGCGCTTGATGAAGGCCAAGGACATCGACTCCTATGCCTTCCCGAGGCTGGCTAGGTCGAGGATCCCCGCGGTTTATGAGCAGATTGAGCAGGGCGAGCGCGAGCTGGTCGCACCGCGCCTGAGCAAGCGTGACTACGATCTCGGGACGGCGACTAGCGACAACAGGCTGGCGATCTTCGAGGGAGAGCGGCCGGTGCTGATCACCGCCGAGCACGCCACCGCGCACTACCGGCCCGACAACGACTGGGTGCTGCGACGCAAGGCGCCGGACGTCGGCACCGCCGGGCTCGGCTACGCCCTGCACAAGAGCACCGGCGCGCACTTCATGACAATGCGCGGCCGTCAGTGCAGCGACGCCAACTACCAAGAGGAGCACGTCTTCAAGGACGCGATGGCGCGGCTGATCGTCGAACGCGGGATCACGCAGGTCATCAGCATCCACGGCATGAAGGCGGGGAAGTTCAACGACTTCGCTGACGAGCGCGCCTACGACGTCCTTTTGGGGATCGGTCCTAATCCACACCCGACGTCGATCCGGGCGGCCGAACGCATCGAGCAAATCGCCGCGCGCTTTGACCTGCGGATCGCTACGAACGAGTGGTTCGTGAAGGTGGCCGACGACGACCCGCTGACGGTCGAGGTCAATCCTGATGGCACGATCGTCTTCAACGGCTTTCACGCGCCCTTCTGCACGACGCGGGCGTGCGCCCAGCGCGTCGCCGAGGAGAACGGGCTGGAACTCGCGGCCGTCCAAGTCGAGCTCTCGGACCTGTTCCGGCTGCTCCCGAGCGATGTGCGCCGTGCACGGCGCAAGCGGCTGATCGGCACCTACGTCGGCTATCGCCTGCTCCAGCGCGCGATCGAGGGCTAGGAGCCGCTCATCAGCGCCGCCGGCACGCTCGCGATTTCCGCGGGTTGCCGGCGGACGGCGTGCTTCATCGCCAGCTCGGCGATGTGGCGGGCGACGTCCGCCTCGGTGAACGCCTCGATGCCGCCGAACTCCGGGCTGACATTGACCTCGTTGACCACCGACCCGCGGCTGGAGGAGATGATGTCGACGCCGCCGACATCGAGATTGAGGACGGCGCAGGCGCGCAGCGCCAGCTCGGCCTCGCGGGGTGTCGGCTCATACGGCTCACCCTCACCGCCTTGGGAGATGTTAGAGCGGAACTCCCCGATGTCCTTGGCGCTGCGCTTCATCGCGCCGATGATCCGGTTCTCAACAACAATGATCCGCACGTCCGAGGCAAGCTCCTCGGGATGAGGCGCCTCCGCGAACTCCTGCATGATGTAGCGGATGTTATTCGCGCGGTATGCCTGCGCGTTGGCGATCGCCCCCCGCCGGGGAGTCGGCGGCAGCACGCCCTCGCCATGGGAGCCGCGGTCGGTCTTGACGATGAGCTTGCGTCTCGGGTCGGACTCCAAGAGCTTGAACGTCTCCGTCGGATCCTTAGGCCTGATGCCCGTCGGCATGATCCCATAGAGCGTCGGCACGCCGTGGGCGTCGAGCGCGATGTGCGTGCTCATCTTGCTCTTGGCGGTCGCGACGGCTTCGGGGCTGGCCGTCGAGTAGACGCCTTGGGACGTTAGGAGCTGCAGCACCCACACGCCAGACTCGACGAACTTCCCGACGCGCGGGATCACCCCATCCACCTCAACCAGGACGGGGTGGTCGTCGTCGTCGTCGTACTGGAACAGCGCCCGGCCCGTCTCGAGGACGCCGACCGCGCAGCGCCGGTAATTCACGATCCTCGCGTCACCCCCAAACTCGGTGATCTCCTCGATCAGCCGCTTGTTCTCGAGCTTCTTCTCGCGCTCGGTATGAGCCGAGAGGATGCCGATCTTCGGTCGGTAGGAGTCCGTATCACCTCGGAGCGGGATCATGACGGTCGTCCGTCAAGCATGACGCATCGGCGCTCCGTCGAAGCCTCTGGATGGGTGTCAGAAGAGCTGAGGAGCCGGCCCAGCTACTCGAACCCCCGATATACCGCTCCCGGTGCCTCGGTGCGTGCAACTCCGCGCACGGCTGTCGGCTTTGGCGGTGGGGGTCGGTGTGTGAAACAGTCCCGGGCAAGATCGTCTGTGCGAGGAGGTCAAGGGTGCTGCCTTACGGATTGTTGTACAGGCTGGGGTTCGCTCCCTGGGAGCGACGAGACATCGCGCAGTCGTGGCGGCCGGTGCTCGACCGAGCGGGTGCCCCGGCGGCCGGTCGCGCGCTCGACGTCGGGTGTGGCTCGGGGCACGACGCGGTCTACCTAGCCAAGCGCGGCTGGCGGGTCACCGGTGTGGACTCGGTCGAAAAGGCGCTGGCCAACGCTCGGCGGCGGGCAATCGAAGAAGGAGTTGAGGTGCAGTGGATCAAAGGCGACGTCGCAGAGCTGGGTCGACTCGGGCTGCAGCCGGGATACGACATTCTGTACGACTTCGGCTGCATCCACGGCCTGTCCGACGCGGACCGGAACGGCGCCGCTGCCGGGCTAACCCAGCTTGCCGCCCCCGGAGCCACCCTGCTAATCACTGCGTTCAAAGCAGGCCGCGGGATCGCGCTCCCGCGCGGGATGGACCACGAGGATATCGTCGCCCTGCTAGGCGATGCCTGGGAGCTTCAGGAGAGCCGGTCGGTCGTGACCCAGGACACGTCGGCGATCATGCGCCGCGCCAGCCCGACCCGGTACCGCCTCATACGCCGCGCTCCAGCGACGCCAGCGAGCACACCGACAGCGGCGACGAACGACATCCATCCTTCACCCTGACAAGAAACGCGGTGGACCGGCGGCGAGGCCCGGGGCACATGCCCGCGGCAAGCAATGTTCGGCGCGGACCTCGCCCTTCAACCGGCAGGGCGCGCGCGTCTCTGCCGATTCCATCCATCACAAATGCACGCCCCGGGCATATGACCAGAGAGAGGACAGAGACCGGCTTACCTCTCCGCATCCCCAACCTGCGCAGGCGCGCAAGCAAGATAGCCAGCCAAACGAGTCCGTTGCAGCCCAAGCAAGAGCACGCGGTCGGCGGCTCGAGGCGGAAAGGAATCATCCGACAGGCCGCCGCGACACGATCGCGTTCCGCGCAAACCAGCAGTCCGGTGCCCTATCAAAGCGGTAGCGCGGCGGGTGAAGCCCGGCTCGACCTGCGGGACCGATGCTCAGCCGGGGCGATGCAGTAGCCCACGGCGCGCCCAAAGACGACTCAGCACGTGGACGTCCTGTGTCAAGTCCCGAGTGCGGTAGCGGATGTTGGCTTGCCGTCAAGCGCTGCGCGCTCGTCCCTGCGGGCCGCCCGTTGGGTGACGGCGGCGCCGGCCATCCGCTGGGTGGCGGCTGTGTCGGGCCGGGG
>DASPPG010000280.1:0-30314 GCA_035625625.1 Solirubrobacteraceae bacterium
GGCGGCCGGCCTCTGGACCTGCGTGCTGATCGTGTGGCGGATCTTCGACAAGCAGGGCGCCACCACCAAAGGTCCGTCCGCCACCACCTCGGGCGTCGAGTGGGGCATCTTCTTCGCGCTGGCGGCCGGGGCCTTCTTGGCCTACAGCGGCTCGAGGATTCGCGCCGCCCACCGGCCCGAGCCGCCGCTCCCGGGGGAGGACCACGCGCCGGCCGGGTCCAACGCTGCCGCGGAAACCACCACGGAGCCCCGGCGCCCGCACGATCGGTCGAGCGAACCACGCCGGCGCGCGCGCTCGCCGCGGCCTGTGTCGGCGGATCGGCCTCCGGCGCGGACCTATCGCCCCCGCGCCACCGTCGCGCCGGATCGCGCCACCGCCGGCTCGGATCGCCCCACCGCCGCGCCGGCGGGTCGACCCCGCCACCGCGCCAGTGCCGACGAGCTCTTCGAGCGCGTCGTCCCCGAGGATCCACCGGCCATGCGCTTCGGGCGAATTCCCCCGTCCACCCGGCCATCGTTCACACCGCCCTCGGAACCGGACGACGAGACGGTGCCGCTCGGCGGCGACGGGACGGTGCCGCTCGGCGCGGACGGCACGCTGCCGCTCGGCGCCGACGGGACGGTTCCGCTCGGCGCGGACGGCACGCTGTCGCTTGGTGCCGACGAGACGGTGCGGCTGGGTCAAGACGACACGGTGCGGCTGGGCGAGGACGATACCCTCCCCATGCGCCGGCGCCCCGAGCCCTAGTCGCCCACGGCCCGCCGCGCGAGCTCGCCGGCGATCCTGGCCAGCACCATCGCCCACCTGTCGCGGACGTGGTCGCCCGTGAAGCGAAGGATGTCGATGCGGGCGTCGCGGAGCAAGAGATCCTTCTCGCGATCACGGTTGAACGCACCGGGCCCGCGGTGGAACGGGTAGGTGTCCAGCTCGACCACGAGCCGCTCTCGGCGCCAGAAGAGGTCGAGCTCGAAGCGGCCGAACTTGACGTTCGTCTCCGGTAGCGGCAAGCCAGCGTCGCGCAACAGCCTCAACAACCGCTTTTCGGTGCGCGAGCGGCTGGTCGCGGTGGCGGTCTCGTCCCCGAGAATCGCCGCCAGGCGGGCGGCGCCCCGGCAGGGCCGGTTGCGGGCAAGTACGGCCAGAAGTGCCTCCGGCGTGAACCGCCGGTGCGCGAGTCCCTCGTCGATCGCGTCGGGGACGGCCGCCGGCGCCACCGCCGCCAGCTCGAGCACGGCCCGCGCCGGCGAGCTGACCCACAGACCCTGATGCTGGCGGCGATCTCGCTCGTCGATCTCGCGTATCCGGTGCACCCGGATTCCGTTCCGGGATGAACGGCATCCGGCGACGACCGATACCTCGACCTCAGCGGGTAGTGCCCGCAGAAGGCCCCAGACGGCCGCTGCGGTGCGGTGACTGAGGAACGCCCGATCGCCACACGCGATCAGAGCGGCCTGCTCAAGAGCAAGGGCAGGCAATTCGCCGTGAACAACCGAGTACACGCCATGGAACACAGGCCGGAGGCGGCCACGGCTCACCCAGTGGGAAATCCCGCGACGGCTATACCCGAGCGCGATCAGCTGTTCGTGTCCCACGATTGTGCGCTGTCGACCGGCAAGAGCGGCCACCTGGGCGTCGCGCGTCTGGGTCATAAGTGCGCGCTCGACGACCCGATGGCGCCCAATGCACGTATATGCCCCGTATTTGGCTCTGAATCCGCATTCAGCGCCAGGCGGGCGGCGAGTGCGGGGATATGACCCAGCGCAACGCGCGGCACGCCACCCAGAATGCACCCGCCACCGCCCACCGACCCGAGTTGTTGCAGGCCGGCGCCTATATTTGAACAGCGTCGATGCAGACCGAAGCGGACACGCCACAGACCCCGCAGGATCTCGCCAGCGGCCTCAGGCAGGTTGGCTACATCCCGGGCGAGTCGACCGCGCTCGTCTCGTTCCTGGCGATCAAGCTCGGCAAGCCGGTCCTCGTCGAAGGCCCCGCCGGCGTCGGCAAGACCGAGCTGGCCAAGGCGCTCGCGGCCCACCTTAACCGAACCCTCGTGAGGCTCCAGTGCTACGAGGGGCTCGACGAGGCCAAGGCCCTCTACGAGTGGAACTACCGCAAGCAGCTGCTGCGCATCCAGACCGAATCACAAGAAGCCGGATGGCAGGACGTGCAGGAGGACATATTCGGCGAGGAGTTCCTCCTTCCGCGACCGCTGATGACCGCCATCGCATCCACAGAACCCGTCGTCCTGCTCATCGATGAGATCGACAAGACCGACCAGGAGTTTGAGGCGATGCTGCTCGAGCTCCTGTCCGACTTCCAGATCTCCATCCCCGAGCTCGGGCGCATCGAGGCGAAAACAAGACCGGTCGTCCTCCTCACCTCCAACAACACGCGCGAGCTGACCGAGGCGCTCAAGCGCCGCTGCCTCTACCTCTGGCTCGACTATCCGAACCTCGAGCACGAGCTCCAGATCGTCCGCCTCCACGCCCCCGAGCTCGACGAAACCGTCGCTCGCAAGCTGACGGAGATCGTCCACCAGGTGCGCCAGCTCGACCTCAAGAAGCCTCCGAGCATCGCCGAGTCGATCGACTGGGCGCGCACGCTGCTGCTGCTCGGCGCCGGCGACATCGATCACGCCACGTTCGTCGAGACGATGAGCGTGATCGTCAAGCACCGCACCGACCTGGACACGGTGGCGGCCCGCGTCGGTGTGGCCCTCGAACAGCAGCAGGCGAACGACGCCCGCTCCAGTGCCGCCTAGCAGCAAGGCCATCTACGGCGGGATCCCGGACCAGCCGCCGGGCACTCTCGACGGCCAGCTCCTGTCGTTTGCCGAGGAGCTCCGCAGCGAAGGCGTCGCGATCGGGACCTCCGAGATCCTCGACGCCTTCGAAGCGCTCACGCACGTCGATTGGAACGAGCAGGAGGACTTCAAGGAGGGCCTGGCGGCGACACTGGCCAAGTCGAGCGACGACCGACGCGTGTTCGACCTCGTGTTCGACCGCTTCTTCTTCCGCGCCGCCGAGGCTCAGGCCGCGCGCAAGAACATCACCGAAGCCCCGGGCGCGAACCACGACCCGCGCGACATCAACCTCGACACACTCAGGCAGCAGATCGCCGCCGCGCTGCGTGACGGCTCGGACGACGCGATGAGAGACCTGGCGCGCCTGGCCATAGCCGCCTTCGGCCGGGGCGAGGGCTCGGGGGTCCTGGGCGTCGACGTGCAGAGAATCCGGCGCGCACTCGGCCTCAGGACCGAGCCGCAGCCCGATTTCCCAGAAGACGACCCCCGGCACGACGGCCTCCCCCGCGACCAGGTGAGGAAGTTCGAGCAGCACCTGCGACGCGAGCTCGAGCGCGACCTGATCGAGCGCACCTCCACCCTCCCCCCGAAGCGCCCGCTCAACGAGCTCGACCGAGCCCTCCCATCCGGCCCGATCCAGGACCTCGCCGCCGTCCACAAGGTCGTCGCCCAGCTCAAACGACGGCTCGCCACCCAGGGCCACGAGCTCAAGGGACACAACCGCCACGCCCACGTCGACTTCCGCCGGACGATGCGCGCCTCCCTCCAGACCGGCGGCGTCCCGATCGCGCTGAAGTACCGCCCAAAAAGACCGAAAAGACCCGAGATCTTCGTGCTGTGCGACGTGTCCACGTCAGTCACCAGCGCATCGACCTTCTTCCTATCCGTCCTCCACGCCCTCCACGACGCATTCCGCAAGCTCCGCTCCTTCGTGTTCATCGAGCGGATCTCGGAGGTCACCGATGTGTTCGAGCGCGAGCGCGACTTCCGCGCCGCCAGCGAAGCCATATCGAGAGACGCCGGCGTGGCCGACGTCTCCGGCTACACCGACTACGGCCGTGTCTGGCTCGAATTCCTCAACCTCATCGAGGACGAGCTCCACCCCCGCGCCACCGTGATCGTGCTCGGCGATGCCCGCACCAACGGCCGGCCGCCGCGCGACGACGTATTCGCCGCAATCACACAGAAGGCCGGGCGCACCTTCTGGCTGAACCCCGAGCCGCGGCTGTACTGGAATTACGGCGACAGCGTGATCTCCGCGTACGAGCGGCACTGCACGGCCTTCGAGTGCTGGCGCACGGACCAGCTGGAGGACTTCGTCAAGGCGCTGACGCGGCCGGAGCCGGGATGAGGCACGACTAGAACAGCTGGTTCTCGCCGCCGAACACGTTCGACACCGACCCGTCGGTGAAGATCTGCCGGATCGTGTCGGCCAACAGCGAGGCGCATGACAGCACCACCACATTGTGGGGCGCGCCTGGCCGCAGCGGAATGGTGTCGGTCACGACCACCTGCTCGAATGCCGAGCTCGCCAACCGCTCGTAGGCCGGACCCGAGAACACGGGGTGCGTGCAGGCGGCGAACACCCGCTGCGCGCCCTCGTCGAGCACGGTCTGGCCCGCCGCGGTCAGCGTGCCGGCGGTGTCGATGATGTCGTCGAGGATCACCGCCGTCTTGCCCCGCACGTCACCGATCACGTAGCCGATCTCGGCCACCTGTTGCGCCGGCCGGTCCTTCGTCATCAGCGCCAGATCGGCGCCCACCATCTCGGCGAACTTGTGGTTGAGCTTGACCCGGCCGACGTCCGGCGCGACGACGACCAGATCGTCGAGCTCGAGTCCCCGGAAGTAGTCGGCGATCAACAGGAGAGCGGTCATGTGGTCGACCGGCTTGCGGAAGAAGCCCTGAACCTGGCCGGCGTGCAGGTCGACCGTGAGCACCCGGTCGATGCCCGCCGTCTCGAGCAGCTGAGCCACCAGCCGGGCGCTGATCGGCTCACGCAGAGCCGACTTCTTGTCCTGGCGCGAGTAGCCGTACCACGGCATCACCGCGACCACCCGATGGGCCGATGCACCGACGGCGGCGTCGATCATCACGAGCAGCTCCATCATCGCGTCGTTGGCACTGATCCCGGTCTCCGGGTTGGCGCAGGTTGGCTGGACCACGAACACGTCGGCCCCGCGTACCGACTCGTCGATGCGGCAGTACACCTCACCGGCCGAGAACGTCTTGAGCGTGATGTGACCGAGTTCGATCCCGAGCCTGTGCCCGATGGCGGCCGCCAGCGCGGGATTCGCCCGCCCGGAGAACAGCATCAGCTTCTTGCCGGTGACGATTGGAAGGCTTCCGGATCGTGCCGGCGGTTCGCTCGCGCGCATCTGGAGGCTGAGTCTATAAACACGACCCGGCGACAAGCCGTGGTCTCCTTGCCCGCTTTGCATTGGTAGCGAGGTTCGCTTTGAGCTACTTTCCGCGCGACCGGGGCGCGATGGGGTTGCGCCCCCCGGGTCGGACAACTTCAAAGGGGCTGGGTTTCGCAAGGGACCGCAGATGCAGGGACAGAAGCCAATGCCGCGTGGGCGGCTGACCCGGCGTCTGGTCACCTTCTACGTGACCTTGTCCGTGATCGGCGCCGTGGTGGTGATCCTGGTCGTAGACAGGGGCGGCGGTGAGCGGGCGCTCCCGTCGATCGCCGGGGGTTACAGCGCAAGCGCGCCGAACCCGTGTCTGGGGCCTGTCCCCAAGGCACCGGGCGGCACGCCGCTGCCCTCCACCGCTCCGACCCAGGCGGCCGTGACGGGCCCGTCGTTCAACGTGCTGCAGTCGGGCGAGTTCGTCAACTTCACCAACAACCAGGGCACGCTCGGTGGCGAGCTGCGCCTGAAGGACGCCAAGCTCCCGGGCGGCGGCTATCCCATCGGGGGATCGGTCAGCTGCGTGAACGGCAAGTCGCTCGAGCTGTCGGGAACGGCGGCGGCCGGCGGCCGGGGCGCGATCACCGGCACGCTCGGTGGAGTGCCGTTTGCCGCCGCGCTGAAGAGCGCGCCACCCGAGCCGGGGGCCGCGGCACCGCGCACGCCGCCGAACGTCCAGGGCACCTACGCGCTCTCCCCGAGCTCGACCTGCTTCGGGAGCGCGTTCTCAATCCACGGCACGGGAACGGTCGCGAGCATGTACTCGTCGGCCGGCGAGAATCTCGGCAAGGTCACATACTCGGACAAGACGGGCGGGCTGTTCGGGGACGTGAAGTGCACCAGGGGCGGCACCGCCCGCGTGACCGCCACGGCCAACGACATCGTCCTGCAGAACGTCACCGTGATCCCACTGCAGGTGGCCACGCCGGTCCCGTCGACGGTCCCGACGGCCAAACCCGCGCTGACGACTCCCTCCGGACTCGGCCCGGCGGGCGAGAAGTTCACCGCGACAAAGCAGCGTAGTGACTTCAACCACCTCGTGGCCGCGGTCTTCCTCGCGCTCGCCATCGTGCTGATCGTCTGCCGCATATTCGGGTACATCGCCATCAAGGTCGGCCAGCCGCGCGTGATGGGCGAGGTGATCGCGGGACTGGTGCTTGGCCCGTCGCTGCTCGGCGCGATCTCTGCCAACTGGCAGGCCACCTTCTTCCCCAGCGACACGCTAACCGCGATCGGCACGATCGCGAACCTCGGCTTGATCTTCTTCATGTTCCTGGTCGGGCTGGAGGTTGATCGCGGTCAGCTCAAGGGCAAGGTGGCCGCCGCCACCGCGATCTCGAACGCGAGCGTCGCGCTGCCGATGCTGCTGGGAATCGCGATCGCCCTGCCGCTCTACACGCTGCTCGGCCCGGACAAGAAGTTCGTCGCGTTCGCGCTGTTCATGGGCGTGTCGATGTCGATCACCGCCTTCCCGGTACTGGCCCGCATCCTGGCCGAGCGGCGGATGATCCAGCACCCGGTTGGGTCGCTGGCGATCGCCTGCGCCGCGATCGACGACGTCACCGCCTGGTTCTTGATCGCGCTTGCGACCGCGGTCGCGGCATCGGGCACCTTCGGGGACGTGGTCAGGACGATCGCCGAGGCGACCGCGTTCACCTTGTTCATGGTGCTGGTCGTCCGCCGCGTCCTCGCGCGAATGGCGACGGCGTACGACGAGGTCGGGCGGATCCCGAGCGGGTGGTTCGCGGCGATTGTCATCGGCGTGCTCGTGTCCGCGTACATCACCCAGGAGATCAACATCGCGTTCATCTTCGGCGGCTTCATCATGGGCCTGATCATGCCCCGGCACGCACGACTGAGCGAGGACATCACCCGTCGGATCGACGACTTCGTGGTCACGCTGCTGTTGCCGATCTTCTTCGTCTACACGGGCCTGCGCACCAACGTCGGGCTGCTCGATAGGCCCGACCTGTGGCTGATCACCCTGGCCCTGATCGGGATCGCGATCCTCGGCAAGCTCGCCGGTGCCGCGATCGCGGCCCGCGTCGCCGGCTACGACTGGAAGGCGTCGGCGGTGATCGGGACGCTGATGAACACGCGCGGGCTGACCGAGCTGATCGTCCTCAATCTGGCGCTCGACGCCGGCGCGATCTCCAACACGCTGTTCGCGATGCTGGTGATCATGGCGGTCGTCACCACACTGATGGCGGCGCCGCTGCTGACGCTGATCGACCCCAAGAACGAGTACGGTCTGGCGGTCGAGGACGAGTTCGCGGGTGCCGCGCTCTCGGCCGTCCAAGCGCATCCGGAGCTGCCCGTGCCGGACCGCTCGATCCTGGTTGCGCCGCAGACGGACACGGCGTTGGATCAGCTGGTCGCGCTGGTCGAGCCGCTGGCCCGGTCGGCACCGGCACGGGAGCTCATCATCGCCCGTCTCGTCCAGCCGCCGCGAGGCGCCGGCGCCGGCGTCCGGGGCGGCTTGCGTTCGGAGAACCTGGCGCTCGAGCGGGCCTCGCGAGCGATCAACCAGTTGCGCGACCGGTTGGCGTCCGAGGGCATCGTCGCCCGCGGTGTCGCGTTGACCTCGACCGGCCCGGCCGCCGATCTCGCCCACATCGTCGAGCGGGAACCGATCGACCTCGTGCTCACCGAGGGGCGCCGGCGGATCATCGGCGACGGCATTCCCCTCGGCGAGGTCGGCGAGCTGATGGAGCACGCGGCCTGCGACGTGGCGGTACTCGTGGCGAGGGAGGGCGCCCCGATCGAGCTCGGTCCGAACGCACCGGTGGTGGTGCCCTTCGGCGGCGCCGAGCACGACTGGGCGGCGCTCGAGCTCGGCTCGTGGCTGGCCTGTAGCTCGAGCGCACCGCTCAAGCTGCTCGGGGCGGCCGGGCAGACCGACGAGGGAAAGTCGGTGACGCGGATGCTCGCCGACGCCGGGCTGCTCGTGCAGCAGGTGACCGGGATCGCGACGGAGCCGCTGGTCGTTGCCGGCGGACGTGACGGCGTCGTCGAGGCCGCGACGGGAGCGGGCCTGCTCGTAGTCGGACTCTCGGAGCGATGGCGACACGAAGGCCTCGGGACGACACGATCCGCGATCGCCAAGGCCGCGCTGGCACCGGTCTTGTTCGTCAAGAGGGGCAGCCGGCCGGGCCTGTTCGCACCAAGGGAGAACGTCACCCGCTTCAACTGGTCGATCGCCGGACGCGCCTCGAGATTGTCCTCCCCGACAAGGACCGCGCCCACCGAGGGAGACTAGCCACCTCTTTCGATCGCCTCACGACCCCGAAGTCCGGCCGCTGAGACGTTTGTCGAGCCGCCATACGCGTTCACAACTAACGGCGGCATCTGTCGAAAGAGGTTCACGATGCTCGATCCGCTCGTCACCTCCCCTCAACCGGAAAGGCGCCCGAACGAGTTCGGGATCAGGCACCAGGAGATCGACGAGCGCACCTGTTTGGTCGCCGTCGAGGGCGATCTGGACCTGGCGTCGGCGCCCGAGCTGAAGTGGACGCTGGTCGAGCTGCTGCACAAGGGCTACAGCCATTACGTGATCGACCTCTCCGCGCTCACGCACATGGACTCGATGGGGCTGGGCGTCCTGGTCGGCTTCCGTAAGCGCCTGCACGCGGACGCGCGGCTGGCCATCGCGTGCATGCCGCGACCGCTCACGAGGCTGCTCGAGATGACCGGTGTCGACGCCTGCCTTGGCACCTTCGCCAGCGTCGACGAAGCGCTGGGGGCGGGGACGGGTAGAGGCCTACCGCTGGACACGGATGCGGCGATGGCCCTCGGCCTCGCGTCGACCGCGATGCCCTTCGCCACGTCGCGGCGCGCCGAGGCTCTGCGCTGGCTGCGGATCCTTCGCCTCAACGGAGAAGCCGCCCGTGTCCTCTCCGTATTCGGCGTCGGCGAGACGCTGCCCGCGGGGGTGGATGAGGAGACGGAGGCACCCCTCAGCACCGAGCAGCGAGCCGATGGAGACGCCATCGCGACGATCACCGACCTGGCTGGTCGAATCGCCCGCCGCCGCGGAGCCACCGCGGTCGGCACAGGCGACATTCTCGTCGCCGTGATTCAGTTCTACAGCCCAGATTTCGACGTCGTCCTCGCCGCCCACGGGACCGACCGCGACGAGGTCATCGGGCGACTCGCCGCCTAGGTCCTCAGCGTCGCCCTCGGCGCTACTTGCGCGAAACGATCGCTCGGGCGAGGTAGCTCTGGCCGCTGTGCAGCAGGATGGTCGTGTGGCGGACGAAGTCGTCGACGAGGACGGTGTCACGGATGGCGTGGGTGAGAGTGCCGTCGCAGCGATCGGCGATCGTCCAGATGGTGCCGCGGACGGTGGCCGAGCTGTAGCGGCCGGTGGTCTTGAACTTGCCGTGGCCGCTGACCTTGAGCAACTGGAGGGTCTTCGTGGAAAGACTTGCGACACCGGCCTCGTCGGAGGACTTCTTGGCCTTGCAGAGGCCGTAGCCGGGGCCGCCCTGGAATGCGCCTTCGGTGAGTTTGAAGTCGGCGAGGCCCTTGGTGATCCCGGTGCGGTCCTGGCTGACCGTGAATACCCCGCCGGCGAGGGTGGCGGTCTGGGTCTTGCCGACGCCGTTGGCGGTGACCATCTTCAGGGTGCCCTGGAGAGCGTCGATCTCTGAGCCCGTGGGGATCTGCCGCGCCTCGGTGAGCGGCACGAACCCCTGACCCTTGCTCAGCAGGGCACTGTCGCCGTCCGGGCCGAACGACTTACCCGGCGGCAAGAGGATGAACACGTGCCCCGAGACCGGTGTCACGTTCACTTCCTTGCCCAGCACCGGCGGCGGCGGTGCCGGGTCCGACGCGGTGGTGAACGTCTGGTCCGGCCCCACGGTGGTGCCGGCGCCGTTCGTCGCCACCAGCCGCACGTGATAGAGCGCGTTCGGGGCGAGTCCGGCCACGGTGGCCGACACCGGATGGTTGCTGGAATCAGCGCCCACCTGCTGCACGGGCGTCGTCTCGTCATAGAGCTCAGCCGAAGATCCGGGCCCGCGGTCGGAAGGGTCGATCCCGTACTCGAAATAGGCCGTGGTGACCGACCCTTCCGGATCCACCAAAGCCGAGAACGCCGCTCCGCTGCTCCCCTGCACGGTGGGAGCTGACGCGACCACCGCGGGAGACACCGAGAAGCCGGCCACGCCGACCGAGCCCGAGGGCCCGGCCGTGTAGGCGAACGTGTCGCCGGCGTTCGCGGGGCTGGTGCCGAAGGGTGTGGTGACCGTGACGTCGACGGTACCGCTGCCGGCCGGCGAGACCGCGGCGATCAGGTCGTCCGTGTCGACCGTGTAGCTCGCGGCGGGAGTCGAGCCAAACTCGACCGCGGTCGCCCCCGCAAGGTTCGTCCCGGTGATGTCGACGACCGTTCCACCTCCGCTCGGACCCGAGGTCGGACTGACGGCGGTGACCGTCGGCGGATTCGTCGACGTCGCGAACGTCCGATCGGTCCCGTCGCTGGGGCCGCCGGAGTTGGTCGCCACCACCCGGTAGTGATAGGTCGTATCCGACGACAGCCCCGACAACGCCGCCGACACAGCCACCGCACTCGTCCCCGACCCAGGCGACGGCGCACAGTTAACAGTATTTCCGTACGTAGTGGAGGTTCCCCACTGGAACTCGCAGGTGGTCGTCCCGCCGTTGGGGTTGACGGTGGCGTTCACGGTCGCCGTCGTCTGGGAGACGCCGGACGCAGCCTCGGTCGTCACCGTGGGCGGGTTCGGCAGCGTGGTGAACGACTGATCGCCGCCGGGGACCTCTGCCGACATCCCACCAGTCGCGGTGAGGTAGACGAACTCCAACTCGAAATGGTACGTCGCCAGCGGCGACAGGTCCGACACCGTCGCGGACACGTTTGTCGTACCCGTCCCCGGCAGGGTCGAGCACGGCACCACGCTGCCGTAACCGGTTGTGGGGCCGTAAAGGAAGTCGCAGCTTTCGATCGTGTAGCTGAGCGCGTTGACGGTGCCGTTCAGCGTCGCCCCCGTCGCGGTGATGTTGGTGGCGGCGTTGGTGGTGCCCGACGGAAACACCACCGCGGCGCTGGCCACCCTCGCGGGCATCCCGATCAGCGCCGCGAGAACGACAATCGAAAAGGCACACCAAATCCGGGCCGAAAGCCGGCACCCCCGGCCACTCGGTAGTCCGCACCGATGGCCCATCTACAACCCCCCGGTCGCTCCTGTAAAGAGATTAAGTAGTAATTCCTACCAGATCCTCGCCCTATGCGCCAGACCCAGAAGGGCCTTTTTCGCGTCGATTCAGCAGCGAGTTCGAGACCCCAGGCATCTGTGCGGCCCGTTACCGGTCAAGCGGTCGATGCGCCCGGCGGCCCTCCCTGTCGACGCGCTGACCCCGAGGCCGAGCGCCTCGGCCTCTTGTGGCAGCGACGCTTTCGGCGTACACTGCCGCACGCAGCCGACCGCTGTCGGGTCAGGTCGTGCTGGGACTGGTCACCAACAGGGGACTTGAAGTGGTGAGGTGATATGCGGGGCAGGCGGCGATTCGGCATTGCCAGCAACAAGCGTCTGCGCGTGCTGCTGCTCGCTCTCGTCGCCTTAGGGAGCGCCGCGATCGGGCTCGCTTTCTATGCCACCAGCCTGCTGGCCTCGCTCGAGGGCAGCACGATCAACGGTCGCTTCTCGATCCGGGGCACGCAGCGCCCGCCCAAGAACATCGTGATCGTCGCGATCGACCAAAAGACCTACGGGGACCTGAACGCGTTCCCGTTCCCGCGGAGCTACTACGCCACGCTGATCGACAACCTCGCCCCCGAGCATCCCGCCGCGATCGTGTTCGACATCGATCTCGGGAGCAAGAGCACGATCGGCAAGACCTGTCACGTCTCGGGCCTGACGCTTCCGTGCGACGACTACGCGCTGCTGAACGCGATCAACAACCACCCCGGGCTGACGGTGTTCGCCACGACACAGCCGCTCGGTGGCGGCCAGGCGTACTTCCTCGGCTACCAAACCGGCGCGCAGTTGGCACAGTCGGTCGGCTCGCAACTCGGCGCCGCGCTGTTCCCGAGCAATCAGCCCGGGAACGTCGACCGCCAGATGGTCCGCACCGCCACGGGCCTGCCGACGCTGTACGTGGTCGCCGCCGAGGCGGCGTCCCACAAGCGCGTCACGAGTGCCGAGTTCCCAGGCGATCAGTGGATCGACTATCCGGGGGCACAACACACGATCCCGTGGATCTCGTTCTCGAGCGTCTATGACCCGGCGAAGTACGGTCCGCCAGACGGCTGGAAGCACCCCCTGCCGCCGAACTACTTCCGCGGCAAGATCGTGTTCGTCGGTGTGACGCAGGTATCGCTCGAGGACTACCACGCGACCTCGACCGACGGGCAGATGGCGGGCGTCGAGATCGAGGCCGACGCGACCGCCACGGTCCTCGAGCACTTCCCGTTGAAGTCGGCCCCGGGCTGGATCAACATCGTCCTGATCCTGCTGTTCGCGGCCGCGGTGCCGCTCGCCAGCCTCCGCTTCGGGCCGCTTCCGTCGCTCGCGCTCGCCGTCGGGCTGGCGGGGCTGTTCATCGTCGGCACTCAGGTCGCGTTCAACGCGGGCCGTATCAACTCGTTCGTCTATCCGCTCGGGACGCTGGTCTTGAGCTCCGCCGGCGCCCTGTCAGTCCAGCTCGTGACCGAAGCGTTCGAGCGCATCCGGACACGGGACCTGTTCGGCCGGTTCGTCCCCGAGAACGTGGTCGACCAGGTGCTCGCCAGCGCCGACGGCCTGCGGCTCGGCGGCGTGCAGCGCGAGGCCACTGTCCTCTTCTCGGACGTGCGCGGATTCACCACGCTGGCCGAGACGCTCACCCCGCCGCAGGTGATCGAGGTCCTCAACCACTACCTGAGCGAGATGAGCGACGCGATCCTCAACCACGGCGGGACGCTCGTGTCATACATGGGAGATGGGATCTTCGCGGTGTTCGGGGCGCCGCTCGAGCTCCCCGACCACGCCGACCGCGCGGTGGCCGCGGCCCGCGAGATGCTCGAGGTGCGCCTGCCGCGCTTCAACGCCTGGCTCCGCGAGGAAGGGCTGAGCGAAGGGGTCCGGATGGGTATCGGCCTGAACAGCGGGCACGTCATGTCCGGGCACGTCGGCTCCGAGCGGCGGGTCGAGTACGCCGCCGTCGGCGACACCACCAACACCGCCTCCCGAATCGAGGCCCTGACCAAGGGGACGCCGCACCAACTGCTCCTTTCGGACTCGACGAGACAAGCGCTGCGCTCGCCGCCGGACGACCTCATCGAGGTCGGTGAGACCGAGATCCGCGGACGCCAGGGCCACATCAAGCTGTGGTCGATCCGCGAGGGGCCCGAACCGGAGAAGGTCGCTGAGGTCGCGGAACCCGAGCCCTTGCCAGCGCCAGGGCCCGCAATGTAGGTTCGACACAACAGGACCGGAACCAGGAGGGGCAACTTGTCTACCGAAGCGCCGACCGCAACCGCCGACAGGCTCGCGCTCTATCGCCGCGCAACCAATTACATCGCCGCGGCGATGATCTACCTGCAGGGCAATCACATGCTCGAGCAGCCGCTAGAGCCCGAGCATGTCAAGCACCGCCTGCTCGGTCACTGGGGCACAGTGCCGGGACTGAACCTGATCTACGCCGGCCTGAACCGGCTGATCCTCGACACCGACGCCAGCATGCTGCTGGTCACCGGACCCGGCCACGGCGCGCCGGCCAATCTCGCCAACCTGTGGATCGACGGCTGCCTCGAGGACGTCAGGCCCGAGCTCTCGCGCGATCGCGAGGGGCTGGCTCGACTGGTCCGCAGCTTCTCGTGGCCGGGTGGGTTCCCGAGCCATATCGCCCCGATCGTGCCCGGCACGATTCACGAGGGGGGCGAGCTCGGATACGCGCTGGCCACCGCGTTCGGCGCCGCCCTCGACAACCCGGATCTGATCGTCGCCTGCATCGTCGGCGATGGCGAGGCCGAGACCGGCCCTACCGCGGGCGCCTGGCACTCGAACAAGTTCCTCGATCCGGCCACGTGCGGCGCAGTGCTGCCGATCCTCCACGTCAACGGTTACAAGATCGCCAATCCGACCGTGTACGGGACGATGAGCGACGACGAGCTGACCAAGCTGTTCGAGGGGTTCGGCTGGCATCCGTTGATCGTGTCCGGAGACGACCTCGACGCCGACCTCGCTTCGGCACTCGATCAGGCGTACGGCGAGATCCGCGAGATCCAGTCGGAGGCGCGCGCCGGCCGTCGGCCCGAGCGGCCGACGTGGCCGATGATCGTGCTGCGCTCGTTGAAGGGCTGGACGGGCATCCGCGAGCTCGATGGGGTCCAGATCGAGGGAACGTCCAAGGCACACCAGGTGCCGGCGATGCAAGCGCGAACGAACCCGGCGCACCTCGACGCGCTCGAGCAGTGGCTGCGGTCCTACCACCCCGAGGAGCTGTTCGACGAGCGCGGCGGTCCGAGCGCCGAGGTGCTGGCGATGTGCCCGACCGGGTCCAAGCGAATGGGCGCCAACCCGCACGTCAACGGCGGGGAGCTGCGCGTGCCACTGACGCTGCCGTCGCTCGAGGAGCACGGCGTCGAGGTGAACGCGCCCGGCGCCGCGGCAGACAGCGCGCTGGGGACGCTCGGCAAGTACCTACGCGACGTGTTCCGTCTGAACCACGAGCGGCGCAACTTCCGGATCGTGTGCCCGGACGAGGTCGCCTCCAACCGCTTGAACGCGGTCTTCGAGGCCGAGAACCACGCCTACGAATGGCCCGTGGACCGGGGCATCAGTCCGGATTACGTGCCCGACGGACGGATCATGGAGGTCCTCTCCGAGCACAACTGCCAGGGTTGGCTCCAGGGTTACGTGCTCACCGGGCGTCACGGGATCTTCCCCTGCTACGAGGCGTTCATCCCGATCGTCGACGGAATGGTCAACCAGTACGGGAAGTTCCTGAAGATGTCACGAGAGGAGGCCCCCTGGCGCAAGCCGGTGGCCTCACTCAACTACCTGCTGACCTCGGAGGGGTGGCGCCAGGACCACAACGGCTACTCGCACCAGATGCCGGGGTTCATCAACTCGATGCTCAACCGCCGCGAGGAGAGCGCCCGGGTCTACCTTCCGCCGGACTCGAACACGCTGCTCGCGACGTTCGCGCACTGCCTGGAGGCAACCGGCTGCATCAACCTGGTGATCGCCTCGAAGCTGCCGTTGCCGACGTGGCTGCCGATGGACGACGCGATCGAGCACGTCCGCCGAGGCGCCTCGCGGTGGGCGTGGGCCAGCAACGACGACGGGGAGCCGGACGTGGTGATGGCCGGGTGCGGGACGATCCCCACCGTCGAGCTGCTGGCCGCCACCAGCCTGCTTCGCAGCGACGTCCCCGAGCTCAAGGTCAGGTTCGTCAACGTCACGAACCTGTTCGCGCTGGCTCGGCCCGACGCTCACCCCGACGGCCTACCCCCGGAGACGTTCCGCGAACTGTTCACCGACGACCGCCCCGTGCTGTTCAACTTCCACGGCTACCCGTCGGCGGTGCACCAACTGATCCACCGCCGGCCCCACCAGGAGCGCTTCCACGTCAGCGGATATGTAGAGGAAGGCACGACCACCACACCGTTCGAGCTGCTGGCGATGAACGGCGTCGACCGGTTCAACCTGGCCATCCAGGCCCTCAGCCGAGCGGATATTGCGGTCAGCGAGTTCGTGCGCGGAATGTCGGGCGAGTTCGCGGTGCGCACCGTCGCCGGGGCACGCGAAGCGATCGACAAGTTCACCCGGCGCCGGGAAGAGATCCGGCTCCAGATCCGCGAGCTCGGCGACGATCCGGCGGAGATCAAGGAGTGGGTGTGGCCGAGTGGCGAGCCGGTGCCGGCGTGAGCCGGCGGGTTGACTTGGGCGATCGTGGCCAGAGACAATCGGTGAGTTGACAAAGGGGGTTTATGGGACCGACCGTAGATGACGCACGCGACCGGGCGCGGGGATTCTGGGACGCGGCCGACTTCGACGCCAGCCTGAACGCGGCCCTGGAGGGGCTCGACTCGGCGCCCGACGACGTGGAGCTGCTCGTCCTGGCCGGACGGGCCGGCGTCGAGGTCGACGCCGACGACGCGGTCGAGCATCTGCGCCGGGCGACCGAGCTGGCTCCGGACAATGCCGGCGCCTGGCACCACCTTGGCGAAGCGCTCGCGGCCGAGGGCGCAACGGAGGAGGCCGAGACAGCGTTTCGGCGCGCGGTCGAGCTCGACCCCGACGATCAGCTCGCGATTACCCATCTTGGGCACACCGCGCTGGCCGCCGGCCGCCGGGACGAGGGCGTTGGCTATCTCGCCCGCGCGGCCGACATCGCCCACGCCGCTTCAAGCGCCTCGATCAGCCTCGTCGACATGTACCGGTCGATGGGGCAGTATGAGGACGCACTGACGCAGGCCCGACGGGTCGCCGAGGCCACGCCCGAGGACACGATCGCCTGGCTCGACGTCGCGGAGCTCAGTCTCCAGACGGGCCAGCTCGATGAGGCCCGCGCCGCGTTCGAGCGCCTTCGCGAACTGGACGAGATACCCGGTCACGAGGCCTACCCGCTGCACGGCATGATCCAGGTCGAGGTGGCGCGGGAGCGCTGGGAGCCCGCCGGCGATTTGGTGGATCAGGCGGCCGCGATCGATCCGCTCGGGCTGAGCATCGTCCTGGCCGCGTTCCTGCGCGAGCAGACGGGAGAGCCCGCGGAAGGCGACACGGACGAGTCGGCTCCGGCGCCGACCCGGGACGAAGTAGACGCCGTCTTGGCCGGGTCGCTGGGCGACTACCGCCGAATGCTGGCCGACGACCGTCTGCTGCGAGGAGGTGATCTGGTTGGCTGACGTTGCCGCGCCCGCCCGGGCGGTGTCGGCGGAGTGGTTCCGCTGCCCCAACTGCGAGGCGTTCGTGTACCACAAGCGCCTGAAGCGCAACCTCGGGGTGTGCCCGGAGTGCAACCACCACTTCCGTCTTCGCCTCTCGGAGCGGCTTTCCCAACTGTTGGATCCCGGAAGCTTCGAGGAACTGAGCGGCGACCTCGAGCCGCTCGACGCACTCTCGTTCTTTGACTCCAAGCCCTACGCGGACCGGATCCGCGACGCCCAGCGCAAGACCGGGTTGAAGGCGGGCGCGTTGTACGGCACCGGCACGGTCGACGGCCTCCCGATCGTCGTGGCCGCGATCGATTTCGGCTTCGTCGGCGGCAGCATGAGCGGCGCCGTCGGCGAGGCGATCACCCGCGCCGCCGAGCTTGCGCTCGAGCGCCGCACGCCGCTCCTGGTGATCTCGGCTTCTGGTGGTGCGCGCATGCAGGAGGGTTGCGTGTCGCTGATGCAGATGGCCAAGACGAGCCAGGCCGTCGCGCGGATGGGCGAGGAGGGCGTGCCGTTCTTCTCGCTGTTGACCGATCCGACCTACGGGGGCGTCAGCGCCTCCTACGCGACGCTCGGAGACGTGCTGATCTCCGAGCCCGGTGCGCACATCGGCTTCGCGGGCCCGTCGGTGATCGAGCAGACGATCCACCAGAAGCTGCCCGACGGCTTTCAGACCGCCTCGTTCCTGCTCGAGCACGGGATGCTCGACGTGGTCGAGCCGCGCGAGAACCTCCGGCGCACGCTGCGCAACCTGCTGGCGCTTCACGCGCTCGCCGAGCAGGCGCGCGGCGAGGACGCCGAGGCCCGCGTGGGCCGCCTCCCCAGCCCGGACGCGGGCGCGCCCGTCTCCGATCCGGATCAGCTCGCGGTCGGCGATCCGTGGGAAGTGGTGCAGCTGGCCCGTCACATCGATCGGCCGCGGATGCTCGACCTCGTCTCGGTCGCGCTCGACGAGTTCCATGAGCTGCGCGGCGACCGGCTGTTCGGCGAGGATCGGGCGATCATCGGCGGCGTCGGGCGTCTCGGCGACCTGGCGGTCGTAGTGATCGGCCAGCAGAAGGGCCACGCGACGAGCGAACTCGTCGAACACAACTTCGGCATGCCCGAGCCTGAGGGCTACCGCAAGGGGATGCGGCTGATGCGCTACGCGGCCCGCTTCGGTATGCCGCTCGTGACGATCGTCGATACGCCGGGCGCGTACCCGGGGATCGGCGCCGAAGAGCGCGGACAGTCGGTTGCGATCGCCGAGTCGATCCTGCTGATGTCGCGGCTGCCGATCCCGACCGTGGCCGTGGTGACCGGCGAGGGAGGAAGCGGCGGCGCCCTGGCGCTCGCCACGGCCGACCGGGTGCTGATGATGGAGAACGCCTACTACTCGGTGATCAGCCCGGAGGGCTGCTCGACGATCCTGTTCAAGGACGCCAGTGCCGCGCCCCGCGCCGCCAAGGCGCTCCGGATCACGAGCCCCGAGCTGCTCCGGCTGGGGGTGATGGACGCGGTCGTGCCCGAGCCCGCGGGCGGCGCCCAGACCGACCCGATGGCAACCGGGGCGAACCTGCGCGCCGCGCTCGTCGGCAGTCTCGCCGAGCTTCTGCAGTTGGACATCGACGAGCTGCTCACGCAGCGCTACGACCGCTTCCGCAAGTTCGGTGCGCCGGGGAGACAGCCGGTGCTGCCGCCGATCACAGGTGACACATGAGCGACAACAAAGCACAGCACAAGAACCCCGACCGCGACATGATCGAGTCGGTCTGGGCCGAGGCGCGCGATCTGGTCAGGAAACTCGAGGGCACGACGGTGCAACGGTTCGCCGTCGCCGCCGGCGAGTACCGGATCGAGATCGAGCGCGGGGCGCCGGTCGCGGTATCGCTGCCCGCGGGCGTGGCGGCTTCCGATGGTGAGGGGGCGATCGCGAGCGGGCAGCCCGTAGCCACCGGCGCGGGGCCCGGATTGGGCGTCGCTCCCGGAGCGCGGACGGCCTCCGGCGTGTTCACGCTCGGCGACGCGCCCGCTGCCGACAACCGGATCCCGGTGCTCGCGCCGCTGGTGGGGACCTTCTACCGCGCCTCGCAGCCCGGAGCCAAGCCGTTCGCCGAGGTCGGCGAGGTGGTCGAGGCCGGCAAACCGGTGTGCATCGTCGAGGCGATGAAGATGATGAATGAGGTCGTCGCCGGGGAGACGGGCAAGGTGGCCGAGATCGCCGTCGAGAATGGCGAATGGGTGGAGTTCGAGCAGGTCCTGATGTACCTCGAGCCGGCTGAGGCGTAGGGACCGGACGTGTTCGAAAAGGTCGTGATCGCAAACCGGGGGGAGATCGCGCTGCGCGTGGCCCGTGCCTGCCGCGAGCTCGGGATCAAGTCCGTCGCGCTGTACTCGACGTGCGACGCCGAGTCGGCGGTTGTGAAGTTCGCCGACGAGGCGGTGCACGTCGGCCCGAACCACCCGGGCAAGAGCTACCTGCACATCCCGAACGTGATCGGCGCCGCGCTGAAGACCGGCGCCGATGCGCTTCATCCGGGCTACGGCTTTCTGTCCGAGGACCCGTTCTTCGCCGAGATCTGCGCCAACAACGGGATCACGTTCATCGGCCCCAAACCCGACGTGATGGAGAAGGTCGGCGACAAGGCCATCGCCCGCGATCTGATGCAGAAGGCCGGGCTGCCGCTGCTGCCAGGGACGATCGAGCCCGTCGGGACGGTCGACGAGGCGTTCGACATCGCCGCTTCGATCGGCTATCCGGTGATCATCAAGGCCGTGGCCGGGGGCGGCGGCCGGGGGATGAACGTGGTCCGTCGCGAGGAGGACATGGCTCGGCTCTACCAGACCACCCGCGCCACCGCGCAGGCGGTGTTCAAAGACAGCGCCGTGTACATCGAGCGCTACCTGGACGCCCCCCGCCACACCGAGATCCAGCTGGTGTGCGACTCCCACGGCAACGGCGTGTACTTCTTCGAACGCGACTGCTCGGTCCAGCGCCGTCACCAGAAGCTGATCGAGGAGGCGCCCTCGATCCACCTTTCCGACGGGCAGCGCCGCGACATCGGCGAGCGCGCGGTCAAGGGAGCGCTGTCGGTCGGCTACACCGGTGCGGGCACGATGGAGTTCCTGCTCGACGACGACGGCAACCTCAGCTTCATGGAGATGAATGCGCGCATCCAGGTCGAGCATCCGGTGAGCGAGATGATCACGAGCGTCGACTTGATCCAGGAGCAGATTCGAGTTGCCGCCGGCGAGCCGATGTCGGTCAGCCAGGATCAAGTCAAGCTGAGCGGCCACGCGATGGAATGCCGCGTGAACGCCGAGGATCCGGACCGTGACTTCGCGCCCGCGGCCGGAACGCTCGATGTGTACGTGCCGCCGGGAGGACCGTGGACCCGGGTCGACTCCCACTGCTATCCCGGCTGGTCGATTGCGCCGTTCTACGACTCGCTGATCGCCAAGCTGATCGTGTGGGCGCCGACTCGCCCGGAGGCGATCGAGCGGATGGACCGTGCGCTCAGCGAGTTCCAGATCGAGGGGCGTGGCGTTAGGACGACGATTCCGTTCCATCGAAGAGTGCTCGCCAACGAGCAGTTTCGGTCAGGAGATGTCTCGACGGACTTCGTCGAGCACTTCATGGCCAGGGAGGCTGCCGCGGTCGCGGCGCTGTGAGCGGCGGGGACTCTCGATTGATGAACCGCCGTCGGATGGTTGTGATCTCGGCTCGTCTGTGTGCCGTGGCTGTGTCCGTCGCGGCGTTGGCGGGATGCGGCGGTGCCCAGTCGGCGACCACCTCCTCGGCGCTTGCGTCGTCCCGGATATCACCCGCGGCGGCCGGGGCGACCGGGTCGGCGGTGGACGACCTGGTCGCCGCGCAGCATCCCGACCCAACCGAGTTTCCCGCCGCCGACGGCAGGTCTTTGAACCAGCTGGCGCAACTGGCGAGTTCGTCCACGACCCTGTGGCCTGCCACGAGCACGTTCACGCCGGGCACGCGTCGCTTCGCGTTTGGGGTGACCGACAGCGCGGAGCAGTTCGTCTATGCACCTACCGCGGTGTACATGGCCCCGACGCAGACCTCGCCCGCAGCGGGACCGTTCTTGGCGCCGGCGGACCTAATGGGCGTGGCACCGCCGTACCGCAGCGTGCAGAACGCCGGCCCGCACGGGCTCCGAGCCATCTACTGGACCGAGCTGCCGATTGCGCGCCCGGGGATTCTTGATGTACTCACGCTGTCCCGGGCGGCTGGCAAGCTGATCGCCTCGCTCGGGGAAATCCCCGTCGCCCCGACCACGCCGATCCCTGGCGTCGGCCAGCACCCGCCCGACATCGCCACCGAGACCCTGGCGTCGGTGCATGGTGACGTCAGCCTGCTCACCACCCGGATCCCGCCTGAGCAGATGCACTCGATCTCTTTCAACCAGGTACTCGGCAAGCGCCCGATCGCATTGCTGTTCTCAACCCCCGAGCTCTGTACTTCGCGGGTGTGTGGACCGGTGACCGACATCATGGTCGAGCTTCAGCACCAATTCGGGAGCCGGATCACGTTCATCCATCAGGAGATCTACGTCGACAACGATCCCAACAAGGGCCGGCGCCCGCAGCTGCATGCATTTCACCTCGAGTCCGAGCCGTGGCTGTTTACGATCAACCGCCAGGGAATCATCACCGCGCGACTGGAGGGCGCCTTCGGCGTAAACGAGGCCCGCCAAGCGCTCCAGGCCGCGCTGCAGGGAAGCAAGACGGGGTCAGCCGGAGCATGAGCGCCGAGTAATGACCAAGGGCAACGGGAGCCCGGCGACAGCGACTTCCCGCCGGCTGCCCGACAGAGACCCGGCTACCGGCCAAGAGCCCGCTGAATCGCGGGCCAGCATGATGCCGAATCAGTTTACGGCGGCGACGCACGCAAAACGGGGAGCGTTCTTTGCATGGCAAGAGAACCGGGCGGAACGGGCCAAGCTTCCCCCGTTCCCGAACTACACCCAGATTCCGTCGCTGCTTTCGGTCCGGACGTGGTGGATGGTTCGAGCCGCCGGGCTGATGGCAACCGTAGCCATCATCGTGATTCTCGTCGCGGCGCCGAAGACGGGTCTGCGGATCATGTGGGGAATCGCGATTCCTCTGCTGCCAATCCTGTTCTTTCTCGCGCCGGGCCTGTGGCGGAACATCTGCCCACCGGCGGCGTCAAATCAGACTCCCCGAGTGCTCGGCTGGACTCACGCGCTGGAGCCCGCTACGACGCATTCGAGACGCTCGCCGTCAGAGACCAGCTTCTCGCTCTTAAGGTCCTGCTCGACCTGTCCCGAATCCTCGCCCACACGGTGCGAATGGCAAGGGCCTGAGATGAACGGCGTGAGCTCATGAGCAGCGGAACAGCCGGCCGGACCGCGAGCTCGGACGAACTGCGCGTCGAAGTCGTGGCAGGCAAAGCAACGGGGTTCAGCTTCGTGGTCGACAGCCGGCTCGTGATCGGCCGCACCTCGGAAGGCCCGGGCCGGCTTGCCGACGATCCCGAGCTCTCTCGCCACCACGCCGAAATCGTGCGCGCGCCGAACGGCGAGTTCACGATCAACGACCTGTCGTCGACAAACGGCACGTTCGTAAACGGGACCCGATTGAACGCCGCCGCCGTGCTGGTGATTGGCGATCAGATCGAGGTCGGCGCGACCAAGCTGGTCGTCCGGTCCGCTCCCGTCGCACCGGCGCCCGCGCGGGCAGAGGTCGACGTGCGCGCGGCGACGGTGATCGGAGGCGTCCCCGAGGCGGCGCGCCGTCCGGGCGACGAGACGCACGCGCAGACCGAGCCCCAAGCGCCTACCGGAGGTGAGCCGGTGACGGTCCAGCTCACGGTTGACTTCGAGCAAGCGACCGCTCAGCTCTCGGTGCACGGGAGCGGCGAACCGGTCCAGTTGGTGCTCGACCACGGCCGATGGCGGGTCGTCGGCGGAGGCTCTTGATGTCCCGCGCGGACAGGTCGTCTCCGCCCCAAAGGCCGCGGCGTCTGATCGGCGAGCTCGTCGTCACGTCCGGCGTCGACGCGGGCCTCAGGATTGCGGTGACCGACGACGCGGTCCTCGGTCGAGACGCGGAGGTCGACGTAGTGCTTCGGGATGCAGGGGGCAGGCTGTCCCGTCGCCACGCGAAGATTCGGCTCGAAGACGGCGCGCCGGTGCTCGAGGACCTCGGCTCGACCAACGGAACGTTCCTAAACGGCGAGCGGATCTCCCAATCCCGATCGTTGGCTACGGGCGACCGGATCGAGATCGGCGACAGCACTCTGGAGTTCACGCCCGCCGTCGACGTCGATCGAGTGCACGACGTTCAAGCGACACGAGCCAGTCCAATCGCGACCGGCCACCCCGGCGGCGGCAGGGCTGTCGTGGACACGGGTCCGGAGCCTACCCCGGCTGCGGATCCGCGGCCGGCCGCCGCGCCACCGACGACATCCGTCCCTCCGCCGACGTACGCGCCGCCCGACGCTGACGGTGAGCTGCGGATCGACAGCGGACCCGGCGCGGGCAACACCGTCCCGGTCAGGGGCAGTGCCACGATCGGGCGCGAGCCCGAGTGCGACCTGCAGCTCCTGGACAGCGAGGTCTCGCGCCGCCACGCAAAGGTCACCATTCGTGACGGCGCAGCGGTGATTGACGATCTCCACTCCGCCAACGGCACCTACGTCAACGGCGATCGGATCCTCGAGCAGCGCAGCCTCGGTCCGGACGATCGGATTCAGATCGGCGAGGCAACCATCGTCCTCAGCTCGCCTGTCTTCGCCGGCGTCGCGGTCCGTCCGGCTCCGGTCCAGGTGACCGGGATGCGCGAGATTCTGACCAGGTCCCCGGAGCTGCTGAGAGCCGAATCCGGAACGCGAAAGTGGTGGACGCTCGCGATCGTGCTCGTGTCGGCGTTCATGCTGCTGCTCGATGTGACGATCGTCGGCGTCGCGTTGCCGTCGATCTCCAAGGCCTTGCACCCGAGCTTCGTCTCCCTGCAATGGATCGTCGATGCGTATTCGCTGATGCTCACGGTCGGATTGCTGACCGCCGGGTCACTAGCCGACATCTACGGACGCAAGCGGCTCCTGGCGATCGGCTTGACCATCTTCACGGTGGCGTCCGTGATCTGCGCGCAGGCGCCGAACCCGACCGCGCTCGCGCTCGCAAGGGGGTTACAGGGAATCGGCGGCGCGACGATGTACGCGTGCCTGCTCGCGCTGATCGTCCAGGAGTTTCCGGCGCGTGAGCGCGCGATTGCATTCGGCCTGTACGGCGCGGTCAGCGCCGTCGCGGTTGCGATGGGGCCGATCGTGGGCGGCGTGCTCGTGCAGACGTTGGGCTGGCAGTCGATCTTCTACCTGAACGTTCCGATCGGGATCGCAACCCTGATCGTCATGCAGCGCAAGGTGGTCAACCTGCCCGGGCCCGAGACCAGCGTCGATGGCCCTGGGCTGGTCACCTTCTGTGGCGCCGTGTTCCTCGGCGTGTTCGCGACGATCCGGGGTAACGACACCGGATGGACGAGCCCGACGATCCTTGGGTGTTACCTCGCTTCGGTCATCCTGTTCGGCCTGTTCGTGGTGGTGGAACTGCGTCGCACCACGCCCATGTTCGACCTGCGCCTGTTCAAGAACCCGACGTTCGTGGGCTCGTCGGTATCGGCGTTCACGCTCTGCTTCTCGGTGATCGCACTGATCTTCTTCTTCACGATTTGGTTCCAGTCGATCCTCGGTTACTCGCCGATTGGGACTGGAGCCCGGATGCTGGTGTTCGCCGGGGTGGGTGTACTGGTAGGACCTCTCGCCGGAAAGCTGACCGCGAGCGTCGATCCACGCTACGTTCTGACTGCCGGTCTGCTGCTGGCCGCGTGCGCGGCGTTTTCGATGACCGGGGTGAACGGAAGCTCGTCGTGGACGGCGGTCCTGCCGGGGCTCGTCCTCGCAGGAGTCGGGCTCTCGCTGGTTGGCCCGACCCTGGCCTCGACCGCAACGGGAGTGGTACCCCCATGGCGCGGAGGCATGGCGGGGGGGATGAACAGCACGATGCGTCAGTTCGGCACCACCGCGGGCATCGCCGTGCTCGGCACGCTGCTCCAGCACCAAGTGCTGACTCATGTCCAGCCCGCGCTCCAGGGTTCGTTCCTCGCCAGCGGTTCGAAGGGAATCGCGAACGGGATCGCCGCGGGCGGGACCCCGAGCATCCTCGCTGGGTTGCCTGCGGCCGCCCGGCCGGGGCTGGTTCACATCGCCCGGGTCAGCTATAGCGCCGGCCTCTCGACGATCTTCCTCGTTGCCGGCGGCGTGGCCACGATCGGCGCGATCACTGCATTCTCGCTTGTTCGCAGGCGACACTTGCGCGTCGCCCCGCCGCAGTGGCAGGGCGGGGGGCCGCCGACGCCTCCAGGACCACCCGCCGAGGCGCTGACGCGACAGTGAGCACTGGCCCAGCCCGTCTCGAGGTGATCGCTGGCAAGGCTGAGGGCACCTGGATCGCCGTCGAGGACGAGCTGGTCATCGGTCGCCAAGCGGATGCACGCGGACGCCTGGCCGACGATGAGGAGATTTCACGCACGCACGCGAGGATCGCCCTCGAGACCGGTGGCCGCCTGACGATCGAGGATCTCGGCTCCACCAACGGCACCTTCGTCAACGGTCTGCGAATCGCCGGCCCGACGGCGCTGTCGACCGGGGACACGATCGAGCTTGGCGGCACGACCCTGGTGGTACGGGAGCTGCCCGTGCCCGCCGCCCAAGTTTCTCCACCCCCCTTGAAGCTTCGGATTGAGATTGATCTCGCCGCGCGCGAAGCACGCGTGGAGCTCGATGACGGCGCGGAGCCCGTTCGACTGAAGCACGTGGAGGGCGCGTGGAGGGTCCTACCGCCGCAGGCCTGAGCGGTCCCACGCCACAGGCAGCGTTGCCGAGCCCGTCACCGCGAATCACGGTCCGGGTCAGATCCCGCCATCGACGTTGATGGTCTGGCCGGACACAAACGACGACAGATCGCTCGTCAGGAAGAACACCGGGTTCGCGATCTCCTTCGGGTCGCCCAGGCGACCCAGGGCAGCGAGCCCCGCATAGCGCTGACGCCCTGCCTCATCCAATCCGGCAGTTTGGTCGGTCTCGATGATCCCGGGCGCGATCGCGTTGACGCGGATGCCCCGGGGACCCAGCTCCTTGCAGAGGGCGCGCGTCAAGCCGATCATCCCCGCCTTGGAGGAGATGTAATGCGCACGCGCCGGCATTCCGCGTAACGCGACACCAGAGGTGATGTTGACGATCGAACCGCCGGGGCCCATCGCCGGCAACGCCGCTTTCACCACTAAGTATGCCGAGGTCAGGTTCGTGTCAATCACCCGCTGCCACTCCTCAAGATCGAGGTCATCGATCAACTTGTGGCTCACGATTCCGGCGTTGTTGACGACACAGTCCAGCCGCCCGAAGCGTTCCCTGGCTCCGCCCACGAACGCCTGCACCGACGCCGCGTCGCTGACATCGGCCCGCTCGAGATAGCTCGGGCCGCCGAGCTCTCCGAGATCGCTCCGTAGCTTCGCCACGTCGTCGCTCTCACGGTTGAAGCACGCGGCGACAGACGCCCCAGAGCTGGCCAGGCCGAGCACGATCTCGCGCCCGATCCCTCGCGACCCACCTGTCACAAGCACGAGCTTGCCGTCGAGTCCCAGGTCCATCGCCCCTCCGATCGTCGTCGTTAGCCGTCGGGGCGACTCTAACCGATGGGCCGCGCCTGCCGACGTCTAGGTCCGACGCCGAGGTAAACCGACTTCCCGCCGGAGCCAGACGTGCAGTAGCACCTCGGCCCACATTCGGAAGGGCCGCCAACTCTCCGCGATACGCAGCACCTCGTCTTGACTCGGGCGCTCCGCCAGCGCGTACGCGACCTGGACGGCGTACTTGGTCAAATCATCGTCGGTGATGTCGTCCACGACACCCGCGCCCCTGTTCACGATCCCGAAAGCAAAGAAGGGGCCGATGCCGTCGATCGTTCTTACCGCCCGGACCGCCTCTTCAAGCGGCAAGTTCCGTAGATACGACCGGACGAGCGTCCCATCCAGAGCCGCCTTCGCCACACCGTGCAGGCGCTCGACCTTCGTGGTGCTCAGCCCCGGGAACTCCGATAGTCGCAACAGCGCATCGGGCTCGGGGAAGGCTTGGAATACCTCTCCCCCTACCTCGATCGTGGCGCCAAGCTCCTCACCGAGTCGCTTCCGAATCGCGCGACCCTGCTTCATCGATATGCGGTGACCGATGATGAAGCTGGCCGCGGCTTCGTACGGCGAGTTGAACAACACGGGCCGGAGGAAGTCGTACTTGGTCTGGAGCTTGCCGATCTCAGCATCGCTGCGACCGACGTCGGGCCAGGCGTCCGCGTCCACGTCCAGCGACAAGGTCGCCAGGACCTGAGCGACAGCCTGATCCGCCTGGCTGCCCGTCGCCCCGAAGACGTCAAGACTCAGCGCTTCGGGGGACTCCTGCCTGACGACGACGGCCGCTGATCCGTGCCAATCCTCGAGCGGTAGCGCGACCACAATCGCTCTGCTCTGGTCGAGCGTTGGCCAACCGCCGAAGAACTCACTCTGTCTCGCCAGGTCATACGGCCCCCGGGGGGAAAACGACCGCACGGCCGCCGCCTACTCACCGACCGACGCGAGCAGGGTCTCACAGTAGAGGAGGTACGCCGCGGCGCCGGTGTGCCCTTGCGCCAATGTCTCCTGCGGTGTCTGCCCCGCCGGCGGAACCAGGTAGAGGACGCGATCCGCCTGCACCTGTGTCGGCGGCGGGTCCCTGACCACCTGAACCGTGGCCATCATCCCGTTGTCCTCGTGGAACAGGACGTGGCAATGGAAGACGAATTTCCCGGTGAAGTCAATCGGGTGTATGAGGATCTGTACCGTCTCACCGGGTCCGAGCGTGACGTTGTCCTGCCAGTCGATGTAGTTGAGCGGCCGCCCATTGATGCTGATCACCTGGAACGGGTTCTGGTGGATGTGGAAGGTGTGCCATTCGAGTGCTGCGCCATTCGTCGGGTTCGTCAGCGTCCACTCCTCGACCGAGTTGAGCTTCATCGTGATGTCGACCCGGTTGGGGTCGAAAGTCGCATCGTCGAGCTCGAACTTCGGCGTCTTGCCGCCGCCGATCGGCTGCTGCGAGAAGACGATCGTCCGGTGGACGTCGACGTGCAGCTTGCGAAGGTCGGGTGGATTACCGATCGGGCCGGCCGGTAGGCGATCGTCGGCGGCCGAACCGCTGGAGACCACCGTAATCAGGTTCTGTTCCGCAGAAGTGGTTCCCGTGGTGGGTCCGGCAAATGGGTTACAACCCTTGAAGCAGGGGCGGAACGGCAGCGCCTTCAGCGTGTAGACACCGGTTGCGCCACCTCGCACGAGCACCTCGATCCGAGATCCCGGCCCAAGCAGGATCTGCTTCGTCGGCCGCATATCCCGCAAGGTGACTCCATCCTGAGCGAGGACATAAAACGTCATCCCCGGGATCTCCAGGTCGAGCAGACGATCCGACGTGCCATTCAGGATCTGCCAGCGCTGGATTTGGCCGGGCTGGATCTTCAAGAACGGGTCGAGGACGCCGTTGATGAGCAGCTGTGGCACGCCGATCGGGGGCGGGACGCCTTGACCGGTGAACGTCGTGGTGGCTGGGCTGGCGGCCGTGCCGAGGGCTTGGCCTTTGAACCGGGTATTTCCACCGCTGATCTCGATCAGCCGCTCCGGGATGTTCGGGAGAAGATCGTCGAGACTGCCCTCGACGACAATCGCGCCTAACGCGCCGCCCGCCTCCTCTGGTTCGACATACGGGTGGTAGTGCGCGTGGTACCAGTAAAGGCCCGGAAACTGGTCAGTCGGGATCACGTACTCGTACGTGTGCTCGGTCAGCGGCGGCACGTCAATGAACACGTCGTCACCGGCGCCGTCAGGAGTGACGTGTAGCCCGTGTAGGTGCAGGTTCGTCGGCAGCGGCGAATTGTTATAGAGATGCAGGATCACTTTGTCGCCGGGACACATGAACAGTGTCGGACCCGGGAGCTGTTGGTTGTACTCGAAGCCAGTGGTATAAGTTGTGCCGGCCACGGTGACGTCGGCCGTCGACATGCGCAGCGATGTGTCGAGCACCCCGTTGTGGGCGAATATCATCTCCGGCTCGGGAAAGCCGTCGTGGATGATGGGCGGCATGTGCGCCGGGCAGTTAGGCTTCACCGTCGGGGCGCACGCAGCGGTCCAGCACCCGACCTCGGTGAACAGCGGTGCGGTGGGCTTCTTCGTCGACGCGCCGGACGCCAGGATGAGCACGACCGCCACTAAGGCGGCAAGCAGGACCCCTCCGCCCGCCAAGGCGACCGTGCGTCTCACGCGTCGGCCACCCGAGGTCGATGGCACCGGCTGCGCCGGCGGGGGCGCCGGAGGTCCCGCCGGCTCCGGGGGCGGCCGCGGCGCTTTTGGGGCCCCGGGCGGCGGCGATTCCGGCTGGGGCCGCGCCACCGTCACCTCCGGTCTGGGGATCGGCCGCTGGACGGTCACATCCGGCTGGGGAATGCCGATCGGTCGAACCCGAGTTACGTCGGGGAGCTCGACCTCGAGGCGCAGCTCTGTCGTGCCCACACGAAGCGTTGCCGCGCGCGTGACCGTGCGCTTGCCCTCGACCCGCTGCCCGTCGATGAATGTCCCGTTGCTCGAGCCGAGGTCTTCCACCTCAATGCCCTCTTCAACCGGGCGGATCAGCGCATGGCGCCGGGACACTTCCGCGTCGGGGACCTCGAGGTCAACCTCCGCGCGCCCGATGACGATCTCGCGATCGACGTCACGAACCTCTTCTGCCCCAGGCCCCCGAATACGGCGAATCATGTCTTGGTCCCCAAAATTACGCTACCACCGTGAGCTCGGTCGAGCAATGCGATCAGCACACCAGATCACTGGCCCAGGCCGAACAGCTCACGTGCGTTGCTGCCGAGGATCCTTTCCTTGTCCGCGTCTGTGATCGGTAGATCTCGCACCTGAGAGATGCACGCGTCAAGCGGGGTGGTCAGGGGCGGAGAATCCGTGCCGAACATCAGTCGGTCCGCGCCCATCAACGCGATATTGGCGAGTTGGTTGGGCGCGCTCAGGTTTGCCGTATCCACGTACACGTTGCGGAGATACTCCGTCGGAGGTCGTTCGATCCGATTCGCGTAACGCGCGATCGCGGGTCCACCGCCTGGGGGTCCACCG
>DASPPG010000281.1:0-14749 GCA_035625625.1 Solirubrobacteraceae bacterium
CCCAGCCGGCAACCTCGCCGTTGCAGATCAGCTCCCCCCGCCCGCGGGCGAACGCCAAGCCGCGAGAATCCCGACCTCCACGTCAGCCGCGTCCATCGCTCGGATCGCGGCCCCGATCGCCAGCTCGCCCGACGGCACCCCGCCCGTCCACCACCAGAGCGACCCGAACACCTCCCGGAACAGGAATCCGACAGGCCGCAGCGCGTCCGTCGACCCGCCGAACCCGAGCCGATCACCAACCGGTCGTGACCCAGGGCTCGCCGTCGCGATCACCGGCGCTCTACATCGCAGGAGCCTCGACACCGAAACCGGGGTTCAACGACACCCTCCAGCCGACCCTACTCAAGCACGTGTTCGTCGCGTCGGACCGCGGCGTCAGTCGCGGCCCGCTCGGGCACGCCAACACGCTCCACCAGACACGACCGCCGTTCCACACGACGCGCAGATCGCCGGACTCGCCGACCCGGAGCGCGAACTCGCGCCCCACCTCGCCGAGGCCTGACCGACGGGCATGAGACGCCATTGAGCTGGCCGCCACCCGGGGGAGGTGGACTGGGTTCGAGCAACCACCGCGAGCCGGTCCAGCGTTCCGTCAGGGTCATCGAAATCCTGGTCACGCCGGGCATCCGCTCGGTCGGTAACGTGTCGGACACCGGCACGTCGCCACTCATAGAGGCATGGAACGGCTCATGCTGGGCGGCGATGAGCAACCCACCAGACCCAGGAGCTGGGCTGGCCGCTGTCTCCTGCACATCATCAACAACCTGTACCGCGGTCGGCACTACGCCACCCGCCCAGCGGCTGATCGAAAACTGGGCCGGGACTCAGTGGTCTCTCGACAGCGCCCCATCGCCGCCGAACACCAACCGCGCTTCACTCACCGAGGTGAACTGCATCACCACCAACGTTTGCGAAGCGGTCGGCCAGCTCGTGCCCACCGGCCCCAACTCATCAGCCGAGCAACCATTGGCCGAAGGCCTGACCTAGCGGCCGCTCCACGTCACATCCGCGATCGCGAATACCGGTGATCGCGCGCACCTCACCCTTCCGGGCCGGGACGCCCAATGCTCATTCGATCCGGGCGATCATCAGAGCCAACGATCGCTCTCGCGAGGGCGTGAGATCGCGGTCTGTAGGCGTGGGCGCGTTCGCTATGCCACACCAGGAGGCGCCCGCGGTTAGGCTGACTGCTTCATCTCCCCGGCTGTGCGGTAGCCCCGGTGGTCGAACCTGGCGACCCTCACCGCGCTGCTGCTTCGCGCGGAACCGGATCGTCCCGCAGCAGCACGCTGGACGTCTCCTTTCGCAGTCCGAGCCGCCGATCGCGAGCTTGTGCTCATGCGACAGAGAAGCATCCGTTGAACGCGGCCTGAGGATGCCCCTCGCGCGCTTCTGCTGCCCGCCAGCGGCCGGCCTTGACGCCGGTGCCGCCAGCCGACACCCAGCGTACGGTGGACGCCGTGTGGAGCACGGTCACGGCCGCGTTGGTCAGTCGCGGAGCGCGACCGCCGGCGACCTCGTGGTGGCGGGATCCAATTACGCCATCAGTCGGGCACGGTCCAGAGGCGCACGGATTGGCGATTTGCGACAGGCGCAGGCCACGGGCCGTTAAGGGGGGCGGGATCGGGGTTGCGCGCCCACGCATACGCGTCGCGCGTCCGCCGGGGAAGCAGCGAGCTTGGGTGGTTGGCGCGCCTGGCTGAGGGCGCGCTAGTCTCGACACCGGGTATGAGCGTGGTACCGACCAGGCACTGGCATCGGGTGGAGGATGGGCGCGTGCAGTGTGATGTGTGCCCGCGCGCCTGCAAGCTGCGCGATGGGCAGCGCGGTATGTGTTTCGTGCGGGCGAGGGAGGATGAGGGGATCGTCCTGACGACGTACGGTCGATCGAGCGGGTTCTGTGTCGACCCGGTCGAGAAGAAGCCACTCAACCACTTCCTGCCCGGGACGTCCGTGCTGTCGTTCGGCACGGCGGGCTGCAATCTGTGCTGCCGGTTTTGCCAGAACTGGGACATCTCGAAGTCTCGCGAGTTCGACACGCTGGCTGACGCGGCGACGCCGGAGGCGATCGCCCGGGCCGCGGAGCGGCTCGGTTGCGGGAGTGTGGCGTTCACCTACAACGACCCGGTGATCTTCATGGAGTACGCGATGGACGTGGCCGACGCTTGCCATGCTCGTGGGATCAGGGCGGTGGCGGTCACGGCCGGCTACATCTGCCCGAGCCCGCGCGCCGAGTTCTTTGCCCACATGGATGCCGCCAACATCGATCTGAAGGGATTCACCGAGCGGTTCTACGCACGGACCTGCGCTGGCCATCTGCAGTCGGTGCTCGACACGCTGATCTACCTGCGTCACGAGACGGATGTCTGGTTCGAGATCACCAACTTGCTTATTCCCGGACTGAACGACTCCGACGAGGAGCTCGATCGAATGACCAGCTGGGTGGTGACGGAGCTCGGGCCCGACGTGCCGATGCATTTCACCGCGTTTCATCCGGACTACAAGATGCTCGATCGCCCGCCGACGCCGCCGCTGACGCTCACGCGCGCTCGGGCGATCGCGCGGCGAAACGGTGTTCGATTCGCCTATACGGGCAACGTCCACGACCGTGAAGGCGGCAGCACCTGCTGCGCGGAGTGCGGCGCGCTCGTGATCGAGCGTGACTGGTACACGCTCGGCCGCTACGCGCTGGACGACGAGGGTCGCTGCCTGGCGTGCGGCGCGCAGATGCCGGGCGTGTTCGCGGGGCCGCCCGGCCGCTGGGGATCTCGCCGCCTGCCGGTGATGCTCGCGGGCCAGTGAAACGTTTCGACTGTCGCTCGAACCCGTGTCGGTCAGCGGGACGATCTCGAGGCCTCTTCCGGAAGCGCTAGAGTCGCGGGTCGCCGGATGAGTGCCTATGAGCCTCCGTATGTCGAGCTTCACCGTTGCGGTGAGCTGGACCGGCGTGCAAGCGAGGCGATGGGACTGCTCGGCCGTCCGTGCCGCGTGTGTCCGCGCGAGTGCTCGGTCGACCGCCTGGCGGATGAGCGCGGGTTGTGCAAAACCGGCCGCCGGGCGATTGTCGCGTCCCATTTCCCGCATTTTGGGGAGGAGAACTGCCTGCGTGGGTGGCGTGGGTCCGGAACGATCTTCTTCGGCGGCTGCAACCTGCGGTGCGTGTTCTGCCAGAACTTCGAGGTCTCCTGGCAGGTGCAGGGGCAGGAGGTCGTTCCGGACCGGCTCGCGGCGATGATGCTGGAGCTCCAGGAGATCGGCTGTCATAACGTCAACTGGGTGACGCCCGAGCACGTCGTGCCGCAGATCCTGGAGGCGCTGCCGCGGGCGGTGGAGCGCGGGCTGCGCCTCCCGATCGTCTACAACACGAGCGCGTATGACAGCAGCGACAGCCTGGCGCTGATGGATGGCGTGGTGGACATCTACATGCCGGACCTGAAGCTGGTCTCGAGCGAGCTGTCACGCCGCTACGTCGGCAAGCGCGAGTACTTCGAGGTCGCCTCACGCAACGTCCTGGAGATGCGCCGGCAGGTCGGCGATCTGGTCCTCGACCAGCAGGGCCTGGCGCGGCGGGGGCTGATCGTCCGTCACCTGGTGATGCCAGGCGCGCTCGCGGAGACCGGAGCCGTGCTGCGGTTCATCGCCGAGCGTCTAGGACCGGAGACGTACCTGAACCTGATGGGGCAGTACCGGCCAGCCGGCCGCGCGGAGCGCTTTGCCGAGATCAACCGCCGGCCCAACCCCGACGAGCTGGCGAGCGCGTTCGCGATTGCCGATCGCCTCGGGCTGCGCCGCCTCGATGCGCGCAGCCGCAACCAGGCCTTGGCGACGGCCTGAGCGATCACGTCGCGCGCTGGGCGCCGGCTCAGGGGAGCGGCTCGACACGGGCCCCGTCGCCGTCGAGCACGACCAGCACCCCCGCGCCCTTGGACATGGGCGCCACGATCTCGCCGGTGAGGCCGAGCACGGCGGCCTCGTTCGTAGGACTGTGACCCACAGCGAGCGCACGCCCGCCGTCAGGAACACGATCGACGACGCGACGCAGCCCAGCAGCAAGGCGCTGCGAGTCCTCCCGCACAAGATCGGGATCTGCCTCCCGCAAAGCGGAAAGCTCGCCGCTGCCCGCCGTCCGGTACGCGGCGCGCCAGCGATCCTCGACGTCGGAGCGCAACCGGGGTTCCACGATCACCCCGCCGCCAACCGAATCGGACAGCACACAGGCAAAGCACGCCAACGTCTGCGTCGCACGCTGCGCCCCGCTCGAGACAAGCAGAACGTAGGGCCCCCTCAGCCGCTGCCCGATCTCAAGCGCCGCCCTGACTCCCTCCTCGGTGAGCAGGTCCCCGTCGCTATCCGTATGCCGGCGAAGCTCTACATAGCGCGCCACGTGATCCTCCGACGAACGAAGCTGAAATGCTCACGCCTGCTCACGGCCCAAGGGTACGCCTGCGCGCCCGCGTCAGCCAGCAAGAAGACCGCTGCCGATGGCAGCGACGACGAGCTGGCAAGGGCTCGCATTCCCATTTCTAGACGCGGTGTCGGCAGCGCGACCGGAATCCAAGCACCTGCTGTTGCCCCGTTTCCTGGGCACGAGCGCTTTCGCGATCGCGGCCGCTCCCGTCGCGCGACCGCTTCGGCGACCAAGCGCGGGTGGCTTTCGACTGCGAGGCGCCGGGCCGGACGATCGCCTTCGCCCGGACGTGCGGTAGGGATGTCGTCGACCGGTGCGCGCGCTTGGAGAGCAAGGCAGCGACGACACCGACGTCGGCGGTTTCCTCGTCGCGCCGGCTCGATGGCACGAGGAGGGACGCGAGCGGCGCCGGCTTTGCGCCCTCTCGATCGGACAAACGCAGCTCTCGATCGGCCGGTCCGGCCGGAGTCCGGCTCGTCGTGCCACTTGCGAGGGCTGTGAGGACCGTCGGCAAGGGAAACCTGACCGGCACGTTCGTCGAGGACCGGCGTTGGGTGGGGCTATTGCGGCCGATCGCTGCCGCTCGGACGGATCGGTAGCTTGCCGCGGGGCGGATACGTAGGGTGCCTCGGAGGAATCCGTAGCCTGTTCAGTTCTGCGGGAGGGTTGCGTCTGATATGTCGTGTTGTACAGCGCAGTGGACGGGACGAGGTCCTCATGAAGACTCAGGCGCTTGACCGCAGATCGGTGTCGCCGCGAACTCGCGTTATGCGACGACCGTTTCGCGTTGTGGTGGCCCGCCGGGTCGACTCGGAGCGACCCACCCGCGTGGGGTGCCCGCTGTTGCGCCGCGCTTCATTATCGGCGACCAAGGCAGCTGCGCGTCAGCTGGAGGGGGTTGTGTGATGCCCGGAGAATCGGTCACGCCCGTCGAACAGTTCTCGCTCACCCTTACTCGCCCTCAGCTGAAGATCCTCTACACGGTGTTGAAGACCTATTACGACGATCTCGGTCACGAGGAGAGCGACATCCAGGAGATCGTGCGATCGATCCTCGCCCGGCTTCCGAGCGAAGCGGAGATCCGGGCGATCGAGCTGAAGCTGGATCGATAATCCAGCATCCCCACGCGCGCCCACGAGTCTGGGGCACGTGCTGGTATTGATCGCCTGGCGCGGGTGCGGCCGCCACAACGATCAGCTCGCCACCAACCGCCGCCGATCGCAGGCCACGCTCGCCGACTGGCCAAAGCGGGCCGAGGCGTGTGAGGTTAGCTCGGCCGCCGGTTGCGTTCCTTGCCGCTCTCGCCGCCTGACGAGCCTGCCCGCGGGCCTCCTGATGGCGCCTTGTCGTCGTCCTGGCGGTGCGCTCGCGCTCCCACGCGCCGGGTGGCGCCTGCAGCGCGGCGACGTGACCTCGCGATCGTAGGGACGGTTGTCGTGGAGCGCTTCCCAGACGTGATCGCTGACGAGACGACCGAGCATGTGCAAGATCTTCGTGTCGCTCGTAGCCTGCCTCGAGCGGTGTCCCACACCTCCGGCGGCGAGTCATCCCAGACTTGGGTTGCGACGATCTCAGCATGATGAGATGCAAATGAGGGTTCATCGGCCCATCGCCGCCCTCGATCTCGCGCCGGCCCTCGTTCAGCGCCTGCACAAACCCGGGACTCTCGTGACGGATGACGAACGACCACACATCCGGATCGGACAGTTGCCCGACCTTCAAATCGAGCGCAGCGAGCACATCCGGACCAGCAACGAACCGCCGCCGATGATCCTGATCGCGAGCACGCGATCGCTGCGACATTGCGAGCATTGTCTCGCACTAGGCCCGCCACGACATTGGCCAACTGGCAACCGTCCCCGCGATCACGTCGCACAAGAAGAGCTCGAGCGCGACACTGGGCCCCGACACGGCGAAAGGCCGTCATCACCAAGCCCTTCGCAAACATCTTCGCGAAAGAACTCTTCTTGACGACCTTCCGTCTGAGCACATCTTCCCCGCCGCGCAGACCGTCGGCATCCGTAGTCCTCCCGGCTGGCGACCGAAAACTACGGAAGACCCGCATCGACGAGCACGGCTCTCCGAGCAGCAGCGCGAGTTCAAACGTCGCCGCGGCCGACCGCACTATCCTGAGTCACCTGCGAGCCTCGCCGCCGTGTTCGGCGGCTGCTCGCGGGTGTGCGACGTACCGCCCGGCCGCCGCGTCGGGGAACCGACCCGCATCCCGCTAGCACCAATCACGCCGCGAGGCGACGTCTTGACACTTCTGGTGATCAGCAGCAAGCCGAATCGATGGTCGCCTGGTGCGCCATCTTGAACACGCGCTGTGACCTGGGTAGTGTCGACGGAGGTTCGGATGCCACCCGCGAAGCAGCCCACGAGATCTGGTGCCGCTCGAACGAGCGCGGCGTTTAAGGAACCCGCCGCGCTCAAGCGGCTGACGACGTCGCTGGACGCCGCCCAGGACGCGCTGGCGGAGTTACGCAAAGACACCGGACGCGATGTCGGCCAAGGCCGCCCGAGACCTGCGGAACGACCTGCGCACGTCGTCTCGAGCGCCCGGCGTGATACCGGCAAGCTCGCGAAGGCGCTGCAGCGCGACTTTGAGCACGCGCAGAAGCGAGTCGCGAGCAAGCCGGCCACACGGTCTCGCACAACCGCAAGGGCGAGTCCTCAGCGACAGCCCCGCACGGGGACCAAGCGCACCCGGGCCAGCTAAGCAGTCTCCCCTGCCGAGGGAGGCTGAGTCAACGCGCTCGAGCACGTACGGCTTCGTCGCGGAGAAGCTGCACCGACCCGCCGCTCTCGGCGACGCCGTCGGAACCCCACGTCTGCGTGTTGCTGGTCGTCGACGATCACGTGGCCGGCGGTTGCGCTACGCACGCT
The DNA here is from genome assembly GCA_035625625.1 of Solirubrobacteraceae bacterium. GTDB lineage: Bacteria > Actinomycetota > Thermoleophilia > Solirubrobacterales > Solirubrobacteraceae > Palsa-465. Next base: position 7,295 of record DASPPG010000281.1, read on the forward strand.
CGGGATTGCGCCGGGCGGAGAAGTAGACCAGCGCACCGTCGCTCCGCGTGCTCGCCGCGCGCATGCCCGCGTCAGCGAGCCAGATTCCAACTCGTCGCAAGTCCCGCTCGGACCGAACACGCCCGCGACCTGATACAGGCGCACGAACGCGTCCTGGCGCAGCCCCGCCCGCCTGACAACCATCGAGCCCCGCACCACGCCGCCCGGGCGCAGGACGCGCGCGATCTCTGACACCGCCGCCGCCGGGTTAGGGAAGCAGTGCAGCCCGGTGTAGCTGACGCACAGATCAAACGAGCCGTCTTCGAACGGCAGTGCCTCGACGTCGTCCTCGATGAACTCGATCTGATCAAGGTCGCGGCGCTTAGCCTCGGCGCGGGCGCGCCGCAGCATCACCGGCGAGAGATCGGCAGCCACGTAGCGCACGCGCTGTCCCGGCCCCAAGCCACGGAAGCGACCCCTCCCCCGCACGGCACGTCCAGGATCACCGTCCCGTCCGGCTCCTCCGCGAGCCGCGCGATCTCTCGATAGAACGCGGATGTGTCAATGCCCCACATAAGCCGCCCGAACACGCCGGCGAGGCGCTCGCGCTCCACCACCGAGTCGTAGACCGTCGCCTCCAGCCACCCAGACCGCCAGCGCTCGCGCACGTCGGACACAACCACAGCGTCGGCATTCGATGGTCCCACACAGTGTCCACCAGGACCGCTCTCTGAACGAACAGCCCGGCGGTGCGAAGTCGCCGCGCGGTCATGCCATATCCATCTGATCAGCGAACAGATGCCCGCTGACGCGCGCGCTGGCCACGCGCTTCACTGTTCTCCGGATACGCCGCGTTTGAGCGTGTCCGACCGCTTCACTGGGTAGGCATCGATGCGCGCAGCTGGACGGCAGTTCAACCTCGATACGCCAACACGTCTCGACCGCTGTCGGTCAGACGCCACTCGCGCGGGTCTGTTCCGCCACCGGCGTGGCGCTGCTCGACCCACCCGCGGTCCAGCAGTTGCCGCAGACGCTCTCCCAGGCCGCCGAAGGGGATGTCCTGGGCGCCGGAGATGATCACGGCGCGAGAGATGCTTGCGTCCCCTATCCATCCAAAGTGGCTGATCAACCACAACTCATGCAGCAGCTCCCGGTCGCTCGGCGCGATTACAGTCCCGGCGTGCCGGACGGGCTGGCCTGAGGGCGCCAGCTCGTACCGGCCAGATCGCTCCGGCCCCCTCACGGCCCCAGAGGCGCATCGACGAATCCCTCAACCACGGAGGCCTTACCTGCGCACACACGGAGCGGTCCGACACCCCGAGCGTGACTCCCGCAAAACATCGCCGCCGGTCCTACCCGTTCCGCAGGCCCGCGGCAAGCTCTTGGCGCAGCTGGCGCACGGCGCGTTCCACCGCAGAATCCCCGATGACATCATCGCCACCCACAGACTCGGGTTCCACGAGTGAGACCGCAGACGTGCGTCCTGGCTTGACCAGACGATCGCGGCTGACGGTGTTGACTGCGGCCTCGGTTGTGCGGTCCGCGCGCACACCGCGGCTGCCCGGAGCATGGTCGCCGCGGAGCGCTTCGAGCGCGGCACCAAGCCGGGCCGATTCTTCGAGCAGCTCCTCCAGGCGGTGTTCGACGCGGCGGACGATCTCTTCAAATCTCGCCATAGCTTCTAAATCCTAGTCATCGACGGCACTGCGGTTCGTTTCCCGCACAACATGCCCCCCAAGTCGAGCGTGACACCACTCCGCGAGCTGGCGAAACGCGACCGTCACGAGCAACCCAGACGAGAAGCTGCGACGGACGAGACTGCGGCCGTCCCGCGCCCGGCTCAAGGCGACCTCGACACGACACACCCTCTCCGCAGATAAAGAATGGAATTAGGCGACTTTGAGTTCGCGCTCGGCACGCAGCCAGTTGGCGAGCTCGTCGGAGCTGCCCCGCTCGAGATAGATGAAGTACGCGCGCTCGGCGATCTCCTCGTGACCGGGCGCGCTGGACTTCGTCTTAGGTTTGCGTGAGTTCGCCGGCTTCTTGGCGGGCTTTGCGGGATTGGCGGTCATGATGATTCTCCCTTGTCGAGGTCAATCGGTTGGGTCTAGGTGGCGAGCCGGCGGCGGGCCGTCTGTACCGCGGACAGCGCACCTGCCGCCCGCGTCAGCGGTAACACCGCGCACGTCGACGCTGGCCGGCTGGGCGACGATCGTGCCCTGCTCACCGGTCGTGGGATCGCGACCCGTGCGCGCCTTGCGGGCCGGCCCGGCCCTGACCGTCACCGGGACCACGCCGCCAATCCGCACCTTCTGAACGTTGCCGAGTTCATCGCGCACGACCCCGTCAAGGGCCACGAGCGCCCGCCGGGCGTCGCGTCTCCTCAACCCGGCGGCGTCGGCCAGCGGATTGACAAGAAGCTGCATCTGTGTTCTTGCCACGGCACTCCTCCATCAGTCCAATCGCACCCGCCAACCGAAATTCAAGCCGAACAGACGGACAGATTCCCGTCCCCATCACCGGCGGGCACATCGTGGGCTCACAACACGACGCTGGCCCGCGACACCAGCCGGGCAGCGACACGGCGTCGGGCCATATGGTCGGTCGACCGGGCGTCCGATCGATTCTGACGCGCAACGAACGAATGCGGACCGCTCCGACCCAGCGCCGCTGTGCTGCCTACCGCCACCGCCGCAGCGAGCCTCCCCGGCGACGCGCTCCGGCCAACTGCGAGTGCCGCGCCGTTCCGACTCGCACTATTGCATCGGTGTTCTCGCAGGCCGAAGCCTGGCGATCACTGAGGCGACCGAGGAGCCGCCGGCCGCACCGACCGCCCTCCGGAGATTCACTGATAGCGCCGCGGTGGTCGGCGGCGCGGTTGTCGCCGGCCCATCGGCGATCTCGACGCCGACGTCATCGCCGCATACGGCCGGCACCTTGCCACGTCCGGTGGTCGCGGCGGCCGCCCGACGGCGCCAGCGACGGTGAGGGTTGTGTGGTCCGCGCGGGGAGAACCACCCTACACTCCGTAGTTCCCTACGTCTCTGAATGGGTGACGCGCCGGATGTCAAGGGGCCCCGTATCACCGCGCAGACTTCTGGTAGTTCGTAGCCATCGATCAGCACGCGACGGACAAGATGAGCATCCGGACAGAGAGAAGGCCAAGCTGAGAGGATCACATTTCTTCACGGGCATCTCGCGCTCGGAGGTCCGGGCGGTGAGCGCACGATCGCTCGCGCGGCGCGGCGCCTGCCTTGTGCCGGCAGGCATTGACGCCAGCTTCGTCGTGCCGGTCGCGGCACCGGCCCAACAGCCGGCGAGCTGGTCAAGCCGATGATCTACTCCACGGTCAACAAGGTTGTGCTGATCACCGGCGCCACGAGCGGCATCGGTATGGCCACCGCTAGGGCGCTCCACGCCCGTGGCGCCAACGTCGTATTGACCGGCCGGCGCCAGAACGTGCTCGACGCGCTCGCCCTCGAGCTCGGCGCCGACCGCACATTGGCGATGGCGGTCGATGTCACCGACCGCCAGAGGCTCGACGCGGTTGTCACGGCCGCCGCCGAGCGGTTCGGGGGTCTGGACGTGGTGATCGCCAACGCCGGCATCCTCCTCGACCCGCCGACGACGATCGCTGCCGTCGAGGAGCCGGAGTTCGAGAGGGTGATCGAGATTGACCTGCTTGGCGTGTGGCGCACCGTACGCGCCGCGCTACCGCAGATCATCGCCCGGCGTGGTCATGTCGTTCTCACCGCCTCGATCTACGCGTTCTGCAACGGTGCCATCAACGCGGCGTACGCGATCTCCAAGGCAGGGGTCGAGCAGCTCGGCCGTGCGCTGCGAGCGGAGCTCGCGCCACACGGCGCTACCGCCGGCGTGCTCTATCCCGGCTTTACGACGACACCGCTCATTAGACCCGTCTTTGGCGGCAATGCCGTCGCGACCAAACTGTTCACGCGCGGGTGGCCAGCGCCGCTGCGCGCACCGATCACCCCTGAGCGTGTCGCCACGGCGACGGTTCGAGGAATCGAACGGCGATCCGCACGCATCATCGTGCCCGGCCGCTGGATCCCCCTTTCCGTGCTCAGAGGGATCGTGAACCCCCTCACTGATCGCGTGATCGAGCACGACCCGAAGTTCGGACAACTCCTCCTCGAGCTCGAGCAGCACGCCAGCTCGCATCGTTGATGGGACCGTTCACGACTCCGACTCGCTGACACGTCGGGCGCTGCACCAGCAACGGCGCGGGCATGGTCGCCAAGCGCGAGACGCCGTCAAAGCTGCGATCGAAAACAGATACGGTTCCACGAGCGCAGCACTCGCCGCCCCGACGAGGGCCAGTGCTGGATTGGTCTAAAGGGAGAAGCGCCGCAACGATCCGGGCGCTGGCGCCACCAAGCGCGCGAACCGACCCACCGTCAAACAAGCGCGCGCACAGCTTCGCCCCGTCGTCATCCGGCGCCCGAGACCGCGAAGCGCCACTCGCCAGATACCTCGAACGGCAGAACACACACCCGACGCGGAACCCCAGCGCTGCGCGTGCGGGTGTGGTGAGCCCTGGCCTGCCGGCATGCCGGCCCGGGCCCCGAAAGTACCTCAACGAGACGCACCGCAAGCGAGCAGCACGACGAGTCACTCGAAGATCGCGCGACCCGCGAGCTTGCAGACACCGGTTTCAGGGGTCGGCTGTTGCATCTCGATCGACCAGGCAATTCGTCCCCCCTCGCCGGGGCCTCAAGTCCGCATCTGACTCGGCGGACGGTCACGCCTGCACTCGTCCTTGCGGCACGACCCAGCTGGCACAGCCGAGTTGCAGGTGAAGCGCTGCTTGCCAGAGGACCTCGGCCAAGGCACACCTAGCCCCGAGACGCAGGCGAGGGCTGAACGGCAGCACTCGCTTGAAAACTCATGACGCTCGTGGTCGGCATCGCGGTCATTGTCACCGGCGCTGGCTCGTCGGCGACTCCGATCGCGATTACGTCAAGAACCCGATTCTTAGCCTCGCGCTGCACCACGAACTTGCAGAGTCGCGGGTCGGTCTGCACACGGTCAACCCGTTCCATCACCACGCGACGGAGGTCCCCAAGAACTCTTCAAGCCGGATGATCGTCCGTCACTGCACGTCGATGCACAGGTGCGCAGTCTTGTCCATCTGGCCGTCCGTTAGCGCGAGCGACTTCCCGACCGACAGGTTATGCAGACCAGGATGCGAAGTTCTCGGCACAGACGACGTGGCAAATCATCGCCCGAATACTCAGGCGGGAAATAGGCACGAACGAACCGCTCGTAACGCTCCTCATCGGTGTCGCTCGGGTTCATCGTCAAACGGGCCAGCACATCGATGAGCGAAGCGGCTAGATGCAGCGCCCCGAGAGCGAAGACTGGCTTTCCATCCACTCCCCGGGCCGCCACGCGCTCGATCCCCAGACAGGTACTCCTCCAGAGCTGAGCGGATTACTGAGAAGCGATCGATGTCGGATTGCTCGGCCACTGCCCAGAGTATGTCGAGCCATCTATGCCAACACGCAGCCCGATCGCCCATTTGAACGGCGGTCGGAACAATAGCCCGGTCCGCGTGAGGCGCCGTGGTGACCGTCCTATCGGCTGTTGTGAGTGCGGCCACCGCCAGCGGCACGCCCCAACCCTCTGCACCCCTGCCCACGGTCATCGGCGGGAGCCCGCCGAAGCACATCGATGAGACCCACCGCAAGCGAATGCAGCGCCCCTGAGCTGCTGACCGCGGCGATCGACCGTATCGGAGCGCTGCGGAAGGCTGGCCTCGACCGCGACTCGGCCGCCGCCTCCCGACTCCGATGTCCGGGGTTTCGGCGCCCAGCCGCCTGAAACGCCCCCCCTCTCTCTGGTATCCCGTGAACCTGTGACAGCGAGAGGAGAGGGGCGCCGGCAAAACCGGACAAGTGCCTGAAGACCGAGTACGTTGCCGTGAACCGGTGAAGGAGCAGACGATGGCGACAATCGACGCCATCGGCGGCGGCAACATCGAGCCGCGCGGGCTCGAGGAGGAGATGCGCTCGGCGTATCTCGACTACGCGATGTCAGTCATCGTCGGGCGCGCGCTGCCCGACGTCCGCGGCGGTCTGAAGCCGGTTCACCGGGCTGTGCTGGTGAACCGGTGACGAGCAACAGCGTCAGCGGGACCCGCTCGCCCTGATAGATGCACGCCATGTAGTCCCCTAACCAGTGGCGTCAGTTGATCTGATTCCTGCCCGTCACCGTCATTCCCGCCGCTCCTCCGTCAACTCGGGTGATGGCAGGCACAGCGGTCATCGCAGGGCGCTTACGCGTGAACCGGTGACCCCGGATCGCCAACGGCGAGGTGCTGACGCCGTCGCTCGATGAGCACATCCTGACGTCGATCATACGCCGGGTCGTGATCGTCACCGTGACGCCACTGGTGGTTCTGGTGTAGGGCGCTGGGGGGCCTCGAGGCGACCGGCCGCGGCCCGCCGGCACGACGGCGGGACTCGCGAGGGGTGCGCCGCGCACTCTCTGTCGCCGAGCTCGAGGTCGACGCTGCGCTTGTGATGTGGAACACGAGGCTCCCGCGGCCGCTGCGCCGCCTCGCAGCGGGCTCGAGGGCCTCGAGCCGCCCGCCACGAGCTCGCCAGGCGAGGCCAGCGCGAGAGCGCTCGAAAGCTGCGAGAAGTCCGCCTGAACTACGGCTCGATAGCGTGAACTGGAACAGGCTCGGCCCCGTTGGCCACTGACGCTCACGCACTTGTTTGCGGGCATTTCTTTCGGTATTCGTCCCAATTCCAAGTCGCGAGAAACTGCTGCGCGGCGTCTCTTCCCTTCCTGACGACACCGTCGCGCATCTTCTTGTCCGCATCGAACTCGACGATCCCGATCGCGCTGGTGTTCACGTCGATCATGCGCCTACGGACGCAGGGTCGGTCAATATAGCTCTGGTCGTGGCCCACGATCGCCGTCGCGACGACCTGTTCGACCTCATGCACCGGCGGCAGCGCCGGCAGCGCGAGCGCTGGGAACAGCTTCGCGTCCGCACCCGGGAGTGCCGGAATAATCTTCACTCCGAAGGTCGGCCAGCGCGGATCTCGACCATCCGTGCGATCGAAGATCTCAACCGGGAAGTTCGACAGCACGCCACCGTCGACGAGGGTCGACTCCCTGCCTGTCTGCCCGTGCCGCAGCTTCTCCGGCGTGAAATAGAGCGGGATTGACATCGAGGCGCGCACAGCATCCGCGACGAGCTGCTCATCCGGGTTCAGACCAAACTGTTCGTAGTCCCACGGCAGTCGCAACAGACGGCCATGGGTGACGTCGGTGGCCATTACGACGAGCTTGTACGGGGGGAGGGTCGCATCGGCGCCGGCGTCGTCAAGCCGCAAGTCGCCGAAGGTGCGCACACCAAGCTTCTCGAGCTCCTCGCGAACCCAGGTGCGCACGTACTCGCCAGGGTGGGCCCCGCCCCTTGCGAATAGCGAGATCCCTTCG
>DASPPG010000282.1:0-13251 GCA_035625625.1 Solirubrobacteraceae bacterium
CGCCCCGGTCTCGACCGGGCCGGGGCCGGCTCGGGCACGACCGAGGTGCGCAAGCAGCAGGCCGTATCTCTGCCCCAGGCGCCCGACCGGCGCCAGATGGACCGGATGACGTCGATCCTGGCGCCGGTAAGACGGGTCACCCAACCGAAGGTGTTGGGGATCGAGCGGGTCCCGCACCGGCCGGTTCTGTTCGTGGGCAACCACACCCGTTACGGCTTCCTCGATCTGCCGTTGATGATGAGCGAGCTGTGGACGCGCCGGCGGATCATCGTCCGCGGGCTCGGCGACCACGCCCACTACGCAATCCCGGTGTGGCGCGACCTGCTGACGATGGGAGGGATGGTGCGCGGCACGCGCGAGAACGTGCGCGCGCTGATGCGCGCGGGGCAGAGCACCCTGGTGTTCCCGGGCGGGGCCGACGAGGTATTCAAAGCACGCGGGCAGGAGTACCGCCTGCTGTGGAAGGAGCGGCTGGGGTTCGCCCGGCTCGCGATCGAGTTCGCATACCCGATCGTCCCGTTCGCCGCCGTCGGGGCCGAGGAGATGTACCAAGTGCTGGTCGATAGCAGGACGCCGGGCGCGGCGCAGGTCTCCGCGCTGATGCGGCGTCTTGTCGGGCTTCAGCTACCGCCCATGGTGCGCGGCGTCGGCCCGACGCTGTTGCCCAGGCCCGAGCGGCTGTACTTCTGGTTCGGCGATCCGGTCGACACCAGCAGCTACGGCGGCGCCGGGAACGACGATGCCGCAGCGCGGACGGTCCGCGACGAGGTAAGAGCCGCGGTGGAGGAAGGGATCCGTACGTTGCGCTTCGAGCGCGAGCATGACCCCCACCGGGGGCTGCTGCCCAGACTTCGGCACGAGGAGCACGAGCTCCCGGAACTTGCCACCGCCGACCCCGACGCGTGGCTGGTGACGCGCGCATTCGAGGATTGGAACGAGCATGGGGCGGCGGGCGCCGCGGCCTGGGTGTCGCGGTGGGCGCAACTGACCGACCCACCCGAACAGCCCGGCGCGAGCACCTGGCGCGGACGCGACCGCGTTCTCGCGCGTCTGGACCAGGTCGCCGCCGAGCTCGGCGCCAGCTCGGTCGAAGTAACCGACGCCCACACCGTCGGCGACCAGGTGCTGGCTGTCTTCGAGCTGCGCGGCGGATCCGGAGCGCCCACCGAACCGCAGGCGTTCGCTGCCCTCGTTGAGGTCGACCAGGACCAGATCGTGCGAATGCGGGTGTTCCTCGACCGTAACGAAGCGCTGGGCGCCAACAAGCAGAACGAGCAACGCCCGACCTGAGCCTGGGCCGTATCGACAGCCGCGCCAACTGTGTCGATCTCCACTCGGGTCTGACCGGCGGAGCGAACGCCGACGGGCTTCCTGCTGCGCATGGCCGGCCTGCAGGTCACTACGACGCGGTGGTCCTCGCACCCGTTATCGCCCGAACTCCGTCCGGCGGACCGGACCGTTCCTCGACTCGAGACGATGAAACGCCGGTGTCGTGGTCAGGTCGGGGCGGTCCGGCTCATGAGCGGGGGCGTCCCGTATAGGCCGGGGCCGGATGGTTGGACCGCGGGCAGGAACCGCCGGGTGCGTTCGTACGCTTCTTGCATGAGCTTCGCTGAGGCGGTGAAATCGAGCGGCGAGCTCGTCAGCGGGAACGGGCCGGGCGGGTAGAGAACCGGCACCTGACGCGCGACTTCCGGTACGTCCCGTGCTGCCTGCTGGCGCAGCATGATCCCGATGGCGTGAGCGATCATGTCCGGCAGCGTGCGGGGCACCTCGACATGCAGCCCGAGCACGCCGCAGTCGAGCACGACCACGCTCCGGGCGCCCATCTGTAGCACGTGGTCCACCGGGACGTTGCTGACGACGCCGCCATCGATAAGGTCGCGGCCGTCGATGCGGACCGGCGGATACACCCCGGGGACCGCCGCGCTGGCAAGGACGGCCGGCACGAGCGGACCAGACTCGAGGTGCACAACCTCGGCGGCCAAGAGGTCCGTCGCGGTCGCCGCGAAAGGCAGCGCGAGGTCCTCGATCCGCTCCGTCGAGATGGTCTTCGCCACGACCTCGCGCAGGCTGTCGGACGAGACCAGGTATGTGTGGTGTTGATGCCACGTGCGCACCCGCTCAACAGCGCGGCCAGGAAAGACCATGTCACCGGTGAGCTGCATCCACAGGTGACTGAGCCGGCTGGCCGCCCCGCGCGGATCCTCGGCTAGCACAGCCCCGTTGATCGATCCCACCGATGTCCCCACGACCAGGTCCGGCGCAACCCCGAACTCCCCCAGTGCCTGCAACATGCCGACCTGCACCGCGCCGAAGCTCGCACCACCTCCGAGCACAAACGCCACCGGCCGGGGCAGTGCTTCCGCCAGGCGCACAGCGGCCGCTCGCTCCGGATCCGCCCGTTCGCCCCTCTGGCCGGCCACCTGCGCATCATAAAGGCCGCGGCTAGCCCATCCGCGGATGCACCCCGCACGTGACGATCAGTCCTTCGACTCCGCTTTCCACGGTGCGCTAGAGCCGCGAGCGGCTAGAAGTGTGATGCTTCCCTCGCCAGATCGCGATTGCCGCGAGAAGGACCCGGCGAGGGCCGAGAGCCAAGGCGGACACGACTACCTGGCCGACCGGGGCAAGGACGCAATCCCTTCTCTTCGCCAGGGCAACGCCGGAGACGCGCTTTGCGGCTAAGGCGCTACTTCGGGGGCGCTCAGGTCAGAGCCCTGCCTTGCGCGGAAAGCGCGTCTTCGCGGGAGCCGAGAAACTGTCCGATTAGCATTAGCGATCCTTTCCTCAGCGGACACGAGATCACGGCTGGAAGCCGGGTGGGCTGGCGCCGCGGTGTGCCGCCATCACAACCTCGGCTACGACGGGTTGACGGCGCAGGACCGCTGCTCGCGTGGCTTTGCAGTCACGCCGATGCTGGCGGGCTCACGATCGCTCTGGCGAGCGCGCCCTTCACTCCTTGCGGGGATCGAGCAGGCACCGGCGCATCCTCCCGTAGGGCGGGGGTCGACCGCGGCGGCCGGTGCGTGACGCCTTTGGCAGCAGTCAGCGCGTCGTCTCGCGGGTGGCTCCTTTGCTGGTCGAGCAGAGGAGCGCCGACCGCGCCGGCGCCCTTCTGCGATTCGTCCAGACCGAGCACCTCACCTGGCCGGTGAACGCGCATCTGGGCTTCCGCAACGCCTGGGACGAGGAGTCCGATGACCGCCGCGCCAAGCCTCGTATCGCTCCGTGATAGGGCTACAGATAACTACCGATTAGAGGCATCCAGGTCGACGCTACGGTGAGGCGCATGACGGCGGTCCGGACGGCGCAGTTGTCGAAGCGCTACGGCGCGACGTTGGCGCTCGATGCACTCGACCTGGAGGTGCGCGAGGGCGAGGTGTACGGCTATCTGGGCCCGAACGGCGCTGGCAAGACGACCACGATCCGGCTGCTGCTCGGACTCCACCGTCCGAGCGCTGGGCGGGCTGAGCTGTTCGGGATCGACGCTTGGCGCGACTCGGTCGATGCGCATCGTCGTGTGGCGTACGTTGCCGGCGAGCCATTCCTGTGGCCATCGCTGACGAGCGCCGAGACGTTTGAGTTCCTGGCCCGAGTCCATGGCGGCACGGATGTCCCCTACCGCGATGAACTGGTCCAGCGCTTTCAACTCGACACCCGGAAGCGGATCCGCGCGCTGTCGAAGGGCAACCGGCAGAAGGTGCAATTGGTCGCTGCGCTTGCGACACGCGCAGATCTGCTGCTCCTCGATGAGCCGACCGCGGGGTTGGATCCGCTGATGGAGGTGACGTTCCGCGACTGCGTCATCGAGGCTAAGAAGCGTGGGCAGACGGTGTTTCTCTCCTCGCATATCCTCAGCGAAGTCGAGGCTGTTTGCGACCGCGTCGGGATCCTTCGGGCTGGCAAGCTCGTCGATCAGGGGACCCTGGACGAGCTACGGCACCTCAGTTCCCAGATTGTCGAAGTTACGTTCGACGGCCCTGCGCCGAGGCTGGGGCCGCTCCCGGGTGTGAACTTCGCATCAGCCGGCCCGTCCAGCCTGCGGTTCGAAGTGTCGGGCGCCGTGGGTCCGCTGATCGCCGCGCTGGCCGGGCAGCCCGTCGCGACGTTGACCAGCCGCGAGCCGTCGCTGGAGGAGATCTTCCTGCACCACTACGACCATGGCGACGGCCGCGCTCCCAGCTAGGGCGCTGGTCCGCCGGACGTTCCTTGATGCGCGCGTACGCACGCTCTGCTTCGCGTGGCTCTTCGCGATCTACGGCTATATCCAGCCGGTTGGCTTTCGCCACGCCTACCCGACGCTCGCCAGCCGTCTGCAGTTCGCGCACAGCTTCGCCAACAACAAGGCCGTGGTGGTGTTCTACGGCAAGGCGTATGACATCCTGACCGTTGGTGGCTATTCCGCCTGGCGCGTTGGGGGGACGTTGGCGATCGTCGCCGCCGTGCTGGGGGTGTACGCGGCCGTTCGGGCGCTGCGGGCCGAGGAGGATGCCGGCCGTGCGGAACTGGTGCTCGCGGGGATCGTGGGTCGTGGTACCGCGTTCGCTGCGGCGATTGCGGGAGTTGCCGGCGGAATGCTCGTGCTGTGGCTGGCGGAAACGGCCGGGCTTCTGGCCGGCGGGCTGCCTGCCGGCGGCGCGATGTACCTCGCGCTGTCGGACATCGCGGTCGTGGCGGTGTTCGTCGGGATCGGGGCGCTCGCGAGCCAGCTCGCCCCGACCCGGCGGATTGCGATCGAGCTCGGCATGGCGACCGTCGGAGTCTTTTGGCTGTTGCGCGTCGCGGCCGATACGTCGGCCGGCGTCAGCTGGCTGCGCTGGGCTACACCGCTCGGCTGGGCGGAGGAGCTACGCCCGTTCACCGGCGCGCGACCGCTGGTGCTGGTGCTGCCGTCAGCTGCGGTGGTGTTGCTGCTCGTTCCTGCCGCGCGAATCGCCGCCGCCAGAGATGTTGGCACTGGCCTGCTCGGGGCGCGCGACAGCGCCGAGCCGCGGCTGTGGCTGCTGTCCTCGCCTCTCGCGCAAGCGCTGCGACGCGAGCGTGCGAGCCTGATCGCCTGGATTGCCGGTGTCGGCGCATACGCGATCGTGATGGGGGTGGTCTCCAAGAGCGTGTCCTCCGCGGGGATCTCCAGGAGCCTGAGCCACGAGCTCGCAAAGCTTGGCTCGGGCTCGGTGCTGACGCCGTCGGGTTACCTCGGCTTCGCGTTCATCTTCTTCGTGCTGGCAGCCGGCCTGTTTGCGTGCTCGCAGATCGCGGCCGTGCGCCATGAGGAGTCCGACGAGCAGCTCGAGACGCTCTTGGCGCAACCCGTCAGTCGTCGCAGTTGGCTTGGCGGCCGGCTGCTGCTGGCAAGCGCGGGGATCCTCGCGGTGGGGGGTACGGCCTCGGTGTTCACCTGGCTTGGGGCCGTCTCGCAGGGCGAGAGCGTCTCGCTGGCGCGGATGCTCCAGGCAGGCGTCAACTGTCTGCCCGTCGGGCTGTTGTTCTTGGGGCTGGGGGCGCTGGCCTATGCCCTCGCGCCACGGGCGAGCGTGGGCATCGCGTACGGGCTCGTTGCGGTCGCATTCCTTTGGTACCTCACCGGGGCGCTGTTGGGCGTGCCCAAGTGGCTAGTCGATCTCAGCCCTTTCCAGCATGTGGGCCTCGTGCCTGCAGCGCCGTTTCGCCCGATCTCCGCTCTTGCGATGGCCGCAATCGGAGCCGCGCTCGCGTTCGTGTCGCTGTGGGCGTTCAAGCGCCGCGACCTAAAGGGAGCATGAGCCGCCATCGCCAGCTGGCGCGGTGCGCAGGCAGTTCATCGAGCTCGGGTCGCGACCGGCCCGCGCTGGCGATGATCATCGCGAACCCGCAGCTGTTCCCTCGTTCGGCTATGCGGCGCCGTTCAACAGCTGTCCGTCCACGTCGAGCTGACGGTCCACGACTCCCCGCCGTCGCCCGCCGCGCTGATCAGTCACCACAACGCATTCGGCGATTCGATCGGCGATCGATCGCGACGTCACGGCGACACCTCGGACCTGCATGCCGGCAGGAGTACGCTCGCGGTCGTCTGCTGTCCGACCGAGTGCGCGAGGGGAGCGTCAAATGTCCACGTGGCGGAGTTGTGCTTCGCCAATCCTGGCGCGAAAGCGCAACCTACTAATTGCGCTCCGGACGAATCGCAAACCCGCGCCGGCGTGGGTCGGCGTTCTTCTGCTCGGCCAGCAAAGCAGCCACCAGCCGAGCCGTTGGGCTGACTACCCCTTCCGGACACACGCAGCCACGCGCCGGACTCGGCCGTCCCGACCATTGAGAGCGAGAGGATGCGCGGGTGCTTGCTCAAGCCCCGCAAGCACTGGACGGCGCGCTCGCCAAGAGCGATCGTGAGCCCGCCAGCATCGGCGTGACTGCAAAGCCACGACTGCGCTAGCCGCGTCGACTGCGTGGTCGTTGAGCGCCGGCGATCGTCGAGTTGTGCGCTGAGCACAGTGCGCCGAGACTGCTCCGGCGCTTATCAAGAAGGGATGGTTGAGATGACGTAAAGGAGCGACAAGTTCAGGGCGGCCTGCCGGTGTGAGTCCGGTCCGGGGAGACGCCTGGGTCCTCGGTAGTGATGCCCCCGTGCGTGGTCGAGAGGCTGGGTGCGAAGCGGGGCGGGATCGACCGCGCGGTCTGCAACGCGAGTGAAGCCTGAGTAAGCGTCGTTAGCCACAGCCGTCTTCGGGCGGAGAAAGAGGGTGCCGAGCCGGTTGTGTGACGGCGAAGGCCATGGAAGGCGTCCTGGTTCCAGGAGTGGGCGCTGAGGAACCCTCCGGCGTATTGGGCGTTGAACGTGCGGATGGTCGTCCTGGGAACTCGGGAGAGCCGTCTCGGCCCCGCCACCCTGCGGGATCGGCGGGAAGCGATGCCCCTCCTATAACCGGCGAACCCGGGAAGTGGTGTGGGCGGTCGAGCGGCAGTCGGAGCGGGTCGTAGTACTCGGAGGTCGGGAAAGCCGGCTACAGGGCGATATGTCGCGCGCAACATATCCCCATCTATGTTGCGCGAAGAACTATGTTGCGTATCGCGCCGAGCGCGAAGGCCCATCTGGCGGCATTGCGTGCTGACCGCGGCCTGTGTGGAAGGCGGCGTTTCCGATCGTTGAGTCGTCAGCGCAACATAATTTCGGCCCGCTTGACTGCACTTGAGCCACGCGCATGGCGCGGTTAGTGCGACACCGGCCACTCTAGGCGAGTCGGCTGCCCAACGCCAGCGAGCACGCATCGCTTGAGTTCCGTGCTGGCTTCGGCGTATATGTCAGCCGAGTCGAGCGACTCATGGTCGGACCGCCGAGCGACGGTCGCGACGTCAAATCAGCCATAAATATGTTGCGCTGGTGAGCCCCGATCCCTTGCAACGGCGCCCACATTCGGCCGAGGGCAACATAGTTCTGCGCGCAACATAGATGGGGAAGGGCCCGTACTTCATCGGTGCACGGGAAGGAGCAGAAGGACTCTGATGAGTGCCGTATCGGCTAGGTCCGTCAGCCACACCCTGGGTGTGGGCCGGGTTCGTGCTCTCCAACGCGTGCTGTACCGCTGTGCTAAGCAGGACAGGGATCGCCGCTTCCATGCCGTCTATGACAAGGTCGCCCGCAGCGACGTGCTCTGGAAGGCTTGGGGCGAGGTCCGTGCCAACCGGGGCGCGCCGGGCGTCGATGGCATCGCCATCGGCGATGTCGTCGCCTCGGGGGTGGGTGAGTTCCTCGATGAGCTCGCCGGGCAGCTGCGCGCCGGAACCTACCGGCCGCGGCCGCTCCGGCGGGTGTACATCCCGAAGCCGGGCAGACCAGGTCAGGTCCGGCCACTCGGCATCCCCTGCGTGGCCGACAGAGTGGTGATGGCGGCAGCGAAGGCCGTGCTCGAGCCGATCTTCGAAGCCGACTTCCTCCCGTCCAGCTACGGGTTTAGGCCCGGGCTGTCGGCCCACCACGCCTTGGAGACGGTCCGGACGACGGTCAACCGGGGCAAGGTCTGGGTGCTCGACGCCGACATCCGAAGCTGCTTTGACGAAATCGATTCACATGCCCTGGTCGTTCAGATCGAGCGGCGGGTGCGATCGGCGGATGTTGAAGCTGATCCGGGGTTGGCTGCGGGCGGGGGGGTTCGAGGGCGGGATCGTGTCCGCGATCGAAGCGGGCACCCCGCAAGGCTCGCCAATCTCACCGCTGCTCGCCAACATCGCCTTGCACGTGCTCGATGAGGCGTGGCAGGCGAGCGGGCAGCGGCTGGGAGTGGTGGCGAAGTACGCAGATGATCTCGTCGCCTTATGCGCCACCCGCGAACAGGCCGAAGAGGCCCGCGAGCTGGTCGCGGCGGTGCTGGACCCAATCGGGCTGCGGCTGCATCCCGAGAAGACCAGGATCGTGCACGTCGCCCAAGGCGCCGAGGGGTTCGACTTCCTCGGCTTCCACCATCGTATGCGGAAGTCGTGGAGGACGGGCTACTGGTATCTGCAGAAGTGGCCGTCCAAGCGGGCGATGACCCAGATCAAGGGCAAGATCCGCGACCGGACGGGCCGCCGCTACGCGGGGCAGCCGCTGGAATGGGCCGTCGAGGACCTCAACCGCGTGCTGCGTGGCTGGGGCAACTACTTCCGCTACGGAAACTCCGGGCAGAAGTTCCTCCAGGTCGACGGCTACGTCCACGAACGCCTCGCGATCCTCGCCAGCACCAAGCACGGACTCCAAGGACGCAACTGGGTCAGCCGCTTTAACTACGAGTGGACGACCCAGCTCGGCGTCTATCGACTCAGCGGAAGGGTGAGACCCACGCTTGCGTTCGCCAGCCGGTGAACGATGTCGGAGAGCCGTGTGCGGGAGGGAGCAGCCGACAAGGCTGCGACCCAGCTGGTGAAAGTCCAGCCATGCTAATTGTCCGTGTCGAGCATGTAGCGACGCCACATCCCGGTCTGGGTAACCGGCCGGGCGATGCGTGGTGTGAAAGGCCTGGCGGCCCGGCGCGTAAGCGCCGCGGTCGGAGCAGCCTGGAGGCCGAGCGAGTGCAGGAGCCCGAAGGTAAACGAATGACTGCAGCCTCGAAATACGGCTCCCCACGGAAGCTGCCATGTGGGGATAGATCCGCGCGCCGAACCCATCTCCCGTGGGGTGAGGCCGGTGTCCTCGGTGAAGAAGCGGACACGCGCAGCCGAGGAGCGCGGCGGGGTATGGGTCCGAGCACCTGCACAAGGGTCGCAGAGATAAAGTCGGGAAGGGCCATCGCCCAGCAGGGACTGGCGAGAACCTGCAAAGACCGCGCGCACAACGGGCGAACCGGAGGCGCGGGGAGGGTGGTGGTCTGGCGCATGAGCCCGTACGAGCGACGACGAGGGGGTAACGCCCCTCCAGGCGGCCTTGAGGCCGCCCCGGCGCGGGTAACACCCGCTCCGGGCAAAGGGGCTCTGGGCACTCGGTGGCCACGACAGTCGGGGACGCACCAGACACAGAGCTGGGTTACGCGGCGCCTGCGTCGTGGCGAAGGGGCGAGGCAAACTCCACCGCGTCGGGGCGAAGGGTGCGCCAGCACCGCAGTTTCGCGCGCTGGGGGAAGGCCCGCCCTGAGAAATGGCATGCAGAACCGAGGCCAGAACCGGACTCGGGAAATCCGACCGTCCGGGATCGTAGAGGGGCTTCAGGAAACGTGGCCAGTTGGAGCATTCTCCACGCGGCGCGCGCGCCTGACTTCTATCTCGACAACCGCACGCACGGTTCGAGGCGGCGGCGGGAGGCAACCCCAGCCAGTCGGGCCAGCACGTGCCGTGCGGCCACGGAAGCCTCCCGCCGACCCTACGACCCGGGTCTGACGTCAATCGGGACACCGCGAGGTGCGAGCCCGCCCGAGAGCCCTCCCGGCATCCGGGCTGGTCGAGGTCGGGTGTTTCGGCGGGGGCTTCTTTCACCCGTTTCGGGCGATGGCGTCGCCGGCGGCTTGCGCCAAGCTGATCGGCTGTGATGGGCGAGCCGATCAGTCGTTGTCTCGCAGTCCACTTGGCTGAGCGTGACGCGCCTCTCCCCGCGGCTGGCGTGGGGTGTGGGGTGGGCGCTCAGGCTTGTGGGCGCGGCGCGCGTGAGCGTGGTGTCTGATGGTCGAAGACAGCGCTGACCGTGACGAGACCACGCCGGAAGCGAGCGTTGGCAGTGGCGTAGCGAGTCCGAGCGAAGGAGAGTTGCGGTCGGGCGCGACCGGCGCAGAAGCGGAGACGCCGGCGCTGGAGGCGGGGTCGGACGAGCAGACCGTGGCGAGCGAGCAGGGATCGGCTGCTGGGGTTTCGCCGAGCCGTGGCCGGCGGATCCTGGTGCTGGTGTTGATCTGGGGCACGACTGTGCTCGGGGTGCTGGGGATCTTCGCGGTCTGGGCCAACCGCCAGCTGCTCAATCCCGACAACTGGTCCAACACGAGCGCCCAGCTGCTCGAGAACAACGACGTCAAGACCGGGCTGTCCAACTACATCGCGGACCAGCTGCACGCGAACGTGAACGGCTCCAGGCTGAAGGCCATCCTGCCGCCGCTGCTACAGCCGCTGGCCGCGCCGCTTGCGGCTGCGGCACAGAACTTCGCGGTCACGGCCACGCAGCGCGCGCTCAACGACCAGAGCGTTCAGACGGCGTGGAAGGACGCGAACCGCGTCGCGGATCAGGCGCTGGTGAACATCGTCAACGGCGGACGCGGAAACGTGCAGATCAACGGCCACGGCGAGGTGACGCTCAACCTCGCGGCACTCGTCACCGACATCACGAACCGGATCGGGCTGCCGAACCTGGCGACCAAGCTTCCGCCGAACGTGGCGCAGCTGAAGATCATGAAGTCGACAGATCTCGGGTATGTCCAGACCGGGGGAAGGGCGCTGAAGAGTCTCGCGCTGCTGTTGACGATCATCGTGCCGCTGCTGTACGCCTTTGCGATCTACCTCGCGCGGGGGCGCCGGCGGCGCACGCTGATGAACGTCGGCCTTGCGATCACGGTCGCCGGCGTTCTCGTGCTCGCCGCCCGCGCGATCCTCCAGCCGGCCATCGTCAACTCGCTCGTCAAGGTCGATGCGAACAAGCCCGCCGGCAATGCGGTCGTGTCGATCGCGACCGCGATGCTGACCGAGATCGCCGGTGCGTTCGTGTTCGTCGGCATCCCGCTGATCCTCGCCGGCTGGTTCGCCGGCCCGGCGAGCTGGGCGGTTCGCGCACGGCGCGCGATCGCGCCGTTCCTGCGCGACCAGCCGGTGCTCACGTTCGTGATCGTCACCGTCGTGATGGCGCTGCTGTTCGTCTGGGGCCCGATCCCGGCCTTCCACCGGCTTGCCGGAATCATCGTGTTCCTGGCGCTCGCGCTGTTCGGCACCGAAGTGCTGCGCCGCCAGACCGCCGCCGAATTCCCTGACGCACGCGGCGCGCCGGCGACAGCCGCCACGCGCGCGGGAACACCCGCCTAGCGCTGCTACAAGCGGACCAGGCGGGGACCGCCCGGCGCAACCTGCTCCTCCGAGGAACGCGCGGTGCGGAAATCACAAAGGTTCTCGATGCAGCCGTCGCCGGGAATCCGAGCGCGATTTCGAGTGCGGGAAATCGTATGCAGTGGTGCGCGGGGGTGCGTCGATGAACGGAACGTTTCGACCGTCCCAATCCGCGCGCTCCTTAGACCATATGGAGGCTGCCGTCCGGCCGCGCTGGTAGATGTGGTCGGGCCCCCACACGTCGTGGGGGGATTGAAGCCGTGCGGGTGGCACCCCGCGCGGCGACCACAATCGCATAGGAGCCGACCATGGCACAGGTTCGCAGCTGGGCTGGATTGGACGTGCACGCGCGTAGCGTGCTCGCGGTGACGATGGACTCCGAGTCGGGCGAGCTGCGCTCGACGCGTCTGCCGGGCGAGACCGGGAAGGTGGTGGAGTTCTGCGCGGCGCTGCCCGGGCCGACGCGGGCGGCGTACGAGGCGGGCCCGACCGGGTACGGGCTGGCGCGGGCGCTGCACGCCGCCGGCGTCGGGTGCGTGGTGGCGGCGCCGGGGAAGATCGAGCGCCCGGCGCAGGACAAGCTCAAGACCGACAAGCGCGACGCCGAGCG
Source organism: Solirubrobacteraceae bacterium (assembly GCA_035625625.1). GTDB lineage: Bacteria > Actinomycetota > Thermoleophilia > Solirubrobacterales > Solirubrobacteraceae > Palsa-465. The sequence goes on from DASPPG010000282.1 coordinate 12,074, forward strand.
GGTGCTGCGGCTGTTGATGATCGATGCGCTACACCCGGTGGGAGTGCCGACGGTCGAGGAGGAGGCGCTGCGCGATCTGGTCCGCGCGCGTGAAGACGTCCGCGGCGACCTGATGCGCGCCCGGCAGCGACTCTCCAAGCTGCTGCTGCGCCACGACATCCTCTACGAGGACACGTCGAGCACGTGGACCCAGCGGCACCGCGCCTGGCTGCGCGCCCAGGACCTCGGCGGCGGCGCGCAGGCAACGCTGTTGGACTACCTCGGCGCGATCGACACCCTCGAGCTGCGCCGCGACCAACTTGAGAAGACGATCGCAGAGCTCGTACCCGGCTCGCCGTTCGCGACGACCGTCGGCCGGCTGCGCTGCCTGCGCGGGATCGACACGCTCTCCGCCGCCGGCCTGGCCGCCGAGATCGGCGACTTCGAGCGCTTCCAGCGACCCGGGCAGCTGATGAGCTACCTCGGACTGGTCCCCTCCGAGAACAGCACCGGCGAGACCCGCCGCCAAGGCGCGATCACCAAGACCGGGCCGCGGCACGCCCGCCGGCTGCTTGTCGAAGCGGCATGGCACTATCGCAAGACTCCGGCCCGCGGCGTCACCCTCGCTCGCCGCCAGGAGGGGCAGCCCGCGAACATCGTCGCGATCGCTTGGCAAGCCCAGCAACGCCTGCACCGGCTCTGGCGACGACTCGCCGATGAGCGCGGCAAGCGCCGCACGATCGTCGCCGTCGCCGTCGCCCGCGAGCTCGCCGGCTTCTGCTGGGCGCTGGCCTGCGCCGACTGACACCCCCGGCCTCCTCACGCCACGTCGGTCGAGGAGCGGCGGGACCTGGCACACGCGCGAGAGCATCGGCGATCTAAGCCTGAGCAGCCCCCGTGGCCACGCCCGACCTTAGACAGCACCGGCTCTCACGACGAAACCCGGTCCTGCGGCAGTTGAACCGCGCATAAGAGTCTGACCGCGCGTCGCGCACCAGGCCAGCCCGCCGCCCCCCGACCGACAAAGATGCCCGCCATCGTCGCGGGCATCTGGCGTTAAGGCCTTGACAAATCCCTCTCCATAAGAGCTTAGGCATGGAACGTATCGAGGGTCGCCGCGAGCGCGATCATCGGGCTATCGCTTGGCCGGACGTAGCGCTCATCTCATCGCTGCCGGCACACGCGCTGCCCTCTTTCGG
>DASPPG010000283.1:0-25140 GCA_035625625.1 Solirubrobacteraceae bacterium
CCTAGATCTGGGGTCATGTTGCTGGGCCCTTACGGGTGATCAATGTCGCGCATCACCAGGCTCCTCGCGCCTGTGGAATCCCTGGTTCTGCGCCCTGGTCGGCGAGGGGCAAGGCGTGGCTTCGCACATGACTCAGCTCACCTCGCGACGAGCTCGGAGTCGGGACTTGCCATTGAACCCGCCAGCTCCAGACGGGAGCGGACTCCGAGCTTGGTGAACACCTTGCGCAGGTGCCACTCCACAGTGCGCGGGCTGAGGAACAGGCGCGCGCCGATCTCCCCGTTCGACAGGCCATCTCGGGCCAGGCGGGCGATCTGGCGCTGTTGCGCGGTCAGCTCGTCGCGCGTCTCGGCTGTCCGCTTCCGGACCCGCTCGCCCGTCGCCAACAGCTCCATCCTCGCGCGTTCGGCGAACGCCTCCATCCCGAGCGAGGTGAGATGGTCGTGTGCGGCGCGGAGCTGCTCGCGCGCGTCAACACGGCGCTGCTCACGGCGCAACCATTCACCGTAGAGCAACTGTGCGCGCGCGAGCTCAGTACGGAGCTCGGTGCGGCTCAGCCGATCAAGCGCCTCGCGATATAGCTCGTCGGCGGCGACGCCGTCGCTCAACAGGGCGCGCGACCGCGCCTCGATCCCCAGGGCAAAGTCGGTACTGCTCGGTCGCGTCGTCGCCGCTAACCGGTCGAGCGCTTCACGCGCGGTCTCTGGGTTCCCCGAGCGTGTTGCCGCCTCAACGAGCTCGGGGAGCGCCCACATGGAGCACCAGGGGTCGAACGCGTCCGAGACCGCTCGGCCGGCCGCCGACGCCGCGTCCTGGTAGCGCCCGAGGCCGTTGAACAAGACCGCGGCTGCCCTATGTGCATGTGTTGCCGTACTGGGTGCTCCGGCCGCTGCTTGCTCCATCGCGCTCGATATCGCTGCGGAGGCCTCGGCTTCCCTGCCTTGCATACCGCAGACCATCAGCCTCGCATAAGGCGGGAAGCTCGTCCCCGTCGCTGCCGCGACGCTGTCCGACTCCGCGATCAGCGAGGCGGCACCGTCAAAGTCGCCCCTCCAGGCGCGAGCGATGCCCAGCTGAGAGAGGTAGAGCGGCAGCTGTGCGAGTGCGCCCGCGTCCCGGACGAGCTGGACTTGCCGCGCGGAGATCGAGTAAAAACGTTCGTCGTCCCAAATGGCAGTGCTGGCCCCGGTGGCGGTCCAACCCCAGCGAAGAACGTCGTCTACGGGAATGGTCGTGAGGACCTCCGCCGCTTGCCGCAGCGCTCCAGTAGCAGCAACGTGTCCCTCGGTGGCCAGTAACGCCAACCCGTCGAGCAGCAGATCGAGAGGACTCGGAGTAGGCGGGGGTGGGAGGGCTCGGACGTCGCGCCAGATCTCTGCGGCGAGGTCCATTTCCCCATTGACGACCGTCGCCCCCCAAGCCGCCAGGTACGTCTCGCGTGCGAGCGTCAGGTCGAACTTCTCAAGCCGGTTCGCGGCCTTCAGCAGCATCGACGCAGCGCCGTTCGTATGGCCGGACGCAAATGCGATATGCCCACGCAGCAGATCCGAGCGAGCTCGCTGAAACCCATCGAGCGGTCCATTCTGCGCCGTTGCGAGTAGCGAGACCGCTGGCTCGAACGCGCCCGCCTGAAGGCTCTCCTCCGCTGCCGCCAACACGCGTTCCGGGCGGCGAGTCGGATCCTCTGTAAGTGCAACCGCTCGCTGCAGGAAAGCTGCTGCAGCGGCGAGGCCGCCACGCGCCCGCGCGCGTGCGGCCGAGCGTTCGAGTTCCACGGCGACTTGCTCGTCGGGCCCAGCGGCAGCCGAAGCCAGATGCCACGCCCGACGATCCGGATCCGCGACGGGATCGGTCGCCCGCGCCAAGGCCAGATGGGCCGCCAGGCGTTCCTTCACCGGAGCGGTCCGATACACGGCGGAGCGCACGAGCGGATGACGGAAGGTCACACGCGCTCCGAGGGCCAACAGTCCGTCTGTTTCCTCGACGACGGCCAAGGCTCCGATCCCGAGTTGCTCGGCCGCACGCTCGAAGAGCAGCGGATCGCCGAGCGGCTCCAGAGCCGCCAGCAGTAGCAGACGGCGCGCGTCATTCGAGAGCGCCTCGATCCGCCGAACGAAGCTTTCCTCGATCCGATCGGGAACGCCCTCCGCAGGCGAGAACCCGAACCCGCCGGCCAATTCCGTGGCGGTCAAGTCCCGAGGCAACTCGAGCAGTGCCAACGGATTCCCATGCGTCTCCGTGATGATCCGGTCCCGAACTTGCGCATCCAACTTGCGCCCCACGACCGACGCCAAGAGCGCTCGGGCGTCGGCGTCGACCAAGCCATTTATCCGCAGCTCGGGAAGGTGCTGAAGCTCCTGGCCAGGCTCGCGCGCCGCGAACACGATCCCGATCGGATCCGCCGATAGGCGACGGGCAACGAGAACCAGGGTCACCGCGGACGCATGATCGAGCCACTGTGCATCATCGACGACACACAGCAGCGGACGGTCGTCGGCCACCTCCGAGAGAAGGCCCAACACGGCCAGCCCAACGAGAGCCCGATCGGGAGGCGCGCCGTCGCTCAATCCGAACACGATCTCCAGCGCCCGACGCTGCGGTGGCGGAAGCCTGGCGAGCCGGTCCAACAGCGGCCCGCATACTTGATGAAGGCCGGCATAGGCCAGCTCCATCTCCGACTCCACGCCCACGGCGCGAACTAGGGTCAGGTCTGACGCCGATTCGACCAGGTGCTCGAGTAGCGCCGTCTTGCCGATTCCGGCCTCACCTCGCAGGATAAGTGAGCGGCCCTCGCCCCGCCGAATCGCCGAGACGAGATCGTCCAGCAGCGCGCAATCGCGTTCGCGTCCCAGCAGCCTCGCTCCCCGCGCCCCAATGTGCGCGCTCAAGCCGGGATCAGGTTGGAGTCGGGGCTGTAAAGCGCGACGGACAGCTCGCGTCGGGAGCGGATTCCGAGCTTGCTGAAGATCTTGCGCAGGTGCCACTCGACCGTCCGCGGACTGACGAACAGCCGGGCCCCGATCTCCGCGTTCGACAGCCCCTCGCCGGCCAGCCGGGCGATCTGGTGCTCCTGGGCGGTCAGTTCGTCGCGTGTCTCGACCGTCCGCTCGCGCACCTTCTCGCCGGTGGCCAACAGCTCCTTGCGCGCGCGCTCGTCGAACGCCTCCATCCCAATCGACCTGAACAGCGAGTGAGCGGCTCGGAGCTGCTCGCGCGCGTCCACCCGGCGTTGCTCGCGTCGCAACCATTCCCCGTAGAGGAGATGCGTCCGGCCGAGCTCGGGCCGGAGCAGCGTGCAGCCCAGCCGATCGATGGCCTCACGGTAGAAATCTTCGGCGACGGCACGGTCGCTCACGAGGGCCCGGCAGCGCGCCTCGATGCCAAGCGCGAACGCGGTGCCGCTGGGCTGGGTCGTCTCCGCCAGCCGCCCGAACGCATCGCGAGCGAGCTCCGCGTCTCCCGACCTCGCCGCTGCCTCGACCAACTCGGGCAGCGCCCACATCGCCGCCCATGGCTCCAAGGTGTTCGACGTGGCTTTCTGGGCCGCCGCTGCGGCCTCCCCGTGGCGGCCGAGACCGTTGTAGAGGACCGCGGCGGACCAGTGCGCCCAGGCCGCTGCCAGACCCTGCCCGTCGGCCGCAGCTCGGTCGATCGCCGTCGCTATCGGCGTGGAAGCCTCGGCTTCGCTGCCTCGTAGGGCGCGAAGCCTCAGCAAGGTGTACGGGGCGATCGGGCTCCCCGTCGCCGCCGCCACGCTCTCGCTCTCGACGATCAGCGACGCTGCGCCCGCGAAGTCACCAGTCGCCACCTTCGCCAGCCCCAACGCGGCGAGGTGGATCGGGAGCTCGGCGAGCGCGCCCGCGTCACGGACGAGCTGGACGTGTCTCTCGGCGATCGTGCGCGTGGCCTCGTCGTCCCACACTGCATCGCTCGCTCCTGTGGCCACCCATCCCCACCTGAGGACGTCTTCCACAGGAAGGCTGGTGAGCGCATTGACTGCATGCCGTAGGGCCACGGTGGCCGCGGCGTGTCCGTCGGTGGTCAGCAGCGCCAGTCCGTCGAGCAGCAGGTCGAGCGGACGTCGAGTCGCCTGCGGAGGAGGGAGTGCCCGGACCACGCGACAGATCTCCTCGAGGACGCCGCCGCCCCGGGAGCCAGCGAAGATGGCCGCCCCCCAGGCGGTCAGGTAGGTCTCTCGCGCGAGCTCCATGTCGAACGGCTCGAGCCTTCTGGCGGCCCCTAGGAGGAGCGCCGGAGCCTCTCTTCCGAGACCGGAGGCGAACGCGATGTGGCCGCGGACCAGGTCCAGGCGCGCGTGCTGGAAGCCGTCGAGCGGCCCTGCCTGCGCCGCGGCCAAGAGGCCGAGTGCCGCGTCGAAGGCTCCGGCTCGCAGGTTCGCCTCGGCAGCGTCGAGAGCTCTGTCAGCCCGGCGCGCCGGGTCGCCGGTCAGCGCGACGGCCCGCTCCAGAAAGGCGGCGGTGGCGGCCAGGCCGCCACGCGCCTGCGCGCGGCCGGCCGAGCGCTCGAGTTCCAGCGCGACCTGCTCGTCGGGTCCCGCCGCGGCGGAGGCCAGATGCCACGCCCGGCGGTCCGGGTCGCCGACGGGATCGGTCGCCTCCGCCAGCGCGAGATGGGCGGCTCGGCGTTCGCGTGCCGCTGCTGTTCGATAGACCGCGGAGCGGACCAGAGGGTGGCGGAAGGTAACTCGGGCTTCAAGCGACAGCAGTCTGTCGGTCTCGGGGTAGACGGCTGACACAGTGATCCCGAATCGCTCCGCGGCGCGCAGGAGCAGCAGTGGATCGCCGAGCGGCTCCGCCGCCGCGAGCACCAGTAGACGCCGCGCGTCGTCCGACAGCGACTCGAGGCGCCGAACGAAGCTTTCCTCGATCCGCCCCGACAGCGTCTGCGCTCCGACTAAGCCGAAGCCACCCGCCAACTGCGTCGCCGTCAAACCCCGGGGCAGCTCGAGCAAGGCCAGTGGATTTCCCTGCGTTTCGACGATGATTTGGTCCCGCACCTGCGAGTCCAGCTTGAGCGTTGCCGCCGAGCGCAGAAGGCCACGGGCGTCACGATCGCGTAGGCCTTGAACCTCCAGCTCGGGCAAATGCCGGAGCTCCTGGCCCGACTCGCGGGTCGCGAACACGATTCCGACAGGCTCCGCCAGAAGCCGGCGGGCCACGAAGGCCAGCGTCAGCGCTGAGGCCAGATCGAGCCACTGTGCGTCGTCGACGACGCACACCAGCGGACGCTCCCCGGCTACCTCGGAAAGCAGGCTGAGCACCCCCAAACCGACTAGGAAACGATCAGGCGGCGCTCCGTCGCTCAAGCCGAACACGACACGGAGCGCCGCGACCTGCGGCGCCGGCAGTTGCTTCAGCTGACCGAGGAGCGGCGCGCATAACTGATGCAGGCTGGCATAGGCGAGCTCCATCTCGGACTCTACCCCGGCCGCCCGAACCACGTTCAGATCGGACCCGGACTCGACGAGGTACTCCAGCAGCGCGGTCTTCCCGATCCCGGCCTCGCCCCGGAGAACGAGCGACCGGCTCTCGCCCCGGCGGATCGCCGCTACCAAGTCGTCCAGCGCCGCACATTCTTGGGCCCGCCCAAGCAGGGCCGCATGCTGCCCCGGTCCGGCAAACGGAGTGTCCATGAGCCTTTCCTCATGCTACGACCGCGGACTCGGATTTTGGCGATTAAAAGCGTTGCCGAGACCGCGCCTCAGATCGGGCACCGAGTCTCTCCTAGATTTCAGTGTAATTCGTCGCGCCGGCACCCGACGGGCGGGGCTGAAGCAGTCGCCGCGTTTCCGCTGTTTCGTGAGAAGGACATCCAGGCGATGTCCGCCGCGTTCGATCTCTCGTCCGATGACGGCGTGAAGGCGAGCGCGGACAAGGTTCTCGAGACGCTCTCCGACGGGTCGATGCCCTGCGATGGCCCTTGGCCGCAGGATCAGGTGGTCTTGTTCCGCGACCGGGTGAACGCCGGATATCCGGCATGAAGTTCGTCTAGACCCGTGTTCCTACCAGGGTCGCGACGGGCGCGATCGCCGTGCGCACGCGCCAGGCTTGCTCGCATGATGAACGCCGATGTCGAGGCATCCAACGGATCGCAATCCGCGACGCTGACTCCGGTCGGGGCGGTGGTGCGTGGTCTCATCGCGGGCGCGGTGGGAACGGCGGCGATGGATACGTTGTCGTTTGGCCGGTATCGGCGGGGCGGCGGTAAGGAGGGCGCCGAGGCATGGGAGTTTTCGGAGGGTCTGTCCAGCTGGGACGATGCGCCAGCGCCGGCGAAGGTGGGCAAGCGGCTGGTGGAGGGCTTATTCGACATCGAGATTCCGGCGTCACGCATTCCGCTCGTGAACAACATGACGCATTGGGCGTACGGGATGCTGGGCGGTGCGCAGTACGGGATCATCGCGGGCTCGCTGCCGAGTCGGCGGGTCAGCTACGGGCTGCCTTTTGGCGCGTCGGTATGGGCGGCGGGTTACGTCATCCTCCCCGCCGCCAAGCTCTACAAGCCGATCTGGGAGTACGACCGCAAGACGCTGGCGAAAGATCTGAGCGCGCACCTCGTCTACGGGCTCGCGACGGCCACGGCACTGCGGCTGCTCTCAGCCTAGAGAAAGGAGCCGCAGTGTCGATGACCGTCGCCGACCTCCTGATCGCGACTCTCAAGGCGTCTGGGGTACGCCGGGTCTACGGAATCCCGGGTGACTCGCTCAACGGTCTCACCGACGCGATCCGTGGCGACGGAGAGGTCGCTTGGGAACACGTCCGCCATGAGGAGGCTGCGGCGTTCGCCGCCTCGGGTGAGGCCGCCATCACGGGACAGCTCGCCGTATGCGCGGCGAGCTGTGGCCCGGGAAACCTTCACCTCATCAACGGGTTGTTCGATGCCAATCGCAGCCGCGTGCCCGTGCTCGCGATCGCGGCACATATCCCGGCGGACGAAATCGGCCGGAGCTACTTCCAGGAGACGCATCCCCAGGAGCTGTTCCGCGAATGCAGCGTCTACGCCGAGCTTGTCAGCGTCCCCGAGCAGCTTCCCGGGCGTGCTTGAGATTGCGATGCGCCACGCATTGGAGCGCGGTGGCGTGGCGGTCGTGGTGATCCCGCCGGAGATCTGGCTGACCCAGGCTTCGAGCGCCGTCAAGCCAAACGCGATCCTGGCGACCGAATCGATCATCCGTCCCGGCGACGATGATCTGGCCCGGGCCGCTGAGGTCCTGGGTGATGCCGGCGCCGTCACGATTCTGGCCGGCGCGGGCTGCCAGGGAGCGCATGACGAAGTGGCGGCGCTTGCCGAGATGCTGAAAGCGCCGGTGGTTCATGCGCTGCGGGGCAAGGAGTTCATCGAGTACGACAACCCCTATGACGTCGGCATGACCGGGCTACTTGGATTCGAGTCCGGTTACCGCGCGCTGGAGCACTGCGACGCGCTGCTGACGCTCGGGACCGACTTCCCCTACCGACCGTTCTATCCCGAGCACGCGAAGGTAGTGCAGGTCGACGTTCGGGGCGAGCACATCGGCAGGCGCGTACCGGTCGACGTGGCGCTCGTGGGGACAGTTAAGGACACCATCGTGGCGCTGATGCGCCACCTGCAGTCCCACCGCGACGCCGAGCACTTGGAGCGAATGACGACGCACTACCGCCGGACCCGCCGCCGGCTCGATGAGCTGGCTCGCGCCCGTGGCGACGGCCCCGCGATCCATCCCCAGGTTCTCATCGCGGCCATCGACAAGGCGGCCGCCGACGATGCGGTGTTCCTCGCCGACGTCGGGACGCCGACGCTGTGGGCCGCGCGCTATTTGAGCATGAACGGGCGTCGGCGGCTGCTCGGATCGTTCAACCACGGGAGCATGGCCAACGCGCTCCCGCAGGCGATCGGCGTGCAAGCTGCCCAGCCCGGCCGACAGGTCATCGCGCTCTCCGGCGACGGCGGCCTGAGCATGCTGCTGGGCGAGCTGCTGACGCTCCGCCAGCAGCATTTGCCGGTCAAGGTCGTGGTGTTCAACAACGCCTCGTTGGCGTTCGTCGAGCTTGAGATGAAGGCCGATGGATTCGTAACCTTCGGGACAGATCTCGATAATCCGAGCTTCGCGGAACTCGGTCGCGCGGTCGGGCTTCACGGCGTCCGCATCGATCGTCTGAGCGAGCTGAGCGACGGTCTCCGGACCGGACTCGAGCACCCCGGGGCGGCGCTCATCGAGGTGATGACCGAGCGCCAGGAGCTGTCGAGACCCCCGCACATCACCGTCTCCCAGGCCAAGGGATTCACCCTCTGGGCCACGCGCAGCGTGCTGTCGGGACGGGGTGACGAGGTGCTGGAGGTGGCCCGGAGCAACCTCCGGGAGCTGGCGCTCAAATAGCCGGTGAGGCCGGTCGCGTCCTTTAGGACGCAGGGGGGCCGATGCAGAAGCGTCGTCCCGGACCCGGGCGGCAGCCGACGTTGCGTGGGCGCGCCACAGCTGGCAAACGCGCTGAAGAGCGCAGAATCCGACTTGATCGACACCTGAGTTCAACCGTCCTGCGCGCCCCAATCGACGCAGGACTTAGTCCGAACAATCACGTCGTGATCGAACCGTGCGAGCCGTCCGGCGATCGCCTCGACCTCGTCTTCGAGCCGGTGGTCGAGGATTGCTCGGTTCACATACCCGTACTGCTCCGCGAGAGGTCCGTCCAAATCGTCGGCGAGCAGGAGGATCTCGAGCGCCCGGCCGCGACCGACCAGCCGGGACAGTCGGACCATCCCACCGCCGCCCGGGACCGCGGCCGTTCCGGCTTCGAACTGGCCGACGAGCGTGTTCTCACGAGAAGCAAACCGCATGTCGCAGGCGAGCAAGAACCCGCTTCCCGGGCCGCGAACTCGTCCCCGGACCTGAGCGATGCTGACCACCGGGGCGCGCGACAGCCGCATCAGTAGATCGAGCCACGTGTGCGTAATGTTCGAAGCGACCGGCAGCGGAGTTCTGCCCGAATCGGGCTCGGTGTCGTAGTGAACGAGGTAGAAGTCCGGGTTGACGCTGTCGAACACGACGACGTTGAGGTCTGAGTCCTCCTCGATCAGGCCAACGAGCTCGGCCAACTCGAGCACCGTCGTCGCCGTGATCGCGTTGATGGGAGGGTGGTCGAACGTGACCCTGCAATAGGCCGGGCTACGACGATCGACCCTCAAGTGGGTCCAGGAGCGCAACCACGTCTCGGAACCCCGGTGGTTGTCGGACGGGCCCGCGTCCGGGGTATTCACTTGGACCTCTGCAGGGGTTGGGTGCTTGGCTGACCTTCAGAGAATCGCTACGTGGAGGACCTCCTGCATGTACCGTCCGGCGGCCTCCGATGCCTCGTCTGGCGTGCTTCCGTGCTCCCGCGCGTCCATGTAGGCGGCGTACCAGTCCCACCAGTTGTGCGGCGCGTGGCTCTTCTCGTACGGGTCGTGATGCTCGGCCGTCTCATGGAGCAGTTCGGCCAATGACGCGATTTCCATCGTCAGTCCTCCCACTCTCGGCCCGGCAGCCGCGTTGTGATCTCCTGGAGCAGCCACCCGTTGCCGTCTGGGTCGCTGAACGAGGCATAGGTTTGGTAGGTGCGATGCTGTGGGTCGGGGCCTGGAACGCGCCCGATGTCGAGGTGGAACGCCTCGCTGACGTCCGCCCCCCGGCTGATGAGCTCGTCGCGCGCGGCTTCGATGTCGTCGACGATGAGCAGCAAACGTTGGGCAGATCCAGGCTCGGTTGTGGTGAGACCTTTTCCGAAATGGATCGAGCACTGAGAGTTGGGGGGTGTCAGCTGAACCACCCGGAAGTCGTCGCCGTGGGCGATGTCAGCGTCGAGACGCCATCCGAGGCCCTGATAGAAGCGTTTCGCCCGATCGACATCGGACACGGGCAACGTCACGACCTCGAGCTTCAGATCGACGGTCGCTGGCCCGGGGATCTCCGCAGAGGCTTTAGGGCTCACGCCGGTGCTGCTCATGTTGACCTCCAGGTCGATGGGTGTGGCGTCAGCGTCTCGCACCCGATGATCCGTCGCGCCCGTGGACACCCTGGTCGCACCCCGGGTACCAGTGGCGGGACCAGGGCTGACACGGGCGCGACCGGCCGCTGCGCGCGCGAACCTGCGCCCGAGCGAGCGACTGCCGGGAGAGCAGATGAGCGCGATCAGCGGAAGACAAAGCCTGTCTGGCGAACAAGCCGCCGTCGTTGGCGAGCTCGATCGAGGGCACAGCCTGATCACGCTTCACGGGGCGTCCGACGTCCACGCCGCCGTCGCTCGGATCGGCGGCCCCGTCGCTGTCGCGATCGTGCCCGCGCTCATCACTGCGTTCGCAGTCGATCCGCGGAACAGCCTGTCACTTTCACCCATCACGTCCGGAGGCTCATCGAAATGACCGACACCATCACGAGCGACACCAGCGTGCATACGGCACACGCCCCCGCCGAGCTGAACGACCCCCTGCTCAACCACGGTGTGGCGTTCACGCAGGCCGAGCGGGAGGCGCTGGGGCTGATCGGACGGCTGCCGTCCGGGGTGCTGACGCTCGAGGAGCAGGCCCGGCGGGCCTGGCAGCAGTTGCAGAGCCAAGGCGACGATCTAGCGAAGAACGTGTACATGGAACAGCTACACGATCGCAACGAGGTGCTCTACTTCCGGGTGCTGCTGGACCACCTGGCCGAGTTGCTGCCGGTCGTCTACGACCCCACGGTCGGGGACGCCATCGAACGGTACTCGCATGAGTACCGCCGACCGCGGGGGATCTACCTGTCGATCGACCGGCCGGAGGACATCCAGGCCGCGTTCGCTTCGCTGGACCTGGGGCCTGACGACGTGGACCTGATCGTGTGCAGCGATGCCGAGGAGATCCTCGGCATCGGCGACTGGGGCGTGGGCGGCATCCAGATCTCGGTCGGCAAGCTGGCGGTCTACACGGCGGCGGCCGGGATCGACCCGCGCCGGGTGATCCCGGTGTCCCTGGACGTGGGCACTAACAACGAAGGGCTGCTGAACGACCCGCTGTACGTGGGAAATCGGCATGCGCGGGTCCGCGGCGCCGCCTACGACGCTTTCATCGCCAAATACCTTGAGACGGCGTCGTCGATGTACCCGCGGGCGCTGCTGCATTTTGAGGATTTCGGCGCGAGCAACGCCCGGCGAATCTTGCTGTCTTACCGGGACAAGTACCGGATCTTCAACGACGACATGCAGGGCACGGGCGCGGTCGTCATGGCGGGGCTGTTCAATGCCGTGAAGGTCGCGGGCAGCCGGTGGCGGGACCAGCGGATGATCGTCTTCGGCGGCGGCACCGCCGGCATCGGCATCGCCGATCAGATTCGTGATCAGATGATCCGTGACGGGCTCGATCCGGACGAGGCGACCAGCCAGATCTGGATCGTGGATCTGCCGGGCCTGCTCACCAGCGACATGAACGACGACATGCTGGACTACCAGCGACCCTATGCCCGCGCGATCAATGAGACCACGAGCTGGGCCAAGACACCCGTCGCGGTGGATCCATCCGCGGCCACCCGCTGGCCGGAAATGGCCGCGCTCCGGCAAGCCCGGGCCGCCTCAGGAATCATCACGCTCCAGACCGTGATCGAACAGGTCAAGCCCACGATCTTGATCGGGAGCTCGACCGCGCACGGCGCTTTCACCCGGCAAGTGGTGGAGGCCATGAGCGCGGGGGTCGAGCGGCCGATCATCTTCCCGGTCTCCAACCCGACATCCCAGATCGAGGCGCTACCCGCCGACATCATCACTTGGTCCAAGGGGCGCGCGCTGGTCGCCACCGGCCTGCCGTGGGGGCCCATGGACTACGAGGGAGTGCGCTACTGGTTCGGGCAGGCCAACAACGCATTGGTGTACCCCGGTCTGGGCTTGGGCACGATCGTGTCCGGCGCGTCGAAGGTGACGGACGGCATGCTGCTGGCGGCCGCCGAGGCGGTCGCCGGTCAGGCGGATGTCAGCCAGCCTGGGGCCTCCATGCTGCCGGCGGTGGAGAACCTGCGGGCCTCCTCGGCAACTGCCGCGATCGCCGTGGCCCGGGCCGCAGCCGATGACGGAGTGGCCATCAGGCCACCGGATGACCTCGTGCAGGCGGTTCAGGACGCCATGTGGCAGCCGGTCTACGGCTCGCTGGAGGTGAAGTGATGGCGGCCACGACCGAGAGCAAGCTCGCCTCGGTGCCGATCGGCACCGGGGGGACGGGAACGCGGGCAGAGAGCGATTCGTTGGGCTCCGTGGACGTGCCGGCTGAGCATTATTGGGGTGCGCAGACGCAGCGTTCGTTGTTGCATTTTTCGATCGGCCATGACCACATGCCCAAGGCGGTCTACCACGCCTACGGGTATGTGAAGAAGGCGGCGGCGCTGGTCAACGAGGCGGCCGGCCGGCTTGACTCTGAACGCGCGGGAGCGATTGTCGCGGCGGCGGATGAGGTGATCGCTGGTCAGCTCGACTCGGAGTTCCCGCTGTACGTGTGGCAGACGGGCTCGGGGACGCAGTCGAACATGAACGTCAACGAGGTGATCGCCAACCGAGCCAGCCAGCTCCTGGGGGGCGAGCTGGGGACCAAAAAGCCGGTTCACCCCAACGACCACGTAAACATGGGACAGTCCTCGAACGACACGTTCCCGACGGCGATGCATATCGCGACGCTGTTCGAGGTCCGCCAGCACATGCTTCCCCGCCTGGGGAGGCTGATCGACTCGGTGTGGTCCAAGGCGGTGGAGTGGGTGGACGTAGTCAAGATCGGTCGCACGCATCTCCAGGACGCAGTTCCACTCACCGTGGGTCAGGAGTGGTCGGGGTGGGCGACGCAGCTCTGTGATGCTCGGGGCCGGCTGGAGACCGCGCTTCACGCGATCCAAGAGCTGGCCGCTGGCGGGACGGCCGTCGGCACCGGGCTGAATGCGCCGGAGGGGTTCGGGGAAGAGATCGCTGGCAAGCTGGCCGAGCTCACGGGACTGCTTTTGAAGACGGCTCAGAACAAGTTCGCCGCGCAGGGCTCGCTGGATGGGATGGTTGCTGTCTCGGCTGGGTTGCGGGGGGTGGCGGTGGCGCTGATGAAGATCGCCAACGACATGCGCTGGCTCGCCTCGGGCCCGCGGGCCGGGCTGCATGAGCTCAAGCTGCCGTCCAACGAGCCGGGGTCCTCGATCATGCCGGGGAAGGTCAACCCGACGCAGCAGGAGGCGATGGTGATGGTGTGCCTCCAGGTGATCGGCGAGGACTCGATCGTCGCCGCGGCCGGCGCCCAGGGCAACTTCGAGCTCAACGCGATGCGTCCAATCATCATCAACAACGTCCTGCACTCGGCGCGGATCCTCGGTGACATGTGCGAGAAGCTGCGCGAGTTCAGCGTCGACGGAACCGAGCTCGACAATGACAAGGTGGCGGACTACGTCGGGCGATCGTTGATGCTAGTGACAGCGCTCAGCCCGCACATTGGTTACGACAAAGCGTCCGCGATCTCGCACAAGGCCGACGACGAAGGGAGCACCCTGCGCGAAGCGGCACTTTCGCTCGGCGTCTCAGCGGCCGACTTCGACCGGATCGTCGACCCTGAGACGCTGGTCGGCGACGCCCGCCGCGACCTCGGACTGGATCACGCCGGCAACGGACAGCGGTGACAACCACCTCGGCACCGGCCGCGGCGCGCGAAGCGCCACGTTCGCGCGTGGCCGCGGGCGCGCTCTACAGCTTCGCGCTCGCGGCCGCGTGTTACGTCAGCTACTGGGTGACCACGCACGTTCTCAACCAAGTGCATTCCGTCTCTTCGGCCGACGACCAGCTCGGAGGACTGTGGGCTGTGGTGGCGACCGTATTCGTGTACCGCACGAGCTACGAGGAGGACGTTGCCGCAGCTCTTTCTCGCTTCGTGGCTACTTTGCTGAGCTTCGCGCTGTGTCTGGTCTATCTGGCGGTCCTGCCGTTTTCACCCGCTGGACTGGCCGTGCTGATCGGCATGGGAACGCTCATCCTGTTGCTGATCGGGCGCCCCGGTGAAATCGTCACAACGGGCATTACCACCGCAGTCGTGATGGTCGTCGCGGCGGTGACTCCTCGTGACGCGTGGCAGCAGCCGATCCTCCGGCTCGCCGACACGATCGTGGGGATCGCGATCGGCATTGCGGCCGCGTGGGTTGCGCTTCTCGCTAAAGGAATCATGAGCGGTGCACGTCACCGGACTGAGCGCCCATAAGTGCCGAGGTGTCGGGCGTACGTCGACGACCTTTGTCGGACCGGATCACCCGCCGGACGTTCATCGTGAGGCTCCCGATGAGGACATAATCGATCTCGGCGTCGTGGAGTTGGTCGAGAAGCGCGCCAACGTCGAGTCGGCCGATCATTCGGCCGGGCGGACAATCGGGCAGCGAGCTCGAACGCCGCTTTGATCGACGCGTCGGCTTGCTCCAGATTTTCGCCGAGGTTTCAGCCGTGCTGTGTGTATAGTGTGTGTATGGCGCGCGTGAATGTCTACCTTCCCGATGATCTCGCGGAGCGCGCCAAGCTGGCCGGTGTCAGCATCTCGGCGGTTACCCAAGACGCGCTGCGCAGCGCGCTGGCCGCGATGGATACCGACGCCTGGCTGGAACGCCTCGACCGATACTCCGGCGCCGAGGTCGAGCACGATCGCGTGCTCGCGGCGCTAGACGCGGCCCGCGAAGACCTCGGTGCCCGATCTGCTGGCTGAGGCAATCGTGGTCGATGCCTCAGCGGTCGTCGAGGCGCTGCTCGGATCGACTACGGGCCTGGCCACGCGTCACCGGATGCGAGGGACCCGGCTGCACGCCCCCGCCCACCTGGATGCTGAAGTCCTCTCCGCGCTGGGTCGCCTGCATCGCGCCGGCGACATCCCTGCCGGCGCCGTCACGACAGGGCTAAACGAACTTGCAGGGGCACCCATCGCCCGCCATCCCTTGCCTGGGCTGCTGACGGCCGCCTGGCAGATGCGAGACCGGCTACGGCTCGTCGATGCGCTGTATGTCGCGCTGTCCGAGCAGCTCGGCACCCGGCTGCTGACCACGGATGCACGGCTTGCCCGCGGTTCGGGATTGGCCGAGCTCGTCGCTTCTGGTTCCTGACTTCCCCGCTCCGAAGCATCACTCCGCGACTTCCGCGCCTGTGGCGACGGAGCGGCAGTCTCGCATGGCAACCAGCGCGTCGCCACTCGTGTCCGACAGCGGTCGCGCTGAGCGTGGCCACATGATCCGGGTGGGACGGTGCTGTTGGCTTCTACCAGCGCGGAAGCGCGCCGGCTGGCAGGCGCAGGCTGGCCCCGCTCGCTCCAAGGGCACCACCGATCGCCGAGCAAAGGGGCCGCGCGGACGTCACGACTGCTATCGGCCTCACGGAGTCACCCGCCGCAGCCCGCCACGACACTCGTGCTTCCACGAACCACCAGCAGCAGCCCACCCCACCCGCGGATGGAAAGGGGGGCAAAACGAAAGCAGCAAAAAGCCCCGTTGAGCGGGGCTTTTCTCATGCGCCCGAGAGGACTCGAACCTCCACGGACCCTACGGTCCACAAGGCCCTCAACCTTGCGCGTCTACCAATTCCGCCACAGGCGCTGGAGGCGGCGAGTATAGCCCTGGGCCGGTGCTCGCAGGGGGCATCTGGACTGCGCTCGCCGGGAGGCGGGCGAAGCGGTTCGCCCCGGTGCCGCCGCCACTGAGTGAGGACCGCCGCAGCCGCTCGATGGCACGCGCCAGCGGTGTCGTTTGAGTCCGTCCTGAAGCCGCGCTACAGTACCGAACACATGTTCGTCTCAGTCCAGATCGCCGAGGCCAACCAGCAAGGAGCGGACCCATGGACCTGACCAAGCGCCAGCAGGAGATCTTCGACTTCATCAAGCGGTACTCCGCGAAGTACGGCTATCCCCCGACCGTGCGCGATATCGGCAAGGCGGTGGGACTGGCTTCGTCCTCGACGGTTCACGCCCATCTCGCGAACCTCGAGCGGATCGGGCTACTCAGGCGAGATCCCTCAAAGCCGCGGGCGATCGAGCTGCTCGACCGGGCCGCGGCAGGCGTGCGGAGCCTAGTGCGGCCGGGTCTGCCGCTGGTCGGCCAGGTGGCGGCCGGTCAGCCGATCCTGGCCGAGGAGAACATCGAGGATTACGTGCAGACGCCGGCGGTGGCGGGTGGCGAGGAAGGCGACTACCTGCTTCGGGTGCGGGGTGACTCGATGAAGAACGTCGGCATCCTGGAGGGCGATCTGGTCGTGGTACGCCCACAAGACACCGCGCAGGACGGTGAGATCGTGGTGGCGCTGGTCGGGGAGGAGGCGACGGTCAAGCGCTTCTTCCAGGAGACCGATCACGTGCGCCTGCAGCCGGAGAACGACGCGATGGAGCCGATCCGCAGCGTTGATGTGCGGGTGCTGGGGAAGGTCGTCGGGCTGATGCGGAGTATCACGTGACCAGCTGCACCCTGACAGACGCGCGGTCGCTACTCGAGCCGGTGGGTGAGGGCAGGACGCTTGACGACCTGCTGGTCGCCCTTTGGGAGGGGCTCGGTAGCGACCGCGCGGTCGAGTGCCCGCTATGCGAAGGGGAGATGAGACCGGTGTATGGTGCCCACGCCCGGGCGATCGGGGGCGAGTGCGCGACGTGCGGATCGACCTTGCAGTAGCCCGCTCCTGGACCGGATTCCGGGCTATGCTTGACCTTGGAGGCTGAGCAGTCGCGGAGGTGAGAGCCTTCGAGGAAAGTCCGGACATCACAGGGCAAGGGTGGTCGGTAACGCCGACCCGGGGAAACCCGCGGGAAAGTGCCACAGAAACGACACCGCCTAAGCCTGGAGCCGCTGCAGAGCCCCAGGCCGGTAAGGGTGAAATGGTGCGGCAAGAGCGCACCGGCGTCGCGGTGACGCGGCGGCCGAGGTAAACCCCACTCGATGCTAGGCCAAGCAGGACCGTTCGCAGGTGACCCGCCAAGGTCCGGGTAGGCCGCGCAGATGGATGGCTGCTCTCGACAGAATCCGGCTTACAGGCCTCCTACGGAAGGGCCCCGCCACGGCGGGGCCCTTCTAGTGTCCCGACTCAGAGATTGGATGGCATTCGAGCGGTCCCCGAATTTCTGCCTCGGGACACTATTGCGGCATCAGCCGAGCGATTGCGCGCGAGCGGCGACGCTGTCGAGCGCGGGGCCGTCCAGCCGGTGGACCTTCCATTCGTCCAGACGGGCGGCGCCGATCTTGGTGTAGAAGTCGAGCGCCGGCGTGTTCCAGTCGAGCGCGGACCATTCCAGCCTGGTGTAGCCGCGCGCGACGGTGAGCCTGGCCAGGTGCGAGATCAGCGCGACGCCGACGCCGGCGCGCCGCTGCGCCGGCGGAACGTAGAGATCCTCGAGCCAGATTCCCGGGCGGCACTCCCAGGTCGAGAACGTGAGGTGAAACAGGGCGAACCCGGCGGATTGCCACGACGTGCCGCCGTCGTCGCGGGCCTCCGCGATCAGGGCCTCGGCGGAGGGTTCCGCCCCGAACAGCGCGTCCTCAAGCAGCTCTGGCGTTCCCCGCACCAGGTCACGGGAGCGCTCGTACTCGGCCAGTTCGACGATCCAGTCGAAGATCAGCCCGACGTCCTCGCGGCGGACGTCCCTGATGCGCAGCCGGGTGCCGGGGCTCGCTGACACTAGCCAGTGAGTGTGCCAGCGCTGGTATGCGCCTCGCCGTTCCGGGAAGATGTGCGCGCCGATGTCGCTTGTGCCGAAGACGATCACCGCACCCGTGGGACGGGTCGGCGCGGCTGCCCAGAACGCTCTGGAGGTCGCCCGCTTCGGAGGTCTCACCACCGACGACGAGCCCGCGCCGTACGAGGTCGTCCACGAGCAGCGCGTCTTCCGCCTGCGTCGCTACTTCCCAAACGCCGGCACGTCGACCGGGGCGGACGCGGCACAAATCCTGCTCGTCCCGCCCCTGATGCTGGCCGCCGAGATCTACGACGTATCGCCGGCGACGAGCGCCGTCAGCCTTTTGCACGACCACGAAGTCGATCCCTGGGTGATCGACTTCGGCAGGCCCGAGCACGAGCGCGGCGGGCTCGAACGCACCCTGGCCGACCACGTGCTCGCCGTTTCGGACGCGGTCGACCTCGTCCGCGAGGAGACCGGACGCGACGTTCACCTGGCCGGCTACTCGCAGGGAGGGATGTTCTGCTACCAGGCCGCCGCGTACCGCCGCAACGACGGCCTCGATTCGCTGATCACCTTTGGCAGCCCGGTGGACACACGGCTGGGGATGCCGCTGGGCCTTCCCGAGCAGGTGGCGGTCGAGCTCGCTGAGGTGATCGCGTTCGCCTTCCGCGGCGGCGGGGTCCCGGCGTGGTTCAGCCGCACCGGCTTTCGCCTGCTGGACCCCGTGAAGTCGGTCCGGAACCGGCTTGAGTTCCTGCTTCAGCTCCACGACCGCGAGGCGCTGCTCCCGCGCGAGCGCCAGCGGCGATTCCTCGAGGGAGAGGGTTGGGTGGCGTGGCCCGGCCCGGCGCTGGCCGAGTTCGTGAACCAGTTCGTGGCCTCGAACCGCATGCTCGAGGGCGGGTTCGTGATCGCCGATCGGCTACTGAGCCTCGCCGATGTGGCGCTGCCGATCCTGACCGTGGTGGGGACGGTGGACGAGATCGCGCCCGCTGCGGGCGTGCGCGCGGTCCGTCAGGCGGCGCCCGAAGCCGACGTGTACGAGCTCTCGCTGCACGCAGGTCACTTCGGGCTCGTGGTTGGGACCGCCGCGCGGAGCGTCACCTGGCCGACGGTGGCAGAGTGGGTCCACTGGCGGTCCGGAGAGAGCGATGCGCCCGAGAACATCACTCGCATCCCCGGCGACGGCGCGCCGGAGGTAGCACCGCACGTGCGTAATCGCGTCGGTTACGGCATCGAGCTGGCCGCCGGCGTCGGGGCCGGCATGGCCCGCTCCGCCATCGGCACGGCCGAGCGCGCGGCGCGGGGCGTGCGCGAGCTGACCCGGGAGGCGGTGGCGCAGCTGCCACGCCTGGCGCGCCTCGAGCAGATCCAGCCGAGCACCCGGATCTCGATCGGGCTGCTCGTGGAGGAGCGGCGGCGCAGGAGCCCCAACGACGAATTCTTCCTGTTCGAGGATCGCGCCTATGACGCGCAGGACGTGGGGGAGCGGATCGACAACGTGGTTCGGGGCCTGATCTCGATCGGCGTCCGCCAGGGAGAGCACGTCGGCGTGCTGATGGGGCCCCGACCGAGTGCGCTGGCGCTGGTGGTGGCGATCAGCCGGGTAGGTGCCGTGGCCGTGCTGATGCGCCCGGACGGGGATCCCGAGCGCGAGGCAAAGCTTGGCCAGGTCGAGCGGATCATTGCCGACCCCGAGAGGGCACCGCTGGCGGCGGGCCTCGGCGCCGTGCATACCTTCGTGTTGGGGGGCGGAAGCGGGATGGGTGGGGACCGAGATTTCGGAGCGCCAGACGTGATCGACATGGAGGCGATCGATCCGGGCGCCGTCAAGCTGCCGCGCTGGTATCGCCCGAACCCGGGGCGCGCCGGCGATCTGGCCTTCATCGTGTTCAGCGGAGAGGGCGAGAACACGCGGATGAGCCGGATTACCAACCGCCGCTGGGCCCAGTCGGCGTTCGGCACCGCGTCGTCGGCCGCGCTCGGCCCGGCCGACACGCTGTACAGCGTCGCGCCGGTCTACCACCCGTCCGGGCTGATGATGAGCATCGGCGGCGCGATCGTCGGAGGCTCGCGACTGGCGATGGCGCGGCAGTTCGAGGTCGACACCTTCTGGGAGGAAGTCCGGCGCTACGGCGTGACCGTGGCCTCATACACCTGGACTCTGCTCGACGAGGTGGTCGAGGCTCCGCCGCAGCCGGCCGAGCGCCACCACCCGCTGCGTCTGTTCATCGGCTCCGGCATGCCGCGGGGGCTGTGGCGGCGGGTCGAGCCGCGCTTCAAGCCGGCGCGGGTGGTCGAGTTCTATGCCTCGACCGAGGCGGGCGCGATCCTGGTCAACCTCGGTCGGGGCAAGGCCGGGGCGATGGGCCGACCGCTGCCAGGCAGTGCCGAGGTTCGGATCGCCGAGTACGACCTCGACGCGCAGGGACTGCTGCTCGACCGTGATGGGTTCGCCCGAAGATGCGGGACCGACGAGGTGGGGATGCTGCTGGCCCGGGTCAGCCCAACCGAGCCGCTGAGCATCACGCCCTTGCGCTCGCTGTTTCACCGCGACGACGCCTGGGTCGCCACCGGCGATCTGTTCCGCCGCGATGCCGATGGCGATTACTGGCGCGTGGACGGGGTCGCCGACGTGATCCACACCGCGCGGGGCCCGGTGTTCACGACCCCAATCAGAGACGCCCTCGGTGACATCCCGGCGGTCGACCTCGCGCTCGCCTACGGCGTACGACCGAACGACGGTCAGCCCGAGCTCGCGGTGGCGGCGCTGACCCTGCGCGCGGATCGCTCGCTCAAGCCGCGCGAGCTGAGCCAGGCGCTGTCGGTACTCCCGCCCGAGGGGCGGCCGGCGGTCGTCCACGTCGTCGAGCACATCCCGGTCACCACCTGGTTCAGGCCGCTCACCGAGGAGCTGCGCGAGGCCGGACTACCCGAGCCGGGTCCCGGCGTACAGGCCTGGTACCTGGACGCGTCCGGCGGCACCTACCGGCCGCTGACCGCGGCCGCCAGGCAACGGCTGACGCGGTCGCCCAAGGCGCCGCCGTCAGGCGCCGCCGACCAACCAAGTTAAGCCCCAGCGGGCAGCGTCTGGCCGGAGTACAGCTTGATCACGCGGATCGTGCCGGCCGGCGCGGCGTTGATGCACAGCTCGCACAGCACGCACTCGTCGAGGTTCTCCTCGCGAATCTCGACCCCGTGGTCGGTGGCGCGGAAGATGTCGACCGGGCAGACCTCCTCGAGCTTGACGGCCATCCCAGGGTCGCTTGCCACCGGGTCGTCGACCTCGACGGCGATGAACAGCGCGCTCATACTGCGGCTCCCATCCGGTCCTTGACGATCCTCGGGATCTCCGAGATCTCCTCGGCGACTACGATCCCCGCCTCGGCCAGACGGGCGATCTTCTCGGTGGCGGTGTCCTCCTTGCCCTCCACGATGGTGCCGGCATGGCCGAAGCTCATGCCGGGCATCTCGTCCATGAACCGTCCCGCCATGAAGGCGACGATCGGCAGGCGCGAGTCGTTGTCGGTCACCCAGCGCGCCAGTTCGGCCTCCATGCGGCCGCCCGGCTCGGTGTAGATAACGATCGCCTCGGTGTCGGGGTCGGCCTCGAACAGGGGCATCAGCTCGGCGTAGGTCGAGCCGATGATCGCGTCGCCGCCGATCGAGACGGCCGTGGACTGCCCGAGACCGGCGGCGGTGAGGGTCGAGGACATCTCGGTCGTCATCCCGCCCGAGCGCGAGATCACGCCGACCGGACCCGGCGAGTAGGACTTCGCGGCGTCCTTGGCGGGGCCGCCGATCCCGCCCATCTTGATCACGTCGGGGACGATGATCCCCAGGCAGTTGGGACCGATGATGCGCGCGCCCCGCTCGGAGGCCAGCTCGACCATCTGCGCGACGTCGCCGCGGGGGATCCGCTCGGTCACGATCACGACCAGCCTGACGCCGTTCTCGATCGCCTCGAACACCGCGTCCTTGGTGAAGGCGGGGGGGACGGTGACGACCGAGCCATCGATCGGCCCGCCGTGGTGCTCCACCGCCTGCGCCACCGTGTCGAACACCGGCACCCCGTGGACGTCGCGGCCCAGGCGGCCGGGCGTGACCCCGCCCACGATCTTCGCGCCCTTGCCGTAGTCGAGGCACTCGCGGGTGAGGTTCACGGCCTCGCGGCCGGTGATGCCCTGCACGATGAAGGTGGTGTTCTCGTCGATGAGGATGGACATGGCTAGGCGGCGGCTCCTTGGATTTTCTCGACCGCACGCCGGGCCGCCTCGTGCAGGGAGACGCTCCGGTCCGCGTACTCGACGCCATAGCGGTCGAGGATCTGGAAGCCCTCTTCCTCCCAGGCGCCGGGGATGCGGAAGATCGCAATCTTCTCGGCCGGGTCGTAGCCGAGCTCGACGCACGCTTTGATCACACCGCGGGCGACAATGTCCACGCGGGTGTTGGAGACGATCGACATCATCACCGCGATCTTGTCCACGCCGGGCTTCTGAAGCACCAGCTTGGCCAGCCCGCAGGCCTTGCTGACCGAGGGATTGCCGCCGATCTCGCAGTAGTTGGCCGGGTCGCCGCCGTGGGCGCGGACCGCGTCAAACAGGGTCAGCGATCCGCCGCCGGCGCCGATCACCAGGCCGAGGTTGCCGTCGAACTCGGTGACGTTGCCGGCGACGCCGCGGTGGTCTTGCGAGTCGACCTCTTCGCCGGCCAGCTCGAACGGAGTCGGCTCGCGGGCCAGCCGGGTCTCCTCGTCGCCGACCCCGAGCTCGTGGAGGATCGCCTTCTGACGCGGGCGGGCCTCGTTTTCCATGTCCATGTGGGCGTCGAGGGCCACGAACGAGCCGTCCTCGAGCTCACCCAATGGGTTGATCTCGGCGAGCGTCATGTCGTACTCCAGGAACAGACGGGCCAGCCGGGCCAGGATCGGGGTGAGCCGGTTCAGCGCGCTGCTGCTGATCCCGAGCGAGGCGATCAGCTGCTTGGCCTGCCAGTCGGAGAACGGTCTGAGCGTGGAGAAGTGGGCGCGGGCCACATGGTCGGGATGTTCCTCGGCGACCTGCTCGATGTCGATGCCGCCCATGTCGGAGAACAGCATCACCGGTCGCTTGCGGATCCCGTCCCAGACCACGCCGGCGTAGTACTCGTGCTTGACCGGGGCACGCGAGTCGACGAGCACGCCGCGGGGCATGTGACCGCCGATTTCGAGGTCGAGGATCTTCTCGGTGTGGCGGGCCGCTTCCTCCGGCGTGTCGGCGAATTGGACCCCACCGGCCTTCATCCGCCCCCCGCTGAGCACCTGGGATTTGACCACCACCGGCCCGCCGATCTGCTCTGCGATCGCGGCGGCTTCCTCGGGGGTCTTCGCGAAGCCGTGCTTGGTTACCGGGATCCCAGCCTTGGCGACGATCGCTCGCGACTCGTACTCGAAAAACCGCATCGGGGCGCCCGAGGGTAGCGGAGCGGGACGGCAACGTGTCGTGCCAGCCTACGGTGGCGTAGCTTTCCGCAACTCGAGGGGCCCGCGCTCCCGGGTTTGCCACGGCCCGTGGTCGCGGTGGCGGTGGCGATCTTGGCGGATAACTCGAGTCTCGCCGGGCCCCTGCGGGCACGGCCAGCTAACCAAGTAGGCTGATCGGGTTGGTAATGTCAATGAACTAACTGAAGTATCTTCGAGGAGACTGCGAAATGAGAACACGAACACGCCGACTGACCTCGCGTCTGCCGGGCGGGGGCGCCGCGCGCGTGGCCGCGCTCGCGCTGCTGCCGCTATCGATCGCGGGCCTGATCGCCGGCTGCGGGGGCTCCTCGGACGCGACGAGCACCAGCTCGAGCGCCGCGGCGACGACGAGCAACGCCGCGTCCACAGGTGGCGCCAGCAGCGTCAACCTCAACCTGGTCGCGTACTCGACGCCCAAGAAGGCGTTCGACGCGCTGACCGCGGCGTTCGCGCAGACGACCGCCGGCAAGGGCGTCACCTTCAGCGAGTCGTTCGGCGCGTCGGGGTCGCAGAGCCGCGCCGTCGACACCGGTCAGCCGGCGGACGTCGTCGAGTTCTCGACGACGCCGGACATGACCCGGTTGGTCAAGGACGGGATCGTGGCCAAGAGCTGGGACGCCAACCCATACAACGGCTTCTCGAGCGACTCCGTCGTCGTGTTCGTCGTCCGCAAGGGCAACCCGAAGCACATCGCCGGCTGGGATGACCTGATCAAGCCGGGCGTCGACGTGATCACGCCCAACCCGTCGACCTCGGGCAGCGCGCGCTGGAACATCCTGGCCGGTTACGGCGCTCAGCTCAAGGAGGGCAAGACGCCGGCGCAGGCGCTGGCCTACATCAACACGCTCCTGACCAAGAACGTCAGCGTGCAGGACTCGAGCGCGAGCGCGGCGCTGCAGACGTTCCTCGGCGGCAAAGGTGACGTGCTGCTCGACTACGAGTCCGACGCGCTCGCGGCCAAGAAGGCCGGCGATGCGGTCGACATCGTCTATCCGGCGCAGACGATCCTGATCCAGACGCCGATCGCGGTCATCGCCAAGAGCTCGCACGCGACGCAGGCGCAGGCGTTCGTCAACTGGCAGTGGTCGACGGCGGGCCAGACGATCTGGGCCGAGAAGGGTTACCGGCCGGTCCTGGCGTCGGTGGCGAGCAAGTTCGCCGGCAAGTTCCCCTCGCCGGCGGAGCTGTTTACGATCGACTACCTCGGCGGCTGGACCTCGGTGGACAAGACCTTCTTCGCGCCGTCCACCGGATCGATCACCAAGATCGAGGAGGCGGCGGGGGTGCCCACTGCCAGCTGAGACCCACGCGCTGCCGGCGCCTGCGCCGGCGCCGAGCCAGCCGCGTCCTCGCCGCCGGGCGGGGGCGCGGCCGATTGCGATCAGCGGAGCCGGGCTCGGGCTCGGCGTATGCATGCTGTATCTGAGCGTGATCGTCGTGATCCCGCTGGCGGCGGTGGTCGTCAAGGCCTTCTCGTCGGGACTCGGGACGCTGTGGAGCTCGATCGACAACACGCTCACGCTCCGCGCGCTGGCGATCACGCTCGGGGCGTCGCTGGTCGTGGCCGCCATCGGGGCGGTGATGGGGACGCTGGTCGCCTGGGTGCTCGTCCGCGACTCGTTCCCGGGCAAGCGCGTCGTCAATTCGCTGATCGACCTGCCGTTCGCGCTCCCGACGATCGTTGCTGGGCTGACGCTGATCGCGCTGTACGGGCCCGACAGCCCCGTCGGGATCCATCTCGCGTACACCCGCGGCGCGGTGGTCGTCGCGCTGCTGTTCGTGACGCTTCCGTTCGTGGCGCGCTCGGTCCAGCCGGTGCTGATCGAGCTCGACCGCGAGGTCGAGGAGGCGGCCGCGTCGCTGGGCGCGTCGAACGCCACGACCTTCCGGCGAATCATCCTGCCCGCGCTTCGCCCGGCGATCTTCTCGGGGGCGGCGCTCGCGTTCGCGCGCTCGGTCGGCGAGTTCGGCTCGCTTGCGCTGATCGCGGGCAAGGTGCA
>DASPPG010000284.1:0-6695 GCA_035625625.1 Solirubrobacteraceae bacterium
TCAACCAACGCCAAACCGCTGCAAACCCGCGGGAGCGCCCCGCGAGCGGCACCCCCGATGAGCGCTGGTTGACTGACGACGACGGCCGCGCTACCTACGCGATCGCGCTCTCACTCCACCCACGGAAACAGCAGAAGCGCCGAAAAACTTCCGGCTAGTGCGCTCGGCTAAGCACATGCCTCAGTCACGGGTCCCGGTCGGATCCCGCGCTTTGCGGGATGGCCACGTCGTTGCCAACACACCCGCGCGGTGACGGATGCAGCGCTACCAGTCAGTGTGCTGTTTGGTTACCTGCTGCTCCCACGCCCCGTCCCCAAGCGTGGGGCGGTTGCCGCTTCGTCGATGAAGCGGCAACCGCGCAAGCCACTCCGACTTGGATCGGGGCTGCAGTGAGCCGCCGGTGACTGACCTATCGCTAAATATGTCTAGGGCGCGGGCTTGATCTCGAAGTTCAACTCAAAGAACTCCAGGGGCGGGAGCTCGCTCCCGGGCGGCAGATTTGGCGCAATGTTGCCCTCGGCAAACGCCTGGCAGTCCTCGCGCGAGTCCCACAGCTCGATCATCTTTGACGTTCCACCCCATCACCCGGCCGGCACGAACATCGTCTGCTTCGTTGCGCGTCCGATGCGAGTCACAGTTGACGGCCTGATGCCGCTTCCCACAGCGCTCGAGCGGATCAATACTTACACCCGTGCCATCTACGACCGGCTCGCATTGCCCGTGGCTGGAGCCGATGGTCGACCCCCGTACCGCCACGACTTCTTCGCCTCGCACACTCGTCTCGACCGAACCGAATACGCACCGTCGACGCTCGCGCCGCTGCTCGCGCAACTTGGCGTGAGCGCAGCGGAGTACGCGCAGACCGGGCTCACCCTCATCCGCTCGACCGTTATGAATCCGTACCACGATTTGGCTCGTGAGGCGGGCGTTGACTACCTGAGTGAGTTCGTGCGGTACCTCGGCGCTCTGGCCCAGGAGGTGTGGCACGGGGAGCAACCGGCGGTTGAGACACAGCGGCGCCGTCCCGAACAGCGGTTACGCGATTTTGATCACCGTCGGCTCGCGCTCGTCGAGTCCGTGTGAGACTCGACGCCACCCTGCGTGACCCTCCCGGCGAGAGCGAGCGCGTCGTCCACCGTTAGCCCAGAACCGGTGCGCCGCGCTGTATCCCATGCCTCTTGGTCGCACAGCTTCTCCTGGGGTCGCGGCTGCCCGCGAGGGCTCCTTCACGCGCGGTCTCGGTGGTCAGGGTGGCCTGACGAATCGCAGACGCGCTCACCGACCCCAACCAACAAGACGGTCGACGACGTCTTTTGCGCGACCGACAGCTGGAGCATCGCAATCGCGCGTACCAGCCGCTAGACGGGACTGTCGGGTTGCCCTCGGAGCGAGGCTCGCCATGAACTGATGTGGCGCCATCATTCGAAACTGCCGAGGGGTGACCCCGGCAGGTTGATCGTGGCTGTTGCGCTGTCCGCGAGCGCGAGCGCGTCGTCGATGCTGAGTGCGGCTCCGGCCGCCCATGCGTCGCTCCATGCCGTGCGGTCTGTGAGTGCGGCCAGCGGCTGGAAGCTCTCTCGCAATCGTGCGTACTTCGGGGTCTCCTCGAGGCCAATCCGCTGGCGTGCGCGTTCAGCTGCTCCCCATAGTTTGGCGGCAAGGTTCGGCTGTTGGGTGGCCGCAGCGAATGAGCCAGCTCCGGCGAGCAGAAGCGAGCTTGGTTCGATGGCGTACGGTGAGCTTGCCTGTATCGCCTCCGCGAGCAGTGTGCGCGCCCGCTCGAGATCCTCGCGGTGCAATGCGACGATCGACTGCACGACGAGCGCCTGCGACACGACCGAGCGGTACTTGATCTGCCGCGCCAGCTCGAGCGCCTCGGTGCTCAAGCTGTCGGCGCTCTCTAGGTCACCGTGCTCGAGCCTGGCCTCGGCGAGGTTGTTGCTGATCAGCGCGATCATGAACAGATCGCGGGTCGGCGTGACGACCTCCAGCGCCTGTTCCAGCATGTACTCGTGACGGCTTGTGTCGGACCGAAGCGACTGTGCAATCGCATAGTTGTTGAGTGCGATACCTAGCGCCCAGTCGTCCCCTGCTTCGCGAGCCGTGGCGATGGCTTCGTGGTGAAGGGCGTGCATCTTGTCATGCTCGCCGAGCAACTCGTGCGTCCACGCCAGGTGGCTGAGGGCGACGCTGGTCAGCCTCTGGTTACCCTCGGCTCTAGCCAGGACCACTGCCTTGTGCAGCAGCTCGCGGGCTTCACCCATGTCGTGGAGTTGGACAGCCATGTCCGAGGCGCCGTAGACCGCCAGTCCGCGCCCTGGAGCGTCGTCCGGCGCCGCAGCTATTACCTCCCCGAGGCGGCGTCGTGCCTCGGGTGCGTAGCCCCGGATGGTCCAAAACCACGTCAGGTCACCAGCCAGAATGACCGCCTTCGACGGATCCTGCTCAGTCAGGTAATCGAGCGCAGCGCGCAGGTTGAGGTGATCGTCCTCGAGGCGGTCCAACCAGCGGGCCTGATCCGGACCGATCAACTGAGGCTCCGCCTCCTCGGCCAGTGCCAGGCAGTACTCCGCATGACGCACCGCCGCCTGCTCGGACCTGCCTGCAGCGCCCGCGCGCTCTCGAGCGAACTCCCGAATTGTCTCGAGCATCCAGAACCGAGGCTCGCCGTCGGCGTCATCTCGGCGGCGGAGCAGGCTCTTCTCGGTCAGCGCGATCAAACACTCGACCGCATCATCTCCCCAGACCGCCTCCGCCGAGTCGACGCGCACCCCGCCGACGAACGCCGACATCGCCTCGAACAGTCGCCGCTCGTCCGGGTCGAGCAGACGGTAGCTCCAATCGGTCGTCGCACGCAGAGTCCGTTGCCGCTCAGGCAGATCCCGCGGGCCCTCGGACAGCGCCAACCGCTGCCCGAGCCGCGCCTCCAACGCGCGGGGACCAAAGATCGCGGTGCGCGCGGCGGCCAGCTCGATCGCGAGCGGCAACCCGTCAAGCCGCTCGCAAATGCGAGCAACCGCCTCGCGATCCTCCCCATAGACGACGAGGTCCGGGCGTACTGCCTGCGCGCTCGCCAGGAACAATTCGGCGGCTTCGGCTATGGGCAGCGGCGGGACATCCAGCCGCTGCTCACCACGGAGCCGCAGCGCCTCGCGACTCGTCGCCAGCACATCGAGGCCCGGCGCTGCGGCGACCAGTGCGGCGACCGTCTCGCCGGCCTCGGGCAGATGCTCAAGGTTGTCGAGCAGCAGCAGCAGCTCGCGCTCGGACAGGGCGTCGGCCAGCGACTGCTCGAGCGTCTGCCCCTCCGCCTGATCGACCTCCAGCACCCGGGCGACCTCGGAGACCATCAACGCGCGATCGGGGATCGCGGCCAAAGCCACCATCCACACGCCATCGCGATAGCGGCCGACCGCCTCGCCTGCCACATCGACCGCCAGCCTCGTCTTGCCAGTACCACCCGGGCCCAGCAGCGTCAGCACCCGCACCTCTCGGCGCTCGAGCAGCGCCAATGCCCGCTCGATCTCCGCCCGACGGCCGATCAGCTCGCCGGAAAGCGCGGGCAGGTTCGATCGGTTCAGAGATCGCAACCGCGGGAACCCCCGCTCAAGCCCGTCGGCGAGCACCTGGAAAAGATGCTCCGACTCGGGCAGATCCTTAAGGCGATGGTGACCCAGGTCGAGCAACTGCACGCTCCTGCCTGCCGCCCGCGCCGCATCGCCGCTCAACAGCACCTGGCCGCCGTTAGCCACCGCCGCCACCCGGGCCGCGCGGTGCACGTCCATCCCCAAGAAATCGCCACCGTCCAGTGCCGGCGCGCCGGTGTGAATCCCCATCCGCACCCGCAGCCTCTCACCATTGGGCCACGACACAGCGGCAAACCCGCGCTGAGCCGACACCGCGCACTCGATCGCCTCCGACGCCCGATCAAACACGGCAAAGAACGAGTCCCCGGCGGTACGGACCTCCCGCCCGCCCACGGCGCGAATCGCCTCGCGCATCACCCGATCGTGCTCGTGCTGCACATCGCCATAACGCTCCCCCAAGCGATCGAGCATGCGAGTCGATCCCTCGATGTCGGTGAACAGCAGCGTGATCATCCCCTGACCACCACGGCAATCATCGTCGAAAATGCTCTGATCAACAAGGGAGCTACGCCCGCGACCCCTTCGGGTCGGCATCACCAGGCGTGCTGCTCGACGGCGCTCGTTCGCGGATAGCGCGCCGCGACGATCCCTTTCGCAAGCCCACCCCGAGCCGGCGAACGATCGCTTTTGGTGACCAGCGAGGCCCCAGCGCATTGGCCGGCGGACGGCTGGTTTGCCACGAAAGGACCGGTGGCTCGGCCCCGCGCTTCGCGATCCCTATTGCGACCAGGCGATCGCCGGTCAGACGCGATCCACGCCGAGGCACGCATTCGCATCGACGCATGCGCTACACAACAGGTCCGTGCTTGCGTCCGGAACCAGCGAAACGGAAAGGAGACCCGCGAATCGAGCGTCCAGCGCGGGCTCGTGCGGTGGGCATGCCGGCGTCTCGTCACCGGAGTCAGTTCGGGCTCGAAGACGTCAAAACCTCGGGAACAGGGCGTGGCCGGACAGACTTCGGGCTCGCGACCCGATAACGGGTGGACTATGCCGGGTAACCGAGCACCTCTTCAGGGGGCAGAAGAATGCGCCGACCGGAAACAGTCGCCGCGCGGATCCGCATCCAATGGGCCTTCTGCCCCGGTGCCCACGAGTCCAAAGCAAGTCCGTCCAGACGGCTGATCTCGTTCGGGTTCGTGATCTCGCCGGCCACGCCGATCATGATCACACTCCAACCGGTCCGTGCGTACTCCTCGATGCCGTCGATCTCGAACGCCGCCTCGGCTGACTGCAGAAGGGCCTGAAACCCCGAGCCGACCGCGGTTCGGAACACCACCGACTCCGACGACTCGTCGAACAGATAATTGACCGGACGAACCACGGGGGCCCGCTCCCCCATGCTCACGGCCAGCCGCCCGAAGCTCTGTGACGCAAGCAAGCGCAAGCATTCCTCTCGTGGCAGGTCGAGCATCTCGATCGTTAGATCTTCCCCTTCGCGTGGTGCCTGGGGCGGAACCGGCGAGGCCCGGTCGTCCCGGTCCGCGCTCGGATCCGAGGTCATGTCGTGACGATACCGCCGATCGCAAGATCCCTCTGGTTCAACTCCCGCCTCAGGACGAGGCGCGCGTCGCTCAAGCCGGCAGCGTGGGCAGTAGCGGCTCGGGCGGCCGGCCGCGACCCCGCGCGCGAGTCCTCCGTTGCATGGGAAGCAGAAGCGAGCCGCGGCGGCGTCGGGCCGCGTCTGCTTGCTCGCCGGCTGTTAGCAGAGCTTCTCACGAAGTTGCGTCTAGTCGCCGTAGCATTGGCCGACTCCGCCGCGGTCCAACGCGCATCGAAGCGATCGTCCCACCTCGCGCTGGCGTGCGCTCCGGCACGGGCACTCGCGCGCGAAAAACAAGCTCACGTCCGCCGCCGTCAGGCGCTGAAGATCAACGCCGTCCGGCCCCACCCGCCCCGACAGGAACAATCGGGCGTCGGCCTCATAGCGAACTACGGTGCGGTGGCGCACCCACGCTCGTCGAGCATCCAACGGCGATAGCCGTCAAGCACCTCCTCCACCGGCCCGCCCGGCGCCGCCGACACCCCGGTTGCCACAACCCCGCGCTCCCGCAGAAACGTCAGCGGCGCTCGCATGCCCGCCGGCGAGATCCACGACAAGTAGGCGGCGGCACGCCGCGCGCACACGCACTCCACGAAGCGCTCCGGCGTCAACTCCTCCACCGACAGCCCCTCATGTTCAAGCCAGCGGCTGACCAGTTCCAGCTGCCACAACCGGTGACCGATCGTGAACGGGGAATAGCCCCGAGCGGCCAACCACGACTCAAACCCCGCCGCATACGGCGCCAGCGGCCCCGACGGACTCGGAGCCCACGGCCTTGCCCTCATCGCTGCCTCCAAACGGATCGCGGATCACGAACCGTCGAAGCCTCCGCCGAGGGAACGGAATTATCCCGACTAGCTCAACGCCCTAAACCGCTCTAAGCAGGGAAACGCGACACCTTCCCCGGCCGAGTCCAGATAATTCGCGAGGCGGGATAACGATGAAAATCAAGGGGCAGCCATCATAGTCCCCCGAGTGCCTTGAGCTCATGCCAGCGGGCATCCGAGCTCTGCTTGAGCTCGCCTTTCGAGCTGCCCGTCGTGGGTCATTGTGCCGGCCGGCGCCGCTAGACGGACGGCGGGAGTGCAAGACTGCTACGACGATTCAGATCATTGGAGGTGGAGCGTGCCTAGAGCAGACTTGGTGTTGGAGGGCGGCGGTATGAAAGGGCTTGGCCTCGTTGGTGCGGCGATCCGTCTGCTAGAGGACAAGTACACGTTTCCCCGGGTTGCCGGGACGTCGGTTGGGTCGATCGTGGGCGCGTTCCTCGCCGCAGGCGTCGATGCGGAGGGCCTGAAGAAGGTTATGCGCGGGCTCGACTACTCCCGTGTTCCCGACCGCGCGGGCCCGCCTGTCTTCATCGCAAGCGAAGGGATCTCGCTATTCGCAAGGGGCGGGGCCCACCCTGGCGAGTACGTGCGCACCTGGGTTCGCGAGGAGCTCGAGAAGCTTGGTGTGCGCACCTTCGGCGACTTGCGGCTTGACGACGCCGGCGCCGATGCGACCCT
>DASPPG010000285.1:0-62513 GCA_035625625.1 Solirubrobacteraceae bacterium
TAGGCGCAGCGCCACCAGTTACCGCCTCGGAACATTCGAAGACGCCAGCGCACGATGGCGCGCACCTCTCCGCGGAATTGATCCGCGACAAGCCGACGGGGTGATATTTGGAAACGGCGGCACGCGTGCGCGGTCCGTCACGACGCGCTGGCAGCCTGGCCTCCATTGATCGAGTGGCCGGTCGCACCGCGGACCCGACCCAGACGGCTGCTTTTAGACCTAATAGGGGAAGCCTGGGGCCTGCGCCCGACGAGCTTCGGCCGCTTCACCTTTGGAGCGCTGATACCGCTGGGCTACCGGGGAACGCGGTGCGTTGCGGCACGCCGGGCCGCCTGCTGCTTCTCGATCCAAGCGGCACACTAGGCTTTAGAGTTCGAGCGTCCGACGGCAACGGCAGATTGCCAAGCGCAGTCCGCTCGGAGAGGATGCGAGGCGGATGTCGGTACAGACGGCCAACGTATGGGAGCGGCGTGCCTGGGCTGCGGGGATCGTCTTCGTTCTTGCGCTGCTGGCTGAGACGGCGATCTCAACGGGCCTTCCCATCAACCAAAACGACTCTGCCGCAAAGATCGCGGGCGCCCTGCATGACCACAGGAATACCGTGCTGGTTGCCGCCTACCTGTCGATTGTCTACGCCGTCGCCTTCGTGATCTACCTAGCGAAGCTGCACGACCTGCTGCGCGCCGTCGCCCGGCCTTCGGGCGCCCTTCACTCCTTGGTGCTGATCGGCGGCGTGCTGCTCGTCGCCCTGCATGCGGTCAGTGACATCGGAATCTACGGGCTGCTCGGAGGGAAGCTCGCGACGTATGCCGCGCAGCACGATCACGGGCTGTCGTACACGCTGTACCTGCTCACGTACGCACTCGACAGCGTAGGAGACGTCTTCGGGAGTGTCTTC
Organism: Solirubrobacteraceae bacterium; assembly: GCA_035625625.1. Classification (GTDB taxonomy): domain Bacteria; phylum Actinomycetota; class Thermoleophilia; order Solirubrobacterales; family Solirubrobacteraceae; genus Palsa-465. The sequence continues at coordinate 899 of DASPPG010000285.1, forward strand.
TTGATCGCAGCGGGGCTCCTTGTCATCAAGAGCCGGGTCTTGCCGCGCTGGCTTGCATGGATCTCCGTCGTCGGCGGGATTCTGCTGTTTCTCCAGGGCTTCGGCCTCGGCGGCATCATCGGCACGTACGGGCTCGTGCTCGACCTGATCGGCTTCGTGCTCTTTCTGCTCTTCGTTCTCCTCAGCAGCGCGATCATGCTCAGAGACCGCCGTCCTGTCTCACTCGATTGAGGCGCGTAGCCCTGAAGGCTTGCTGCCGCTTCGGGCTAGAAGCGGAAGCCCGCCGGGGCGCATCTACGCTAACAATGGCGAGGAGGAACTGCCTACCGGCGCGGGCCGACGCTAGCCCGTGGTTCGTTTTGCCGTCGAGCTGGATCGAGTGCCGCGGGTCGATCGGCTCGAGCCGGTCGCGGTGCGGGTGCCGCTCGGGCGCGATGCACGTCTCGTCGCCTGGCGCCGCGTGGTGCCTGAAGGAGTGACCGCGGCGCGCAGCTTGTCGAGGTCCTTGAGCATCCGCCGGTTGGTTCTCTCGGCGTCGCGCCGGAGTGCCCGGGCCGTGCGGGTCAGCTCCTTATAGGCGTCCCCCGCGCCGCGACCCAGGTCCTTACCGAGTAGCTGAAGAGCCTCTCCGGCATCCTCCAGCAGCTTCTCGACACGGGCGACACGCCGCTCTAGCTCGCGGCGGGTCGCGGCCGACCGAGTTGTCGGAGCGCCGCTGGTCGAGCGGGCGGCGGGCGCACGGGTTGTGGTCTTTCTCGGAGCGGGCATGGCCTCCCCCGAGATGAGTCTTGACGTGCGCGGGAAAGCTTGGCGCACAGCGAGTGCATTGCCAAGCCGCTCGCGGCGATTGGTTTCGCTGCACGAGTTGTTGCAGCTCGAGACGCTCGCCTTGCCGTTCGCCAACTGTGACCTCTCGCTGTGGTGGACGTCCCGACGCAACACCCTGTAACCGCAACGAGACCGGTGCTTGATCGCGCCCTCCGCGTCAAGATGTTTCGCACGGGCTGGAGCGATGTTGGTCCGAGCGCCCTGGCGTTCCTACTTGCCGGCGTCGGGACCGGACAACCTGTGACCTGTCGCTGAGAGCCAGATGCTCGGTCACTACGCCGGTCAGCGAGGCGCACGCGTGCCCGCTCGCTCAACCGCTTCGTCACTCCCCCGGCAGCCACTTGCCCTAATCAGGCCGAGCCGTGCCAAGCCGAGCGCGGACTCGAATGCCGGAGGCGTCGTACTGCGCCTCTGCGCACGTCAGCGCACTCCTCCCTCGCAAAGGAGAGGTCATCAGCCGCGCCCCCGCGCACCCGAGTTGTGGCGAACGCGGGAGCCGCGCCCGCCAACGGCGGATGGCCCATCTCGACGTCGCGCCTATGCACATGGTCGCGATACGTCGACATGCCCGCTCCTCCACGAATCCGAGAAGCGCTGGGCTGACGCCGACGACCGACCTGTGGCTAGGGATGTCGCCGCCATCTCAGTACGGCACGCCGGTGGGCGTGGCTTCGGCGATCACCAACAGACAGGTGTCGCCGGGGGCGTCGGACTATCGCATTCGTCGTTCCGCGTGACGATCGCGCACGAGTGCATCGGCGACGACACGCAAGTCCGCGACCAGGCGGTGTTAGCCGGCGCCCCGGTGGCCAGCAAGCGGCCGGCGCCGTCGAACCGGAAGCGTGGACGACGCCCGCAATTTGTTCTGCCCCGCTGAGGAGGAGCGCTCTCGCGGTCGCGGCAAGAGGGCTGCATCTGCACGAGAATCGAGAGGCTCGGATTAGGCCAGATGAGGCTTTGGCGGAACGGGACCGCAACGCCTAGGTGCCCAAGCGAGACCTCCGGATTGTCGCCGCGTGAGCAGTCCGATCACGACTGCCGCTTCGGACGCCGCGTACCTGAAGGAGAGGTTCGACGTCGGGGCCACGGCGCAGGCCACGCAGCTCGTCGCGCCGGGTACGATCGCGCGATGAAGCGACAGGTCCTGATCCTGGGCGCGGGTTTCGGGGGGCTTGAGCTGGCCACGCGCCTGTCGGAAACGGTCTCCGACGTGGTCGACGTGACGTTGCTCGACCGCAACGACTCGTTCTACTTTGGCTTCTCCAAGCTCGAGGTGATGCTCGGCCGCCAGTCGGCCGACGCCGTGCGGCTGCCGTACCGCGACATTGCAAAGGACGGAGTTGAGTTCCGCCGGGAGACGGTGGTCGGCATCGATCCGGGAGCCCGGCGGGTGGTGACCGACGTCGGCACCCACGACGCCGATCTCCTGGTCGTCGCGATGGGTGCGGACTACGACATGGCGGCCACGCCAGGCTTCGAGGACGGCGGTTACGAGTACTACTCGCTCGCCGGGGCAGAGCGCCTGCGCGACGCGCTCACCGACTTCGAGAGCGGACGCGTGCTCGTGTCGGTGCTCGGGCAGCCGTTCAAGTGTCCGCCGGCGCCGTTCGAGGGGTCGTTCCTCCTGCACGAGCACTTCACGCAACGGGGCATTCGTGATGCCGTGGAGATGGTGACGACGTTTCCGATGCAGCGCCCTGTGCCGGTGACCGGACCGGTCTCACAGATGTTCCGCGACGCGCTGGCCTCGCGCGGGATCGAGGAGCTTTCCCAACATCTCGTGACCAGCATCGACCCGACTGCCCGTGTCGCCCGGCTGGCCACTGGGGAAACGCTCCCCTACGACCTGTTCGTTGGAATCCCGGTGCACCGCGCGCCCGACCCGCTGGCGGCCTCTGGCCTCGCGGTCAACGGCTGGGTGCCGGTCGACCAGACCAACCTCCGGACCAGATTCCCCCACGTGTACGCCCTCGGCGACGTCTGCACCGGCCCACGGACCGTTCCCAAGGCCGGGATCTTCGCCGAGGCGGCCGCGCGGGTCGTCGCCGACGACATCACGGCGGAGATCTCCAGTGATGACCCGCCGGCGCCGTACGAAGGGTCGGGCGTCTGCTACGCCGAGTTCGGCGGCGGGCTCGTCAGCAAGGTCGAGGTCAACTTCCTTCGTGGCGAGTCCCCAGCCGCCGAGCGTCACGAACCCTCACTCGAATACGCCGCCGAGAAGGCCCAGTTCGGCGCGACGCGCCGTGCCCGGTGGTTCGGATCTTGATCCTCGACCCCTGCGATGTCGCAGCCACCGTCGGGGGTAGCGGACGATCGCTCACACGATCGGCGAGGTTCTAAGCGTGCCGAGCACCTGAAGCTCAGCGGCCTCGGGGCACGGCCGAGGCGGAACTTCTCACGATTAGGTCGTCGTCATTTCGTTGACGCGATTGCTCGTCCACCGCAGCGACTGTTTCTTGGCCGAGCAATCGCGTGATGCGAGGCGGCGCAAGGATGAAACGAGATTGCACGGATCGCGACGCTTGGCTGCGCTGGTGATGTCAGTCGCGGCGGTTGGTAGCCGTCAGGTGAAGCTGCTCCAGATGGTGGACAGCGGCGCGGCGAGGTCTGGGTCGCGTCGCACCTCGACGCGCGTCACCCACTTGACCCATTGGAAGCCGCGCGCGCCGGGAGCGACGAGTCGGACCGGTGCGCCGTGGTCGTGGCTGAGCGGCGCGCCGGTGACGTGTGTGGCGAGCAGGAGACCGCGTGCGTCCCCGATCGCGAAGCTCCAGCGGTAGCCGGTTATTGAGCCCACGGTGACGTGGCGTGCCCCCGAGTAAGGGCCGGCGAGGTCAAGGAGCGTGCCCAAGCGAACGCCGCGCCAGCGTTGGGTCGAGTAGAACCCGCCCGTGCAGTCGAGTGTCGCGACGAGCTCGTCAGCCGCGGAGAGCTCGTCGAGCGAGATCGCGATAGGGTGCGCCACTAGGCCCTCGACCCGCAGGCGGTAGGAGGCTGGGTCGATCGCCGCGGGGTTGTCAGCCACCCACGAGGTGCTCGGAAAGGCGTTGCCGGCGAACGATCCCGCTTCGTACGAGCCGGTAAAGCGCCGGCGGGCGCCCTTGAGCGCGAGTAGTGCCTCCACCGGTCGCTGTACGCGCCAGCCCACAACCGCACACGCTCCGAGACCAATCGCGGCGAGGAACTGGCGCCGGCCAGCAAGGTCGCGGCGGCGCAGGCGCTTCGCGCGCACCACCATGTGGATAGCCACGACAATCGCCAGGATCGCGCCGAGCGCGTCGTGCCAGCTCAGCAGGCTGTAACCCGCCGGCGCCACGGCGACGCCACCGGACCATAGAAACCCGGCGAGGAAGCAGCCGACAATCGCCAGCCCCGCGCCGATCCCTGCGGCGTGGATGCCGCGCGCAGCGCGGACAAGGCGCGGCCACACGCGCCGAATCTTGATGACCACCAAGACGGCGATCGCGAACCCGCACGCGTCATGAACGGCGATGATCCAGGCGGCCCCCGGCGAGCCGGCGAGCAGCGTGAGAGCGCCGGTCACGAGCAACGCCGCGACTAGCCCCGCGAGACCCCAGTCGGTGACGCGGGCGGTCACGCCGTCAGTCTAGGAGCGAACTGTCGGCGGCCCAAGACCGAAGCAGCAGAGCTCGCCACGTCTAACAGTTCCTGCGAAAGGGACGGACCCCCAACAGCGTTTCGCGCAGGACGGTCCGCTCTTGCTCACACCACAAGCAATCGCTATCGCGCCGAACGGTCGACGACCCGTCCAGGCCCCACTCGGCTGCTTCATCCGCCAAGGCAGCTCCGCCCTCCCTCGTCGCAGGAGTCGTCCGCCAGGCTGGGGGCTGCCGATTGCGTCTGGCAAAGCGCTAGCTCGCGCCGGCGCCGTCGAAGCGCTGGATCGTCGCCGGAGCGCTCGCGCGCGGCTGTCCGCGAGGCCCGCGGAAGCGATCGTGCGCCCTCCGGCGAAACCTCAGCGCCCCGAGGCGGATCATCGCGAATGCACGGAGCGCGATTTTCGGAATCCGGGAAGGGCGGGCTCGTACGCCTGGTGATGCGTGGAGGCGCCGGTGGCTCCGGCTACCTGGGGTCGTTCCTCGATGCGGGGGTCGTCACCGAGGACACGATGCGCCACGGTCTCGTCGTCTCGACGTCATTCGTGGAGAATCAGCGCCGATGGACCTGCGGACAGTGGACTACCACACGGCCGGTGAGCCGTTCCGGATCGTGGTCAGTGACGTCGGGGAGATCGCGGGAGCGAACGTGCACGAGCGGCGCGAGACCGCGGCAGCCACCGAACGGATCGACCGTGTACGCCGGCTGTTGTGTCACGAGCCGCGCGGCCACGCCGACATGTACGGCTGCTTCGTGGTCCCGCCCGATGACGAGGGCGCGGACTTCGGCGCGCTGTTCTGGCATAAGGACGGCTACTCGACGGCGTGCGGGCACGGAACGATCGCGCTAGGCGCCTGGGCGGTGGAATCCGGGCGCGTCGCGGCGCGCCCCGACGGGCAGGTCGACGTGGTGATCGACGTACCGTCGGGACGCGTCACCGCGCGCGTGCGCTGTACCGGCGGGAGGGTGCAGGAGGTCGCGTTCGTCAACGTGCCGGTCAGCGTGACCGCCCGTAGCGTGGACGCCGGCGAGGTCAAAGCCGACGTCGCATGGGGCGGTGCGTTCTATGCCTTCGTGCCGGCGGCGGCGTTCGGTCTGCGCGTGAGACCCGGGGATCTGCCCGCGCTGATCGTCGCCGGGCGGGCGGTCAAGGCCGCCCTGGACGGCGCGCCGGTCGCGCGACACCCTCGCGACGACCGGCTCTCCGGTATCTACGGCACCGTCCTGACCGAGCGGGTCGGTCCGCGCCACCACCGCAACGTGGCGATCTTCGCCGACGGCGAGGTTGACCGCTCGCCGACCGGGTCGGCGACGTCGGCGCGCACCGCCTTGCTGCTGGCCGACGGCGAGATCGGCATCGGCGACGCCTGGCGCAACGACTCGATCACCGGAACAAGCTTTACGGCCCGGCCGATCGGCAACGTCGCCGAGGGAGTGCTTACCGAGGTCTCCGGAACTGCGTTCCGGACCGGCGAGCACCGCTTCGTGCTCGACCCTCGCGACCCAGTCGGGACCGGGTTCGTCCTGCGGTGAATGATCGCGCGTTGCCCGACGCGATGAGATCGCGCGAGGACTGAACGTCACCGATGGGTCCGAGGGTCGCCCAGCGTGATCGCGTGCACGCGCACCGACGTAGGATCAGCGAGATCGACCTCGTACCCAACCCGGAGAAACGCAGAACGCTGTCGGGCGTCGGTTAGCTCCAAACGCGCTATCGCAGCGCCCGTGCCCGACGATCGCTCTGGGCGTGAGAGGATCGGGCGGGTGGCAGCGCTGTCTGTCCGACCTCTCGCACGGCGTCGATCAGCGCGCGGATGGACGGCCGCGAGGTTGCCGTGAGCCGGTTGAGCGCGTAGATCGTGCGTCCCAGGTCGGCGTCGGCGATCGGCCGAACCGCGATCCGCTCGTCGTGCTCGGCTCGCGCGAGTCCGGGGAGGAGCACGATCCCCTGGTCGGCGGCCACGAGCGCGATCAGGATCGCGGTGTCGTTGGCCCAGTGCCGGACGTCGGGCTCGAAGCCGCCGACCAGGCGGCAGGCGCGCAGCTGCGCTTGCGCGAACTGCGTGTCGGCGTGCGCCGAGAGCCACGGATCATCGCCAAGGTCGCGGAGGCTTACGGCCGAGCGCGCGGCCGCCGGGTGGTCGCGTGGAAGCGCCACGACGATCGGGTCGCGGCAGAGTTCGGTGCGCTCGAGCTCGGGGTAGCGCCGGCGCGGCATGTCGGTGTACTCCTCCGCGAGAGCGACGTCGTACTCGCCGAGCACCACTGCTGGCAGCGAGCGCTCGGGTTCCATCTCGAACAGTTCGACGCGCACGTGCGGATGTCGGTGTTGGAGCAGCTCGAGCGCCGGCGCGACCAGGGACAGCAACGGTGTCTGCAGCGAGGCCAGCTTGAGGCGGCCGTGAACCTCACCCGCGGCGTGTTGCAGTTCGGCCTCTGCCTCCTCGAGACGGCCGAGCAGCACGTCGGCGTGCTCGACCAGGCGCACGCCGGCGTCGGTCAACCGCAGCCGGCGCCCGACCCGCTCGGTCAGGGCCACGCCCGTCTCGCGCTGCAGCTGTGCGAGCTGTTGGCTGACCGCGCTGGGCGTGTACGCGAGCGCTTCGGCGACCGCCGCGATCGTGCCGCGGGCGCGGAGCTCCCGCAGCAGCACGAGCTTTCGCACGTCGAGCATCGTTAAGTTCAGCTTACGCATAAAGCACAGCAACGTGTGCTGGACGTGACGGCTCAGGCCGGTCACAATGTGTGAATGCACACCCGCCAACGACGTCGCCCAGTGCTTGATGCCGAGTACGAACTGCGTATCCGGCTCGCGGGCTCTGACGACCGGGGCGTGCTCGACGGCCTCGCGATGCTTGACTCGCAATCGCCTCTCCGCGGCGACGCGCTTATCGCTGAGCTCGACGGCATCGCCGTCGCGGCCCTATCGCTCCGAGACGGGCGGCTGGTCGCCGACCCATTCGCGCCCACCGCGGCCGTCGGCGACCATCTGCAGCTCCGGGCAGCATCGATCACGGCGACCAAACGCCCCACGGCATCGCGCGTGCGCCAGCACCGGCTCGCGCCAGCCCGCTAGCTGACTCGACGGCCAGCCCGCCGACGCGTCACGCCCGCGCGCGGTGCCGAAGCACCAGGGCAAGCCGACTGACCGCTCGTCGCGCTGAGGCTTATTCTCGGAGCCGGCTGGAGCAGGAGCAGCCTCCGCAGTGTCCGCATGGGCGACAAAGCATGAGCTGTCTCGCTCGAGGCCCGTCAGGGTGTGAGGTAGGCGCGCGAGAGCTCAGCATCCTCTACCGAAATGGGTCCCAAAGGAAAGCTGGCGCGCGGCCGATCCGCACATGCCTAGAGATCCGCAAGTCGCTGGGCGGTCGGGACGAACACCCTGCTGGCCAGGCTCGCTCGGTGTGGATCCTCAAAGGTTTGTCAGCATGCTCAGCGGCTCGGCGGGCCATTTGACCGTCCGGGACGGTCTGCGCGGTGATGGCGGGCATGATTGGCCTCCGCTCCCGTCTCCTCGTCGTGCTGGTCCTCGCCGCAGCCGCGCTTAGCGCGTGCGGGAGTTCGAGCACCTCGTCGACCTCGTCGGCGACGACCTCCACCGCCGCCGGCTCCGCAAGCGCCGTTGCGACCGCCAAGCAGAAGTGCCTCGACGCCACAACGAAGATCCAGAACTCGAGCGCTCGGTCGACCGCCGAACAGGCCTGCAATCAGATCACCACGAGCAACCCGAACGTGAGCTCCGCGCTCGGCAAGGCCAAGCAGGCCTGCCCTCACTGCGGCAGCGAAGATTCCGATCGCGTCGGTCAAGCAGGCGGCCGAGGCGCAGTGCAACAAGATCACGGCGCAATAGCGCCGACGCGAACCGACCGCCTGCTACAAAGCCCGCCGCTGGCAGGTTCTGCTCGGCGCCGACGGAAGTAGCCGGTGGGATCGATCGGCCTCAACCCAACGACCGCGCAGAACGGGCGCCCCAACCCGCCGCGTCGAGCGAGCCTCCCGTACCCCCGCCAGCATAATACGAGCTACCGAGCGCACGATAAAGGCGTGAAGCCGACACCCGGTCGCCCCGCACCAGTTAGTCCCAAGCACCCGGCGCCACTTCCCCTCTGTCACCGTTCCGGCACTCTCAACCACACTTCGGCTCGCGGTCGAACGGAATCCAGAACCAGCACGACGGCGACTCATGGCGGCGGCGCGGGGCAAGCAGGGCCAGCTGGACGCGGGGAACGAGTTCCCTACCGATCGCCAGAAGCGAGACCGGCCGCGCGACGAGCGTCGCGCCGCCGAACCCGATCCGATCCAAGACCCGGTTTCCCGCGAGAGGACAACCAGCTGCTTGCTCGATTTCGGCTAACGACAGCCGACGTGTCGGCACGAGCGGCCGAGTCCTTGCTTCGGGGTGCTGGAGGCCTGACGCAGGAGTGCCGATGTCGGTCCTCGAGGCCGACGACGTAGCTCCGCCTTCGTGGTTGTTGAAGCGAGCGATCGCCTCCGATCGCGCTGTCGAGGGCGGGGATGCGCAGACCTCCACTCCAGCCTGGAATCATCAGCCGATGGACGACGACGGTGGAATCGTCGAGATCGGGGACACAGACCACGACTTGCTCGGCGAATGCTGCGAGGTGATCCGCACCGCCTTCCAGACGGTTGCGCAGGAACGTGGCTTGACACCCACGACGGCGCCCACCCACCCCTCGCACACCACCGTCCGCGATCTTGAGCGCATGCACGAGGCGGGCGCCTCGTTCTACGCAATCAGCAGAGCGGGCCGGCTCATTGGTTGCGTAGCGGTGAACCTCTCGAACCGTCCGGGTGAGTGCTATCTCGAGCGTCTGGCGGTTATCCCCCATGAGCGGCATCGAGGCCATGGACGCCGGCTGGTTCAGCACGTCGTAGCCGAGGCTAGGAAGTCAGGTTGTCGATATCTGTCGGTCGCGATCATCGATGACGACGAACGGCTCAAGAGTTGGTATAGGTCACTGGGGTTCGTCGAGACCGGCACCCGCCGTTTTCACCACTTGCCCTTCACGGTCTGCTACATGGCCCAGTGCTTCGGTCCGTGTCACGAGGCGCACGGACCGAAGCACTGTTCCCCTCCCGCTGCATCCGGCAAGAGGCCACTCGAGGCTTGAGCTCGGCAGTCATTCCCGGATCTGGGTTCGAGGAGCCCAAGACTTCCGCATCCTCGCCACGCGGCAGTGAGGGCGGGCGCTCCGCTCTCGCCCGGACGGAGGCGCCGGGTGCCGACGGTCCAGCGCGCTGACGCTTTGCCCGGGGGTTGCGAGCACGCGACCCGTCGGTGTTCCCCTGTCGGGTTCGACGAGGAGGATCAGCGTATGGCGCCTGATCTTCACGTTCACGGGCTTTCGCTCTGCGCGCGAGCATCAGTCTGATATGTCGCCAGCGCTGTGGGCTGCGATCGCCCATCGTCGCCAATGCGGTTACCGTCGTAGCGGATCATCGACTGGCGTCGTGCACGGCGCGTATTGTCACAGGGGTGACCGTCCAAGGGCGTGTACTGGAGCGGCGGCGAGCGGTGGCGCTCGCCCGCCACTACCGCGACGAAGAGGGTCTCTCGATCGGCGAGATCGCCCGCCAGCTCGGACGCGCAGAAGCCACCGTCAAGGCCTACCTGTATGACCCGACCGGCGATAAGGCACGCGCGGTCAAGGCGCGCTACCGGGGAGTGTGTCGCGGCTGCGGGACGCCCACCGCGCCCCGGAACGGCAAGGGCGACGCCTACGCTTATTGCAAACGCTGTCATCCCGGCGCGATCGCGCCCGAATGGACACGGGAGCGGGTTCGCGAAGCAATGCGCGCGTGGCGAGCGCGCTACGGCGCTGCGCCGTCCTCGTACGACTGGTCGCCAGCGCACGCGCGTCGGCGCGGCGGCGAAGCGCTCAAACGACTACAAGCCCGAGAATGGCCCGCGCCGTCTACTGTCATCGACGTGTACGGGAGCTGGGCGGCGGCCCTCGCCGACGCCTTCGGCAGCGCCTGAACGCGTGAGCGTCAATGCCGTTGACGTACGAACGCGCGCTTGGCCATCCGTGAAGGGGAGCGCCGGACGTCGCCGCGAACGCTGCTGGCATTCGTCGTCTTGATGGAAAGCGGGATCAGCGATCACGCCGGCTGGCGCTTGCACTGGGAAAGCAGGCACCGCGTTCTGCCGTTGCACGCAACCGAATGCGCCGATTAGAAATGCCACCCAGGCAGTGCGCACGGACTTCAGCAGGAGCAGACCCGTCAGCGTTTCAGAGGCTGTGTTCGCGTGCGCACAGCCCCCGTCGTCCAAGACCACGCCAAGCGAGGGCTGAATGACCAAGGCTTGAGTCGGCGTGGGCAGCGCGAACCCGGGTGGACATCATCATTCGACCGACGCTGGCAGAACTGCAACAGGCCGATGCACAGGCTGACACCCCGATCGCCGTCAGGATGACGCCGATGGTCTGCAGGTTAATCCCCTCAACATGCGCGTGACCGCCCACTTGACTTAGGTGGCGGCCGGCCGCGCCTCGGACTGCCCGTGGATTGGATGGTGTCTCGAGCCATGGGCAAATCCACCCTCCGGATCATCGCCGAGCCCAATTGCTTGAAGCATTGCCAGAGCCGTTGATCGGCTCCGGCTGCTCCAGCCACGTTGCCGAGCCGGCAGCGACACAGGTGAGCGGAAACTCGGCCACCTGCACTGGCATCCCGATCTCCTGGCGCAGCCGGTCTTGCAGACCGCGTAGCAAGGAACCACCTCTGGCAAGAGTCATGCCGCGATCGACGAGGTCGCCGCCAAGCTCGGGCGGTGTGCGACTGAGTGTGTTCTTGACCGCGTCGATGATGTGAGCGACTGGTCTCTCGAGCGCGCCTCGGATTTCCTCGCTGCTAACCCAGGCTGTCTGAGGGAACGTCGAACGAATGTCCCGGCCGCGAACCTCGACCTGCGCCTCGTTGTCGGTCGGGCATGCCGATCCCACCTCGCGTTTGACCTCCTCGGCGGCGGGCTGACTAATCAGCAGTTTGTGCTCGCGCTTCAGATGCTTGATGATGGCCTCATCGAGCTCGTCGCCACAGATGCGGATCGATTGCCACGCGACGATTTCCCCCAGCGAGATGACCGCGATCTCGCTGGTGCCGCCGCCGATGTCGACCACCAACGAGCCGCTCAGCTCAGCGACTGGCAGTCCTGCACCGATCGCCGCGGCTAGCGGAGGTCGACCGCGAGATCGCGGGATGCGAAGCTGTTGCGATAGGTCAGAGAGCCCATCGAGCAAAGAACCTCCGGCGTGAACGAACGCGGCTGCAGCGACTCCGTCTCAAGCAGGTGCAAGACCGCGGCAGCCGTCGAACCACCGCGCGCCAACTACCGTTTGATTTGATGAACTCGTGCTCCGCGGCCACAGGCAGCTCACCGCGCGCAGCACCACGGTTCCCGAACGGGCACTCCAGTCGCGATTGACGCACTGACTCTCGACTTCCTTCTTACTGCTCGGTCGAGAACAGGAACGCGGAGCTGGCCTAGCCAGGAACGACTACATCTCGCTGTGGCAAATCCAAGGCTACCGAAACTCGCCGACCGCGCCAGCCTCGATTCATCAGCAACGCCCGGGTTTAACCCAGGTCTAACCGGGTCTAACCCGCAAACTTCGCCAGCCGCATCCATCCATCGCTTCCAGCCATCCCGGAAGGAGCGGTCGAGACCACTGCTCGCTCGGCCGTCGCTCCGACCGGCTGCGACTACGGCGATATCCAACTGAGGGCGGATCAACGTTGGGCCAGCTGCGCCCGGTTGAGCACTGGACCAACTGGGGGCGGCGGCCGGTGCTGTCCGGCCGGAGGGGTGTTGCCAGGGCTCTCGCACGTGTATGCCTCTGAGTTCCTCGCGCGACCGACGCCCGCCGCGAACACCCACCGCAGCAAATCGGTGAGCGCGCCGGCTGCGCTCCTGATGTCGCGCGCAGCTATCTCAAGCGGCTGCGCTGTCCGCGATGTGGTCGGTCGACCACGGGCGACGACCAAGGCGACGGCTCCGCACCTACGGCGAAGACGTGACGGTGGAGCACAATACGCTTCAGGAACCACGTGCTCCCCCTGCTGATCATCTTGGCGTTGTTCTTCCTCGCGCTCTGGCGAGCATCACGCCGACGCAAATAGGGAACGACTTCCACCTCTACGACGTCCCCAGCGAGATCACGCTCGACGCGCTCAAGGGCCAGGGTCGCGGACGGGCTGGAGGACGAGTCCCGGATGGGCACGACGGCCGCGAAGCCACCGAGCCAGCCATCAAGAGCGCTGACAGATCTCATAACCACGGCTGCTCCCGAGCCCTGGTGGCTCGACCGCCGCTTGCGCACTGGCCGCGGAAGCCTGCCTCGAGCTCGACATCCTTGCTACGTGAGAGCGCCCCGGAACCGGCGGGATGTGAGCCGGAACTCGGGGCGCGCTCGAGGGAGGAGAGGTACTTCGCCCTCCATCATCAGCCGTGCGCTTTCAGGAGTCAAAGATCAATTTGCCAGGAGATTCATAGGCAAACCTATGGTGCCGCCCGGACTCGCCTACGCCTTCGCGTCCGCTTGGCCGCTGCTGAACGTACGCTGCTGGCACCGTCCGCTCAGGCGATGATCTAAGCCTGGCGCGGGCTGTCGGGCTGTCTTGGTTGCGACAGTTTCGGGTGCAGTTCGTAGTTCTTACGGACCGGTGTGCGTGTGGCATCCGTTGTCGCGGCTCAGCGCCGATCCTATGTTGGGTCGATGAGCGCAGCGAGAGCGAAGTCGACGAGTGTCGTGCGTGGGGTGCGGGCGCGGAACGGGGCGGGCGCCGCTTGCACGTGTCCGATGGGCCCGGAGCTGGGGAGCGGTTCGCCGGGCGCTTGTTTGAAGGGCGGGCTGGCCCTTGTGCGCGACTATGCGGTCGAGTTGCTTGGCGACGGCCACGGCCGCTGGAAGGTCTGCGAGGGATGGGGGCAGCTACGGTGCGTGGTGGCGCGCGGGAGTGGGGCGTGATGGTGGGCTTTGTTCGCGCTGTGGCGTTGGACCTCGACGGCACCGTTACCGAGGGTGACGCGCTGTCGCAGGCGGCGTTGCTTGAGATCGATCGTCTTCGTCGCGATGGGTTGGCGGCGGTGCTCGTGACCGGGCGGATCGTCGCCGAGCTCGACGTGGCGTTCCCCGGTGTTCGGAGTCACTTTGATGCGGTCGTCGCGGAGAACGGCGCCTTGCTGATGGTTGACGGAAACGAGCGGGATCTGGCGGAGCCGGTCGACGATGCTCTGGCGCGTGCACTGGGGGAGCAAGGGATCTCTTTTCGGCGGGGGCGAGTGCTGTTGGCGGGCGATGCCGTGGATGCCGAGGCGATCGTGTCTGCTGCGGGTAGGCTGGGGCTCGATTGTCAGGTCGTGCGCAATCGCGGGGCGTTGATGGTGCTTCCGGCGGGGGTTTCGAGCGGGACCGGGCTGCTGGCCGCGTTGGAGGAGCTGAGCATCTCGCCGCACAACGTCGTCGCGGTCGGGGATGCCGAGAACGATCTGGCGCTGCTGCACGCCGCCGGGGTTGGGATTGCGGTGGCCAATGCCGTGCCCTCGCTACGCGAGCACGCCGATCTCGTCCTCCAGGCGCGTGACGGTGAGGGGGTGGCCGAACTGCTCGCCGGGCCGATCCTGCGCGGCGAGACCGTGATTCGGCCTGCGCGGCGGCGTGTCGTGGTCGGCCGCTTTGACGACGGAACCCCGGCGACGCTGCCGGCCTGGCCCGCCAATGTGTTGATCTGCGGCGAGACGGGCGCCGGCAAGTCCTACATCGCGGGTCTCCTGCTCGAGCAGTGGATCGCGGCGGGCTACAGCGTTTCTGGTGATCGACATGGAGGGCGATCAGGTGGCGCTCGACAGGCTGCACAGAACCGTGGTGGTTGAGGGCCGCCCGAGCGCGGAGGAGCTCCTCTCGCTGCTGCGCCAGCAGTCGTTGTCGGTCGTCCTGAACGTTTCGACGCTGAGCGACGGCGACAAGTTGGACTACCTCGCGGTGCTGTCGGAGGTGATCGAGGCCGAGCGTGCCGCCTGGGGCTTGCCGCACTGGATCGTGGTCGACGAGGCCCACGTCACCCTTTCCGAGGGCGGCATCGCCGCGGACATCTTCCGGCCCAGCGACGGGGGCTATTGCCTGGTCACCTACCACCCCGAGCAGCTGTGCGCCGAGGCGACGGCCGCGCTCGACGTGGTCATCACCGCGGAGCCGTACGCGGGCGCGATCCGTGCTGGTGGCGATGGAGCCGGCAGACGCGCCGCGCTGCGTGAGCGCGGTTCGCCGGAGCGGCGGTTCATCGTGGGCGCCCGCCATACGCTGCACGTGCGACACCGCCACAAGTACGCAATCACGTCGCTGCCGGAGCAGCGCTGGTTTCACTTCCGCCGCCCCGACGGGCACGTGGTCGGGACCGCCCGGAACCTAGCGGAGTTCGAGCGGATCCTGAACGAGGTCGACATTACCGTCGTCGAGCACCACCTGCGGCACGGGGATTTCTCACGCTGGATGCTCGGCTCGCTCCAGGACCGAGAGCTGGCCGCATCAGTGGGCGCGATCGGGCGCGGCGTCATCGCGCGCCACGCCGCAGATCTACGCGCCGCGCGAGAACGCATAAGCGAGCAGGTATCCGACCGCTATGCCCTTCCAGGCGCGCAAGCTCGAGCGGATCACCGGACGATCGCCGATCGGGACCCTCCCCTACGCAGCCGCGTCGAACGCGCAGTGGCACGCTCGGGCGAGCTCCGCGCCGAGGTGTCGGCTCTCGCCGCGCAATTCCGCCAGACGCAAACAAGGCGCAAGCCGAACGTGCAGCACGACAGCGAGGAACACGCCGCCGCCGGCGAAGTCGCCGACCCGATCGCTGACCGGCAAACTGAACGCAACCCTTCCGAGCGTGACCGGAGCGCGTTTTGCAGGTGAGCGGGTTTCTCGTAGTGAGCGCATCGAATCGGCCATGTCGCTGTGGGACTGGTCATGTCGCGCGATTTAGCAGCTTGGAGCTGATCCCGGCGTCCAGACCTCCCACCCGCCACGCTTGTCCTGCCGGATGTACACGAGGAGCGGGTCGTTCCGACCATCTTCGTCGGGTCCGTGCCGACGGTCAGTGCTCATCGCTTCGCGCCGTTTGTCGGTCGCCGGATCGTTCGTTGAGGGGCTGGGTGCCGGTGCGCAAGCGGTAGCCTGGCCGGTTGCGCCCGTTGGTGCCCGCCGGTATGCGGTCGATCTCGTAGCCAGCGAGCTGCAGCGCGTAGATGGCCCGGGCGGGCGCCTCGAGCCCGCGCGCGCAACTCAGCGATCGTCAGCGCACGAGGGCCTGTCGTGGTATCTGACCGAGTAGGAGAACGCTCGCCTGCTGGATGATCTCGCGAGCCTCGCGGCGCCTGGGAGCCGTCTCGGGATCGACATGGTGAGCCGCGATGCTCTGGAGACCCCACCGTCGCCCGTTCTTTCAATTCACGGCTGCCCACGGCATCCGCTGGCAGTCGGGAGCAACGACCCAGCTCGGTTTCTCGCCGCGCACGGCTGGCACGCTGAGGTAACTAACTCTGACGGGTTCGCCAGAGGCCTTGGCCGTTGGCCACCGCCCGGCGTTCCGGAGGACCTCGCCGCTCGCGCCGCCGCCGCGAGCCGCAGCTGCTTCATTAGCACCCAACGCGCCACGCGTGAAACGTGACATGCCTCGCTAGCTGCACGAGGAAGAATCCGCGGCCGCGCCGGGACGGCACGGCACGGCACGGCGATGCTTCTCCCCGGTCTGGCCCGGGCGTAAGCGCTGAGGACCCGGGCCGGAGTGCCGAACTCGTTACGTTCGCGTGAACTTCCTCGCTGAGCGCTACTTCGCGGCGGGCGACGGGTTTAGGTGTTTTCGTGGGCGCGGTTGTGCGTGTGTTCACGGGGACAGGCGGTGTGTCGCGCCCGGCTGGTCGGTTGCTTGTCGGCTTGATCGCGATCGTGCCGTTCGCCCTGTTCTCGGGTTGGACCGCGAACGCGCTCGCGCACGCCACGAGTGGGCTCAAGGCCGTGCGCTATCGCGACCTTCGGATGCTCGTACCGAGGAGCTGGCCGGTGTATGAGTTGGCGGCCGATCCGACCGCGTGCGTGCGCTTCGATCGCCATGCGGTGTACCTCGGACAACCGAGCGCTCAGCAGCGCTGCCCGGCGCACGCGGTCGGGCCTACGGAGGCGATCCTTGTGCAGCCGCTGGCCGCGCACGACGCCCGTGCCGGCGCCGACCGGCCGGCGTTGCGGCTGCCGACGAATCCGGGGGCGCTGGGGCAGGGCTCGGCGGCTCGGGTCGCGATGCCCGCTCGGGGGTTGGTCGTGACCGCGACCTGGCGCGAGGATCGCGGGCTGGTCGAGCGGGCGCTCGGTATCCGCGAGCTCCGCGCTGCGACGGCCTCGCTGGCGCCGGTTCCGCGTTACCGTCAACACGCGGTTCGTGCGCGGGCGGCGAGCGGGATGGCCGGGGGTGCCGCTGTCTACACGGGCTTGGGCTTCGACGCGTGCTCTGCGCCGAGTGCCGCCCACATGGCGGCCTGGGCCTCCTCGCCCTACCGCGCGATCGGCATCTACCTGGGGGGCGCGAACTTGGCCTGCGCTCAGCCCAACCTGACCCCGGGCTGGGTGGCTCAGGAGGCGGCCGCCGGTTGGCACCTGATCCCCACCTACGTCGGGCTGCAGGCGCCGCGTAACGAGTGCGGCTGCGCCGGCATCAACCCGGGCCGGGCGTCGGCCGAAGGCGCCGCCGCTGCCGACGATGCGATCGAGCAGGCCCAGTCGCTCGGGATTGGGGCGGGCAACCCGATCTACTTCGATATGGAGAACTATGCGCGCGGGGGCACCAACACCTCTAGCGTGCTCGCGTTCCTGGCCGCGTGGACATCGCAGCTGCGCGCCGACGGATTCCGGTCGGGCGTCTACAGCAACGCCGACTCCGGGATGCTGGATCTGATCGGCAGGCTTGGCACCGGCTACCCCGAGCCCGATGACATCTGGTTCGCGGACTGGAATGGCAAGGCGACGGCGAGCGACCCCTACATCCCCGCCGGCGATTGGTCGGCGGGTCAGCGGCTGCACCAGTACGACGGCGCTCACAACGAGACGCACGGGGGGGTCACGATCAACATCGACGGCGACTATCTCGACGGTCTGACGGCCGGGTCGAGCACGAGCATCGCGACCGACGTCGCGCCCTACCCGCAGCTCCAGGTCACGCCGCTGGCCAACGGCCGCGTCTCCTTGCGCGCCAACTGGAACGGCACCTCGAATGTGAACGCCTGGCAGCTGCTCGCCGGCTCCAGTCCTCAGAACCTGAGCCCGTTCGGCAGCGCGATCAAGGGGACCGCCGCGGGGATCACGATCCTGCTCCACAGCGAGTTCCCGTACTTCGCGGTGCAAGCGCTCGGGAGCGGCCAGCAGGCGGTCGGGAACGGCGAGCAGGGGGCCGGGAGCGGCCAGCAGGCGGCCGCAAACGGCGAGCCGGTGGTCGGCACCTCGCCCGCGGTCGCCACGCCTGCGCACCTGGCGATCTACGGCCCGGCCGCGTACGTCTCCCCGGGCGGCGTCGGCGGCCTGCCGACGGGCTGCTTCGCCGCGAGCTTCTGGTGCGCCATCTCGACCGAGATAACGGCCGGCCGTGCGGTGATCGCCCGCACCGGCCCCGAGCTGCTGTCGGCGGACGGGGGGCTGCTGATGTTCAGGCTGTCTCGCGCGGGCCGCGCGCTCCTGGCGCGCGCCGCCGGCCGCCGACTGCTAGTCCATGTGATGGCGCGGGACGCCGGGGGACCAACCGTGAACAGCACCCTCAGCCTGATCCCGTTCGCGACCACCGGCCCCAGCCAGGCGCACAGCAGCAGCGATCCGCCCGCATTGCGGATCGTCGGCGGAACCCAGTTCGTGTCCAATGGCGTGGTCGGGGGGATCCTGACCGCTTGCTCCGATGACGCCCCGTGCCTGGTGCGCACCAAGGTCACATCCGCCGGCGCGACGATCGCCAGCACGGGAGCGGAGACGCTGGGCGCAAACGAGCTTGGGTACATGATCTTCAGGCTGACCGCGCGCGGACGGACAATGCTGGCCCGAGCGCGCGGCAACCGGCTGCCCGCACGTGCAGCGCTCAGCGACCAAAGCGACACCGCGACCGCCAACATCACGCTGGTGAGCTTCAGGTAGCCCAGCGAGGCCGTTATCGCATCTTCCGTCGATGCGTCGCCTCGGGCATCCTCGCCGCCATGGTGACGCTGGCAGTTGCGGCCTGCGGCGGTAGCAGCTCGCCATCGACGAACGGGGTCGAAAGCAAGTCCCCCGGCGGGATCGTCACCGCGGCCACGAACGCGGTCGCGAGCGCGAAGTCGGTCCAGGTCGCCGGCGACGTGATGAGCAGCGGCTCCCGCATCACGCTCGATCTGAACCTGGTGAACGGCAAGGGCGGACAAGGCTCGATGGCCCAGAACGGCCTGAGCTTTCAAGTCCTCACCGTGGGCAATGAGGTGTACATCAACGGGACCATCGCCTTCTGGCAGAAGTTCGCCGGCAACGCGGCGGCGCAGCTGCTGTGGGGTAAATGGGTCAAGGCCCCGGCCGGCGGGCGGCTGGCCACGCTCGCCACGCTGACCGACCTGCAGAAGCTGTTCAACCAGCTCCTGTCCAACCATGGCCAACTCGCCAAGGGATCGATCACGACCGTCCGAGGCCAGCCCGTGATCGCGGTGAGGGACACCACCACCGACGGCACCCTGTATGTCGCCACCACCGGCGAGCCCTATCCGCTCGAGGTCGTCAAGCACGGTTCCGACGGCGGGCAGATCGCGTTCGATCGCTTCAACGAGCCAGTGACGCTGACGGCGTCGAGCAACGCGGTCGACATCTCACAATTGCAATAACCGCTCCCCCAGGCGGCTTCGTCACCTTCCGGGGCGCGCCCGCGATGGCGTCTTCAACGAGACCAACGGTAGGCAGGACGACGTCACACAGCAGCGCGCCAGCAGCCAGTTCGTTCATCGTCAGGGGCCAGAGCGAGCGTGCCGGGACCGGCATGCTGGGGAGCCGGTCGCTCGCCAACGGACCGGCTGTGTTCGCAAAGGCAAGCTCTCGCAGGGTGACGCGGTATCCCGGGGCTCCTGTCCGCGGGCAAAATCTTCGAGACCGACTCGGGTGCTGGGCCGGCGATCTGCTGGGCGCCGTCGCGTGTTCGTGTCCAGAGTCGTGCGGTTCGGGCCCTCCTCGGCCGAGCGCCCCCTCGGCGATTCCAACGCCTACGCGGTGACCATCGCAGCACGCCAGCCGCGCCACCGGCGCCCCCGATCGCGCTCCGGGTGCCGGCCGCGCGGTTGCCGACCGGCCCTTCCTCGAACGTGACGTGCCGATCGGCCTGCTGGTACCCCGAGCGTCACGCTGATCGCGCCGTACCGGATCCGAACCGGGCCGTGAGTGCTGGCGACGTGCCCCGGCGAGGGCACCGCGTGGCCAGCGATCATGGAGAATCTGCCTCTCTGGGATTTCGATTCTGTTAAGCAGGCGAATCTTGAGGCCGGATGGGGTGCCAGAAGCGGCGCCGAGGATGACTGGACCCTGGTGATCGGTGTGGCGGTGCGCCATAGTTTGGCGACATCCGCCTTGCGCTGTGGAGGATCGCAGTGACCGTGCAACTCGCGCCAGCCACCGGCCCCCGAGGCGGGGTGTCGCGGTATCTACCTCCGATCGTGCTCGCGATCGTGGCGGCGGCGGTGATCGCCGTGGTGCTCGGCGCTCCCGGCCAGTCCGGCCAGGGGAGGGGTGGCGCGAGAGCTTCGCACGCGACGGTGCGCAGACCGCCCCCGTACTGGATCGTACGGCCCGGCGACACGCTGACGGAGATCGCCACGAAGACCGGCGTGAGCGTCGCTCAGATACTGGCGTTCAACCCGGACGTTGATCCGTTCGGCCTCGTGCCCGGGCAGCGACTGAAGCTGTGGCTGCATCCGCCCAAGCCAAGCCCTACGCCCTTGCCACTAGGACCGCTGTATTGGACGGTGCGTCCTGGCCAGTCGTTCGGCTCGATCGCCGCCCAGACCAGCATCAACATCCTCACACTGGAGCAGCTGAACCCTCGACTGAAATCCACGACGTTCTGGCCGGGAGACCGCGTGAGGCTCCGTTCCCCGCTGCTCCCCTCCAGCTCCCTGGCACGCCTGGCGAGCGCGCTGCCCGACACGCTCCGCTGGTAGGCGCCGCCGCTCGGGGCGGTCGAGGCACTTGAGCGTTCGGCTGAGTTGGCCGAGCAGTACGCTGAGCGTGCGCGCCTCAATGGACGATCACGCGACCCTGCGGTCGACCTGGACCGCGTACGCCGCGCTCGCCGGATCGCTGCCGGAGCCCAGTGATGACCAGGTGAGCGCTGACGCGATTGACCCGTCAGCGTTCTCGACATGGTCGCCCCGGGCGCAGTCGCGGCAGTGGTGGACGACCACGATCGCCAAGCCGAGGGAACTACGGATGGAGAGCTCTGGAAGCGGGGTTAGCTTCCACAAGCCAGACGGTGCGCCCTGACGCCGGCCCAACCGCAGCCGCCCGGCCCGCCGAGCCGGTGACGATCCGGATGCAGCGCACGCTGCGCGGCCGGTGGCGGGTCGTGCTGCCCAACCACCGGCGGGGGATCATGTGCGAGACGCTTGACGACGCGCGACGGGTGGCCTACCTGGCGGTCGCGCACACCCGCCCGTGCGAGCTGGTCGTGCGCCACGCCTACCACCGAGTGATTCACCGCGAGCTGATCGACGGCCACCAACCCCAACCAGCCGACGCCCAGCCCCCGCCCGAGATGGCTGTCGGCGCGGCCGGCGGCGGCGCTGCCCGTCCACACGCCGACGCACCCGCACCCGCTTCCGCGCCGGGGAGGCCCTCGGCTCAGGAGCCGTCGCTCACCGTCCAGCGCAGTCAAGTACCCCCAATCCACGAAGGAGGCCAGTAATGCCCCGAGCACTTGCCCGCTGGGACCCGTTCAATGAACTCTCCGAGCTCCGCACCCGACTTGACCGCATGTTCGACGACTGGCCCTGGTTCGAGAGCCGGGAGCGTGCGTGGATACCGGCGATCGACGTCGTCCGCGAGGACGGCAACCTGGTCGTCCGCGCCGACGTGCCCGGGATCAAGCCCGACGAGGTCAAGATCGAAATCGAGGACGACATCCTCACGATGTCAGGTAGCCACGAGGAGCACACCGAGGAGCAGCATAAGCGCTACGTTCGCCACGAGCGCCGCTGCGGGTCGTTCTCACGGTCGATGGCGCTGCCCACCGACGTACAGGCCAAGGACATCAAGGCGACCACGCACGACGGGGTGATCGAGGTGACGATTCCGCTTCCCGAGGGACCGAAGAAGGAGAAGATCGCGATCACCCGAACGGCCGGCTGACGCTTTCGTCTGTCTCTCTCCCGCAGACGGGTCGGTCACGGTCGCTTCGCGGCCGTGACCGACCTCAGCTAAGCGGCAGGACTGCGGCTCCAAACTTCGAGTCACACGAACTCCGGGGTGAGCATGAGCACAATCCTCGTCTCTCCCACCTTCTTTGTCGTAAGGCCGCGCCGCCAGACCGCGCGCGTGTTCCCCATGATCGCCTAGGCGGCGACGACGATCGTTTGGCTCGCTCCCCCGCCGCAGTGAGCGCCATCACCGGAACTCGGACGCGAAGCCTGACCGACACAGAGCTGCGCGAGCGCGAACAGCGCCTCCCCGCTGGGTCACGGTCGATGCCGGTCACGCCGAGCTCGCTGGCGAGCAGCCAGGCCGTGTAGATGCCGGTGCGCGGCCAACTTCCGGCGCTCGTTCGCCACGACGCGGCTCGGCAAGCTCGGTGACGATGGCGAGCTCGTTCGCGTGCGCCGCGATCCCGATGCGGGTCTCACACCAACCGGGCGCCCGCCTGGTCGTCGCCGGTCATCCGTGTGGTTAGAACTCGCAGGGGTGGCCGGCGCAGCCACCCGCGTACTCGGCCTCGACCGCGACCGGCGGTCGAGGGCCAGCACGGGCGTCTGACAGAAACGTGAGCACCTGCTGGGGCTTTGAGCCGTAGCGGTAGATCGTGATCCCCTTGACTTCCAGGCGCCAAGCCTGAAGATAGATCTCGCGTACATCCTCGACGGTGGCGGTCTGCGGGAGGTTCACGGTCTTGGACACGGCCGCGTCGCTGTGCCGTTGGAAGGCGGCCTGCATCCGCAGGTGCCATTCGGGCGCGATTTCGAGCGCGGTGACGAACGCGCGACGCACGTCCTCGGGCACGGCGGGGTGCTCGCGCACTCCGCCGCTGGTCGCGATCTCAGCCATGAGCTCGTCTGAGTAGAAGCCGCGCTCGCGCGCGAGCCGCTCAAACGTCGGGTTGGCTTCGGTCAACCGGCGGCCGAGCACGTTGCGCACATACGAGATCGCGAACATCGGCTCGATCCCCGCAGTGGTGCCGGCTACGATCGAGATCGTGCCGGTCGGTGCGATCGACACCAGCTGAGCGTTGCGCCGTTCACGCTCACCACGGCTTGCCAGCTCGCTGTGTTCCCAAGCCGGGAACGGGCCGCGCTCGCGGGCAAGCTGCTCGGAGGCATGCTGGGCCTCCTCGTGGATCGTGCGCGCGATCCGGCCTCCCAGCTCGACCGCCTGGTCGCTGTCGTACGGGATACCGACCAGCGCCAGCAGCTCGGCCAGCCCCATCACCCCGAGGCCAATCTTGCGCGTCTGCCGGCTTGCCCGCTCGACCTCCGGCGTCGGGTACCGGTTCACGTCGATCACGTCATCGAGAAAGCGGACCGCCAAGCGGACGACCGTCCGCAGCCGGTCCCAGTCAAGCTGGCCGTCGGAGAGCATCCGGGCGAGGTTGACCGAGCCGAGATTGCACGACTCATACGGCAGCAGCGGCACCTCGCCGCATGGATTTGTCGCCTCGATCCTGCCCAGCGCCCGCACGGGGTTTGCCTCGTTCACACGATCGATGAACAGGAGTCCTGGATCCCCTGCCCGCCACGCTGCGGCGGCGATCCGGTCGAACAGCTCACGCGCGGAAAGCTCGCGCACCTGCTCCCCCGTGCGCGGGTTCACCAGCCCGTACCTGGCGTGTGCCTCGACGGCGCGCATGAACTCGTCCGAGACGGCGACCGACAGGTTGAAGTTCTTAAGCGCCCGCGCCCGCACCTTGGCCTGAACGAACTCTTCGACGTCGGGGTGCGAGACGTTGAGCACCGCCATGTTCGCCCCCCGCCGGCGGCCGCCCTGCTTGACCACGTCGGTCGCGACGTCGAAGATCCGCATGAACGACAGCGGGCCGCTGGCGGTACCATGCGTAGTCCGGACGACGTCGCCCTGCGGGCGCAGGTGCGAGAACGCAAACCCCGTCCCACCCCCGGCCTGATGGATCAGCGCCATCTGCTTGAGCGCGTCGAAGATCGAGTCAAGCGAGTCCTCCACCGGCAGCACGAAGCAGCCCGACAAGAGCCCCATCTCGGTGCTCGCGTTCATCAGCGTGGGCGAGTTGGGCAGGAACTCGAGCGCCCGTAGCGTGCACGCGAACTCGCCGCGCAACCGCTCCGACGAACCCGGGACGTACCGTTCCTCGGCCTGCGCAACATGCTGGGCGACGCGGTCCATCATCTCCCCGCTCGATTCCGCGACCGCGCCCTGCTCGTCGCGGCGCAGGTAGCGCTCGGCCAGCACCGCGACCGCGTTGAGCGACAGCTTGAGCTCGTCGCGCACCCCCAGCATCCGCTTCGCGCTACGTAGCTCCGCCCGACGGCGGCGGTAGAGCACGTAGCGCCGAGCGACATCGTCAAGGCCAGCGTCCATCAACGCGCGCTCCACGGCATCCTGGATCTCCTCCACGGTCGGAACCGGCGCCCCGGCTGAAAGCCGCTCCACGACGCCAACGCTGATCCGCTCCGCCAGCGTGCGATCGGGCCGCCCTGCCTCGCTCGCCGCGCGCAGCACCGCGGCCGTGATCCGCTCGCGGTCGAACGGGACCACGCCCCCGTCCCGCTTGCGGACCCGCTCAAGAGGAGCCGAGCCCTCCGACCACAGCCCAGCCTGCGGGTCTATCTCCAACTCCGCCTCACCTTCGGGTCAGACCGGCGACTGGGACGAGGTCCGAGCCTTGCCGACCTATTCAGTCTCGAGTAAATGGTGCTCGAACGCGAAGTGCACAAGCTCTGATCGTGAGTCGAGCTGAAGCTTCCGCTGGATGTGGGCGCGGTGGGTCTCCACGGTACGTACCGATAGGTACAGCTGCTCGGCAATTTCTGCGTTCGTGTGGCCGAGCGCGATCATCCGCAGCACCTCGACCTCCCGCGCGGAGAGACCGTCTGGGGCGCCGGGCGGGGGCTCGGCGGCGACCTTGGCGCCGAGCCGCGGGTTCAGGTATTTGTCGCCGGCAGCCGCCCGCCTGACGGCCTCGACCAGCTCCGAATCGGCGGCCTCCTTGAGCACATAGCCGAGCGCACCGGAGGTGAGCGCCTCGCGCGCGTACCGGGGCTCGTCCTCCATCGTCAGCACGACGATCTGCGTGTTCGGGAACTCGGCACGAAGCTCGGAGATTGTGCCGAGGCTCGGGCCGCCGGGGAGGTTCAGGTCGAGCACGAGCACGTCAGGACGGTGCCCCAGCACATAGCGGCGGGCGCCGTCGAGGTCCGAGGCCTCGGCGACCACCTCAAAGCCCTCTTCGACGTCGAGCACCTTTCGAAGGCCTCGGCGCACGACCGCGTGGTCGTCGGCGATGACAACCCGAATCGGCCGCGTCGACGACTCCGCGTGTGAGGCGTGGACGTCGGACATGGGATCAACGTAGCGCAGGGCGTCGCCCAACACCAGCGCTCGGCCCGAACCTGGCGGCGACGGCTGCTGCGATCAGTATCTTGCTGAACACTCGACGCTATCGGATCACCGTCGAGCAGCGATCTCAAGCCGCGGCGATCCGCGTTGAGGTGCGCGGGACAGCGCCGATCACGTAACGGCGGCGAGCAGGACGACGATGATCCCGCTGAAGAAGATGGCATCAAAGGGTGCGTGCGTCGACGATCGAAGCGACGCACGCGCCGTGGGACGGTGGAGATCGAAGTACCTATCCCTTCGGTCGGGCTGACGCTCGCGCTGAGAAAGGTGATCCGCATCGCGGCCCAAAACGACGTCGCGGTCCCGCTCGCCCACCACCGACAACGCCGCATCGCCGGCGACGATTGACCGAAGCCCGTCCGGTTCCGTAATCACTGACCACCGCGTCTCGGCGAGCGCTCAACCGTCGACCACGGAGAGCGATCTCCGGGACGCGACATGCAGTCCAGCGCACGCCCACAGTCAGTCCCGAGCCGCTCACAGTGGTCTCGCAACGCCGGCGTGCGGACCGGCGGGATTCTCGACCAGTAAGCCGGCGAACCGCCCAATCGGCGAAGCATCGCGTCTGGCACCGCAGCGCCGCGAGTGTGCCAACCGAGCCCGGACGCACGACGGTCAGGGCCCGTCGACGGAACGTTACTCCGACGTGGAAAGGCGAAAGGCCGCCCACGTCGATCTTCACCGCGTTTGCTTTGAAGATGTTCGCGACGACCTTGCGTCGTAGAGAGTCGTCCCCGGAGCAGCCGGGTGATCCGCCACTGTTCCAGCGGCTTGGTTGTGGCGACCAGCCGGATCGTGATCCCAGAGGGTCCCAGGCTCTGCACGCCCCATACCTCAGGCTCCTCGATGATGGCGCGGTCCTCGTGCCAGAGCTCGTCCGCCACCCGTTTCATCGCTTCGCGCGCACGGTCGATGTCCGAGTCGAGCGCAATCTGGACGTCCAGCAACGCACGCGACCAGTGCTGCGACATGTTTCCCGCGCGCTGGATCTGTCCATTCGACACGTGCCACACGGTGCCGTCGACCGACCGGATCCGGGTTGCCCGCAGCGTCACCACCTCAACCGCTCCGGTCACCTCATCGAGGTCGACCCAGTCACCGACGCCGAACTGGTCCTCGACGAGGATGAACAGGCCTGCGATGAAGTCCCGGATCAGCGATTGTGCGCCGAATCCGAGCGCCACGCCGATCAAGCCCGCCCCGGTCAGCAGCGGGCCGAGGCGCACGCCGAGGACGTGTAGCACCGCAAGCGTGCCGACTAGCCACACCACGAAGCTGGTCGCCCCCGCGAGCGCCACGGCGAGCGCCTCTATCCGCTGATCAGCGGGCGGGCTCAGCAGCTCGCCGGTGTCCACAAGCGCCGCCGGTGTGTGACGTCTGAGCAATCCCGGCCCACGGCGCGCACGGCGACGACCCACTCGCCGGACGAGCAGCTTGACCAGCCGGCGCGCGAGCTTACCGACGATGAAGGCGCCGACGAGGATGCCGAGGATCGCCAGCGGCTTGTCGACCAGGAAGCTCAGCACCGCGTCCAGCCCGTCGCTCGCTGCGACACGGCGGGCGCCGGGTGCGATGGAGCCAGTCATGTCAGGCGAGCGCCACGCCGTGCCCGCCACACCCCCGCCAGGCTCGCCCGGCGGTCGCTCGGCCGGAACGAGCTCTTCGTCCCGGCGCGACCCCCGATGGCGGCCGCCTCGCTCGCTGCCGCCGCCGTCGGCTTGGCTGCCCAGGGATCGAACGGTCGCTCGCCGCGATCAGGATGCCTCGCCATTGCTGCTCATCTCCATCCCGCTTGCGGTCGGTTCAAGAAACGAATCCACCTACTGAGCACACCTCGTGCCGCCATCGCGACGGACTCCCCGGACGGCTACGGCGAATTACGGTCACACCGGGCGGCTCGGAGCTCCAAGCTGGGCTCGATGCAGGTCAGCGTGGCTTGCCACCAACGTTGCGCTCCGAGTTCGATCTGACCACTGCCCCGTCTGCCCAAGCGGGCAGCTCGATCGACGAGCTCGCGCCCGTCGACGGGATCGACCCACGGCTCGTGCGTGTCCACAAGTCGCTCTTGACGATCGGCGCTGGGTCGCTGGAAACGCGGGGGAGCGTCATCGTCCCGCACTCGGGGGGCGATCCGGCGGTGCTGATGTCGGGGATCTACGCCAGGGCGGGCGCGGAGAGCCACCTGCTGGCCGCACCCGGCTGGCGTGCGGTTCGCGTCCAAGATGCCGCGCTCACTCCGGTTCGACGTCTGCTCGACCTCCGCGCGGCCGTGCTGCGCCAGGAGATCGGCGTCCGAACGGGGCCGATCGAGGCGCTGCTGTTCTGTTCGCTGGCCCGGCCCCGGGTCGCGGTCCTCCGCGCCCGAGGCCCGATCCACGGCCCGCGCGTCGTACAGACGCTCGAGCCACCGCCGGGAGTCGCATGCGAGCAAGGCGAGGACGACGGCGCGACATGGATACGGGCCACGAGCCGGCCGGCGGCGATCGTCGCCGCCCTTCACGGACGGCTGCGGGGGTCGCCACCCGGACCATGTGCTCGACCGGGTCGCGGCATATGAGGGCGCAGCCACTGGGCTCGTTGATCACCGCCGCGCGCTCAGCCCTCTTCGAGACGCGCGAAAGGCCGGGTTTGACGCGCTCCTGGCCGAGCACCGGCGGGCTTGGGCTTCGCGGTGGGAGGACGCTGACGTTGTGATCGAGGGGGATCCCGCGCTTCAGCTCGCCATCCGCGTGGCCTTGTTTCACCTGATGGCCAACGTGCCGGATGTTGACGAGGCCGCGGTGGGCGCACGCGGTCCGACTGGCCGGGCGTACCGCGGGCACGTGTTCTGGGACAGCGATGTGTACATGCTCCCTTTCCTGTCGCGATCCACCCGGCGGCGGCGCGCGCGATGCTCGAGTACCGGTTGCGTCGGCTGCCGGCGGCGCTGCGCGCCGCCCGTGCCGCGCGCAGACAGGGCGCCCGCTTTCCCTGGGAGTCCGCGCGGTCCGGCGAGGACGTCACACCCGAGCGTTTGCGCGATCACCGCGGCGAACTGGTTCCCGTGCTCACCGGCGAGCTCGAGCAGCACATCGTCGCCGATGTCGCGTGGGCCGCTGCCTGCTACTCCGAGTGGACCGGCGACCGCGCGTTCGCCGCGGCGGAGGGACGCGAGCTGATCGTGCAGACCGCCCGCTGGTGGGCAGCGTGAATCGGACTGGATCCTGACGGCCGCGGCCACCTGCGCGGCGTGATCAGTCCAGACGAGTACCACGTGGGGGTCGATGACAACGCGTTTACGAACGTGATGGCGCGCTGGAACCTCCGTCACGCTGCACCGGTGGGTGCCGGCGCAGTCGATGAGCGGGAGCGACGCCGTTGGCTCGAACTGGCCGACGCGATCGTCGACGGATACGACGCGCAGACCGGCGTGTACGAACAGTTCGCGGGCTTTAACGCGCTGGAACCCCTGCTGATCGCCGACATTGCGCCATGGCGACCGTTGGCCGCCGACGTGCTCCTGCGTCACGAGCGGGCCAGTACAGCCCAGGTGCTCAACCAGGCCGACGTGCTGATGCTGCACTATCTGGTGCCCGACGAGGTGACACCCGACTCGCTCGCGCCCAACCTGGACTTCTACGAGCCGCGCACCGCGCACGGCAGCACGCTGTCCCCCGGTGTCCACGCGACGCTGCTGGCCCGGGCCGGGCGGCTCGAACACGCGCTCCAGATGCTTCGCCTCGCCGCCCGGATCGACCTCGATGACGTCGGTGGCAACACCGCGGGCGGGGTCCACCTCGCCGCAATGGGCAGCGCCTGGCGCGCACTCGCGTTTGGCTTCGCCGGCCTGCGGCCGATCGGCAACGCGCTGGGGATCGATCCCGTCTTGGCGCCCGGCTGGGATGCACTGGAGCTGCGCGTGCGGTTCCGCGGCAGCCGGGTGCGGTCCGGGTGGATCCCATCGAGGTGAGGGCGAGCGCCGACCCGCCCGTGAAGGCGCCCGCCGCCGATGGCCGGCGAATCCAGCTGGGGCCCGTGCCGCGGACGGTCCAGTTCCCCTCGACTAGGAGGTCGTCCAGATGACGAACGTGATCGCCGCCGTGGGCGCGGACACCTGTGCGGCGCCCGTGCTCGCCACAGCGAACGCGCTCGCCGACATGCTCGATGCCACGGTGATGGCCCTGCACGTCGAGGAGCGAAACGTGCCGAGCCTGGAGGCGCTCGCGAAGGCGTCGCGGGCCGAGTACCGCCGGGTGCGGGGGGCTCCCCTCGAGCGGATCGTGAGCGCCGCTACTGAGCCAGATGTCGCGGCGCTGGTCCTCGGGTCGCGCGGCGCATCTGCGGGGCCGCGTCCGGCCGGTGCGACGGCGCTCGAGGTCATCACCCGCACGACCCAGCCAGTCGTGCTCGTCGAACCCGAGGCGCGGCCGCCTGAGCGGTTCAGCGGGCTGCTCGTGCCCATCGAAGGAACGGGCGGTCCGACCTGCGCTCGGCGACATCATCGACGCCGCCGACCGCCGGCGGCTGGAGATCATCGTGCTCCACCTGCATTCTCCCGCGACCGTGCCGGCGTTCTCGAACCACGCGCCATACGGCACATCGGTATGGGCTGAGGAGTTTCTCGCACGGCATCTCGCGGTCCCGTCTGACCGCGTGAGGGTGCTGCGCCGTGTGGATATGCCGGCGGATGATGTCCCCGCTGTCGCCGAGGGGATCGGCGCGGAGCTGATCGTTCTCGTCTGGAGCCAGACCCTCGCCAGGGGACAGGCCCGGGTCGTGACTCGAACGCTCGCCAGCACCAGGATCCCGGTGCCGCTGCCGCCAGCGGGACCGAGTGTCGATGGCGGTGCCGCATCGGTACATCGCCGCATGGCGGATGGGTCGCTTGCCCGGATGCGATCGGGTACGAACAACGGTTAGATCGCCCTCAGAGATGAGCACTTTGGCCACCAGGCACGCCGGCGACACCGACACGCTCGAGCGACTCGCGCGTTTCGATACCCACGGGCAGCCGGTGCTCAGCGTGTACATCAACCTCGATCCTTCCCGGTTCCCCACCCCGGGGACGCGAGTCGCGCAGCTTGGGTCACTGTTGGATGCGGCTCGACGCCAGACCGCAACAGAGGAGGCGGACCGCGTCGAGGAATGGCTCAGCAGCGAGCCGGCGATCGCACGCGGCGCGCGCGGACTGGCGATCTTCTCCTCGCGGCACCTCCTTGAGGCCGTGCGTCTCACCGAGCCCGTCGAGCCGCTGGCGATCGTCGACACGATCCCGTGGCTGGAACCGCTGGCCGAGACGATCTCTCCCGGCAACTGGGGCGTGGCCATCGTGAGCCGCCGCAGTGCGCGGCTGCTGCGCGGAGGAGCGGGTGGACTGACCGAATTCGCGACGATCACGGATCAGCTTCACCGCAGACATGCGCAGGGCGGCTGGTCGCAGGCTCGCTTCCAGCGCGGCATAGACGAGCAGGTGGCCGCGCACGTACGCGGTGTCGCCGGCCGGCTGCTGCGCGCTCATCGGCGCTCGCGATTTGACCACGTTCTGTTCGCGTGCGCCAGCGAGCTACGCGCCATGATCGCGCACAGCCTTGACAGTGAACTGAAAGGTGTGCTCGTCGGGATCATCGATCGTGACCTCGAACATGCATCCGTTGAACACATTTCGGGGATCGTGGCGCGCTTTGTCGAGCGTGCCGAGCGGGAGCGCGAACGCGAGCTCGTGGCCCGGATCGAGGAGGGACTCGGGACCGGCGGTCCGGCGGCCGCCGGCCTTGACGAGGTGCTCTCGACGCTCGAGCAGCGGCGCGTGGCAGTGCTGCTCGTACCCGAGTCCGCATCCCTCCGCGCAGGACTCTGTCCGACCCGCGGGCGACTACCGACCGACGGTGGCCGCACCTGTCCGCTCGACGGCTCGCCGCTGGCGCCGGTCGATGTGATCGCGCAGGTCATCCAGGAGGCGGGACGACAGGCTGCGCAGGTGGTGGCGGTTCGTGGCCACTACGAGTGGCTGTGCGACCACGGTGGGATCGCCGCGCTCCTGCGGTGGTGAGTTTGCGGCGCGTCTTGTTGCGTCGACGGCGGGGGTACGCTTCGTGGTGAAAGGCGACCGCGCCGAGGTTGTTGTCGCTATCGATGACGGCTCTCGGACCTACGAGGTCATCGCCACGCGCGCGGGGCGGCGCGTCGAGACGACTACAGGGCGGGCATCGTCGAGGTCACGGAGGTGACGCGCACCGGCGAGCCTGTGCGCCGAGCGAGATTCATGGCCAGCGGTGTGCTCGCGCTCGTGGAACATCCGGCCAGCGAGGCGCAGGGCAGACAACCGCCTTCGAATGACCCGTCTTAGGACAAGTCTCTTAGCCGTGCACGTTGACGGGATGCTGCTCGAAGGACCCGATTCGGTCCGCCGCCGCTGACTGATAGGCGCACCAAATCCGAGAGTGCGCAGGCCGCGGCGAGTTCCGCACAGCTCGCTGGAGCACCTGGATCCTCGAGCGCGCAGTCGGCCTGCCCAATGCCATGGAATTTCCTGGCTAGCAGGCTCGAGGATCGCGTCGGCTCGCACGCGGTCCGCATCCTCTGTGAACGAAACGTTCAGATCCTCGGGTTTCTCGATCCGTACGAGGTGCAGCGCGATCCTGCCAGCGTCTTCGCTCATCACGACAGACTCGCGACCGATCCCTCCAAACCGTCAGCGGCCAGTGGATCGGCGCAAATTGAGGACGCTACTACGGGGGAATGGCCGAAGGCTCGGACCTGACAAGATCGCCGGCGCGGAGCGCGACGAGTGCATCCCTTTCTCGATCATCCCGGGTCGATCGCGTTCGCCCACCCGCGGCGGGGCCGGCGAGGCACCCGAGAACACACTCGTCGCGTTCGAGATCGCCATCACTTCACGGTGCTCGGAATCGCCGCCCGCAACGTAATCCTGACGATCTCGCACCTCCAGCACCTCGAGCGCGAGGAACGCGAGCCCTTCGGCCCGCCCCTGGTGATCCGCGGCGCTCAGGAACGCCTATCGCCGATCATGATGACCGCGCTGGCTACCACACTGGCGCTCGTCCCGCTCGTGATCTACGGCAGGCGCCCCGGCCAGGAGACCGAGAACCCGATGGCGATCGTGATCCTCGGCGGTCCGGTGACCTCGACCCTCCTGAACCTGTTCGTCGTGCCCGCCCTCTATCTGCGGTTCGGAGGATCGGCGAGCCCGTCGGCGACGGCACACCGGGCGGCCCAACGTTAGAAAGGCCCAGCGCATGCCGCTCGAGGACGGCCACAGCGGGCGACGCAGCGTCCATCCATAGAGCGACTAGAAGACGATGATCGCCATGGCGGCTGCGGTATCCGCGCGCGATGGGGGATCCGGCCGCAGCTAAGGATTGCCCGATGGCGCGGGATGCGCGAGCTCGTTGACGTCATGATCATGCGACCTCGAAACGATCGCTGTTGTCAGCGGCGCCGCATTCTTGCGCGCCTCGTCTTCAGTGACACACACCTGCCCTTCAAAGCGTTGGCGGCCGAGCCACGTCCGGCGCGCCAGCAGGATCGACAACGCGACGACCGCAGCCGCGGCCACCAATCCAAGCACCAACATCTCTACTCACTTCTTTCTTTCTGAGTCGGTCAAGAGATCCGAGCCGAGCGGCGCTCGCGGTTAGCTCTCACGGTGGCAACCGCTGGACCGAATCTGACACCACGATATCGACCGGCCTATGCTCCCCGGGTGTTCATTGGATCGGCGCCCCGCGGACAGTCGCGCCGCCCCCGTACCGGTGGATGCTGAGGTCTGAGGGGTACCCGGTCAGAATCGCCAGGAGTCCCGAGCGGACCGCGGGCGTGAAGGCCGCGCCCTCGGTGAACATCTTGTACTGCTCGTTCAGGATGGCGCCGCCCCAGAGGATCATCGATCGCCCCGTCCAGACCGCGGTGAGGCTGGTGCGTCCGGTGAGTGGCGCCGGCGGCAGCGCTGACCAGCGGTTTGCGGTTGGATCGAACGCGAGTCCGCTGGGCCGCGCGCTTCCGCTCCAGATCAGCAGCCGCTTGCCGGTCCATACCGCGGGGAAGTTCGTACGTCCGGTGGGCATCGGCGCAAGCGCTCCCCAGCGGTTGGTCTTCGGGTTGTACGCGAAGCCACCTTGGCCAGTGGTCCCGGCTTGCCGCCCTGCGGCGCGCCGATACCGCCGATCACGAGCATCTCCTGTCCGTCCCAGACAACCCCCGCGTTGAAGCGGGGGGCGGGCAGTGGCGCGAGTCGATGCCAAGCGTTGGCCACGGGGTTGTACGCGGCGATGCGCGCGAAGCTGGGCGGATAGGGGTGGCCGTCGGGATCGATCCCCGTGACTAGGACGATCAGCTCATGGCCGGCCCACACTCCGCTGGGACCTTGGCTCGGCGCCAGCGGAGAGCTTCGCAGCTTTCGCCACCTGTTCGTGACCGGGTTGAACGCCCAGCCGGCGGAGAGCGCATCGCCGCAGCAGCCGCCGCCCCAGTCGATTATTTCTTTGCCGGTCCAGATGACGAGACCCGCGCCGTCGACTCCGGTCGGCGGCGCCGCGGGATGGCGCCAGCGATGGCTCGTGGGGTCGTAGGCCTGAAAGTCAAACGGCCCGAGGACCAGGATCTCCTTGCCGGTCCAGACGGCGTGATACTCGCCCTGGAAGTTGCCGGGCGGACCCTTGAGCGGAGCCAGTCGCCGCCAGGTGTTCGAGGTCGGGGTGTAGGCGGCGGCGACGTCGATCCCGAGCGGCGGCTTGGGGTACGCGCGGCCGAAGATGACCATCTGCTTGCCGGTCCATACGCTGACGGTCTGCGCGGTGGCGGGGGGCGAGGGTGCCGGGGGCAGCCGTCGCCAGGTTCCGGCGAGCACGGAGGGCGCGCTTCGCCCGTTCACGGCGGCACGGCCGCGGGCTCGACCCAACGACCGCGCCGCCGCGGGAGCGGCGCCTGAGGCACGTTCCCGCGCGACGCGCTCGATGTTCCGCTAAAGCTCGTGGTATGCCACGTCCACCCGCCGTCGTCGGTGATCAGCAACTGCCCGATGTTGGTCAGGGGTGCCGGCGCGTGGATCACGGCGCCGTCGAGAGCGCTCGTGAAGTCCAGGTCCGCCCATCCGGCACCGCCGTCACCGTAGGTGAGCACCGTGCGCCAGCGTCGGCCCTCGTCGGTGCTTCGATAGAGCCAGCTGGCGCCGCTGACCGCCGCGATCACGATGGCCTTGTCGCTGCCGGCGGCGAACCCGACCGGGCCTCCCGGAGACGGCGGCTGACCCACCTGACTCCAGACGGACCTGGTGCCGCTGATCCTATAGATGGACTTCTCGACCCCGCCGGTGTATCCCGAGCCGAGGCAGAGCAAATACGTGTGGGTGCCGTCGTCGGTGATGCCGCCCGGATACGGGATCCCGATGCCGCCGTGAGGCGGGCGGCAGGGCTGGCTGTGCGACCGGAAGCTGAGACCGCCGTCCTTCGAGAGGTACAGGTCGTAGTCGGCGAGCAACCAGACGACCTTGCCGTGCACGGCGATGTCCACGACGCTGCCGCGGCTCGCGGTCACGACAACCCGCTTCCACGCACCCGCGCCGATGGGCCGGTGGTAGACGACGACACCCTGGGCGCAGCCGATCGAGCGGCACGTAGTCGTTGCGGCCACAAGCTCCCGGTTCCACACAAACGCGAAGGCGAGCACCGTCCGACCCGGCACCGTCATCCGCGCCCAACTGGCGCCTCCGTCGGTGGTCTGCCACAGCCCGGCGCCGTACGCGTAGCCGCGACGAGCGTCGGCGAACCGCAATCCCCACAGGCCGTTGCCGTCGGGAACGCTGATCGCCTCGGCCGGCGCCGACAGACGTCTCCAGGAGCGGCCCCGATCGAGCGTGCGCAGAACCAGCGTGCATGGCGCATGCGAGCACGGAGCGCTGCCGAGCACGAACGCGGTGCTCGAGGACACAAACGAGACGCTCGCCGGTACCGCGCCCGCCGGGACTGAACCCCCAACCGGCGGGGCGACGGCGGCCTTGCTCAGCCTGACCGAGGCGGGTGTCACTCGCGGCAGGTGGCCACACTGCACGCCCACCATCGTCGGCGAGGGCGCTCCGTGGATCGGTCTCGCCGACCCGCGGGCGAAAACCTTGAGCGCCGGTCCCTGCCACGCGTACACCGTGTCCTGGCGCATCCATGTACGGGTGCCAAACTTGATGTAGAACGAGTGGTCGGTGATCAAGTGTCGGCTGCCCTGGGCGCTACAGGTGATCCCGTACAGGACGCCGTAGTCGTTGCCGTACGCCGGCAGCGCTCCCGCCCGGACCAGCCGGCCGCGCCAATCGGTGTAGATGGCGACGCTCTCCGCCGTGCTCACGTGCGCGATGTCGACGAACAGCTCCTCGCCCGCGCGCCCGTCAACGTTGCCGGTGGCAACCAGCCCGGGCAGCCACACCGCGTCGGACGGAGTGGTGATCGACAGGCGCGCGCCGCGCGCCAGCGCCACTGTGAGCTCCCCTTGCGACGCACCGGTGCGGTCCAGCGTGACGAGATCGAGCCGTCCATCGCCGTTGACGTCGGCGTAGGCCCGGTAGACCACCTTCAGGTTGGCTCGTGCGTTGGAGGCAGGCAGCGCGAGCGCCTTCTGGACCAGGCAGGCCAGCGCGCCGTCCTTGGCCGAGCTCGCCGCAGCTTCGAAATAGCCGCCTTGCGCCTGCGGCGCCGTGTAGTTCAGCGTGACCCGCCAGCGGCCGATCGCGGACACCGAGCGTGACGCCAGGACAGCTCCGAAAGCGTCGCGCAGGACGACGCGGAACTGGTTCTCAAACAGCCGGCCGGCGCTACCGCTGGCGGTCACCGTCCCCGGTGCCGCGTTCACCCGGCTGAGCACCAGGCAGCCGCCCTGGCCGCGCGAGATGTCCCCCGACGGCGCGAACGTGCTCTTCCACACATCGATCACCAACTCGTCGGACTCGGCGAGCACGTAGGAGAGATACTTGAACGCCCCGGGCAGCGCACCGATCCCCACGCTGA
Source organism: Solirubrobacteraceae bacterium (assembly GCA_035625625.1). Taxonomy (GTDB): domain Bacteria; phylum Actinomycetota; class Thermoleophilia; order Solirubrobacterales; family Solirubrobacteraceae; genus Palsa-465. The sequence goes on from DASPPG010000285.1 coordinate 37,185, forward strand.
GTCCGTACGGGACCTCGACCACACGCACCGAAAGTCCGTGCGCGGTCACCAGCGAAACGTGACTGGCAACCTGGGGATAGGACACCAGCATTCCACCGATGCCGTTCGATGGGTTGGGGTCGGTGGCCCGAACCTGGCTGGGGGTCAAACCCGGTCCGCTGAAGTCGACCACTGCCTCGACATACGCCGCGTGATCGGTGATGTGCACGGCGGTGGCGGTCAAGGTCGCGGTCGACGCGGCCGAGGCGCTATAGGCGGCCAGCGTCAGCGCCGTGCCAAGCACGGCCACCACGCTCACCCGAAGGTACCCTCGTCGCCTTCGCGGCGACTCCGAGTGGCGCCAACCTGTCATTGGTTCGGGCTCGCCTCCCACCGCCTGATTGCTCTCAACTTCACTGACTCCACCACGATCTGCTGCTTCGGCGTCGTTGACAGGCTGCCGAGCGCATACGCGCCTATCATCCGCATTCGCACGCAGATGCGCACAGGTAGTTACGGAGAGGGCTGAGGCGGGAATCGGCTACTGGAGACCCGCTGGCCGGTGATCGGCACCCTCGGTGTTGCGCCGGCGTTCCCCTGTCCCGGACGCTCCAGTCGCCACAGCTGTTTCCCGCCAAGCGCGCGCTTCTGCTATTCCATACCCGCATTCGGGGGGCGGCGTGCCAAGTCGAGCGTCGGAGGTCTTCGACGGCCGAGCAAGCGTGCGCGAGATCGCGCACGGTCGATGACGGCGCCGGTCCTACCCGCCGATGATCGATTCCGTCGATCTGCTCGCCCGCGAGCACCTCAACGCCACTCTCTTCGAGCTCGGCGAGCGGACACGCGAGTGTCAAGCCACCGGCTCGCTGGAGCGAGCGATGCCGGCCGAGGGGGGGCACTATCGGCGATCACACTCGACCCGACCTCACCAAGCTGACCCAGTCCGGCGCTTCCTTCGGCGATGGCGCACGCAGCCGCCCGCCGATGACCGGACGTAACCTTGCTCCGAGCCGCCTCGTCATAGTTCGGGCGGCTCCACTCGTCGAGCGCCGCGAGCTCAATCAGACGCCGGCAGGTGACGAGCGCGCCAAGCGCCTCCGCCCCCGCCGCTGGACATCGCCCGGCGAGGGCGCAGTCGGCGCTTAGGACGAGGTGAGCCACGCGTGCGTCCGGTGCCGGCCGGACCTCGGCCACATATCGCGCCGCCCACCTGACGGCAGCGTCCTCCGTCTGACAGGCTCGGGCCCGGGCGAACCTGGAGACGGCACGTGCCTGAGACGTCAATCGATATCTCGATGGCCTGCCCACGCATAATGTGCGGGACCGTCACCCCAGCAGAGCTGCTCGCAGACGTCGTTCTCGATCAACGGATGCAGCGACGGCCCGGCGGGATCAGCGCTCGGCCGAGCTTGACGGCCACGATCGTCGTCTCTTGGTCGGGCGCGGGGCACGTAGTAGCGTTGGGAGGACTACCGGATGTGTTCGGACCGCGCGCTCACCGGGCAAACGGCTCAGACGACGCGCCGGCGACGGACGGACCGCCGGCGGTCCAGGGTGTGGGTGGTGGGATCTCGATCCCTTCCCGGTCGAGCTCGGCCTTGATCCGCTCACGCAGCAGGCGACTGATGCGCCATTGCTCCAGCGGCTTGGTCTTGGCCACCAGCCGGATCGTGATCCCACCGGGCCCGAAGCTCTGCACCCCCCACACTTCCGGTTCCTCGATGATCGCGCGGTCCTGGCGCCAGATCTCGTCGGCGACTCGCTTGATCGCCTCGCGCGCCCGATCGATTTCGGAGTCGAGCGCGATCTGCACGTCGAGCAGGGCCCGCGACCAGTGCTGGGACATGTTCCCGGCGCGCTGGATCTGCCCGTTGGGAACGTGCCAGACGGTGCCGTCGACCGAGCGGATCTGGGTGGCGCGTAGCGTGATTCTCTCGACCGATCCGGTGGCCTCGCCGACGTCGACCCAGTCACCGACCCCGTACTGATCCTCGACCAGGATGAACACGCCGGCGAGGAAGTCTTTGATCAGCGACTGGGCGCCGAACCCAAGCGCAACCCCGATCAGGCCGGCGCCGGTCAGGAGCGGCCCCAGCCGGACGCCCAACACGTGCAGCACGGCCAGGGCGGCGGCGAGCCACACCACGAAGCTGATCGCGCCGGCCAGCGCCGCGGCGAGCGCCTCGATCCGCTGACCGGCCCGCGCGCTCAGCAGCTCCCCGGTGTCCAGCAGAGCGGCGGGCGTGTGACGTCTGACCAACCCTGGCCCACGACGCGCCCGCCGGTGTCCGAGGCGTCGCACTACCAGCTTCACGAGACGGCGCGCGAGCTTGTTGACGATGAACGCGCCCAGCACGATTCCGAAGATCGCCAGCGGCTTGTCGACCAAGAACCGGGCTACGGCGTCGATCCCGTCGCCGTCTGTCGACCGCGGACGGGCAGGCAAAACGACGGCCAGAATGGCGGTCATGCGCCAACGATAAGCGCAGTCCCCCAGCGCGGCATCGGGATCAGCCACGAGCCTGAGGTCCGGGGAATTCCACACCCGGCGGCCAGCTGGCGCTGCCCGCCAGCGTCAGCGGTTCCTCGCGCGCATCCGGCTACGCCGCGTACACCGTAGGGGTTGTGGAAGACCTGCAGCGGCCGTTCTCCTTCGGGAACCTCGACGGAGAGCGTCTCGCTGGTCTCGTGGTCATCGAGAGTCATGACCACCCGCCCATCCCGCTCGCATCACAGCAGCCGCGCGTGGATGCCGTCGCTCTGGCGGCTGTGGAAGATCGCGTCCACGCCGGCGGATTCTCCGCAGCGCGATCGTCGACGATGCAGCGAGGTCCAGAGTCCTACGAACCCCGGTCGCGTTGCACCAACTCGATGGCGGCCGCGGGAATGACCAGCACTGGCCGGTCGGCGATGTGCAACAGCTCGTGCGAGACGCTTCCGAGCAGCGCCCGCACGCGGCCGAGACCACGCGCACCGACCACGATCTCGTCGGCATCCCTGACCCGCGCGACATCGGCGATCGCCTGCGCGGGTGGACCGCCGATCGGCTCGGTCTCGTACTCGATGTCGAGCAGCTCGTCGTTGCCCATCAACGGCATAGCATCGAGCAGCGCCCTGCCATGGTCCTTGCGCTCCGAGAGCAGCCGGTCGAAGTTCGGCGAGCCGAGGAAGTCAGGCGGCAGCTCGTAGGCGTGCACAACGAACACCCGTCCCCGCCGCCCGGCGCGGCGAGCGGCCACGGTCACCGCCGCGCGCGATGCCTCCGAGCCGTCGTAGCCGACGACGATCACGGGTCTGCGCTCCGAATGCGACACGGTGCGGTCGAGGCTAGACGACCGCCGCCCGAGCCGACGCCGTCATGGGCGCCGGCTCCGAGAGATGGCGGGTGAACGAGACGGCCGGCGAGCCGCCCGATCTGCCCCGGATCGTCAGTATCGGAGCGGCTGTCAAGCTGCCGGACGGCGGCGATGAGGTCGGTTCGTTGCGGTTGCGCCTGACTGACCGCTTCGCCGTACAGCACCACCGCTGGGATGCCCGTGCGCGGCCTGTTAGGCGCCAGCAGCGCGGCATCCGCGGCCGAGCGGCTCGCGGCGTGCGCGACGTAGCACGGCCGCGAGCTCGTGGGGACGATTGGCGGGCGCGCTGGGACCCGTGCGACGAGGTCCTTGGCGACACGGCCGGCGTCACGCGGCTTGCGCCTCCAGGCGGGCCGGACGCGCTCGGACTGCACGCCTCGCGGCAGGCGAGCGATCCGCTGGTCGACCGGTGACGACGGACTCACGATCGCGGGCGAAGCTGCATCTACCTCTCAGCGTCTGCCCGCAGCCGGTGTTAGGGCTCCTCCCGGATGACGAGTCGCGCGCCCAACGGAATGATGGGCGATGACTCACGCGGAGCCGATCGCAGCCATGACTACCCAGGTCACAGTCGGTTCGAGGACTCCAAGCCCTGATCACGGGACGGGCCCGCGGACGCTTCCGGAGATGGTCCGCCGCAGCGCGTCTGTCCACTCCGGCAGCGCACTGCGCTTCTGGCGCGACGGGCGGTTGCGCGAGCTCTCCTACGCCGAGTTGGGCACCGCGGCGGGCGAGATTGCGCTTGGACTGATCGCTCTCGGCGTCCAGCCGGGCGACCGCGTCTCGATCCTGGCCCGCACGCGGGCGGAGTGGACGCTGGCTGACGTCGGCGCGCTGTGCGCGGGCGCGGTCGTGGCGCCGATCTACCACAGCGATTCTCCGGAGGAGTGCCGGTACGTCCTCGTGCACGCCGGTAGCCGGGTCGTGTTCTGCGAGGACGCCGAGCAGCTTGCGAAAGTCACACGCGTGCGCGGGCACTGCCCGCAGGTCGAGGATGTCGTCACGTTTGACGGCTCGGGGCCGGATTCGATCTCGCTCGATGAGCTCCGCCGGCGCGGGCGGGGCGTGGATGCCGCCGAGGTTGACCGGATCGCTGCGGCGATCGCGCCGGAGGACGTGGCGACGATCGTCTACACGTCGGGGACAACCGGTCCGCCGAAGGGGTGCGTCATCACGCACGCGAACCTGATGCGGACAGCGAGGATGTACGAGCAGCAGATCGAGCTCGGCCCGGGCAGCGTGGTGTTCATGTTCCTGGCCCTGGCGCATCTGCTCGCTCGGGTCACGCAGATGGTCGTCCTCGACGTGGGAGGGGCGCTCGCCTACTGGAGTGGTGACCCGAAGGTGCTCCTTGACAACCTCCGCGCCCCGCGACCGACGCACCTCCCGACCGTTCCCCGGGTGCTGGAAAAGATTCGCACGGCGGCGCTGAGCGGCGCCGAGGATCACGGCCGGCTGCGGGCGAGTGTCCTGCGCCGCGCGCTGGCTACCGGGCACAGGGTCAAGACGCTCGAGCGCCAGGGTCGCCAAGCCGGCGCGCTGACCCGTCTGCGTCACGCCGTGGCTGACAGCCTCGTTCTATCGAAGGTCCGGGATCTGTTCGGCACAGACCTCAAGCCGGTGCTCACCGGCGCCGCGCCGATCGCCACCGAGGTGCTCGAGTTCCTCGACGCCTGCGTCGTGCTGGTGCTCGAGGGCTACGGGTTGAGCGAGACGACCGCGGCCGCGACCCTGAATACCGCCACCGGCTTCCGGTTCGGCACCGCCGGACGCCCCTTGCCTGGCGTCGACGTCTCGATCGCCCCGGGCGGCGAGATTCTGATCCGCGGTGCCAACGTGTTCGCCGGCTACTTCAGGGACGAGTCGGCCACACGCGAGGCGCTGACCGAGGACGGCTGGCTTCGCTCGGGCGACCTCGGCTCATTCGACGACGACGGGTTCCTGCGGATCACCGGGCGCAAGAAGGACATCATCATCACCTCCGGCGGCAAGAGCATCACGCCCGCCAACATCGAGGCGGCGCTGCGCGGGATCCGCTGGGTATCCGAGGCATTGGTGTTCGGTGACGACCGCCCGTACCTCGTCGCGGTGCTTACCCTCGACCGCGACTGGATCCGCTCGCTCGCCGCATGGCTGGGCGTCAAGCCCGGCATCGAGGTCATGGACCTCTGCCATCGCATGGGCGGGCAAACTACGGACTCACGAGCCGCCTCCGCCGTTTGTACGCAAGGGAGCTGTACCGGTTCGTGGGCCTAATCGCGAGCGGCATGGCCAGACGGGCGGACTTGAGAACTGCCGCTCGCTCGATGCCGTGCTGTTACCGATCGGGGACCTGCACGCCCGGCGGATGCGAGCCGTAATTCCGTCCCGCGGCTAGGTCCCAAGCTCGGGTCGTGACCCGCCCTACCCCTGGGTGCCCGCTCAGCCGTCAGTAGTTGCTGGAGCCCTGGGCGGGGGATCGATACCGATGCCACCATGACATGCCAGGGCTAGCGTGGTCGGCGTGTTGCTTGCACGTAGGCGATTTGCAGTGAAGCGACCCGGGTTGACTAGAGGCGCGCGATGAGTGTCGTGACGATCAGCGCGATCAGGGCGGACATCGGCGGACGGGTGGAGGGCATCGGATACACGACGGTCCCACAGGTGGCCGGGCGCATGTACGGGCGCCGGGAGCCGATCGAGGAGCCAGCCGCGGCTGCGGTGTAGCGGTGGACCGATGGTCGTGCGCGTCAACGATGTAGTTGCACTGCCGTGGAGGGCGGCTCGCGTCTGCGACGCGCGGCAGGAGCATGCTGCGATAGCTCCGCTCGTAGTTGTGTTACCTGGGTGTGGGCGGTTCGTTACCGCACCGTTCACACGTGTGGCGGTCGGGCGCTTCCCCAACGGCGAGCTCCGCGTGGAGGTGCCGCAGCGTATCCCCGGTCGCTGCGTGGTTGTCGGGTCGATCTCCCCGCCCGCCGGGAATCTCGAGCGGCTGACGCTGGTAGTTCACACGCTGCGCCGCGCCGGGGCGCGGTGGGTGACCGCGCTGCTTCCATACCTCGCCTACGCCCGGCAGGACCGCGCTCTGCGCGGCGAGGGCCTGGGACTTGGGTGGGTGGGCGAGCTGCTCGGCGCCAGCGGGATCGACGAGGTGGTATGCGTTGATGTACACGGCGCGAAGGCCTCCGAGATCCTGGGGCTGCCGCTCAGCTCCCTCTCGCCAGCAGGGCTGCTGGCCGGCGCGCTGCCCGAAGCGTGGCGGCACGACGTGACGTTCGTCGCACCCGACGAGGGCGCGATCGGGCGTTGCTCTGCGCTCGCGCGCGCCGCCGGCGTCGATCGTCCGATCGTCTACGCGCGCAAGCGCCGCGTGTCTTCGGGCGTGGAGCATCTGGGGCTCGTCGGCTCGCCGGGACGGCGCGTGGTCGTGGTCGACGACATCCTCGACACCGGCGCCACGCTCGTGTCCTGCTGTCAGGCGCTCCGCATGTCCGGTGTGCGGCAGCTCGGTGTGATCGCCACGCACGGGCTGTTCACGGGCGATCGCTGGCGCGCGGTGTTCAGCGAGGGGGTTCAGGAGATGTGGGTCACAGACACTGTGCTCTCGCGGCGCCGTCCGCCGCAGGCGCACGTCGTGCCGGTCGCGCCGCTGCTCGTCCCGGTGCTCGAAGGAGCAATCGCTTGAGGAGGTCTGAGATGTTGGAGACGCTGACTCGCCGGTTTGTCGATCGCCGCGCCGCCGGGCGCGAGCTGGCCGAGCGCTTGAGCGCGCGGACGATCGAGGATCCGGTCGTGCTGGGCCTCGCCCGCGGCGGGGTGCCGGTCGCTTACGAGGTCGCGCAGGCGCTCGGCGCGCCGCTCGACGTGCTCGTCGTGCGCAAGATCGGCGCGCCGGGCAACCCCGAGCTCGGGATCGGTGCGATCGCTGAAGGCGACGTGCGCGTGCTCAACCAGGAAGTCATGCGCCACCTGCTGATCAGCACGGAGGAGCTTGAGGGAGCGGTCGCGCGGGCCCGGGCCGAGGTCGACGCCCGCGTGCAGCGGTATCGGAACGGGCGCGCACCGATCGAGGTCAAAGGGCGCACCGCGATCGTCATCGACGACGGGCTGGCCACCGGCGGGACCGCGCGCGCGGCGCTGCGGGCGGTCCGGGCGCGCGAGCCGCGCAAGCTGGTGCTGGCCGTACCGGTCGGCGCGCCGGAAAGTGTCGAGTCGCTGCGCGAGGAGGCCGACGAGGTGATCTGCCTGCTCGAACCGGAGCTGATGTGGGCTGTCGGCCTCTGGTATGAGCACTTCGAGCAGACCTCGGACACGGAGATCGCCAAGCTGCTCGCCGGCACCGCCGGCGATCCGCCACCCCGGCTCCTCGCAGGCTCCACGGAGGTGCGGATTCCGGCTGGCGCAGGACTGGAGCTGGTCGGCGATCTGGTCGTGCCCGAGTCGCCGCAGGGGCTGGTCGTGTTCGCGCACGGCAGCGGCTCGAGCCGCCACAGCCCCCGCAACCGCCAGGTCGCCCGAGCGCTTAACGAGCGCCGGCTCGCCACGCTGCTGCTCGACCTACTCACCGTCGATGAGGAGCTCGACCGTGCGAACGTGTTCGACATCGCCCTGCTGGCCTACCGGCTCGTCGCGGCGACGCGCTGGGCGCAGAGCGACCCGCTGGTAGCTTCGCTGCCGATTGGCTATTTCGGCGCCAGCACCGGCGCCGGCGCCGCGCTGTGGGCCGCCGCCGAGCTGGGCGAGCAGATCGGTGCGGTCGTCTCGCGTGGCGGCCGGCCTGACCTCGCCGCCGAGCGGCTGTCGGAGGTTCGCGCGCCGGTCCTGCTGATCGTCGGCGGCGACGACGAGGTCGTGCTCGAGCTCAACCGCGAAGCCCAGACGCTGCTGGAGGCTCCCTCGAAGCTGGCCATCGTGCCGCGTGCCACGCACCTATTTGCGGAGCCAGGGGCGCTGGAGGAAGTCTCGCGGCTCGCCGGCGAGTGGTTCGAGCGCTACCTCGCCCGCGCCGTTGACCCCAGAACATGAGCGTGAGCAAGTCAACGGTCACCAGCACAGACCGCAGAGCTCATCCTTGCCTCGCTCGACCACCTCCCCGAAGGATGCACGCGACCGGGTAGGCGACCACCGATGCTCGCTCGGCGCGATCGAAGCCGCAGTACAGCTCCGGCAGGCGGAAGTCACGGGCCCGAATGGCGACTTCGAACAACGCGGGGTTTGACGAAACGCTCGCGACCTGCCGCTTACGACCGTCCAGCGCCAGCGCGAACGTCCCCTCCTCGGGATTCCAGAATGCCTCGTTGAACCGCGCCCGCAGCACCTGGGCCTGGTCGCGCAGCCGGCTCGCGGCTTCGGGAGCTCCGAGCGCGTCGTAGACATAGGCGATCGCGAGCTTCGCCATGTACACGTAGCCCTGGACCTCGACCAGGGCAATCGGCCCCTCGGCACGCGCGCCGTCAGCGTGAACGACCGAGTCGTGCGAGTCCTTCCAGCCCTGGTTGTGCAGCCCTTCCGGCGAGCGGCGCTCGTATTCGACAAAGCCGTCGCCGTCGCGGTCGCCGTACTCGTCGATCCAGCGCAGCGCCCCATCAAGAGCCGGACGCAGGCCGCGCAGCGTCGCCAGGTTCTCCGATCCACCTGTGGTAGTCCGCCGCCCGGATGAGGAACAGCGGTGTGGGATCGACGGTCCCGTAGTACGACGTGTGCGGGATGATCCCCGCGCCGGCCAGCTCACCGACGCGCAACTCGTGCAGGATCTTCCCGGGCTCGGTGTCCCGCCAGCGATCATCCTCATCGGCCTGGATGGTGCCAGCACGGTCAGCGCGTCGGCCGACAGGGCGAGGTTGAGCAGCATCGCCTCACTCGCGGCCACCAGCGCATCTCGTCCGAATGCCGCCACGTACCATGGGACGCCAGCAGATACGATCCGCCCGCCCGGCGCGGGCGTGATCAGCACGCGGAGGTCGCGGACCGAGGCCGCGATCAGCCCATCGAACAGCTCGTTATCGCTGTCGATGTGAGTGCACGACGCGTGCCACTCGCCGCTCGCCCGCGCCAGCTCGCCCGCCGCGGTGCGCGGCCGCTGACGCGCGGGCGTTGGTCGAGTCGACGACCGCATGCTCGTCGACGGTCGAGCACGACAGCGCTACCGGACGCGCCCCGCCGACCTCCAGCCGAACCTCGGACAGACAGCGCGTGTCGTAGGCGTAGAACCCCTCGCCGGAAACGCGCGCCGGCGCGATGTCGCCGTCGGTCCGCGCGCGTAGAAACAGATCCCCGTCCTTGATCACCAGCAGCTCCTCGCACGCCTCGGCGGAATCGGCGGCGCATGATGAAGCTCGACCGGACCGGCGCGCTCCACGATCTCGAAGTGCTCCCCGCGAGGACTGCGGACCAGGCCCTGACGAACAGCACCGTCGCTCGCTTTGCGTCCACTGCCGGCAGCGTTCGAGCGGCGGCGGCGAGGCCCGGGCGGTTCCGTCCGTGCGCGCTGCTCGCTCACGACCGCGCCAGTCCCATCAATCAAGACCGATCGTACGCCTCCAGGCGGCGCTGCCCGCAAGCAGCGAGGGCAGCGTGGCGGGCCGACCGCTCCGTGCTTTGCCGAAGACCAGACTCGGGCTTTGTCCGGTCGTGGGGACCGCCGGCCCCGGCTAGGTTGCGTTCATGAAGCGCGGAGGCCTGAGTTCTGATGCCTGAACCCGGATCTGAGACTCCGCGGGAGCGGCCGCCGGAGGGGTGCGACTCCCACGTTGAGCGCCACCCGAACGGCTGGCGAGTTCGCCCGGGACCGGATGGGCGGGGCGCGCCGCCCGAGCCGCAGCAACCCAGACCGCGGGTGTTCGGGCCCGGATTTCTCATTTTCTTCCTGCAGTGATGCTGCTCAACGTGGTGCTCGCCTCGACGCTGACGCCGAGCGCACAGACCCGGGTCCGGATCCCGTACAGCCCGACGTGCCTCGCGCAGGTGCAGGCCGGGAACGTCACCTCGATCTCGTCGAAGGGGACCACGGTTCAGGGGAACTTCCGCACTGCGATCCGCTATCCGAACAGCGCGGCCGCGCCGGCGACGGAGTTCACGACCGAGATCCCCGAGTTCGCCAACAACAACGCGCTGCTCACACTCCTGCAGTCAAAGGGGGTGGTGATCAACGCGACCTCCCCGTCGACCAGCACCTCGCTGCTCGTCACGCTGTTGCTCTACTTCGGGCCGACGCTGCTGCTCGTGCTGCTGTTCGTGTGGATCATGCGCCGCGCCGCCGGTGGTATCAGCGGCGGCATCGGCGTTCGGGCGTTCGCGCGCACAGCGAGTCGAGCCCTCCGAGCAGACAGTGAACTTCGAGGACGTCGCCGGGATCGACGAGGCCAAGGCGGAACTGACCGAACTGGTCGACTTCCTCAAAGACCCCGGCAAGTACCGGCGCCTGGGCGGGCGAATCCCGCGCGGCGTGCTGCTCACCGGCCCGCCGGGCACGGGCAAGACGCTACTGGCCAGAGCGCTCGCCGGCGAGGCGCACGTCCCGTTCTTCTCGATCTCCGCCTCGGAGTTCGTGGAGATGTTCGTCGGCGTCGACGCTTCCCGAGTGCGCGACCTGTTCCAGCAGGCCAAGCAGGCCGCACCGGCGATCATCTTCATCGACGAGCTCGACGCGATCGGCCGCTCCCGCGCCGGAGCGATCGGCGGATTCGGCGGCGGCCACGACGAGCGCGAGCAAAAACTCAACCAGATTCTCACCGAGATGGATGGCTTCGACCCCTCGGCCGGGGTGATCGTCATCTCCGCCACCAACCGCCCCGAGGTGCTCGACCCCGCGCTGCTGCGCCCCGGACGGTTCGACCGCCGCGTCGCGGTGCAGCCGCCGGACACGATCGGGCGGCGCAAGATTCTCGACGTCCACACACGGTCGGTGCCGCTGGCCGATGACGTGGACCTCGACCGGCTCGCTGCCACCACCCCGGGAATGGTCGGCGCCGACCTGGCCAACGTCGTCAACGAGGCGGCGCTGACCGCCGCCCGCCGCGAGCACGACGCCGTCATGATGCGCGACCTCCATGACGCGCTCGAGAAGCTCATCCTCGGCACCGAGCGACTGGATCCTGCTCTCAGAACAGGAGCGCCGCTGCAGCGCGTACCACGAAGCCGGCACGCGATCGTCGCGATGCTCACCCCCGGCGCCGACCCCATTCGGAAGGTCTCGATCATCCCCCGGGGGATCGCGCTCGGCGTCATCCTTTCCGCCCCCGAGGCCGACCGCTTCAGCTACGACCGGCCCTACCTGCTCGGCAAGATCAACGTGGCGCTCGGGGGCCGGGTCGCGGAAGAGCTCGTGTTCGGCGAGATCACCACCGGCGCGCAGAACGACATCAAGCAGGCCACCGAGCTGGCGCGCACCATGGTCGGGCTGTGGGGCATGAGCGACGTGATCGGGCCGGTGACCGTCATCACAGAGGACGGCGGCCTGCCATTTCCGGGTGCCAGCGAGATCTCGCCCCAGACCCAGCAGCCCCGACGAGGAGGTCCGCCACCTGATCGAATGCGCCCACGAACAGGTCTCCCAGCTGATGAGCGCCCACCGCGACCAGCTCGACTCGCTCGCGCAGGCACTGCTCGAGCACGAGACGCTCGAGCAGGACGAGGCGTACGCGGCAGCCGGGATCACGGCCCCAGGCGGAGCGCCGCTGGTCAGATAGGTCATGGCGTTCTGCTCAGGCGGGCTCGATCAGACCGTAATGGCCGTCGTAGTGGCGATAGATGACGTTGCCACAGCCACTGCCCCGCGTTCTCGAAGAACAGGAAGCGGTGCTCCACGGCATCCACCTCGGCGACCGCCGTGTTGAGGTCGATTGGCGCGGCCAAGCGGCTCTTCTCAGATATTGATCGGGCTCATCGAGCGCTCACCGCTCGTAGCCGATTTCGCGCAACAACTCGCGGCGCGCTGCGACATCCACGTCGGTCCTGACGCGGAGCGGTGATCCGCCGTCGATGACGCCGAGGATCCCGCGCCCGGGCGGCGGTTTGGCCGACGATCACCTGTACGGGGTTCGCGGTCGCACAGTAGATCCGGCGGACGTCGGGCACAAGCGTCAGCTGGTTGAGCACGCTAACCGGGAAGCCGCCCGCAGGAGAACGATGAATGAGTGCCCGGCAGCGATGTGAACCGCCTTGCGGGTGGCAGCTCGACCAGTTCGGGATCGTTGCCCGACCGGCGCGCCAGCCTTGGCCCCGAGGACTCGCAGAACGCGATGCCGACCGGACGCCGGGGCCGGCCCCGGCGAGCGCCTCGTGCGGATCCTCGACGGTCTTGATGAAGTGCGACTGGCCGAGGATCAGGTTGAGCTCTTCAGGCTTCTCGACCCCGACCGCGTGCAGCTCGACGTCGTCTGCGCTCTCGGCCTTGGGCATGGAACTTGTCGCAGATGATCGTCACAGCTGCAAACGGTCGCGATGACCGGCGACGGGGTCAACGACGCGCCCACCCTCCGCCGGGCAGACATCGGCGTAGCGATGGGCGCCACGGGCACCGACGTCGCGCGAGAGGCGGCCACGATGGTGCTGACCGACGACAACTTCGCCTCGATCGTCGCCGCGGTCGAAGAGGGCCGCGTCGTCTACGACAACATCCGCAAGTTCATCACCTACATCTTCGTCCACGCGATCCCCGAGATCGTGCCGTTCCTGATCTACGCGCCGGCCGGGGGCGCGATCCCGCTGCCGCTCACCGCGCTGCAGGTCCTCGCGATCGACCTCGGCACCGACACGGTCCCCGCGCTGGCGCTTGGCCGCGAGCCCGCCGAACCGGGCACGATGGACCGGCCGCCACGCCCGCGCGAGGCCGGGATCATCAGCCGCGCCATGCTCGCCCGCGCCTGGCTGCGGCTCGGCGCGCTCGAGGCGCTGCTCATCATGGGCGGGTTCTTCCTGGTCATGCTCGCCCCGGATGGTCACCGGGCCAGGCGACCGGCACCGGAACGGCCCTTCACCACACCTACCTGCAAGCCACCGCGATGACCTGGGCCGGGATCGTTGCCTGCCAGATGGGTGCCGCGTTCGCCGTGCGCACCAGCCGCGCCTCGCTGCGCCAGGTCGGCGTTCTCACCAACCGCCACCTGCTCCGCGGTGTCGCATTCGCGGTCCGTTTCGCCGCCGCGATCATCTACGCGCCGCCGATCCAGTCGGTATTCACGACGGCTCCCCTGCCCCCGCGCGACCTTCCGTGCTCGCGTGCTTCCCGGTGATCGTGTGGGGCTCGGACGAGCTCTGGCGCTGGCGCGGCCGAAGGCGCACGGGCGAGCCCGCATAGGCGCCAAGGCAGCTCAAACGGTCATCTTGTTTCAACCTCTGCTGTTCCGTAATGCTCCAGCGCACGAGCGTGGTGATCTACTCATGACCGGCCTCGCCGGTAAGGGCCTGCCGATTCGAGGGGTCCCGGAACAGCGATCTGTGTGTGCAGGTCGCGGCGCGCGTCCCCGAGACACTTTCCCAGGAGGAGCGCGAGCTCTATGAGCGGCTACGCGCGCTGTCCGCCTCGCGCCCGCACGACAATCCAGAAGCGGCGGCCGCCGGTGATCCTGCCGAACCAAGACGGCGACACCGCCTCCGACGCGGAATCCTCCCCGCGACTACATCGTCGTGCTTCGAGGTCCGTCAGCCGCCGGCAATCGCGGCGATCCCCAGGATCATCAGGGCGACTCCGGCGCGTTGGCTTGGTCCAAGGCGCTCATCGGCCACGCGCGTGGCGAGGATCACGGTGACCGCCGGGTAGAGTGAGGCGGCGACGGCAACCAGGCTGACGCGCCCCAGTGTTGTCGCGAGCGCGTAGAGGCGTCCAGTGCCCATATCGCAGCAGCGGAAAGACCAACCGGCTGGCTGAAGAGACGCACCGACAGCACGGGAAGACGCCCCGCCTCCACGCCACCGATGAGTCCGCAAACCCCCACGACACACTCGCGGCCAGTCCGAGCTCGAGAGCACCCAACGCGCCCGCCTAACGCACCGTGGTCAGTCCGGGGAGCGCGGGGTCCCGGTCGATGTCAGGCGGCGTGAGAGCATGCACGCTCACACCCCGGAGAGCCGCTCGACTGCTCCCGAGCGCCGCCCGTACAGCGCCTCTCGCACCTCGAGCTCGACATCCTCGCGCGGCGCCCAGTCGTGGCGATCGAAGGACCGATAGCGCCGCATGGTCACGCGCCGCGCAGGCGCCCCACACTCGGGGCAGCTGAGCACGTTGCCGTGGACGCCGGCCCCGCACGCGTCGCAGAAGATGTAGGGCACGGGCGTCCCTCTCCCTGCGCGAATCGCGCAGTCAGACCGCCTTCTTCGGGGCGGCCAGCTTGTGCAGGCTCCCGTCGGCCGGGGTGTACATGCTCTCGTGTCCGTCGTTCCAGCGGACCCGGTAGCGCGGGAAGGGGTCGCCGCGGAGCACCTCCTCGATCGTCCCAGTTCTGCTCGGGCGCTCGGTCGAGCGCGCCTGCTCTTCGACCTTGTCACCAACCTTCAGAGCCATGGTTCACCTCGCTTTACAACTAACGACCCCATCTTCGTCAACACCGGGCTTCACGCCATCGGGACCTGGCCCGGAGGGAAGGGGCGGCTTACTACCCATTCGGCCATCACCTGAGCTCGTGATCAGCGAGGCGTGCTTCGATCGCAGTGGGGGCATGGCGGGCGGCTCAGGCGGAACACTCGAGTCCTCCGCCGGTGCTGGACCCTCGATCCACTCGATTGCCTCCGCTTCGCCATCGCGTCGACGCGTGCTCGGCTGGACAGCGGTTCGCTCGGCCGGACGCTGCCCCTTCGGATGCGGGCGGGCCTGGCGCTGGCCGCGGGCTTCGAGCAGGCCGCGTACGCGCTCGCTCGCGAACGTGGCGGATCCTCGCGCTCGGCGACCGTCGCGATGCGGGCCCCTGGGCTCCCAGCGGAAGGCGAGCAGCGCGAACGCGGCCGCCGCCACGCCCCACACGGCCATCAGCTCCGGATGCGTGGGATGGATTGACCTGCTGCCCGTGACCGGGTTGAACGCCGACTCCAGGTCACATCGGCGAACGGGCGCAGCGGGAAGGCTGAGGCGATCGCGCGCAGCCAGTGCGGCGCGTTGTCGATCGGCTGAAAGACGTCGGAGATGAAGCACAGTGGGAGCATCGTTCCCCGCGCGATCGGCACCGCCGCGTCGGCCGAGGGCACCAGCACTATCACTGCGAGCCCCAGCGATCCCTCAGGCTTAGAGGCGTGGCACGCCGGCCGGTGCGCGTACCGACGGATGGTCGCTCAGTAGTTGGTGGCGATGTGCCGCCGCGGGCGTGGGTCCACCATCGACGGCGTGCCGACCGGGTTGCGGATCGCTCTGGTGCTGGCGTTGGTCGGATGCAATGCACTGTTCGTCGTCGGCGAGTACGCCCTCATCACGGCCCGCCGCTGGCGTCTCGTCGAGCTCGCCGACGCCGGTGATCGTGGCGCCGCAGCCGCGGTGCGGCTGCTCGAGCGGCCGATGATGCTGATCGGCACCGTGCAGGTGGGGATCAGTGCGCTCGGGATTGGCCTCGGGGCGTTGGGCGAGCCGACCTTTCGGCGGCTGTTCGATCCGCTGGTCGCAACCGGCGTGTCGATCGCGCTCGCGTTGGTCGTGACCATGTACCTGTACGTGGTGCTCGGCGAGCTGGTGCCCAGGGCGATCGCGCTCGAGCGTGCCGAGACCGTTGCGGCCGCGATTGCACGACCGTTGACGCTTCTTACCCGCGCCGCCCAGCCGATCGTCTGGCTGCTGCAGGGATCCGCCACGGCGATCCTGCGCCCGCTGGGCTTTCGCCCGATCTCCGCTCGCCTGGCGGTTCGCAGCGAGGAGGAGCTGCGCGGGATCCTCGCCGAGGCCGAGGAGACCGGGATCATCCAGGAGGCCGAGGAGGAGATGCTCTACAAGGTGTTCGACTTCGCCGACACCGAGGCACGCGAGGTGATGGTCCCCCGGCCGAACGTCGCCGCCCTCTCCGCCGAGGTTCCCCTCAAGGAGTGCCTGGCTGTCGTGATCGACTCGCCGTACACCCGCCACCCGGTGTATCGCGGCACCCTCGACAACGTCATCGGCGTGCTCCACATCCGCGACATCTTCGCCGCGTATCACCACGGCCAATTCGAACACACCACGATCGAGCAGCTGCTGCGGCCGGTGCCGTTCATCCCCGAGACCAAGAACCTGGGAGCGCTGCTGGCGGAGTTCCGCGGCTCCCATCAGCAGATGGCGATCGTGCTCGACGAGTACGGCGCCACCCAGGGTCTTGTCACGCTCGAGGACCTGCTCGAGGAGATCGTCGGCGAGATCGCCGACGAGTACGACCTCCCGGACGAGTCGGTCAGCTGGCTGAACGCCCGTACGGCCCGCATCCACGGCACCTTCCCGATCGACGAGTTCGCCGAGCAGTTCAAGCTCGATCTCCCGGCTGAGCCGTTTCACACGATCGCCGGGCTCGTGTTCGACCGTCTCGGCCGGATGCCCAGGGTCGGCGACCAGGTACGCGTCGACGGTCTCCGGCTTCGCGTACTCGCGGTCAAGGGACTGCGGATCTCGCTGGTGGAGGCCATATTTCCAAGCACGCCAAAGTCCAAGCCCACGAGCGGACACGTTGACGGTGGCGGGCCGACGTAGCGCGCTGCTCGGCTGGGCCAGGATCGTGCAGTACGCGTAGAAAGGCGGAAGGCCGTCTCGTCGATTCTCATCGCGTTTGCTTTTGAGAATCGTTTTGACGACCTTCCGTTGTGAGTGACTGTCTCACCGCTTTCGGGCCCTCGCCATCCGTAGTTACCCCGCCTTCGGACGCGGGAGAACACGCGATGCGCAAGGCACACTTCGCGCTCATGTCGTCTGCTCGTCGCCGGGCGGGCTGACAGAAGACGTGACCGGAAGGAGGAAGCTCGATGGGTCTATGCGAGGTGTGCGGGAACGACTACGACAAGGCGATGCAGGTCGTCATGGACGGCCAGACGCACGTGTTCGACAGCTTCGAGTGCGCGATCCACGCCTTGGCGCCGCGGTGCGCGCACTGCAAGTGCACGATCGTTGGCCACGGCATCGAGGCGGACGCCGCGTTCTACTGCTGTGCTCACTGCGCCCACGCCGTCGGGGTTCAGGAAGCCGTCGACCGCGTATAGATGCGGAGCTCCATCGATCTCCGCGGTCCGGCAGACCTGACGGAGGCCTCGCACGCGGCCGGTGTGCGGGATCAGCGCGTGCTCGCGGCGATCGCGCGGCTGCCGCGCGCCTTGTTTGTGCCCGGCCAGCTCGCCGGCGACGCCTATCTTGACCAACCCGTGGCGATGAGCCATCGGCAGGTGACCACGCAGCCGTCGCTGGTGGCAAGATGGTCGAGGAACTCGGCCTCGCCGGTGACGAGAAGGTGCTCGAGGTGGGAACCGGCTACGGCTACCAGACCGCGCTGCTCGCGATCCTCGCCCGCGAGGTCTGGAGCGTCGAGCTCTGGCCCGACATGACCGAGGCTGCCCGAGCGGCTCTCACGGAGGTCGGGATTGAGAATGTGACGCTGCTGGTCGGAGCCGGCACGCTGGGGCTTCCGGATCGGGCACCGTTCGATGCGATCGTTGTCACGGCCGCCTTTCCGACCATCCCACCGCCGCTGGCGGACCAGCTCGTCGAAGGCGGGCGCCTCGTTCAGCCGATCGGGCCCGGCGGCCGCGAGGACGTGCGGCTGTTCACAAGGCGTGGCGAGAGGCTGGACGTCGAGCGGCGCGTCACGGGCGCGTACTTCGTGCGCCTGTACGGCGAGCACGCCTATCCGCTCGCGCAGGCTCCCGCCGAGCCGTGACCTCGCCGGTACCGCCGCCTCGCCAAGGCGCAGCCTGCCACTCGCGCGTCGGCGTGATCGTGAAGCGCTGCTCGGCCACCCGCGTGACCACGGTCCCGAGCTCACGGCAAGCCCGGGTCAGGCGCGCGGCGATCCAGTCGGCATCGGCTCCCTCGGCCAGCCGCGTGTAGCAGTACTGAAGGCGCAGCCCGACGAGCTCGAGTTGTGGGTCAGATCGCGGGCGCCAGATCGCGAACACCCCGAGATCGTTGCGCAGCGCCGGGTCGACCCTGTAGTCGTCCAGCACGTCGCCGAGGTCGAACAGCGTGGGGCCGCCGTTCCAGCCGACACCAT
Organism: Solirubrobacteraceae bacterium; assembly: GCA_035625625.1. Taxonomy (GTDB): domain Bacteria; phylum Actinomycetota; class Thermoleophilia; order Solirubrobacterales; family Solirubrobacteraceae; genus Palsa-465. The sequence continues at coordinate 55,642 of DASPPG010000285.1, forward strand.
GAAAGAGGTGGGCCGAGTGCCCAGCGACCAGATCGGCCCCGGCGGCGTGTAGGTCCGCGGCGGCCAGCTGCTGCCAACGCGCCGGTCGGGTGGTCATGTTCGCCCCCCAGTGGGGAAAGGCGATCACCAGATCGCTGCGCTCGCGCACGGCTGCGATCTGGTCCAGGAGCCACGAGGGAGGCCCGTCGTGCATGCTCGCCAGGGCGACGCCCCACCGATCGGGTGCCGCCGCGTACTCGACCGGATGGTCGCTGACCGAGATCAACCCGACGCGCAGGTCGCCGGCCGCGACGACCGCAGCCGAACGCGCAGCGTCGCGTCCAAAGCCGGCGCCGGTGGCGGCGATGCCCGCGGCGCGGAGCAGCTCGAGTGTGTCCTCGAGCGCCTGCTCGCCGAAGTCGAGCGCGTGGTTGTTGGCCAGGCCAGCGGCACGGATGTTCATCGCCTTCAATGCCTCGACGGCGGCGGGCGGGCCGCGGAAGAAGAACGGCTTGCCCTCGATCAAGGTGGTCGGATGGCCGCGATCGGAGATGCAGCACTCGACGTTGCAGACCACGAGATCGAGCGAGCGAGCCAGCTCCCGCAGTTCCGGAGCCCACAGCGTCTCCGGCCGCTCGCGCTCGAGCGCGCGGGCGACCATCCGACCCAGCATCACATCGCCGAGCAGCCCGACCGTGATGCCAGCGGGCACTTGAACCAAACCGCTACCCCTTGACCACGCCGATTGGCACGAGCTGGGCGACCCGCCCAGCCAGCCCCGCCCGCTCGACGACCGCGACCACTCGCTCGACATCCTTATAGGCAAACGGCGCCTCTTCAGCCAGGCCGCGGTTGGACGGACAGCGCACCACGATCCCCTCGGCCTCGAGCTGGTGGCGCAGCTCGGCCCCGGTGATCTTCTTGCGCGCGCCGGTGCGGCTCATCCGCCTTCCCGCCCCGTGGCAGGTGGTCCCGAACGACTGCTCCATCGCCCCCTGGAGCCCGACCAGCACGAAGCTCGACGTGCCCATCGAGCCGGGGATGAACACCGGCTGACCCACGCTACGGTAGGACGCGGGGATCTCGGTCGAACCGGCGGCAAAGGCTCGTGTGGCGCCCTTGCGATGCACGCACAGCTCCCGCCCGCCGTGCGACTCGAGCTTGGCCACGTTGTGCGCGACGTCGTAGACCTGGCGCGTCCCGTCCGCCACCCGCGGACCGAGGATGCGCCCCACCGACTCGCGCACCCGGTGCGCGAGCACCGCGCGGTTGCCCCAGGCGAAGTTCGCGGCGCACGCCATCGCCGCCAGGTAGCGCCGCCCCTCCGGAGAGCTGAGCGGCGCGCACGCCAGCTCACGATCGGGCAGGCTGATGTGGTAGCGCGCCTGCACCTGATCCATCGTGCGCACGTAGTCCGAGCACACCTGATGACCGAACCCGCGCGAGCCCGAATGAATCAGCACCGTCACCTGATCCGGGCGCAGGCCAAACACATCAGCAGCCTCGGGATCGAGGATCCTGGCCACGCGCTGCACCTCCAGGAAGTGGTTGCCCGACCCGAGCGTGCCCAGCTGATCGGAGCCGCGCACCCGCGCACGCTCGGAAACCGTCGCCGGATCGGCGCCCGCCAGACACCCCTGAGATTCGGTGTGCACGACGTCCTCCGGGGTGCCGATCCCGTGCTCGGCCAGCAGGATCCGCGGCCCGTGCACCAGCACACGGTCAAACGGAGGGCCCGTCAACTTCAACGCACCGCCGTGACCGGCGCCGACCGGCACGCGGCGAGAAACCTCGTGCACCAGCGCCTCCGTGCGCCCACCGAGCTCGTCGACGGTCAGCGGCAGCACCAGCAGTCGCACCCCGCAGTTGATGTCGTACCCGACGCCGCCTGGCGAGACGATTCCGTCGGGAGGCTCGGTCGCGGCCACGCCACCCACCGGGAAGCCGTAGCCCTGATGGATATCTGGCATCGCCAGCGCCGCTCCGGTGATCCCCGGCAGCGTCGCCACGTTCTGCAGCTGCTCAAGCGACCGATCGGCCGCGATCTGTCCGATCAGCTCGCGATCGGCGAACACCCGCGCCGGCACCCGCATATCCGCCCGTGCCTCCGGTCCCAGCTCCCACACCACCTCATCAACCTGACGAAACCCGCGCACGCGTGTCTGGACAACGTCAGACATCGAGCACCACCCTCGCCCGGAAGCCACGAGGAGAGCGCTCGAACACCAGGCCGTGGTAGGTGGCGCCCTTGACCAGATGTCGCGGGCTCCCGCGATGACCGCGCACCGAGGCGACCAGACCGTGATCGGAGAGCTCCAGCCGTCCTACGTCCTCGGGCACGAAATCCTCGGTCTCGGCCAAGAACACGAGTTCATCGAGCCACTCCACTAGCAATGTGGCCCGCTCGCGGCCGTCCACGGCGACCTCGCGCCACACCTCCTCGCCGCCGCCATCATCCACCAGCAGCTCGCCGAGCGCGCGAAGCGCGTGGGCGAACACCGCTTCCTCGGTCGCGGCCTCGATCTCCAACTGCACCTCGGCGGTGTGCTCAACCCACCGATAACTCACCCGGCGCACCCCACGATCACGTCGAGGCCGTTGTCACTGAAGAAGCCTCGCACGGTACGTCCGTGGTCACATCAGATCGGAGCCCGAACGCGGATGCGGACCACTACGGATAAACCGACTCGCGGCTGCATCCTTCGCTTGCGGTCGATTGCGGATGACCTCCGCTCGGTCTCTCAATACGTTGCCGGCATAGTCCAGCACGAACCCGAGGTACGGCATGCCCTGGTTCTCTGCAGCGCAACGCCGAAGCCCTCACCCGGCCAGCGAGGATCCAGCCGACAGCCGCGATCACGGTTATGCCGGTCGGTACCTAACCGACGGCGTCGAGCTGTATCGCTCGCTCGGCCCAATCACTTCGGGCCCGTCCGAGATGATCGGACTCGAGAACTGCCGCTCGCTCGACATCATCCTGATCGCAGTCGACGAGCTACGCCAACGGCGGGTGCGTCCAGTGATTCCAGCGTCTGCCGCGCCGTGCAAAGCCGTAGGCACCCGCCGGTGAAGCCGATCACCAGCGAGGCGCTTCGACACGCAGTCGACGAACCAGTACCACGACACGCCTGAGATTGACCGCTCGCCAGCCTCCGTACGTCAGGCGAGGAGGACAACTCGACGGCGACCATGTGGCAGAACCCGTCCCGAGCGCAACAATCCAGACGTGGCGAGCTCGCGACTGGCGATCGACGCTATCCCGCTGATCAGGGCTCGGCTGACCGAGCTCGAGGACCGAGGCGAGCACGAACCGCTCACAACCGGTCGCCTGGTGGCGCTGTGGCGGGCTCAGGCCCGCGCCGCGCGACTGGAGCTCACGATCGACGAACTGCGACGCTACTGCCTCGACATGCTGCGGTCGCGACGCGCACTCAACGACGACACCCCGCACTACCTCCGAGGCTGCCGCGAGGGTTTCCAGCTCGTGCTGCGTGACCTGCGCGAGCTCGAGTAGCGACCGCCATGCTCACGCTGATCGAGGCGCCCCCGGGCGTGGGCAAGACGACGGCCTTGCAGCGCCTCGCCGAGCTGCTGCGCGAGCGGGATGTCACGCTTGCGGGATTCCTCACTGGGGAGATCCGCGACGGCACCAGGCGCGTTGGGTTCCACGTCGAGACGCTCGGTGGCGAGCGGGGCACCCTCGCCCACCAGAACCTTCCGGGACCTCCGCGGGTCGGGAGGTATGGAGTCTCGATCGGGGAATTCGAGCGGATCGCCCTTCCAGCGCTTGGCCTTCCGGCGGACGTCATCCTCATCGACGAGCTCGGCAAGATGGAGCTTGCATCGTCCCGGTTCCGGAATGCCTTGGTGGACCTAGTCGAAGGGGATACGCCTGTTGTGGCTACCGTGCACGCTTTTCACCATCCGTTCACCGATGCGCTCAAGCGGCGGCCGGACGCAACGGTCGAGCGCCTCACCCGCGAGAATCGCGACGAGCTACCTCGCCTGCTGGCCGAGAGGCTGGCACCGGTCACCAAAGAGCCACGAGCCACGGGGTCCAGGCGACCCGGCCACGCCAGCTGACCGAGAACACATTGGGAGCATGCGACGGCGCGCTGGGGACGGGCGCCCGAGGTTATGGCGGGAAGTACCCGCCGGTACCCACCCTGGACGCCGGCGCTTGGGACGCTGGAGCGATCTGGACGGTGGCGTGGTAGATCGAGGCGATGGTGGCGAAGGCGGGTTTGGTCCTGCCACTGAGGTCGATCAGGCCGTTCTGCCCGAACGGCGCGCGCCCGTGTGGGTTACCTCCGTCCCAGCCGGCGCGGCTGGCGAAGTCCTTAAGGGTGAAGTAGATCGCGCCCGAGAGCCATGGCCGGGCGGCGAACACGCGCAGGTGGTAGGCGATCGCCCACGACTGGTAGGCATAGGTGCCGCGTTCGCTGGCGGGCCCGGTGCGGTTGGCGTCGAAGCCGAACTCGCTGACGATGATCGCCTTGTTCGGGTAGCAGGAGCGGAGGCTGTCGAGGAACGGGCCGAGCTCGGTCACCGGCGTTGGTGCTGGTGTGAAACCAGCCGAAGTAGTCGTTGAGGCCGATCACGTCGAGCGCGGCGTAGGCCTTCTGGCAGCCGACGAGCGGCCACTCGGTGGCGGCGAGCGCCACGGTCGGGGTGGGGTCGAGGCGGTGCGCCAGCCCGACGGCGCCGGCGATGTAGGAGGCTTCGGCGCTTGTGGCGGGGGTGGGGAGCTCGTTGCCTACGCTCCACAGCAGGATTGAGGGGTGGTTCTGGTTCTCGAGGATGTTCTGCGCGAGCATCGCGTGCGCGCGGGCGACCCATGCGGGTTGGTTGAGGTAGCGGTCGCTGACGCCCCACACTGGGATCTCTGACCAGATCAGGATGCCGTCGCGGTCGGCCATCTCTTCGAGTTCGGGGTTCAGCGGGTAGTGCGCGCGGATCACGTTCGCCCCTAGCTGCCGGACCCGCGCCATCAGGCCGGACAGCTGCGCGGGATCAAGCGCAGCGCCGGTGGCGAGCGTCTGCTCGTGCAGGTTGACGCCGCGCAAGTGCAGCAGGCGCCCGTTCAGCTCGAGCCGGCCGTCGCGCGTGATAGTGATGCTGCGGATCCCGCTGTAGAGCTGGTAGCCCGCCGAGCCACCGGTCGCGCATGTTCGACAGCGTGAGCGTGGCGAGGTACAGGGCGGGATGCCCGGGCGCCCACAGATTGGGATGGGCGATCCGCACGGCTGATTTCGCGGTCCAGGTGCCGCCGGCGGGGATCGTCGCCTCCCCGAAGTCCAGTCGGGTGCGCCCGTAGGAGCCGCTCAGCCGGATCGTCTGCGGCGCCGAGGTCACGTTGTGCACCAGCGCCTGCTCCTCAATCATCCCGGGGCAGGTGGGACAGGGCAGCAGAGGCCGGACCTGCACCTGCTCGAGATCGACGCCCTGGACCGCGCGGAGGTAGACCTCGCGCAGGATGCCGCCGTAGTTCCACCAGCCGCCGCTCGGGCCCGGCGGAAGATCGGCCGGCGTGCGCCGGACATCGACACGAACCACCAAGCGGTTGACGCCTTGCCGCAGACCGGCGAGGAGAAACTCGAACGGCAGGTGCGCGCCTGAGTGCGTCCCGAGCTCGCGGCCGTTAAGCCACACGGTGGCTGAGTAGCTGACCGACTCGAAGCGGAGGATCCATTTCCGGTCCGCCGCGGGCACGTAGGACGCGAAAGCGCCGGCCGGAAGCGTGAAGTCCCGGCGGTACCAGGCGACGTACCCGCTCATGCTCGCGGCCGAGAAGTCGCGGGCGTTGTAGGCATTGGGGACGCTCACGGCAGACCAGCCGGTGGTCGTGGCGGTGTCATGCCACCAGCCCTGCGCGAGGCCAACATCGTCGCGGTCGGAGCGGTAGAGCCAGGTGCCGCCGAGCAGCCAGCGGTCGGTCTGCCCGTCGCTGTACAGGGCACCCCGACTCGGCGGCGGCGCGGGCGGGGCACTCGGCTGATGCACGGCGGGCACGGGATGGACGGGAGCCACCGTCCCGCAGCCCGCGAGGCCGACCATGATCCAGATAGTGAGCAGAAGCGTGAGGACGGATGCGCGCCCGACCGGCTTGCCGCTCAGGGGCTGGTCCACAAACGCATGCCGATACGCCCGAACTGCCATACCGTCTGGGCCTCCTCGCTCGCCACGCGAATGCACCCGTGCGAAGCGGGGTACGCGGGCACGTCCGAGAACTCGTGCATCGCGTAACCGTCATCGAAGTACTGCGCCAGCGGCATCCACACCTGGAACGGCACCGACCAGCTCATCAGCGACCGCGACTGGATCGTGAAGTGCCCGACCGGCGTCGGCCATCCCGGCCTTCCGGTGGAGACATGGATGGCACGCTGGACCCGCCCGCCGGCGACGATCAGTAGCACCTGCTGCGCGATATGGACCTCAAACCCGGTGGCCGTCGACCACGGCCTGGGCACCCGCGCGTGGGCGAGCGCCGCCCGCGTCTGGGACCCGACGACGCCGTCGCGGACCAAGCCGCTCCAACCCTGAAACGCGACCACCGAATGCCACGTTCGCATCCCGAACACCCCATCGACCGCACTGGAGGGCAGGCAGGTCAGCCGAGCAAGCTCGCTCTGAAGCGCGCGCACCGCCGCTCCATGCGAGCCGAGCTGCAGCAGGGGCGCCGCAGATTGGGCCACTCGGGGCCTCGCTGAGGGCGCTGCGCCCGCGACCGGCGGCGGCTTGACCTGAGCGGTGGTGGTCGTCGGCTGGGTGCCCGAAGTCTTCGTCTTGACCGCGGCGCTAGTCGAAGCGCCAGTGCCACAGCCCGACAGCACCGCAACCGTCACAACGCTCAGCACAAACGCTCGCGTCCAGCCCAACTGATGGCCCGCGAA
>DASPPG010000286.1:0-12381 GCA_035625625.1 Solirubrobacteraceae bacterium
TCGTAGACCGCCTCGGCCGCCCCGAGCCGTGGATCGCACGCCACCCGCCGGCCGTTGCCGTCGATCGAGACGGCGATTGCCGAACCGTCCGGGAGCGTCAGGACCGCGGCGTCGGCCTCGTCGGGCCGGCGGACGGTCCGCGACTGAACGATCGGGTCGTACTGCTCGAAGACCGGCCGGCGCGAGGCCAGGTTCGCCGATCCCAGCAGCGCGAGGAGCGTGTCGGCCGGCGACTCGTCGCCGGATAGCACCGCCTCCGGCCCCCCGTACAGATCGCTCGACGGCGGTACCGGTTGCAGGTCGTAAAGCGGACAATCATCAATCAAGACGCTGACCGGGATGTCGGCGACGACGTTGCCCCGGTGCAGCACCTGCAGGCGTCCCGAGTCGGTCACGCGTCCGATCGTGGTCGCCAGGACCTCCCAGCGCTCGCACACGTCGAGCAGCGCGCCGACGCACTCGGGCCGGGCCACGCACAGCATCCGCTCCTGGGACTCGGAGACCATGATCTCGAACGGCTCCATGTCGGCCTCGCGCAGCGGGATCTGGCAGAGGTCGATGGTCAGGCCGACGCCACCGCCCGACGCCATCTCGGATGCCGCCGAGGTCAGGCCCGCGGCCCCGAGGTCCTGCAGCGAGACGAGCAGCTCACGGTCGAGCAGCTCGAGGCAGCACTCGAGCAGCTTCTTCTCGGTGAACGGGTCGCCGATCTGGACCGAGGGACGTTTGGCCTCGTCGCCCTCACCGAGCTCGGCGCTGGCGAGCACGGAGGCGCCCCCGATCCCGTCGCGGCCGGTCAACGCGCCCAACAGGACGACGACGTTGCCCGCCCCGGCCGCGGCGCTCCGGATCAGCCGCGCGTGAGGGGCCAGACCGAGGCACATCGCGTTGACGAGGCAGTTCTGCTCGTAGCTTGACTCGAAGTAGATCTCGCCGCCGACGGTCGGCACGCCGATCGAGTTGCCGTAGTGGCCAATGCCGGCGACCGCCTGATCGAGCAAGTACCGGGACCGCTGAGACGACGAAGGCTCGCCGAAGCGCAGCGAGTCGAGCACGGCGACCGGCCGTGCGCCGACCGCGAACACGTCACGCAGGATGCCGCCCACCCCGGTGGCGGCGCCCTGGAAGGGCTCGACCGCGCTCGGGTGATTGTGGGACTCGACCTTGAAGGCCACCGCGATCCCGCCGCCGACGTCGACCGCGCCCGCGTTCTCGCCCGGGCCCATCAGCACGTGCCGGCCCTCCTTAGGCAGGCGGCGTAGGAGCCGGCGCGAGTGCTTGTAGCCACAGTGCTCGGACCACATCAGCGACAGCATCGCCAACTCGACGTCGTTGGGCGCGCGCCCAAGCCGGTCGAGGATCCGGGCGTACTCGTCGTCGGTCAGGCCGAGCTGGCGGTGGCGCTCGTCAGGCGAGTACGTGCTGTTCGACATGGGCTCGCATCGACTCGAAGATCTTCACGCCGTCAACGGATCCCCCAAGCGGGTCGACGGCGTGCTCGGGGTGGGGCATCAGGCCGAAGACGTTCCGGGACTCGTTACACACACCGGCGATGTCGCGCAGCGAGCCGTTCGGGTTCTGCCCCGGCGCATACCGGAGCAGGACCTGGCCCGACGCCTCGAGGCGGTCAAGCTCGGGATCGGGGGCGTAGAAGCGGCCGGTGGTGTGCTTGACCGGAATCGAGAGGCGCTCGCCGGCCTCGCACGCTCCGGTGAAGGGCCCAGCCCCACGGACCACCTCGAGTTCCACCTGGCGGAAGACGAACTTTAAAGACACGTTCGCCAGCAAGGCGCCTGGCAGCAGGTGCGCCTCGCACAGGACCTGGAAGCCGTTGCAGATCCCCAGCACCAACCCGCCCGCGCGGGCGAACTCCTCGACCTCGACCATGACCGGGGCGAACCGGGCGATCGCGCCGGCGCGCAGGTAGTCACCGTAGGAGAAGCCCCCCGGGACGATCACCGCGTCTACCCCCTGGAGGTCGTGGTCGGCGTGCCACAGCAACACCGCGTCCCCGACCCGCGATGCGGCCTGCAACGCATCGATGTCGTCGCACGAACCGGGAAAGCGGACGATCCCGAACTTCATTGCTCGATCTCGTAGTCCTCGATCAGGGGATTCGTAAGCAGCCGCTCGCACATCTCGGGCAGGCGCGCGGGATCCTCGACGTCGAGCTCGATCAGCCGGCCGACGTGGACGTTGCGCACGCCCTCGAAGCCGAGCGCCGGCAGCGCTCGTTCGACCGCCTGGCCCTGCGGATCGAGGATTCCCGCCTTGGGCCGAACGAGGACCCGGGCCCTCATCGGGTTCGCGTGAGCCAGGCGTCGAACGGCTCCCCGGTGATCCGCTCGTACGCCTCGATGTACTTCTCTCGGGTGCGCTGGACGACGTCGTCCGGGATGGCCGGCGCCGGGGGGTTGCGGTCCCAGCCGGTCGAGGAGGCCCAATCGCGCACGAACTGCTTGTCGAAGCTCGGCTGTGAGCGCCCGGGCTCGTACTGGTCGGCGGGCCAGAAGCGCGAGGAGTCCGGCGTGCACACCTCGTCGCCGAGCGTGAGCTCGCCGTCCTCGTCCAGGCCGAACTCGAACTTGGTGTCGGCCAGGATGATCCCGCGCTCGCGGGCGTGGTCCGCCGCCGCCTTGTACACCGCGATCGATACGTCGCGCAGGCGCGCGGCCAGGTCGCGATCGCCGACCAGCTCGGCGGTCCGCTCGAAGTCGATGGCCTCGTCATGGCCGACCTCGGCCTTGGTCGACGGGGTGTAGATCGGCTCGGGCAGCTGGTCTGATTCGCGCAGCCCGGAGGGCAGCTCGATGCCCGAGACCGTGCCGGTCCGCTGGTAGTCCTTCCAGCCGGACCCGGTGATGTAGCCGCGGACGACGCACTCGACCGGCAGCATGTCGAGCCTGCGCACCAGCATGGCGCGGCCGCGGGCCTCGGCGGGGACACCCTCGGTCACCGAGATCAGGTGATTGGGGACGATCCCGCCTGTCCGCTCGAACCAGAAAGTGGATAGGCCGGTGAGCACGGCCCCCTTGTCGGGGATCGGCGTCGGGTGCACGACGTCGTAGGTCGAGATCCGGTCCGAGGCGACGATCAGCAGGGCCCGCTCGCGCCCTTCGTAGATCTCGCGAACCTTGCCCGAAGCGATCAGGGGCAGGTCGGCAAGGGCGGTCACTGGGTCGATCCTAGCAACGGGGACGGCGGTGGAATTTCAGATTGTCGGCGGCGCCTGACGGCGGCGCCTTGGTCAACTAGGGCTGGCCAGCAGGCTCGCCGCGCAGGGGGCGGTCGTGCCCGGCATGAACACGCCGTCGATGAGGTAACCCATCCAGGCGTCGGGGGCGTTGACGAAGTCGATCAGGGTACCGCCGGCGTTCTCGGTGAACTGGCTGTCCGGACCGGCGTCGTCGATCTCCTGCGCGGTCCCGGCGGTTAGCGCGGTCCCGAACGCCTCGCTGTTGGCGGCGGTCGAGGTCACGTCGATCTCCGCGTCGAACGTGCCGCTACCGTCGTTGTTGCACCTGAGGGTGACCGTGAACGGGCCGAAACTGCCGAGCGTGGCGGTCTGTCCGCCGCTCGCGGTCACCAGCCCGCTGCTGCTGCCGCCCGACGAGCCGCCGACCCCACCGGAGGTGAAATAGCTCGCGGGATGACCACCCAGCTCCTGCGCGTCCTTGGCCCTTGGGACCTCCCCCAGCGAGCCCAGCTTGATCTGCTTGCCGGTCACCGAGTCGGTGCGCAGGCGGTCGCCGGACAGCGAGTCCTTCTTGATCAAGCTGTCGCCGCTGACGAGTTGCCCGGCGGCGAACGCGGTGCCGGACGTCGCGGCCACCAGCGCGATCACCGCAACGACCATCCCCGCCGATGGCCTGTGTCGCCAGACCTGCCGCATGTCCGTCTCCCCTCGTCGCCGGACCTCCCGGTGAGGCCCGTGTCGGCTCGACGCTACCGGACGGACAGGGGCGGCCAGTTAACGAGGTGGGGCCGACGGGAGGACGGGGCTGTCGATCGCCACCGCCATCCCGCGCCGCGCCGCCAGGGCCTGGAACACGACCGCCGTGTCGGCGATCGCCACGCCGGTCAGGTGCTGAGCGCGCGCCTCGAAGTCGCCGACGATCGCGCGCAGCGCAACCTCGTACCGGCCGCGATCGCGCGCGGCGAGCGCCGCGAGTGCCTCCCCGGCCCGGGCGAACGCCTCGTCTCCGGTGCCCATCCGCCGCGCCCACGCGTCCGCCTCGTCGTCAGCGCTCAGGATCAGCGCTGCCAGCGCGCGGGCGTAAGAGGCGGTCACGGACTCCGAGTCGGCGTCGGCGAGGGCGCCACAGGCGTACCGGGCCTCCTCCGACCCGCCGCCGGCCAGCACCGCCGACTTGAGCATTCCCACCAGCCGGCCGTACGCGGTGGGGTGCGCCACCTCCCACGACTCCCGGTACAGCTCGGCCGCCCGCGCGAAGGCCGCCCGCGCGCCGGCGGCGTCCCCCGAGATGAGCGCGCGCTGCCCCTCGCCGTCCTGCTCCACCGCCGCCGTCATCAGCTCCTGGTGCTTGTGTGGGGGCACGGCGGCGCAAAGCGTAAACGGACCAGGTATCCATTGGACGATGGCGACCGGGAGCCCACTGTCCAACAAGGTCGCGCTGATCACCGGCGCGAGCGGAGGGATCGGTCAGGCCGTGGCGCGCCGCCTGGCGGCAAGCGGCGCCTCGGTGGCGGCGCTCACGGGCGGGATCGTCGGTCCCCACTACGCGGCATCGAAGGCGGGACTGCACGGTCTCACGCATTTTCTGGCCGCGCGGGTTGCCGGCGACGGCGTGACCGTGAACGCGATCGCACCCGCCCTGATCACCGAGACCAGGATGCTCCCGGGCGAGCCCGATGAGTTGAAGTCCCGCGTGCCGGTCGGGCGTCTCGGGAAGCCCGACGAGGTCGCCGACCTCGCGCTGACGATGCTGCGCAACGGCTACATGACCAGCCAGGTCGTGTCCGTCGACGGCGGGATGTACCCGCACTAGCGGCGAACGGGCGTGCCTAACTCGCCATTACGTGCCGCTCCCGCGAGCCGTGACCAGTTAGGCGCGCCACAGCTGCGCAGTTGGTCACGGCCATCCGGTTGCGCCCCGCGTGTCGACTTATGCAGGTCGGCGGGCGGGTAGCGTCTCTACGCCGCCACCCGGGGCGCAGAGATCGCGTCGAGCCGTGCCACGATCTCGTCCGCATAGCGCACGAACGGGGCGTAGTCGAAGATCGCGTCGAGGTCGAGCTTGCTCTCGACGGTGGCCGGGTCGGCCGCGAGCAGCTCGCGCATCGGCACCCGCGAGTCGAGCGCCTGTTGGGCGAGCCGCTGGACGACGCGGTAGGCGTCGTCGCGGGTCATCCCGGATTGCACCAGCGCCAGCAGCACGCGTTGGGAGAAGAGCGCGCCGTAGGTCAGCTCGAGGTTCTCGCGCATCCGATCGGCGTCGACGACCATCCCCTCGATCAGGCGGAGCGCGCGACGCTGCATGTGGTCGAGCAGGATGGTTGAGTCGGGCAGGATCACCCGCTCGACCGACGAGTGCGAGATGTCGCGTTCGTGCCACAGCGCCACGTCCTCCAACGCGGCCAGCGCATTCCCCCTCAGGAGCCGGGCGAGCCCGACGATCTGCTCGGACTTGATCGGGTTGCGCTTGTGCGGCATCGCGCTCGAACCCTTCTGGCCGGCGCCGAAGGGCTCGCGCACCTCTCCCACCTCGGTGCGGGCCAGGTGTCGCAGTTCGGTGGCGAACCGCTCGAGTCCGGCGCCTGCCAGCGCGATCGCCTCGAGCAGCTCGGCGTGCCGATCGCGAGGGACGACCTGGGTCGAGACCGGCTCGCGGGCCAGCCCGAGCCGCGTCAGCACGCGCTCCTCGAACTCGGGCGAAGTGGCCGAATACGTGCCCACGGCCCCGGAGATCGCGCCCACCGCCACCTGGTCGAACGCACGCGTGAGACGCCCGACGTTGCGATGGGCCTCGAACGCGAAGCTGGCCAGCTTGATCCCGAACGTGGTCGGCTCGGCGTGGATGCCGTGGGTGCGTCCCACGCACAGGGTGTGGGAATACTCGCGGGCCGCCGCCGCGAGCGCGTCCACCAGCCGCCGAGAGTCGGGCAGGATGATCTCGCCGACGCGGCGCAGCTGCAGCGCCAGCCCGGTGTCGAGCACGTCGCTCGAGGTCAGGCCGTGGTGGATCCAGCGGCCGGCGGGGCCGGCCGAGGCAGCCAGCACGTCGACGAATGCGGCCGTGTCGTGATCGGTGACCAGCTCGCGCTCGGCGATCGCCTCGACCGTGAAGGTGGCGGCACGGATCGCCTCGAGCTCGTCCTCGGTCGGCCCGTCCATCTCCTCGCAGGCCGCCACCTCGACCTCGCGCATCGCCTCGAAGTGAGCGTGGTCGGACCAGGCCTCGGCGAACTCGGCTCGGGTGTAGCGCGGGATCACGAATCGAGCCTAGCGACCGGGCCGGGCGTGCGCGGGGTGGGCGGCAACCTCAGCCTCCGGCGAGCTGAACCGCCTTGACGATCAGCAGGGCGATCGCCATCAGCAGGTAGGCCTCCAAGGCCAGCATCGTGACGCGGCGCCCCACGGACTGCCTGGGCCGGGACAGCAGCGCGATCGGGGGCATCGTCCACTGCTCGCGGGGAATGCTCGGCTCGGTCGCGACGACGGTGACGCCGCGCCCGGCGAGGCGCGAGCGCAGCACGAGCCCGCCGAACACGATCAGCGCCGCGAGCATCACGGCGCCGCCGATCAGCGCGAACGTGCCGACGTTGAGGTTCGGGAACACGGTGGTGGCCATGAGGATCAGCGACAGCAGGAGCAGAATCGCCTCGATCAGCACCGCGAGCACGTTCAGCCACGGCCGGTTGACCCACGGCCCGAGCACGTCGCGGTCGTTACACAAGAGGAGTAGGAACATGCTCGCGCTCGGCAGCAGCACGCCGGCCAGCGCCTGCACGGCCAAGGTGATCACCCCGAGCGGCGCGCCCGGGATCAGCACGATCACCGCAGCGCCCACCACGATGAGCCCGAACATCGCGTAGAACCCCTTGGCGTCGGCGAATTTGCGGTGCAGCGAGCTCTTGGTGCCGAAGATGTCGCCGAAGGCGTAGCTGGTCGAGAGGGTCAGAGCGCCGGCGCCGATCAGCGAGGCGTTCAGGAGCACCAGCGCGAAGAACGCGCCGGCCGGGGGCCCGAGCGTGTTCTCGAGCGCACTGGCCGTGGCTCCGGCGTCGGTGAAGTGGCCGAAGTACGGGGTGTGCGCGAAGGCGAACGCCGACACGCACATCAACGCGGCAGCGCCGACCACGACCACGATCGCGCCGATCCACGTGTCGAGACGCTCATAGTTGATCCAGCGCGGTGTGATCCGCTTGTCGATGATGTTCGACTGCTGGAAGAACAGCTGCCAGGGCGCCACCGTGGTGCCGACGATCGCGATGATCAGCAGCACCGACGTGGAGGTGGCGCCGCCCTGGATCCCCGGGACGAAGAAGCCGTGCGCGATCTGGCTGCCGTTCGGATGCCCGAGGAAGAACAGGGGAATCACCAGCAGATTGGCGAACACGAACACGAACATCGAGCGTTCCCAGGCTCTGAAGCTGCCGGTGGCGGTGACGGCAATGAGTGCCGCCGCGGCGAACGGCACCGCGATGTACTCGGAGACCCCGAAGTACCCGAGCGCAAGGCTGACGCCGATGAACTCGGTGACGACCGTGAGGAAGTTCAGGACGAACAGGTCGATGACCGAGAACCAGCCCCAGAAACGGCCAAAGCGCTCGACGATCAGCCGGGCGTGGCCGACGCCGGTGACGGCCCCGAGCCGCACGACCATCTCCTGGTTGACGATCAGCACCGGGATGAGGAGCAGGAGCACCCACAGCAGGCTGGTGCCGTAGTTCTGGCCGGCCTGGGAGTAGGTAGCGACCCCGCCCGCGTCGTTGTCGCCAACCATGACGATCAGCCCGGGACCGATGATGGCCAGCAGCGCCAGCGCGCGGGAGCGCCAGGTGCGGTGAGACTCGTCGTGCTGACGGATCGTGCCGAACGCGCCCTGGATGTCGCCGACGTGCGCCGAGTCGAGCACGAAGCGCTCACGCGGTTGGGCGGGCTCGCGCGGTGCCGTGGCTGCGGACGGTGGTGCAGGCGCGGGCGGTGGCGCAGGCTCGCGAGGCACTGGCGCGGGCTCGCGAGGCATTGGCGCGGGCTCGCGAGGCACTGGCGCGGGCTCGCGAGGCACTGGCGCGGGCTCGCGAGGCGCGGGTGCCGGCGGTGGCGCGGGCGACGCGCCACGCGCGGAGCCGCCGCTCGGATCGCTAGCCATGTGCCCGACCTCCTTTCGCCCGTCAGCCGCGTCGCCGCGACCGGGCCGGGAGGCCGCTCAGGTTCCGGGATCAGCCCCTGGTACGTGAAGCGACGTCCACGACGCCGGCCGCAAGCCGGTTACTTCGCGGTAAGTCGTCGCTGTCGTGGAATTCGTCGAAGTGGTTCATCGTCCGGGTTAGCCGTGTTTCTGGCACACAGGCCACGGCCACGAGGCTAGCAGTGGGCGGCCGCTCGTTCCAGGCTGACCGCGTTCACATTTGCCTCGCTTGTGCCGGTTCATCCGGTGCCGGAGAGCGGCTGCGGCGGCGGCTGATGGCGGGGCGGCGGGTCATCTCTCACCAGCTGCGAGACCGTCACCAGCTGGTAGCCGCGCCGACGCAACCCGCGGATGATCCGAGGCAGCGCGGCAACCGTCTCGGAGCGATCCCCCCCGCCGTCGTGCATGAGGATGATGGCTCCGGGCTGTGCACCGCTCAGCGCCACGTACACGATCCTGGCCACTCCGGGGCGCGTGTAGTCGCTTGTGTCGACGCTCCAGAGGACGACCAGCATGCGCGCGGCGCGCAGGATGGTCAGGGTGGCTGCGTCGAAAGCGCCGTAGGGGGGCCGGAAAAGCCGCGGATAAGGGGCCCCGGCCGCGTGGATGGCGCGCGCAGCGTCGAGGATCTGCGCCCGCTGTACCGCCGCGGGAAGGACGGAAAGAAACGGGTGAGTCTCGGTGTGGTCGCCGACCTCGAACCCGTCGCGGGCCTCGGCCGCAATCACCTGCCGGTAGAGCGGGACCTGGCGCCCGATGGCGAAGAAGGTGGCCGGTGCGTGCAGCCGGCGCAGGATGCGGACGATGGCGCCGCTGTACGGCCCGGGACCGTCGTCGAAGGTCAGCGCCACGTCGCGTCGGCGCCCGTCGCCCAGGCGCACGTACGAGCTATAGCCGAGGACGGCGTCAACGGAGGCGTACAGATCCGGCGTGTCCGGATGCGGGGAGGCGGACGCTGGGGCTCGGGGACTGTCAGCGCCCGACCCGCCGACGGAGACGCGCGTCACGGGCGCGCGCCGCCGCGACTGGCTGCCGCGAATCAGCGCGACCGCCGGGACCGCCCCGACGGCCACGACGAGCACGACCGCCAACGTCAGCCGCCGTTGCGCGCGCCGCCGGCGCCAGACCGCGCGCCGCGCGCTCAGCTGTCCCGCGGTCAGCGGCGACCGTCGGGCCTCGTCGCTTCCCCGTCGTTTCGCCATTGACTCGCTACCGACTCCACGCCCCATCGCACCTTTGCCAAGTTCACCCCGCCACGAGCAATCTACCTGGTGCCGATCGACATGGCCGTCCCGCCACTCCCCGGCCGCCACCGAGCGAGTGGCGCCTTGGCCGTCCCCGGCCGGGCGAACCGCCGTTCACCGCGAGGCAGGCGGCGAGTGGCGAGTCTCCGGGATTCTTGGGGCCGCCTTCGGCGGCCAGCCTGCGACTCTCAGCCGGCTAGTCCCGCGCCGCACCGGCCCGCCGGCGCCACTCCTCGGGCACGAGCAGCTCGAGCACGTCGTCGATCGTGACGACCCCCACCGGCCGGCACTCGCTGTCCACCACCGGCATCGCCTGCATGTTGTAGTCGCTCATGAGCCGCGCCACCTCGGGTATCTCGGCCTCGAGCGCGACGCTTGGGGTCGACGACTCGAGCAGCCCGGAGACCTTCTGGGGTCCGTCGGCGCGGACCAGGTCAACCAGCGGCACGGTGCCCACCAGCTTTTCGGCGTCGTCGACCACGCACACGATCGAGCTCTGCTGGGGCCCCAGGTCGCTCCCGCGCACCCGCGCCAGCGCTTCGGCCGCGGACGTGTCGGCCGGGACCTGGATGAAGTCGGGGTTCATCATGCCGCCGGCGGTCTCCGGGTTGTGGCTGAGCAGCGAGCGAATCTTGGCCTGATTCGCTGGAGGCAGGAGATTCAGGATCGGCAGCCGGTGTTCCTGGTCGAGCTCCATCAGGAGATCGGCCGCGTCGTCGGGCTCCATCCTCGCCAGCACCGCCGCCGCCTGTTCATCGGACCGCTCGCGCAGGAACTCGACCTGGTGCTCGTCGTCGAGCTCCTCGAACACGTCGGCCTCGAGCTCCTTGTCCTGCCCGACCGCCTCGAGGATCTCCTCCCCCTCCTCGTGCGAGGCCGCCTCGACCAGGTCGGCGATCTGGGCGGGGTGCAGGCGGACAAGCCGGCGTGCGGCCATCTTCAGCCGCGAGGTGGGCACGTGCCCGACGAACGGCTCGATGTCGCGCCAGGGGATGAACTGGCGGTGCTCGGTGTCGTGGCCGCGGAAGCGCCGGGGCAGCAGCCGCCACAGTCGGGGTCGCAGGCTTGGGTCGATCCCGGCCACCCGCCAGGTGTCGTCGTCCTCGCGCACCAGGTCGACCTCGCGGGCCTTCACCAGCCGCGCACTGTCCACGTTGATCAGGCTGCGGTCGAGGACGTCGGCGCGCAGCAGGATCTCGCTCGGGCGCCGCTCGAACTGGGCCAGGTTCAGCTTGGTGGTCGCCGTATGGACCGCGTAGGGGCCGAGTTGCTGGACCCGGTCGATCGGCACGAACATCTCGCGGCCGCCGATGCGCGCCGTGAGGCCGATGACGGGCGCCAAGCCGTCGCCGGGGTCGAGGCTCGCCACGACGTCCTCGACCTTGCCGAGCCGCTCGCCTGCAGAGTCGAGCAGAGGGCCTCCGGCCAGCGATGAGAGATGCGCTACCTCGGGCATCGATCCCGTAGCAGAGGCTAGCGCCCCTCACGCCCACCGTCAGGACCGGCCGTTCGATTTCGGCCGGCCCGGAGCCCCCGGGCCCGCGCGGACCCGGGCGCGCAAGCGTCCGTCAGCTGGAGGACTGGGCGCCGTCCGCCGCTCAGCTGCCGAGGATGCGAGCCGCGAGCACCGCGGCGTTGCGCGGGTTGTCGATCCCCACGCACGCCACCGGCACCCCGGGAGGCATTTGCGCGATCGACAGGAGCGCATCAAGCCCGCCGGCCACCGAGGTGCGGCTGGTGAGCGGCACCCCGATCACGGGGAGATCGGAGTGGGCCGCCACCACGCCCGGCAGCGCCGCCGACAGCCCCGCGCCGGCGATGATCACCCGCAGGCCGCGGAGCTTCGCGTTGCGGGCGTAGTCGGCGACCTTGTCCGGCTCCCGGTGGGCCGACATGACGCGCACCTCGCAGCGGATGCCGCGCTCGATCAGCTCCTTCTCGGCCGCCTCCATTCGCTCCATGTCGCTCTTGGAGCCCATCACGATCCCCACCAGCGGCGTATCGACCTCAAGCTCCTCGAGGTCGGTCACCGGCTCGGCGAACGTCTCGGGGGCGGCGCGCGGGTACTCACTCATGACCGCACCCCCACCGGATGAGAGATCTTGAGCGCGATGTCGCGCCGCAGCTGCTTGCCGTCGAACTCGATCACGTCGGCGCCAGCATAAGCGGCCTCGCGGGCGGACGCCGCATCGGGGCCGAGTCCGGTCACGTTCAGGACGCGCCCGCCGGCCGTCACGACCTCGCCGGTCTCGTTGAAAGCCGTCCCGGCGTGCGTCACATACACGCCCGGCGGCACCTCGTCCAGTCCCCGTATAACGTCCCCGCTCGACGACGAGGCGGGGTAGCCGGCGCTCGCCAGCACCACCGTGACGGCCACCTCGGGCGACCACTCGAGCTCGACACCGGACAGCCCGCCC
This sequence comes from Solirubrobacteraceae bacterium, assembly GCA_035625625.1. Taxonomy (GTDB): domain Bacteria; phylum Actinomycetota; class Thermoleophilia; order Solirubrobacterales; family Solirubrobacteraceae; genus Palsa-465. The sequence goes on from DASPPG010000286.1 coordinate 12,037, forward strand.
GGCACCGTCGCCGCCTCCAATGCGCTGAGCAGATCGGAGCGCAGTCGGGGGAGGAGCGCCTGCGTCTCCGGGTCGCCGAAGCGGACGTTGAACTCGAGCACCTTGGGCCCGTCGGCCGTCATCATCAAGCCGGCGTAGAGGGCGCCGCGAAAGGCGATCCCGCGCCGTGCGAGCTCGTCGAGCACGGGCTGGTGGATGGCATCGCAGATTTCCCGCGCGCGCTCGGCGTCGACGCCGGGCACAGGCGAGTAGGAGCCCATCCCGCCCGTGTTCGGCCCCGCGTCACCGTCGAAGATGCGCTTGTAGTCCTGGGCCGACGCGAGCGGCAGCGCCGTCTCACCGTCG
>DASPPG010000287.1:0-8912 GCA_035625625.1 Solirubrobacteraceae bacterium
ACCCGACCCGGAAGGGACCCGGGATCAGCGGAAGATCATCCCCACCCCCAGCCTCGACGATTGACTCGGCTGCGCGCTCAGGCTGACCGGCCTCGACGAGCGCCGCGCCGAGGAATCCGCCGGCCCACGCCCCCACGACGCTCGGTGTCGTTCCACGCGTCAACTGGGCGGCCTTCTGGGCGGCCGCAAGCGCGGCGTCGAGGTCGCCCGCTGCCAGTGACACGGCCGCGCTGTTGACCAGCGCCGTCGCGAGCCCGAACGCGTTGTCGGTCAGTCGCGCCGCCTCGACTACCCCATCGAGCATCTCGGCGGCCTCGGCGAGCCGGCCGGTCGCATACAGAACGCCCGAGAGCGACAGCGAAAGCCAGGGGAAGAGATCGCCTCGGGCCATCACGCGCGCCAGCGCCAAGCCTCGCTTTGCGTGCACCTCGGACTGCGAGTAGCGCTGGAGCTGAAACTCCGACGCGCACAGGTTCGCCACCGCGTCGAGATCGGCGGCCAGTTCCTCGTCGGACATATCGTCGATCAGTGCGGCGGCACGAGAACAATGCGCCTGGGCGTCCGAGACAGGACCTTCGGAGGACTCGGCGAGCGTGAGGACTGCCAGCGCGCCTGCGATCAGGCCAGCGTCCTCGACCCTTTCCGCCGCGTCGAGCGCTCGCAAGGCCCAATCCCTGACCGCCTCGAAGTCGCCCCCGGGGAAGACGCCGGAGGCCAACTCGATCATCAGCCTCGCGGAGCTCGCGGGATCCGATCCGGAGGCGTCTGCCAGTGCCTTGAGGAGCCGCGCCTGTCCGGCCTCCTGTCGGCCGAGCAACAACTCGATCTTCGCGCACGCCGCGGTGAGCCGCACCTTGATCGTCGGGTCCGCTTGCGCTGCCAGCTCGAGGGCCGAGAGCAGGGCGTTGCGGCAGTCTTCCAGCCGCCCGGTGGCCGCGTAGGCGCCGGCCAGGACCATCAACAGGCCCACACGCTCATCCGGAGGTGTCGCGCTCGGCAAGATCGCGATGGCTGCTTCCAGCCATATCGCGGCGCTGGCCGGCGCCCGCTGCGAAACCTCGAGCCCGGCGTCTCGCAACACCGCAGCCGCCGCCGCATCTCCCTGACGAGCCGAATGCACGATGTGGTGCGCCCGCACGATCGCCGGCGCCCCCTGCGCCTCCAGCGCCGCGGCTGCCCGCTCGTGACACGCGAGACGGATTCCCGGAGGACAGGTGACGTAGATCGCCTCACGCACCAGCGGATGGCGGAACCGAAACCGCCGGAGCACATCTCCGGTTCGCAGCAGCTCGCCCGCAACCAGGTCATCGAGCGCGGAGAGCGCGTCCGCCGGTGCCATCGCCGCAGTGGCGACCGCGAGATCGAACTCAAACGGATCTCCCACCACCGCCGCCGCCTGCGCGAAACGACGAGCGTCCGACGGAAGCTCGTCAAGCTCGGCGGCGATCGCGGTCCGCACCGCCGCCGGCACCTCCCCCGCACCCATCCACTCGGCTCCAGGAGCAGATGAGGTCGGGGCGCTCCCGGCGCGGGCAAGCTGCAACAGGAAGAACGGATTGCCACCGCTCTCCTCGTATAGCCGCGCGAGCTGCGTCGGCGGGATATCGACCACGAGCGTCGCCGCGTCATCGCGATCGAGTGGCTGCAGCACAACCTGGCTGACCGAGCCCCGACGGGTCGCCTGCTCGATCGCGGCCGCGAGCATCCGGGGTGCTCGCCCGCTGCGGGTCGTCGCGGCCAGCATCACTCCCGCATCCGGAGGGCGCCTGAGCAGATGGGCGAGGAACTCAACCGATGCGTCGTCACTCCAGTGCACATCGTCGAGTGCGACGAGCAGTGGGCGGGGAGCCGCCAGCCGCTCGAGCAGCTCGCGCGCCGCAAAGTACGTCCGGAAACGCTCCGCGGCGGTGCCGACGCCGGAGCCAGACCCCCGCAACGAGCGCAAAGCCGGGAACACCGAAGCGAGCTCGCCCAGCTCCTCGGCAGCCAGGCGGTCGAACGAGCGCGCGTCGAGCGAGGCCAGATAACCGTCGAGCGCGTCCACGATTAGGCCGAACGGAAAGTCGCGCTCCAGCTCCGTCGCCCTTCCCTCCAAGACCAGACAACCACCCGATTCGGCGCGGGAGGCAAGCTCGTCGAGCAACGAGCTCTTGCCAATCCCGGGTTCGCCGCTGATCAGCACAAACCGCGGCGAACCGGCACACGCTTCGGCCAGCAGGCGCTCCAGTGCACTTAGCTCGCGGTCTCGACCGACGAGCGCGTGAGCGGTTCCGGTCATTTCCCCTTTGGACCCGAGACAAGCATACGGACTCTCGCGTCGATCAGGGTCGGGCATCAGGGTGCCCAACCGATGTCCAAACCACGGATGGCACGCGATTCTGGGCCACCCAATCGAACCACGAGGGATGTCCGATGCCACCTATGACTATCAGCACTGAAACTCGCCCTCGCCTCGCGGCAACTCCGCAAAGCGCGGGTTATGACTGTGACTTTTTGGTGGTCGGGAGCGGCTTCGGTGGGGCGGTGAGCGCGCTGCGGCTGGTGGAGAAGGGATATCGGGTGATCGTGCTGGAGCAGGGGCGGCGGATCGGCCCCGAGGAGATCGTGGCGGGACGCCGGAGCTTGCGTGAGTTTGCGTGGCAGCCGGAGCTCGGGATGCACGGGTTCTTCTGGCAGCGGTTCTTTCGCCACGTGGGAATCATCGGTGCGTGCGGGGTCGGCGGTGGCAGCCTGGTGTTCGGCGGCGTGCTGCTCGAGCCCGAGGATGGTCTGTATCGCGACCCCGCGTGGGCGCGACTAGGGGTCGATTGGCAAGCAGAGCTTGCGCCGCACTACGAGACCGCGAAGCGAATGCTCGGCCGCGCGCTCAACCCATCGTTGACCGAGATGGACGAGTACCTGCGGGCGACCGCGCAGGCGATGGGTGCAGGCGATACGTTCGGGCCAGAGCCGCTGGCGATCTTCTTCGGCGCCGAGGGTGAGACGGTTCCCGACCCGTTCTTCGGCGGGCAGGGGCCGGCGCGGACCGGCTGCCGGTTGTGCGGTGGCTGCTTCGCCGGCTGTCCATACGGTTCCAAGAACTCGCTGGACTACAACTACCTGCACCTCGCCGAGCACCGCGGAGTGGAGATCCGGGCGGAGCAGCGGGTAGTGAGGATCGAGCCGCTCCCCGCCGGCGGCTATGCCGTCCACTCCCGACACCCGTGGCGCCGGCAGCGCTATCCGGCGCTGCACGCCCGCAACGTGATCCTCGCGGCGGGCGTGCTGGGGACGCTCGAGCTGCTGTTTCGCGCGCGCGACCGCGACCGCACGCTGCCCAACGTCTCACCGCGACTGGGTCACCTGGTCCGAACCAACAGCGAGGCGATCACCGCGATCCTCAGCCGCGACCCCGACACAGACCTGAGCCGCGGCCCCGCTGTCTCCTCGCACTTCTACCCCGACCTCACCACGCGGATCTTCCAAAACCGCCTGGCCGAGAACGAGAACTTCCTGCGCTTTCACTACGGGCCGCTGATCGACGGCCAGCGGCCCAGGGCGAGAGCACGCGCGACGGTCGCGTCGATGCTCGCCCACCCCGCGCGCACGCTTGGAGTGTGGGGCGCGCGGAACTTCACCAAACGCGCCCCGGTGCTGGTCGCCATGCAGCAACTCGACAACGAGCTCGCGTTTCGCTACGGGCCTCTACCGACCGCGCCCTGGCGCCGTGGACTTCGTTCGACGGCGGTCGCGGGCAAGCGTGCGCCGACCTACTTGCCGATCGCTAACGGGGCGACGCGCACGTTCGCACGCGTGTCGGGCGGCGAACCGCTGAACATGCTGATCGAAAGCGTCGCCAACAAGTCGACGACCGCGCACATCCTCGGCGGGGCCGTAATCGGCGCGAATCCCGCGCAGGGCGTGATCGACACCCGCCACGAGCTGTTCGGCCACCCCGGCCTGTACGTCGTCGACGCCTCTGCGATCCCCGTCAATCTCGGTGTCAACCCCAGCCTCACCATCACCGCGCTCGCCGAACGATTCGCCAGCCTGATCCCGCCCGCCAACCCGACTCCACCCGATCGACCTCACCGCACGAACCAACTGATCGGGTTATTCCCTTCGACTCACCACTATCAGACCGGCAACGGCAAGCCCAGAAAGGAAACCGCATGACCGCCCGCAAACTAACGATCATCGCCGGCATCGCGCTCGCCGCCTCGGCACTCGGCGCAGCGCAACTCGCGGCCGGCGCCACGCACGCCCGCACGCTGCGCGTCAGCGCACAGCTGAGAGTCACGACCAGCCCGCCACCCGTCTGCCAGGCCGGCATCTGCGCCATCCACAACAGCGGAACCGGACACATGACCCCGTTCGGTCAGGTCACCTTCACAACCGCGATCACCGCCGACGGCAACCAGGCGCCGTGCGGCACCGGCTCACAATGGGTCAACCGGATCATCCGGACCATCCGCACCAACCAGGGTGCACTCGTCCTGCACGAAGCCGGCCTCCAATGCCCGCAGCCCGGGGTCGGTCCGCGCGTCGACGCCGTCTGGACGGTCGACGGTGCTGATAGCACGGGCATCTTCGCCGGCGCGCAGGGCCGCGGCTACGACACCGCCTACCCAACCCAGGACACTGCCGCGCCCCGCGGCACCATCACCCTCGCTCCATGACCCGCGATCGATCAGAGGATTGCCCGAAGTTCCAGCTCCGGACCCCGATGGCGCAGTTCCCCTAATGGTCCGGGCAGATCGAGGAGGGCAGACGACCCTGCCCTCCTCGATCCACGGGCTTCGTTACCAACGCAAAGTTTCACACGATTGATGTGGGACCCACCATGCACGACAACAGAAATCTCCCACCGACGACGAGGCTACCGTGATCAGTACGAGCCGCGCCGACGATTGCGGCCTGCCTCCCGAGCGTGCGTGCACATCGAGCACGCCCGCGATGCCTCGTCTGCTCGGCATCGTGGGATTTGCACTCGAGGGTTTCCACTGCGGTAGCCCGGGCGCTCGCCGCGACGGGCGCGCGTGCCGTACTAGGTGGTCGCCCCGAGGCAAGAGCTCATAGCCGAGCGAAGCAGTGGCAACCCCGAGCGCAACCCGTACCCCGTGCCGGAAAACACACCCACACCAAACGACCGCAAGGAGAGTGCCTGACTACTGGTACCTGGAGCTTTTGCCTCTCCCAGCTCCAGGGCGCTGACACTGACCACATCATCGGACTGAACGACATCGGCAGAACCCAATCGCGAGGACCATCAAACACGCTAGACAATGGAGAAAGTAATGAAGCGGAAATTTGTCGGAGGCTGCGCGGGCTACATCCGTCCGGGGGCGCGATATTCGCGGCGTGTCGGCGGATGCGCGGGGTGGGTAGAAGCCTGGTAAGTGAGTCGCCCAGGATTGCGGTCATTAGACCGGACTGATAACCGCAATCCGGTGGCCACCCCCGCCCCTCCCTCTCACATGCGACGGCTCCAGGCAGCCCCGCGGACCGCCGGTCACGGGCCACGGCGCCCGCAAGGGTCACCGGACCACAAATTCGCTTCGAAGCAACGCAGCCGCCGCAGCTACCGCAAGCCTACCTTGAGCACCGCGGCCGGCGATCGACCTGAACGCTCTCGGTGCCGACGAGGAGAAGCGCTGTGGTGAGTCCGCCGCCTCGACTGAAAGCCCGCAACGCGACCGCGGCACCGCTCCCCACGGCGCGACGCATAAGCTAGCGTTCCACGGTGCGTGCCGGCACATACGTGGGACGCCGCGGCCGGTCCGCCACACCGAGGCTGTGCGTTCTCGATGGAGCGAGAGCCAGACCAAGCCAGCTGGGCCTTCGCTTGAGGCGCGAAGCCACAGCAGCTGGACCTCCAGCTCCCGCCTGTCAGCGATGCGGGAGATGTCCCTGCCGAGAAGGCCCTCGTCTGCGACGGTCGGAGCTCCATTGGTGCGACGCTGCGCGGCGGTGAGGGGGTCGGCTTGCCGCCCGCGGTCGGGTGGTGAGGTATTGGCGGTTTGGCCTATTAGCGTATGACGGATCCGTTATACGTGGGCTACTATGATGGTCGATGCCGGCAGAACGAAGCGATCCCAGGGTCGCGATGCGGGTCTCAGCGGTTCGGTTCGGTGCCGACCTCTGGCAAGTGCTCGAGGGTGAGGCAGCGCGCTTGGGGGTGAGCGTCGCCCAGTACATTCGCGAGGCATCGCTGGCGCGCGCCGCGGCGGCCGCCACCGCCCGCGGGGAGGATCCGCTTGAGCTGCTCGCAATTGCGGCGCGAACCGCGACGCAGCCCACGAGCGGCAAAGAGAGCATCCAGGCCGTGCCCCAGTCGCCACAAGAAGCCACGATCGAGCGCGCGCGCGCCGCCCGCCGCCGGGCAACAGCCCAGCGCAGCGGAGCAAGGGCCCTGAAGGCCCAGAGCGAGCAAGCGGCCCGCCACGCCCGGCAGATTACGGCGCCCGCCGACTCGGGCGGCTCGGATACAGCTACGGCCGGGCCCCGGCCGGCACGCGGAGACCGCGGCAAACGATGAGTACGGCCTTGCGCGCTCGGACTGACGACCAGAATGCCAAACAGCCAGGTGCCCCAGCAACCGTCGTGCCCACGAGCGCTGCTAAGAACGCGCTCGCGCGGGCAGTGACCTACCCGGCACGGCTATGGCTGGCCTGGCAGGTTCCCACTTCGCGGCACCGACCTCACGCCGCTTCGATCCAATACCTCGGACGTCGCAGCCGCAATGACCGTAGGCCGCGAGCACGCCAATGACGACCCGCTCATTCCGGTAATGGAGGCGGAGGCGGCCAAGCACGGAGGCGAGGTATCGATCGAGCGCGTTGTGGGCCAATGGCGTGCTGGATTCGTGCTGAGAGACGATCCTGGGACGTGAGCGATGGCCGGGTTCCTTCGCGCGGTCGCGCTTGACCTGGATGGAACTCTCGCCGAGAACGATGTCGTTTCGGAAGCCGCGATCGCCCAGGTCGACAAGCTCCGGGATGATGGGCTGGCTGCGGTCCTCGTGACCGGAAGGATCGCCGCCGAGTTGGAAGCGGGGTTCCCAGGACTGCGTGAGCACTTCGATGCGGCGGTGGTCGAAAACGGGGCCGTCGTGCTGGTTGGCGAGGCGGCTAGTGACCTCGCCGAGCCCGTCGAGGATGCTCTGGCGACCCGCCTGGTGGAGCAGGGCATCGCGGTTCGCCGTGGCCGAGTGTTGCTGGCGGGCGACGCTCAGGATGCCGAGGCGGTAGTTGCAGCAGCTGGCAGCCTGGGCTTGGACTGTCAGGTGGTGCGCAACAGAGCTGCTTTGATGGTGCTGCCGGCAGGTGTGTCCAAGGGCACCGGGCTGCTCGCCGCTTTGGCCGAGTTGGGCATCTCGTCGCACAACGTCATCGCGATCGGTGACGCCGAGAACGATCTGGCCCTGCTCCATGTGGCAGAGGTCGGCGTCGCGGTCGGCAATGCCGTCGCCTCCGTGCGCGAGCACGCCGACCTGGTGCTGGAGGCGGCTGACGGCGAGGGCGTCGTCGCTCTGTTGACCGGCCCGATCCTGAGCGGCGAACAGGTGATCGGGTCGGCGCGGCGGCGGGTAGCGCTCGGCCGTTTCTCCGACGGCACGCCCGCGACCGTTCCGGCTTGGCCTGCGAACGTCCTGGTCTGCGGTGAGACAGGCGCGGGCAAGTCCTATCTCGCGGGCCTGTTGATCGAGGAATGGATCAGCGCCGGGTACGCCGTTTTCGTGATCGACATGGAGGGCGATCATGTGGCGCTTGACAGCCTGCACAACACGATCGTGCTAGACGATCAGCCAAGCACCCAAGAGCTTGCCTCAATTCTGCGCCAGCCGTCATTGTCGGTGATCCTCGATGTCTCGGCGCTCGAGCTGCCGCGACGACTGGACTACGTGCGGAATGTGTCGGCGGTGATCGAGCCCGAGCGCGCTGCCTGGGGACTGCCGCACTGGATCGTGGTCGACGAAGCCCACACCGCGCTTTCGGACGGGGGCATCGCCGCTGACATATTCCGTCCCTCCGATCGCGGTTACTGCCTAGTGACCTATCAACCCGAGCAGCTGTGCGCCGAAGCGGCCGCTGCCATCGACGTCACGATCACCGCAGGCCCGCCCACGACCTCGACGCGTTCCGGCACGGTACAGGTTGCCCGCACCGCGACGTTGTGTGAGACGGGCTCGGCGGAACGCCAGTTCACGGTGGGCGCGCGGCGTACGCCGCACGTCCGTCACCGGCACAAGTACGCGGTCGTCTCGCTACCCGAGCACCGCTGGTTCCGCTTCCGGAGTCCAGACGGGCACGTGGTCACGGCCGCCAAGAACATCGCCGAGTTCAGCCATATGCTGCGCGAGGTCGACACCGACGTCATCCGCCATCATCTCGATCACGGCGACTTCTCGCGCTGGATCCTCGGCACGATGCAGGACCGGGATCTGGCCACCTCAATCGGCGCGATCGAAAGAAGCTTCATCACTCGCCGGGCAGCCGATCTCTTACACGCGCGCGAGCGCATGCACGAAGAGGTCGCGACACGCTACGGACTCGAAGGCGGCCGATCTGTAGGAAGCACCCAACGCATCGAGACCGACGGGTGGAAGAGATCGCTGCAACAACGGGTCGAGCTGGCCATTGCCCGCTCCAACACGCTCAGCGCCAGAACCGAGGCTGTCGCCGCCCAGTACCGCCACATGCATCCGGCAGGTAAGGCGACTCCCAACCGAACGCCCGAGACGCCCAACCCCGCCAGCAATGGCGAAGCGGCGGCTCGCGATCCACTGGCGGACTAGTGTGCCGTTTGGTTGATTCGTTGGCGGTACCTGGCGATCGATTCGAGGATCCGTTCGGCGGGCTTGGTCCACACGTACGGCCGCGGGTTCTCGTTCCAGGTCTCGATCCACGCTCGGATGTCGGCGTTGAGCGCCC
>DASPPG010000288.1:0-31511 GCA_035625625.1 Solirubrobacteraceae bacterium
CGGCCAGTCGCCATTAGCGGCGTGGATGTCGGTATGGCAGAGGCCCGACGCCTCCACCTTGACTCTGATCTGCCCGGCCTCGAGCGGCTTTGCCGGCACCTCGTCGACCGTGAGCGGCGCGTGGAACTCATGCACCACGGCGGCGTGATAGCTCTTGAGTTCGGGCGCGGCCTCGCTGCGCTTGGGGGCGGTGGTGGCCATGAAACTCTCCTCCTTTGGGGGTCGCCTCGGCGCATGGTCCGGCAGCGACGCGTGCTCACCATCCGCATTTCTGTGCAGATCCAAGGGGCAAACCCGCAAGCGCAGCGGACCCTATTCCGGAGCGGCGTGGTCCTCGTCCGAGGCGAGCGCGAGGGGTCTTCGTGTGGGGCTTCCGACCCATTGCGGCTCGCTACCTACTGGCTTACCGGCCGAGCACGGATGACTACGGCCCGGACGCCACTTAGTTTGGGAGGGGATAACGAAAGTCGAGGAGGTTCCCAATGCCGGTCACCAGCAGTCAGCCGATTCAGGGCAGCCGCCTGATGCCGTCGCTTCCACACGCGACGGTGTCTGACGCGATGCATCCGGGCATCCTCGCGTGCGAGCCCGACGCGACTCTGCCGGAGGTGGCCCGGATCATGGCGACGCATCACGTTCACTGCGTCGCCGTCGTGGGAATCTCACACGAGGAGCCCGAGTGCGGGGTCTGGAGCGTGATCTCCGATCTGGACCTGGTGCGGGCGGGCATCCGCGACGAAGGGGACGGCGGGGCGTCGAGCGCGCGCGCGATCGCGCAGCAGCCGCTGGTGACGGTTGAGCCGTCGATGCCGCTACGCGAGGCGGGAGAGTTGATGTCCGCACATGCCGTCACTCATCTGGTGGTGGTTGACCAGCGCACCGAGCGGCCGATCGGCATCCTCTCGACCGCTGACATCGCCGGCGTGCTCGCCTGGGGGGAGGCGTGACGGTTTGGCGGGCACCGATTCATCGTTCAGTCGCGCGCAGATCCTGATCGCCGGGGGCGGGTTCGCGGCGGTCGAGGCGGCGCTCGCCCTGCGTGCGCTCGCCGAGGACCGAGTGACGCTGGGGTTGATCAGTCCAGACCCGGTGTTCCACTATCGCCCGGCGGCCACGAGCGAGCCGTTCGACCTGGCACCTTCACGGCGCTATGACCTGCGGGCGATCCTCACGGACCTGGACGCGCGATACCACCAGTCGCGCCTCGAGGCGGTCGCTTCGCGCAAGGGGTTCGTGCGCACGGCCTCCGGTGCGCGTCTCGAATACGACGCGCTGATCGTGGCCACCGGCGCACGCGCAGTCGTAGGCGTGCCGGGCGCGATGACGTTCCGCGACCAACGCGATATCCCGTCGATCAGACGCCTCCTTGCCGACGTCGAGGCCGGTGCGGTGAGGCGCGTCGTGTTCGCGCTGCCGGCCGGAACCGTCTGGCCTTTGCCCCTGTACGAGCTCGCGTTGCTGACGGCTCGTCACGCGCAGGAGTGTGGGTTGGCGCTCGCGTGCAGCCTGGTCACTCCGGAGCTAGAGCCGCTGGCGGTGTTCGGCGCGCAGGCATCGGGGCTGGTTCGCGGTCTGCTCGAGGAACGCGATGTGCGGCTCCTCGGCGGGGCGCTCCCCACGAACGTCCGGCGTGACGGGTCACTCGGGCTCGCGGACGGTAAGACGATCGAGGCTGACCGCGTCGTGGCCCTCCCCGAGCTGCGGGGTCGGCGGTTCACGGGCGTGCCGGCCAGTCGGCAGGGATTCGTCCCCGTGGACGCGTTCGGACAGGTGGAAGGCCTCCCGGACGTCTACGCGGCCGGTGACGTGACGACGTTTCCGATCAAGCAGGGTGGGGTGGCGGCGCAGCAAGCCGACGCCGTGGCGCAAACGATCGCCACGAGCCTCGGCGTCCCGGTCAGGCAGTTTCGCCCGCCGCATGTCCTCCAGGCGCGGCTGGTGGGCGGCGAGCGGCCGGTGTTTCTGCGCACCGAGTTTGATTCGACCGGTCAACCGACCGGCGCCTCGCTCGTGCGCGACGAAGTCGAGCACCTGGCGAACGCGGCAAAGGTGCTCGGGCGCTACCTGACTCCCTACCTCGAGACGTGCGAGCCGCTACCGGGCGACCGTGAAGCGGCGGTGTCTGGGATTCCGAGCCTCCGGGCATCCGGTTAAACCCACATCCTGCCTGCACATTCCTCGGCTAATGATGCGTAGCACCGCTGACCTATAACTTGCGTCGCCGAGCTAGCGTAGGCGCCATGAAGTCACACAAGTACAACCCGGGCGGCGGAGCCACCGCGGCCAACCGGCGAGAGCTCGATCGAGAGCTGCACAGGCGGAATGAGCGCTGCGCCCGGGTTGTCCGACTTCGCCGTCGCTTCTGGAGGTAAGGCAGCGCGGATCAGCGCGCGGTCGAGCGCGCGGGTCATCTGTTGTGAGAGAGGAGATTGCATTGATCAGGCCTTCAGTGCGCGAGGTGCCCAGCCGAGCCGGCCGCGACACCATGGGGCCGCTTGTCCGCGCGGTCATTACTACCGCGCGGAAGTTCAGCGCCCACCACGGGACGCGATCTTCCTCGACGCCGACCAATCCTCGGGCGTCCACTCCCGGCCGCACCGGCAGGATCCCCGGAGAACCCGTGCGCTGAACGTTTGACCGGTCGGCTCCCGGTCACGCACGGTGCTCGAGTTGCTCGCGGTGGCGGACGGGGACCAGGAGCTCCTCGATTCCCTCCTCGATGCCAGCCAACAGGACATCGATATCGGGTGTTGACTCACTGTCGGCGATCACGCCGAAGGTGATCGATCCGTTGTACGAAAAGATCGCGATCCCGACCGCATGCGCGGCGGCGAGCGGCACCACCGGGAGAACCTCGCGGAGCTGGGCCCCAAACGCATAGACCGGAATCTGGGCTCCGGGCACGTTGGTGATCGTCACGTTGAATAGACGTGTTGCGTAGAGGGAGCGCGCGAAGGCCGCGTGCATGATCGGCGGGGCTAGCGCGGCCAGGTCGATGGCCGCGTCCGCGCCCCTGGCAGCACCGGACGACTTCAGGCGTACGGTGTCCTCGACGATCAGCCGATGGCGCTCGAACGGATCCGGGGTGGCGACCGGCAGCCGGACGAACAGGGAGCTCACTCGGTTGCCGAGCATCAGTCGCTCCGAGCTTTGCCGGACGTTGATCGGGACCATTGCGCGCAGGCCTCGTGACGGGAGCGCCTCGTCGCGGTGCAGAAGCAGGAGGCGCAGCCCGGTGGTGCAGGCGGCGAGCACGGCATCGTTGATCGATCCCCCGAAACCGCGGGCGATCGCCTTGAGCTCCGCCAGCGGGCGAGTGAGGGCCGCGAACCGCCGGGTCGAGCCGATCGGCACGTTGAGCGAGGTGTGAGGCGCGCCGATGAGCTCGTCGCGGACGAACAGCTCGGCCAGCGAGCGCGAACGCTCCAGGACCTCGCGCGGATGGAGCGCGGCATGGAGCCCGGCCCGAGCGACCTCGGCACCGGCGTGGGCTGCATTGGCAAGCGACTGTGCGGGGAACGGCCACTGCTCATGCGTCTCCCCCGGTGGGGGCGGGGTCACGGCTTCCGTCGGAGCCAGGACCGGACTGCGCTCGGTGTCGAGGAGCAGGTTGCCGACGTCGACGGAGCCGACCCCATCGACCAGGCAGTGATGAGTCTTGTGGGCGAGCACCCAACGGCCGTCGGCAAGTCCTTCGACCAGGGCCAGCTCCCACAGCGGGCGCGTCCGGTCCAGCCGGTGCGAGTAGAAGTCGGCGGCCCAGGCAGACAGCTCCGCCCGTCCGCCGGGCGCCGGCAGCGCCACGTGTACGACGTGGTCCTGAAAACGGAAGCGGTCGTCGGCGGTCCAGCGGGGCCAGGCAAGCCCGCCGGTTCGGGTCGTGGATAGCCGCTGCGAATAACGCGGGAGCTGAAGCAGCCGTGACTCGAGGCTCGCGCACAGCTGATCGGTGGTGGGCGCTCCGCCCTCGGGCAGCGGGTCGAAAACCATCACGCCACCGATGTGCATCAGCGCGCCCTCGTCCCTCTCCTCGAGTTCGAGGAAGGTCGCGTCGAGCGCGGTCAGCGAGTCGGACACGAGCGATCAGATCCCGAGCAGGTGAACGATGGCGATGAGGAGCACCTGCGCTCCGAGCACGCCCAGGGCGCCCACGTAGAGCGCCACCGCGCGGATGCTTCGGGCACGGGACGTGAGGTTGGCGGCCCGGGCCGCGGCAAGACGCTCAAGTGCCGCGTCGGCCAGCACGCCCTTTCCGAGCGACCCCTTTGCGGCGCCGAGGCCCTGGATCACCTCGAGCGCCGCAGGGGTGTCCGCCACGACAACGTTCCTCTCAGTGTTGTCGTGCGACATCTCAGAAGAACCCGAGCGGGTTCTCGTCGTAGCTGACCAGCAGGCACTTGGTCTGCGTGTAGTGCTCGAGCATCATCCGATGGTTCTCGCGCCCGACGCCGGAGGCCTTGTACCCGCCGAACGCCGCGTGGGCCGGGTACTGGTGGTAGCAGTTGGTCCACACGCGACCGGCCTGGATCGCGCGCCCCATCCGGAACGCGCGGCTGCCGTCGCGGGTCCAGACGCCGGCTCCGAGGCCGTACATGGTGTCGTTGGCGATCTCGAGCGCCTCGGCCTCGTCCTTGAACGTGGTCACCGCAACCACGGGGCCGAAGATCTCCTCCTGGAAGACCCGCATCTTGTTGTGTCCCTTGAGCGCCGTCGGCTGGAAGTAGTAGCCACCGGACAGCCGCCCGTTCAACGGCGGCCGATGACCGCCGATCAGGACTTCGGCACCCTCGTTTAGGCCGATCGCCACGTAGCTCTCGATCTTCTCGAGCTGGCTGGTCGACACCTGGGCACCAATCATCGTCGTGCGATCGAGCGGGTCGCCCTGCTTGATCTGGCCGATGCGCGCCAAGACGCGCTCGATGAACTCGTCGTAGATCGATTCCTGGATCAGCGCGCGCGATGGGCAGGTGCACACCTCGCCCTTGTTGAAGGCATAGAGCACGAGTCCCTCGACCGCCTTGTCCAGGAAGGCATCATCGGCCGCCATCACGTCCTCGAAGAAGACGTTCGGGGACTTGCCGCCCAGCTCGGTGGTGGACGGGATCAGGTTTTGGGCCGCGTAGGACATGATCAAGCGGCCGGTGACCGTCTCGCCGGTGAAACCGATCTTGGCGATCCGCTTGTTCGAGGCCAGCGCCTTTCCGATCTCCGCGCCAGGCCCGTTCACCACGTTCACGACGCCGGCGGGGACGATGTCGCCGATCACTTCCATCAGCTTCAGGATCGACCAAGGTGTGGGGCTGGCGGGCTTGATCACCGTGCAGTTGCCGGCGGCCAGCGCGGGCGCCATCTTCCATGCCGCCATCAGCAGCGGGAAGTTGAACGGGATGATCTGGCCAACGACCCCCAGCGGCTCGTGGAAGTGATAGGCGTAGGTCTTGTCGTCGATCTCCGAGATCCGCCCCTCCTCGGAGCGAGCGGCGCCCGCGAAGTAGCGGAAGTGGTCGGCCGACAGGGGAATGTCGGCGGCCAGCGTCTCGCGCACCGGCTTGCCGTTCTCGTAGCTCTCCGCCACCGCCAGCATCTCGAGGTTCTCGTCGATCGCGTCCGCGACCGCGTTGAGCACGGCCGCGCGCTCGGCGGGAGACTTACGACCCCAGGCGCCCTTGGCCGCGTGCGCCGCGTCGAGCGCCAGCTCGATGTCCTCGGCCCCCGAATGCGCCACTTCGCAGAACGTCTCGCCGGTCGACGGCGTGGGGTTCTCTCGATACTCACCCGTCGTCGGGCGGACCCATTCTCCGCCTATGAAGTTGTCGTAGCGCTCCTTCAGCTCGACCGGGCTCGCCGCCTCCCCGGGCGGTGCAAATGTCGTCGATTCGATGGTGGCCATGGCCGGGTATCTCCTTTGAGATGGAGGGAAGTCGTCTGACGCATGCTCGGCTCACGGGGGTCCGGCGGCATCGGGGCCCGACCGTGGTTCGATGTGGAAAAATGCGGACCCGGCGGCTGCCGCCGGCGTCAGCTGGCGTGTCGTCCGTCGCCGTGGTTGCGCTTCGAGGCAACTCGGTTGATGACCTCGAAGTAGCGCCCCAGGGAGTGGGGTCCGAGGAATTGCTCCTGGACGCGCCGCTGCGCCGTGATCCCGATCGCCCGCGCGAGATCGCTATCCGTTAGCAGCTCAGTGATCGCGGCCCCCGCCTGCTCGAGGTCGCGCGGGTCCGCCAGCAACCGTCCCGATCGCCCATCCTCGATCTGGTCGCGAATGCCACCGATCCGGCTGCCCACGACGGCCCGCTGCTTCCACATCGCCTCGGAGACGGTCAGGCCGAACCCCTCCGCGAGGCTCTTCTGGACGACCACGTCCGCGTGACGTTGCAGGGCGTTGACGATCGCCGCGTTCTCCTCGAGGTCCTCCATGGGCAGGGAGCACAGGTGCACGCGCCGACGGGCCGCCGTCGGCAGCTCGTGCCAGGCGGCCCGGACCGTGTCCAGTACCTGCGCGCCCTCGGGGTCGTCGGCGACCGCAACCGTCGAAGGGCCGACCAGCAGCAGATGTGCTGGAGCGCGGCCGGCGACGTGTTCGGTGAACGCGCCCAGAACGCCCAGCGGGTCCTTGAGCTGATCCCAGCGCGACACCTGCATCACCACGGGCACGTCGGCCTCCACGGGCTCCTCCTCGAGCATCTCGGCCTGCCGCTCGACCCGCCCCGGCGTGCCGTCGGAGCGAGCAAAGGTGGGGTATACGTCGACGTCGGCGGCGACGATCCCGGCGGCGGCCATGATCGCCAGCGACTGATCGCGCGTCTGCTCCGCGTTCTTCGGAGAGAACGCGTCGATCGACGGCCGGATCACCGAGATCCGGTCCCGCGGCAACCCCTCCCACGCGAACCCCGCCCGCGAGAAGACGAACGCGTGCGCGTCGAGCACATAGCCACGCAAGAAGTCCCACGCCTCACGGGCGTGATCGTTGGCGACGTCGAGACCCACGTGACAGCGCCAGATGACGGTCGCTCCCGTCGCGCGCACCGTCGCGGCCAGCCCGGCCGTCTGAGGATCGTGCAAGATCACGATGTCCTGCGGATGCACCAGGGCCGCGAGCTCCTCCGCGGCTCCGGCGAGCGTCTGCTCATAGACCTCGTGCTCGGCGTCGCCCAGAGGGCCGCCGTCACCGTCGAATCCGTGCAGGCGATTGTGCAGCCGCTTGGTGATGGCGAAGAACGGTGACTGACCCGAAATCACCGCCCAGCGCGCGTCGACACCGGCGCCGCGACAGTAACCCAACAGCGGGCGCAGCATCTCGACAACCCCGCCCCCCTTGGCGGTCGAGTTCACGTTCCAGATCACCCGGCCGTGGAGCTCGCGGGCGGCCTGCCCGACGAGGTCGAGCAACGCCTCGTACTCACCCGGCGACAGGACCGAGGCGAACCGTTCCGGCGCCATCGCCGGGAAGGGCACGTGATGCAGGGCAGATGGGGTGTCTGGTTCGATCGCCATGACGCGACCCTTTCTCGTTAGCAGGAGCTGACCGTCAGCCGGGCAGCGTGATCTCCGCCAGGGGCACGTCGACGTCGACGAAACCCACCGGTGGCGGGGCGAGTCCCTCCTCCTCGCTTCGTTCGAACAGGTAGGGAGCGAGGTATCGCCCGGCCACCTTTGTCGGCGGCCACCACAGCGGATACCAGGCGCCGGGGACGTCGGGGTCGGCACCCGGCACGCCCGAGCGCATGAACAGCGGCTCGTCGCCCGAGAACAGCATCCCCCGCAGCGTGGGCCGGAAGGGGGCCGGCTCCACCGCGGCGCCGTACCCGGCGGCGACGTGCTCGGCCACGCTGTCGGCCTGCTGAGCGGCCAGTCCGCCCTGCTTGATCGGGAAGTCGACCGCGTCGCCGGCCGCGTACACGCCCGTCAGTCCGGTCACCCGGCCGTATTCATCCACCGGAATGAACCCATCAGGCTCGGTGGTCGGCACGCCGGCCAGTCCCGGGCCGCTCAGGAGCGGCAGCGTCACGACGTAGTCGGCGCCAGGGTGCCCGAGCGCCTCGTACATCAACTCACCGCCGTTGAGCTCGGCGAACGACGCATGAACGAACTCGATTCCCGCCGTCGCGAGGAGGCGCCCGACGCTGTCACTCAGCCGATCGCCAAACAGCCCCAGCGGCCGGGCCTCGGGGCTTACAACTCGCAGCTCGACGCCGTCGACGTTGTTGTGCGCGAGCTCGCGCGCGGTCATCAGCGCGAGTTCGTACAACGGCAACAGCCATCCTCTAGTGGTGGGGGCGACGAACGCCACGGTGTGGCCCTCGCCACGACGCAGACGGCCGAGCATGCTCCGGACGGCGTCAGCTGAGCCTTCGAACCCGAACGTGATCGCGTCCGAAAACGGCGGGCGTCCTCGGGCGCCGAGAGCCAGGATCAGCGTGTCGAAGGCGAGACTGGAGCCGTCGGCGCAGCTGACCCGCCGGTTGGTGCCGTCCACCGCCGTCACCGTCTCGCGGTGGAACTCCGCGCCAGACTCGGCGGCGATGTTAGCCAGCGAATGATGTGCCGCGGAGCCAAAGCCAAACGGCTCGGCCACCGTCATGGGCCGATCGACGAACTGGTCGTTCGGCGATACGAGCGTCAGTTGAACGTACTCGGCGGCCAGGGCCCGCAGCGCCAGCAGCGCTTCCAGCCCCGCGACACCGCCGCCCACGATCACGACGCGGCCTGCAATGGGATGTTTGGGTTCGGTCATTGTTCACTCACCAGGGGTTGTAGGCACCAGCATTGGCAGCGCGCATGGCGGTCACGTAGCCGGCCCGTTCATGGGCGGCAGGGTCGGCGACGGCGGGCACGGCCAGGAGGCCACGGACCTCGTCGAGCGCTACGAAGCCCTTGCGGGTCATCCAGACGGAGAGGCCGTCGATGAGCTCGGCGGCGTAGTTCGGACCGTGGCGCAGCAAGGCGGATGTGCTCATCACGACGTCGGCTCCCGCCAGCAGGTATCTGGCCAGATCGGCTGCGACCTCAACGCCGGAGGTGGCGGCAAGCGATGCTCGCACCCTTCCTCGCAGCAGGGCAATCCACGTCCGGGCCACGCGCGCGTCGGCGGGGCTCGAGAGATTGACCTTGGGCAGGACGACCAGCTCCTCCGGATCGATGTCCGGCTGCAGGAACCGGTTGAACAGCACGAGGGCATCGGCCCCGGACTCGTCCAGACGCAACGCCATCTCGCCTGGAGAGCTGAAGTACGGACTCAGCTTGACCGCGACCGGCACGGTGACGGCGGCCTTGACGCGCTCCAAGACGTCGATGTGGCGCTGCTCGATCTCACGTCCAGAGATGGCGGGGTCGCCGGCGACCCCGTAGATGTTCAGCTCGATGGCGGCCGCGCCGGCGTCCTGCATCGCGCGGGCGTAATCGATCCAGCCTTCGGGCGTGACGCCGTTGAGACTCGCGATGACCGGGACATCGACGCGGGACGCGGCGCGCTCGATCAAGTCCAGGTAGGCGCGGGGGGTGCCGTCCGCATCGGCCACCGAAGGGAAGTAGCTGAGCGCCTCGGGGAAGGTCTCGGCGGAGTCCTCGACCAGCCGGATGGCCTCGGCCGCCTGCTGCCGGAGTTGCTCCTCAAACAGGGAGAACAGGACGATCGCGCCGGCGCCGCCGTCGGCCAGATGCCTGATGCCGTCGAGGGTGTAAGAGAGCGGCGAGGGGGAGGCAACGAGCGGGTTGCGCAGCGACAAGCCCATGTACGTTGTCGACAGATCCATCAGTCACGCCCCCTGGGGTCGGATGGGAATTCGCTGGCGCCACGGGTGGCCAACTCCTCGTAGTACCGCCAGCGCTGGTCGGCCACCTGCTGGGCGAGCGCGAGGAGGCGCTCGGCCTCGGCCGGTCGGGCCGCCTCGAGGGCACGGAAACGAAGCTCCCCGCGACGGAACTCGGCCAGCGGCATGCGCGGCCTGGGCGAGTCGAGCAGGAACGGATCCCCGCCGGCCGTGCGCACCGCCGGGTCGTAGCGGATCAGCGGCCAGTGGCCGCTGGCGACGGCGCGGTACTGCTGGCTCAGCCCGTCGCGCATGTCGTACCCGTGGGCGATGCAATGGCTGTAGGCGATGATCAGCGACGGACCGTCGTAGGCCTCGGCCTCCCGGAAGGCGCGCAGGGTCTGCTGGGGATCGGCGCCGAACGCCACCCGAGCCACATACACGTCGGCATACGAGATCGCCTGGAGGGCGAGGTCCTTGGTCGGGACGGTCTTGCCGGCGGCGGAGAACTTCGCCACCGCGCCGAGCGGCGTCGCCTTCGACATCTGCCCTCCCGTGTTGGAGTACACCTCGGTGTCCATCACCAGCACGTTCACGTTCTTGCCGCTGGCCAGCACGTGGTCAAGTCCGCCGGCGCCGATGTCGTAGGCCCACCCGTCACCGCCGACGATCCAGACGCTGCGCCGGATCAGGTGATCGAGCACGCTGCGCAGATCCGCGACGGGCCCGTCGGCGCCGCCGTCGAGGCCGTCAAGCCGCCGCTGGAGCTCGGCGATCCGCGCGCGCTGATCGCGCAGCTCGGATTCGTGCACCTGCGGGGCGCTCAATATCTCGTCCACCAGGTCGGCCCCTACGACATCGCGTAGCTCGGAGAGGCGCTGGCGCGCGAGCTCGGTGTGGCGGTCGGCCGCGAGTCGCAGCCCCAGCCCGAACTCGGCGTTGTCCTCGAACAGCGAGTTCGACCACGCCGGTCCGCGCCCGCCCGCGTTCACCGTCCACGGCGTCGTCGGCTGATTGCCGCCGTAGATCGACGAGCAGCCGGTCGCGTTGGCGACCGTGAGCCGGTCTCCGAACAGCTGCGAGAGGAGCTTCAGGTACGGCGTCTCGCCGCAGCCGGCGCAGGCGCCACAGAACTCGAACAGCGGCTCGAGGAACTGGGTGCCTCGTACCGTGCCGAAGTCCACGCGGGTGCGGTCGTTCGCCGGCAGCCGCTCGAAGAAGGCGATGTTCTCGCGCTCGCCGGCGAGCAGCGGCTCGCGCGCCTCGAGGTTGATCGCTTTGCGGCCGGGTTCCTGCGGCGCCGACACCGGACACGCTTCCACGCACAGCCCGCAGCCGGTGCAGTCCTCGACGTAGACCTGAAGCGTGTAGCGGGCGTCCGGCAGTCCGACCCCGTTCAGCAGCGCCGAGCGGAAGCCGTCCGGCGCGCCCTCGAGCGCGCCCGGCTCGTAGTAGCGCGACCGGATCACGCTGTGCGGGCATACGAAACTGCAATTGCCGCACTGGATGCAGAGCTCGTCGTCCCACGCCGCAACCAGGTCCGAGATGTTGCGCTTCTCGTACTTGGTCGTGCCGCTCGGATAGGTGCCGTCGACCGGCAGGGCACTCACGGGCAGTTCGTCGCCGTGGCCGGCCATCATCGCCGCGGTCACGGTCCGCACGAACTCGGGAGCGTCCGCCGGCACGAGCTCGGGTGCCCCCAGGGGCGAGGAGACCTGGCCCGGTATCGGGATCTGATGAAGTGCGGCGAGCGAGCGATCGACCGCCTCGATATTGCGTCTCACGACCTCGTCGCCGCGCTTGCCGTAGGTCTTACGAATCGAGTCCTTGATCGCCTCGATCGCCCGGTCGCGCTCGAGCACGCCCGAGATCGCGAAGAAGCACGTCTGCAGGACCGTATTGGTGCGCCCGGCCAAACCCGCCTCGCGCGCGATCTTTCCAGCGTCGATCGCGTACAGCTTGATCTGCTTGGCCACGAGCTTCTCCTGCACGGGGCGCGAGAGCGCATCCCAGACCTCGTCAGGCTCATGCGGGCAGTTGAGCAGCAGCGTCGCGCCCGGGGCGGCCCGGTCGAGCACCTCGTCGCGCCCGATCAGCCCGAACTGGTGACAGCCGACGAAGCTCGCCGCCGAGATGAGGTACGGGGCGCGGATCGCCCGTGGCCCGAAGCGCAGGTGCGAGACGGTCTGCGAGCCCGATTTCTTGGAGTCGTAGACGAAGTAGCCCTGGGCTTGCAGGTCGGCAGCGTCACCCAGGATCTTGATCGTGTTCTTGTTCGCGCCGACGGTGCCGTCCGAGCCGAGTCCGAAGAACACCACACGATGGGTCTCCTTCGGCTCGATGTCGAACGACGGGTCGTACGGCAGGCTCGTGCCGGAGACGTCGTCGTTGATGCCGATCGTGAAGCGCCGCCTGGGGCGCTCGCGGGCGAGCTCCTCGAGGATCCCCGCGACCATCGCGGGGGTGAACTCCTTAGAGGACAGGCCGTAGCGGCCGCCGATGACGGTCGGCAACAATTCGCGCTCGCCGGCGTCGTGAGCCTCCGTCAACGCCGCCAGCACGTCCAGGAACAGAGGCTCGCCGAGCGAGCCCGGCTCCTTGGTCCGGTCGAGCACGGCAACCCGGCGCACGCTGTCAGGGAGCGCGGCCGCCAACTCGCGCGCGGGGAACGGCCGGTAGAGCCGGATCTGCGCGACCCCGACGCGCTCACCCTGGGCCTGGAGGAAGTCCACCGTCTCACGGGCGGTCTCCCCACCGGAGCCCATCACCACGAGCACCCGCTCGGCTTCCGGATGGCCGGTGTATTCGACGAGCCGATAGGCGCGGCCGGTCCGTTCGGCGAGCCGGTCCATCGCGTGCTGCACGATCTCGGGGACGCGCGCGTAGAACGGGTTCACGGTCTCGCGCCCCTGGAAGTAGATGTCCGGGTTCTGCGCGGTGCCCCGGATGAACGGTCGCTCGGGCGAAAGCGACCGTGCGCGGTGGGCTCGGACGAGGTCGTCCGAGATCAGCGCGCGTACGTCCTCGTCGTCGAGCATGTCGATGGTCTGCAGCTCATGCGAGGTGCGAAAGCCGTCGAAGAAGTGGACGAACGGGACGCGCGTCTCGAGCGTCGCGGCGTGCGCAACGAGCGCGAGGTCGTGCGCCTCCTGGACCGATGCCGAGCTCAGCAGCGCGAACCCGGTCTGGCGGACCGCCATCACGTCGGAGTGGTCGCCGAAGATCGACAGCGCCTGTGCCGCCAGTGAGCGCGCGGCCACGTGCATCACCGCCGAGGTCAGCTCGCCGGCGATCTTGTACATGTTCGGGATCATCAACAACAGGCCCTGCGAAGCCGTGAAGGTCGTCCCGAGCGCGCCGCCTTGGAGGGCTCCATGCAGCGCCCCGGCGGCGCCGCCCTCGCTCTGCATCTCCACGACCGCCGGGACCGTACCCCAGAGGTTCGTCCGTCCCTTGCTCGACCACTCGTCCGCCAGCTCGGCCATCGGCGAGGAGGGCGTGATCGGGAAGATGCAGCACACCTCGGTGCACCGGAACGCGACCGACGCGGCCGCTTCGTTGCCGTCGACGGTGGCGCGCATCAGCGCGTCCCTCCGCCCGGTTCGGCGGGCGCCACGAAGGCGTAGGGCGGATCCGGCGCTTGCTCAGAGACCATCTCGATCGAGTGCACCGGGCACTGCTCGAAGCACGCCCGGCAGCCCGTGCAGCGGTCGTAGTCGAACCGATACCGGAGCCCTTCCCCGAGCTTTATGACCGCGTCCTCGGGACAGGCGCCCAGGCACCCGTCGCATTCGATGCAGTTCCCGCACGACAGGCAGCGGCGGGCCTCGAACACGGCCTCGTCGGAGGACAGGCCTGCGACGACCTCGTCGAACCCGCCCAGTCGCTCTTCAAGGCCGAGCTCGCGCTGCTGGCGGCGGGGATGGTCGCCGAAGTACCACAGGTTCAACAGCTCGAACTCCGCCTGCGGATGCTTGGCCGTCCGCGCGTAGCGCGATCCGCGCAGCCAGGCGTCGATCTCGCGCGCCGCGCGCTTGCCGTGCCCGACCCCGACGGTCACGGTCCGCTCCGACGGGACCATGTCGCCGCCGGCGAACACGCCCGGGCACCCGGTCATCAACGAGCTGGAGACGCGCACGGTCCCGTCGCGCTCGAACTCCACGTCCGGCACAGAGCGCAGAAACGCGGTGTCGCTCTCCTGGCCGACAGCCAGGATCACCGTGTCCGCCGTCAGGGTGTCGAAGCGGCCGGTCGGCTGGGGATAGCCGGTCTCGTCGAGCTCCATCTCCTCGACCTGGAGCTCGGAGCCCTCCATCGCCTTGATCGTGCGCAGCCAGTTGATTCGCACGCCCTCACGCTCGGCGTCCTCGGCCTCCTGCTCGTGGGCGGGCATCTGCGCGCGGGTGCGCCGGTACACGATCAGCGCCTCTTCCGCGCCCATCCGCTTGGCGACGCGCGCGGCATCCATGGCGGTGTTGCCGCCGCCGTAGACCGCCACGCGGCGACCGATCACCGGCCGCTCGCCGGCGGCCACGCCGTGGAGGAATGAGAGCGCGTCGATGATGGGCCCGGCGTCGGCGGCGGGAATGTTTACGCGCTTGGACAGGTGCGCGCCGACGGCCACGAACACGGCGTCGAAGCCGCCGGCGCGGCGCTCGGCCTCGAGGTCCTCGACCTTGTGGTTGCTCGTGAAGCGGACCCCGAGCGCGGCGAGCCGGTCGATCTCGGCGCCCATCACATCGCGCGGCAGCCGATAGGCCGGGATCCCGTAGCGCATCATCCCGCCCGGTTCGGGCCCGGCATCGCGGATCTCGACCTCGTGCCCGAGACGCGCCAGATGGCAGGCGGCGGAAAGGCCGCTCGGTCCCGCCCCGATCACCAGCACCCGCTTCCCGCTGCGCTGCCGCGGCGGATCGAACTGCCATCCCCGCTCGAGCGCCAGGTCGCCGAGAAATCGCTCGACGGCGTGGATCGAGAGTGCGCTGTCGAGTTCGGCGCGGTTGCAGACGCCCTCGCACGGGTGGTAGCAGACCCGTCCGTGGATCGCCGGGAACGGGTTGTCGGCGGTCAGCAGCCGCCAGGCTTCCTCGTGCCGGCCCTCCTTGACATGCGCCATCCAGCCCTGGATGTTCTCGCCGGCCGGGCAGCCGGCGTTGCACGGTGGGAGCAGGTCGACGTACACCGGCCGCTGGTCGCGCACCGGTCCCGTACGCGAGTGTCCGTGCAGCAGGTCCGGCAGCGGCGTGATGTCGGTGGCGGAACGCGCGGTGCTCATCGCGGGGCGGCGATCGCGGCCTGGGCGGCGGCCACGCGAGCGATCGGTAGACGGAACGGGGAGCAGCTCACGTAGTCGAGTCCGGAGTCGTGGAAGAAGCGAATCGACTCGGGATCGCCGCCGTGCTCGCCGCAGACTCCGAGCTCGATATCCGGCCGCCCACGGCGCCCCCTCTCCACGGCGATACGCACGAGTTCGCCGACGCCTGCGGTGTCGATCGTCGCGAACGGCGAGCCGTCGACGATCTTCTCCTGGACGTAGCGGGGGATGATCCGTCCTTCGATGTCGTCGCGGGAGAACCCGAGCCCGCACTGCGTGAGATCGTTCGTCCCGAACGAGAAGAAGTCGGCATGACGGGCGATCTGGTCGGCGACGAAGCAGGCGCGCGGAAGCTCGATCATCGTGCCGACGCCGAAGTCGGTCCCCAGACTGAGTCCCTCCTCCTCGGCCACGGACACGACGCGGGCCTTGACCAGCTCGAGCTCGCGTTCGTAGGCCACCAGGGGGATCATGATTTCGACGTGCGGGCCGCGGCCGGTCCGGTCCTGCACGGCTCGCGCGGCGCGGGCGATCGCGCGCACCTGCATCTCGTAGACCTCCGGCTCCATCACGCCGAGTCGGACCCCTCGGGTTCCGAGCATCGGGTTGGTCTCCTCGAGGGATCGCACCCGATCGAATTCGGACTCGAGGAACTTCAGCCGGGGGCTGCTGTCGATCCGCGCGCGGACGATCTCTGCGTTGAGCTCGAAGCGGTCCGGGAGGAACTCATGCAGCGGGGGGTCGAGTAGGCGGATCGTGACCGGCCACCCCGCCATCGCCTCGAACAGGCCCTCGAAGTCGGCCTGCTGGAGCGGCAGCAGCTCATCGAGCGCCGACCGCCGGCCGGCCTCGTCCTGGGCCATGATCATCGCCCGCATCTTGGGCTGGCGGTCGGCCGCCATGAACATGTGCTCGGTCCGGCACAGCCCGATCCCCTCGGCGCCGAACCGGTGCGCGCGGGCGGCGTCCACCGGAGTGTCGGCGTTGGCCCGGACGCCGATCTGCCGGAGCTCATCGGCCCAGCGCAGGATGGTCTCGAACCGGGCGTCGATGTGCGCCTCGACGAGCGGAACCTCATCGGTGGTGATCACACCGTTCGTGCCGTCGATGGCGATGAAGTCGCCCCCGTGCAGGACGAGATCTCCGATCCGCACCTCGCCGAGCTTGAGGTTGATGTCGAGCGCCGCCGCTCCGGTCACCGCGGGACGGCCCATACCGCGCGCGACCAGCGCCGCGTGCGAGGCCTTGCCGCCCTCGGAGGTCAGGATCCCCACGGCGGCATGGAACCCGGCGACGTCGTCGGCCTCGGTGAACGGCCGCACCAGGATCACCGCCCTTCCCTCGCCCGCCTGCTCGACGGCCTCGGGCGCGGTGAACACGATCGTGCCCTTCGCGGCCCCCGGCGAGGCGGCGACGCCGCGGGCGAGCACCGTGTAGCGCGCCGTGGTGTCGAAGGAGGGGTGCAGCAGGGCCTCGAGCGCGCCCGCGTCGATCGTCGCCACCGCCTCAGCCTTGGTCAACAGTCGCTCCTCGAAGGCGTCGACGGCGAACCGGACGGCGGCCTGTGCGGGTCGCTTGGCGCCGCGGGTCTGCAGCATGAACAGGCGCCCCTCCTCGACCGTGAACTCGGTGTCCTGCATGTCCTTGTAGTGCGCCTCGAGCGTGCGCAGGATCTCGGTCAGCCGATCGGCGACCTCGGGCATCCAGGCGCGCAGCTCGGACAGGTCGCGTGGCGTGCGCACGCCCGAGACGACGTCTTCACCCTGTGCGTTAGGGAGGAAGTCCCCGGAAGGAGTCTGCGCACCTGTCACCTCGTCACGGCTGAACGCGACCCCCGAACACGAGCTCTCGCCCTTGTTGCCGTAAACCATCTGTTGGACGTTGACGGCCGTCCCCCAGTCGTCGGGAAGCCGGTTGATGCGGCGGTACTGCACGGCCCGCTCGCCCATCCACGAGTCGAACACGGCGCGGATCGCCTCGGTCAGCTGCTGCTGAGGGTCGGTGGGGAAGTCGAAGAACGACCGGAAGCGCTCGGTCAGCTCCCGCAATGCCGCGGCGTCGAGCTCGGTGTCCAGCGTCACGCCCCGGTCGCGCTTGACCTGGGCGATCTCGTCCTCGAACCGCTCGCTCGGGACACCGCGCACGACGTTCCCGAACATCTGCACCAGGCGCCGGAAGCAGTCCGCGGCAAACCGCTCATCGCCGGTGCGGGCCGCCAGACCCGCGGCGGACTCGTCGTTCAGCCCCAGGTTCAGCACCGTGTCCATCATCCCCGGCATCGACACACGCGCGCCCGAGCGAACGGAGACCAGCAGTGGATCGCCGGGGTCGCCAAGGCGCTTGCCGGCCAGCGTCTCAAGGCGGGCCAGAGCCGATTCGACCTGCTCCGCGAGGCCCGCCGGCCACGCGCCGGCCCCCTGCATGTAGGACACGCACGCCTCGGTGGTGATCGTGAAGCCCGCCGGGACCATCTCAGGACCGAGCACGCGGGTCATCTCGGCGACCCCGGCACCCTTGCCGCCCAGCAGGTCACGCATCTCACGCGAGCCCTCGGCGAAGTCGTAGACCCACTTGTGGGACTTAGCCGCCGTCCGCTTCGCCTTGCCGGTTGTCACTTGCGTGGTCATGTCTCCTCGTCTCCGGGATCGGGCAATACTCGGGGTCGACCCTACGGACCGCCGAGCAACCGGCCATCGCGGATAGCTGCGCCTTGCCGTCAGTAGTTATCCGCAGCGCTTTGCCCGATGCCCTGAGCCCGTAGTCTCGCGCAACGCCTCGCGTGCTTGTCCGGATGCCGCCGTCGCTCCCTCGGTCTAGGTTCGCCCCTACAAACTTATCGGGCGGACGATGGAGGTAACCATGAAACTCCTACTCTGGGTTCTCGCCTTTGCCTGCGCGGTGCCGGCGCTACTCGTGGCGATCGCCTTGGGGCCCGTGATCGTCGGCGTCCTGTGCGCCGTCGGGTTCGGGTTGATCGTGTTCGCGATCGGCAGTCTCGTAGTCGGCCTCTTCACGGGCGTCGAGCGAGCCGGTTCGCGCTTGACCCGGCATCACTGAGTTACTACTCGTGAAGTTGCGGCCTAACCCTGATGGCGGACTACGGGCCCGTGCCTATCGTCAGCTCTTTACTCAAAGGTCGGTGAGAGTTAGGAGGGCGTGGTCATGAGAGCGCTTGTCTTCCACGGTCCAGGGGAGCGGGCCTGGGACAGGGTCGAAGATCCGACGATCCTCGAGCCGTCGGACATCCTCGTCCGGATCGACACCACCACGATCTGCGGCACCGACCTGCACATCCTCAAGGGCGACGTTCCGGAGACCACTCCGGGGACGATCCTTGGCCATGAAGCGGTGGGGACCGTGCAGGAGATCGGGGCCGGGGTGGCTACCGTCGCACCCGGTGACCGGGTGCTGATCTCGTGCGTCAGCTCGTGCGGGCGGTGCCGGTTCTGCAAGGAAGGCCGCTACGGGCAGTGCCTGGGCGGTGGCGGCTGGATCTTCGGTCATCTGATCAACGGGCTGCAGGCCGAGTACGCACGGGTGCCGTTCGCGGACAACTCGGTGTACAAGATCCCCGACGGGCTCACCGACGAGCAGGTCCTGTTCCTGTCGGACATCCTGCCCACCGCCTACGAGGTGGGGGTACTGAACGGGATGGTCTCGCCCGGAGACGTCGTCGCGATCGTGGGTGCCGGTCCGATCGGCCTTGCCGCGATCCTGACGGCAAAGCTGTACACGCCGGGCCGGATCGTGGCCATCGATCTGGCCGAGAGCCGCCTGGAGGGTGCCCGCCGGTTCGGCGCCGATACGACGATCAACAACGGGCTCGAGGATGCGGTCGCGCGGGTCATGGAGCTCACCGATGGTCTCGGCGCGGATGTCGCGTTCGAGGCGGTCGGCGTTCCACCGACATTCGAGCTCGCGGCCGATCTCATCCGGCCGGGCGGGCGGCTGGCCAACATCGGGGTCCACGGCAAGCCCGCGACCCTGCATCTCGAGAAGCTCTGGATTCGCGACGTGACGGTCACCACCGGTCTGGTGGATACGTTCACGATCCCGCGGCTGCTGCGGTTGATCGCCAGCGGCCGGCTGGATACGTCGATGTTCGCGACCCACCGCTTCGCCTTGGGCGACACGATGAACGCGTATGACACGTTCGCCGATGCCGCCAACACCGGAGCGCTCAAGGTCGTCCTCAGCACCTCGCAGCACATGCGCGGGGCGGCCGAGAGAGCGGCCGAGCCCGCACTCGCCTGAGAGTGCAGCGCGGCATGGCTCGACGGCGGCTGTCGCAGGCGCTTGTGGCAGCCGCCGCGGCCGGTGGCGTGGACTGGTTGCGTCGGCGCCGGCGCGGGTCGCGGACCGCACCGGCCCCGCCGCCGCCACCACCACCGCTGACGACCCAATCCAGCCCGGGCCAGATCGCGAACCTCCAGCAGGCGTACGGGGCCGACATGGCGCCGCCGACAAGTCCCGACTAACACGCCGCCGACAAAGCCGAATACATGCTCGACGACAGCTTTCAGACGATGGGCACGGTGGCGCGGGTCGTGCGCGACGGCGACGGCGGTGTCGACATCGCCTCGGTGTTCGCTGAGGTCGAGCGCCGGCTGTCCCGGTTTGACCCGGACAGCGACCTCTCGCGCCTGAACGCGGATCCTCGCGCGTGCGTCCCCACCGGACCGTTGCTGCGGGGAGCGGTCGGCGCCGCCCTGCGCGCGGCGCGACTGAGCGCCGGCTTGGTCGACCCGACGCTGCTGGGTGCTCTGCGTCGCGCCGGCTACGAGCACTCCCGCGCCCGCGTCCGTCCCGCGTCGCTGCGCCAGGGACTCGGGTCGGCACCCGCGCGGTGTCCCGCCCGGCCCCACCCGGCCGCCGGCTGGCGCGCCGTCCGAGTCGACGAGCGGGCGGGGGTGATCCACCGGCCGCCCGGCGTCGAGCTCGACCTGGGCGGGTCGGCCAAGGGGTGGGCGGCCGATCTGCTCGCCGCGCGGCTCGAGCGCGCTGGTCGTTGCGCCGTGGACTGTGGCGGCGACGTGCGCATCGCCGCCGGAGACGGAGCCCCGTGGGAGGTGCGGGTCCGCCATCCGCTCACCGGCGAGATCGCGCACACGCTCCGCGTGCGCGCCGGCGGTGTGGCCACCTCCGGGATCGATGCGCGATTGTGGGAACGTCCGGACGGAGGGTTCGCGCACCATTTGATCGACCCGTTCACGGGGGCCCCGGCATGGACGGGGCTGGTCGCGGCCACCGCCCTTGCGCCGACCGCCTTGGAGGCCGAGGCGCTGGCCAAGGCGGCTCTTCTGTCAGGCCCCGAGGCGGGACGGCGGCTGTTGCGTGCCCACCACGGCGGCGTCCTCGTGCACGACGACGGCTCCGTCGACTCCGTCACGTGACGAGACGGCGCGGCTGATTCCGCGCTCGACGGCCTCGATCAGCGACCGCCGCAACGACGACGGCTCGACGATGGCGTTGATCGATCCCATTCGAACCGCGCGCTCGACGCTGTGGACCCCGTCGAACCGCTCAGCGAACTCTCGTTGCTTCTGCGCCAGAACGGCTTCCCACGCGGCGACCCGGCGAGCCCGGAGGCGCTGGCGCTCGGCGCCCTCGGCCGCCTCAATTGCCCGGTCCAAAACCTGGATGCGGTCGTCGCCGGCAGCGACCCGCTCGACCTCGCCCGCGAAGACGACGGCCGCGGCTGGTGCGCCGCCGATCACCGAGGCGCGGGAACGTTCGAGCGCGATCGCCTCGAGATGAGGGTTCAGCCGCTGCGAGAACACCACAAAAGCGCCGCCGTGGTAGCGGGTCAGCACGCAGAACACGATCGGACCATCGAAGTTGATGACCGCTCGTGCGATCTCGGCCCCGAACTCGAGCTGGCACTCGCGCAGAGATTCGGGTGAGCCGTCGAAGCCGGCCAGGTTCGCGAGCACCACGGCCGGTCTGCGGCCGGCTGCCGCGTTGAGTGCGCGCGCGATCTTCTTCGCAGCCCGGGGGAAGAGCGTGGCCGGGGTCCACAGGTCCGGCCCGTCGGCGGGGATCGTCCCCCGCCTGGGCAGGGGCCGGGACTCGATCCCGATCAGGGACACCGGCCAGCCACCGAGGTGCGCGTCCCACACGACCGCCACCTCAGCGTCGCGCATCGCGGCCCACCGCTCCAGCGTCGGATGATCGCAGTCGATCACCGCCCGCATCACAGACCTGATGTCGAACGGTTGCTTGCGGCCGGGGTTGCGCTCGTCCGAAAACACGTCGGCGATCCGCTCCAGCTTCGAGCCCGGCAAGCGGTGTGGCGCCTCGCCAACGTCGCGGTCCGACGGGTCCGACGTCGACGCGCGGCGGGGGAAGCGCTCGTCCGGTGCCACATAGGTGTGCTCGTAGTAGCGAAGCAGCACGCGGCAGGCGTCGGCCAGGTCGCCGGCCCAGTACTGCGCCTGACCGTTGGGGCCCATGATGCGCTCGTACCCCCCTAGGCCCAGGTTGTCCTCGGCCGAGACGGCGCCCGAATAGTCGAGCGCGCGCTTGCCGGTGAGGACCATTGCGCTATCCGAGGTCATGATCAGTGCGCCGCGGGTATGCATCAGCATCGTCGCCTCCGCGTTGTAGTAAGGCTGCGCGCCGACGTTGATTCCGGAGACGACCACGTTGAGCTCGCCGCCGGCCTGGGTGAACAGCACGATCCGTCGGAGGCCGGCCGCGATCCAGTCCATCGTCTCGGTCCCCGAGTCCATCGCGATCTTCGCGCCGGCCGACAGCGCGAACCACTCCAGCGGCACACCGAGCTCCTCGGCCAGGTCGATCGCCGCGATGATCCGCCGGCACTCAGGTTCAGCCAGCGATCCGAGCGCTCGCGTGGGATCTCCAAGCAGGATCACGCGGAGCATCCCCTCGGGGTATCGCTCGGTGAAGTTGCGGACCGTCCCGACGACGATTCCAGTGGGGTTGCGCGCCGGTGGGCGGTCGACCGGCTCGAGCCGGCCGGCGCCGGATAGCTCGTACTCGATGAACTCTCCGGCCGGCTGTCCGGCCGCGATGCGACCCCGCCCGCCCCCTACGAGCAACTTGATGGTCTCGGCCGGGTGCAGGTTGCCATGGCGGCGGGCCGAGATGATGCGCTGCGTTCCCTCGTCGAGCGGCCGCAGGGCCTCGTCCGGTTGGTCGGACACCTCGATCGCGACGTCGTGTCCGGTCGGCGCGGAAAAGCGCAGGACCCGCTCGCGCACCACCCCGTCCTCCTCACGGACGCGGCCTTGGATGTCGACCTGCTCGATCCCGAGCCCGGCCCACGGGGACGCCGCGCGCTCGACCAGGGCGCGGACCTCGTCGGGGCGGAGCTCGATCACCGGCCAGGCGTGCAACAGCACCCGGTTCCACATGAGGCGCCGGTGTAGTGGCCGCCGAGCTTGGAAGCCGCGGATGGCCTCGAGCACCGACACCAGCATCCGCTCGAGTTCCGGGAGCGACACGACACGACCGCGTTCGTCGTGAACGGGGGAGAGGTCGCGAACCTCGGCCACGACGAACAGCCGCTCGTCGCTGGAGTTGGCTCGCGCGATCCCGTGGAACATGTAGATGTCCTCGGCCGAGCCAAGTCGTTCGAGGTCGAATTCGCGCAGCCGCCACAACTGCAGGCGATCGCCCATCATGGGGTGCAGATCGCGCAGGAGCTCATCCTCGACCAGACCGTTCTGCCCTGGCCGGAACGTGAACAGGTCGATCGCCGCCATTCCTCGGCCGCGCCGTGGCTCGGCGACCGCAACCACAATGCGGTGCAGTGCGGGCGGGATTGGCACTTTTGCGAGTGCGGCGCGCAAGCATGCCGCGATGTCGTCGCGCGTGGGGGTGCCCTCGCGATGCGGAACGTACAGGTCGAGCACCGCCCCCTGACCCTCGGGCAGCGCTGCCGCCCGCGCGGCGACGGCCGTCGCGATCGACCCTACCTCACCCAGCTCGACGTAGGCCGCGTCCAGCTGCCATCGCCCTCCCGCGAACTGATAAGCCGCCCGCGCCACGTCGTGCCCGTCGAGGTCGATGTGCTCGAATGGCTCGAGCGAGCGCGTGCGGTAATAGCGGCGTGCCATCGCCTCGACGAGCCGGCGACGCGCCGCCGCTGTCGCCGAGCCCATCGCGACCGTGAGCCGCGGCGCGAGCGGCCGGGGACAGTCGACGATGCGCTTGATCAACCGCTCCGCGTCGGGCCGGTCGGGACGGCTTGTCAGCGCCGCGATGTGCTCTTCCATCTCCAGGTACACCCGCTCGCGCGCCTTGGCGATCACGGGCTCGTCGAAATAGCGGAAGCGGACCTCCCGGGCGAGGTCGGCGACGACCGGGTCGCGACCGTCGAGCGCGGTGGCGAGCCGGTCGAGGACCTCGCGGAAGTCGGTGCCCACGTGTCCGACGAGGTCGTCGGCGTCCTCCAGCCGCCGGTCGAGGATCGCCACGATCGCCGCACGCGCGATCGTGCTCCGTTGCTGGGAGAGGAACAGCCGATAGCCCGCCTCCTCGAGGGCGGGCGTCCGCTCAAGGCTGTCGATGCCGTAGTGACCGAGCGCACGGCGCAGCCCGGCGGTGAACTCCGGCGGCAGTCCCTCGGCCTCGGCGTCGAGCGAGCGCAGCCAGGCGTGCAGGTGCTCCTGAGGGCTCTGCAGGAGCTCGCTCTCGGGGTCCGCGCCACCTCGGTCGGGACGCGACAAGGCGCGCAGGTCGGCGAACATGCCCAGCAGTCGGTGCTCGCCGGGGATCAGCGCTGGGTCGCATGCGAGCAGGTCGGCGCATTGGCCGTGCAAGTCGGCAATCGTCCGCTGCACCTCGGTTGCGCCGATGTCGTAGCCGAGCACGAGCCACTCCATTCGGCGCAGATTCTCGCGGCAGGGATCGGGCCCGGCGTCGGGCGGGGCGGTCAACGACTCGAACGACAGGCGGTCTCCAGGTGTCGGGTCGACCGCTTTCTCGATCGCTTCGAGCGCCACGAGTGGCGCCCTTGCGTCGACGTGGACGTTCTCGCCGGCGAGCACTTGCGTGACACGCCCGCGGATCGGCGCGGTCAGCGACGACTCCATCTTCATGGCCTCCACGACCGCGACCACCGCTCCGGCCTCGACGATCTCTCCCGGGGACACGGGGATCGAGACCACGAGCGCCGGCCCCGGGGAGCGGACGACGCCGGCGTCGCCGTGCGCGATCCGATGCGCGACACCGTCCACCTCCACGACCAGGTCTTCGCCGAGGTTCGAGGTCAGCGTCCGGTGGGTCCGGCCCAGCAGCTCCAGCCGCCGCTCGTAGGGACCGAGCCGCCGGGCGCTTAGCTCGACCGACCGTCCGTCGGCGGCCACGCGATAGCGCTCGGGGGCGATCTGCGACACCGCGAGCCGGTAACCCTGACCGCGGTGGCGCAGCTCGTAGGTCCGCGACAGCCCCGCTGCAGCCTGCGGGCGTCCACGGCGGGCGAGCGTGTAGAAACGCGCGCGATCGTCGGCAGCATCGCGGTCGGCAAGCTCGATGGCCGCCTGCAGAAGTGCGAGCTCGGCGTCGGTCCTCAGCACCGGACGGCCGAGCGCCTGGAGCAGGAGGCCCTGATTCGTGGTCCCGCCCTCGACGACGGCGACGGTGTCGGAGAGGGCCCGATGCAGGCGACCGATCGCCTCGTCGCGATCTCTGCCCCATGCCGTCAACCTGGCGATCAGCGGGTCGGAGTCGGCTGGGATGACGTCGCTCTCGACCACCCCGGTGTCGATCCGCAGGCCCGGTCCGGTCGGAAGTCGCATGAGGACGAGTTGCCTCGGCGCGGGAACGAACCCGGACGCCGGGTCCTCAGCGCACAAGCGGGCCTCGATCGCATGTCCGATCGGCGCCGGCGGGTCGCCCTCGAGTCGGCCACCGGCGGCGATGTGCAGCTGGAGTTTGACGAGGTCAAGCCCTGTGACGGCCTCGATCGCCGGCTGCTCGAGTCCGCGGTCCGCGTCGACGACCGAGAAGCGGCGAGACGACGGCGCGAACAGGAACTCCACGGTGCCTGCGCCACAGTAGCCGGCGTCGAGCGCCAGTCGCTTCGCCGCGTCCGCGATGTCACGCTCCTGCTCGGGGCTGAGGACCGGACTCGACGATTCGGCGAGTACCGCGTCCCCGCGCCGATCGCATACTCCGAGCGGCCACACCACGCCGAGGGCGTCGGCGATGATCGGCACCGCCAGCCGGACGGTCCCGATGGTCCCGGCGAGGTCCGGAGAGCGGCCGAGGACCACCGCCTCGCGCAGCCGTCGCAGTGCCGCGGGGTCCGGTCCGACCGAGACGATCCCGAGCCGCTCGCACAACGTTTCGGCGTCAGCGCGCGTGATGAGACCCGTCGCGCCCACCCATGCGGCATCGGCGCGCGCCTCACGCAGCGCACGCTCCAGCCCTGCGGGGCCCGGAGCGAGGCACACGGCATCATCGGCGGCACGAACGAAGAGCGCGTCGCGCTCGGACTCGGTGTGCAGCGCGATCAGACACACCGGAGCGGATCGACGCTCGTTCAGCTCGCGCGCGGCGTGGACGACGCGCATCGCGGACGCGCCGTGAGCGATGATCGCCAGCCGGGAGAACTCGCGCCCGAGCATGGAATCTCGTGGGGGGCCGGCGGTGGAGCCGACCTTCGCCGTCAACCCCCCTCGCCGTAGCCCGCCATGAGCAGCTCGACGACCTCGCGGATCATCGGGATGCGGGGATTGGTGCGAATGCTGGGATCCGCGAACGCCGCCTTGGCGAGGTCGGGTAGCGCGGCCTCGAAGTCCTTGCGCTTCACCCCACAGTCGGCGAGCGACCGCGGCTCCTCGACCTCGGCCAGCAGTTCGTCCACGTGAGCGAACAGCCGCTCGCGCCGATCCTCCTCGCCGTGCCCGCCGAATCCGAGGATTCGCGCGATCTCCGCGTACTTCTCGGGGGCGATGTACGCGGAGTAGCCCGGTGCCGGCATGAACTTGCTCGGCAGCGACGCGTTATAGCGCAGCACATGCGGCAGGAAGATCGCGTTCGCCCGGCCGTGCGCGATTCCGAAACGTGCACCAACCGGGTGGGCGAGCGCGTGGTTGAGGCCGACGAACGCATTCGAGAATGCCAGGCCCGCGATCGTCGCCGCATTGTGCATCGCCGTGCGCGCCTCGAGGTCGGAGCCGTCCCGATAGGCCCGCGGCAGCGCCGTGAAGATCAGGTTGGCTGCCTGGACGCAGAACGCGTCGGTGAACGGTGAGGCGAAGATCGACACCGCCGCCTCGAGCGCGTGGGTGAGCGCGTCGATGCCGGTGTCGGCCGTGATCGCCTTGGGCATCGTCAGTGTCAGGTTCGGGTCGATGATCGCCATGTCAGGCACGAGCGTGTAGTCGATCAGGGTGATCTTGCGCTGTCCGACGCTGATCACCGCGGCCGGCGAGACCTCCGAGCCCGTGCCGGATGTGGTGGGGATCGCGATCAGCCGCACCTTGTGCTCGACCTGCGGGAACTCGGCGATTCGC
Organism: Solirubrobacteraceae bacterium; assembly: GCA_035625625.1. Taxonomy (GTDB): domain Bacteria; phylum Actinomycetota; class Thermoleophilia; order Solirubrobacterales; family Solirubrobacteraceae; genus Palsa-465. The sequence continues at coordinate 26,550 of DASPPG010000288.1, forward strand.
TTGCGGGGGTCGAGGAACGGCAGCGACAACCCGGTGATGCTCAGTTGGGGGCTCTCGTGGAACAGGCGCATCGCCTTGGCGGCATCCATCACCGAGCCGCCGCCGAGCGCGATGATCGCATCGGCGTCGAAGCGGTGGAGCTCCTCGATTCCGGCGCGGATCTGTTCTTCGGTGGGCTCGGGCTCGACCCCGGAGTAGACGTGCACGGCGCTCGCGGTCAGGTAGTGGCGAATTTCATCGGCCACGCCGCGGGCGACCGTCCACTTGTCGGTGACGATCATCGGGCGTGACGCGCCGATCTGCCGCAGGCTGTCGAGCGACCCGGGGTTGAAGTACGTGTCCGAGGGAACGCGGAACCACTGCGGCGGGGTCTGCCGGCGTGACACTGTCTTGATGTTCAAGAGATTGCGGTAGTTGACGTTGTCGGTGGTGTTGGAGCCTCCCCAGGTGCCGCAGCCGAGCGAGAACGTCGGCGTCATCGAGTTGTATACGCCGCCCAGCGCGCCGACCGCGGTCGGCGCGTTGACCAGGATCCGTCCCGTTCTGATCGCCAGCGAGAAGCGGTTGATCACGTCCTCGTCCCTCGCGTACACGGCCGAGGTGTGGCCCAGGCCGAAGTGCTCGGTGACCAGCTCGCAGGCCCGGATCCCGTGCTCGACCGAAGGCGACCGGATTACCCCGAGTACCGGCATGAGTTTCTCGGCGATCATTGGGTGCGCCGCGAACTCGTCGAGATCGCTCGGCAGCGGGGCCAGCAGCACCTTGTCCTCATCCGATGCCTCGAAGCCCGCCAGACCGGCGAGGCTCACGCACGACTGCCCGAGGACGTCGAGCTGCACCTTGCCTTCGTCGGTGAACGAGCGTGCCGCCAGTGCCGTCGTCTGCTCATCGGTCAGCAGCCGTGCGCCCATCCGCTGGAACTCGTCGATCACCTGTTCGTAGATCGCGTCGTCGATCACGCACGTCTGCTCGGCGGGGCAGATCACCGAAGCGTCGAACGTCTTCGAGATCAGGATGTCCATGACCGCCATGCGGATGTCGGCGCTGCGGTGCACGTACACGGGCGCGTTGCCCGGTCCGACGCTCAGGCACGGCTTGCCGGCCTCGTTCGCGGCCGCCACCGCCTTCGGTCCGCCGGTCGTCCAGATGAAGTCGACCCCCGGATGGTGGAAGAGGTACTGCGAGACCTCGAGCGACGGATCCGGGATCACCTGGAGCGAATTCGGCGGCAGTCCAACCGCCTCGCCCGCCTTCTGCAGCACTTCCGCGCCGCGCATCGCGCACCGCACGGCACGCGGAGACGGACGCATGATCAGCGCGTTCCGGGTCTTGGCGCACACGATCGACTTGAACAACGTCGTCGAGGTCGGGTTCGTGATCGGCAGCAGCGCCAGCACGACCCCGATCGGCTCCGCGACGTACTGCAGCGCCCGCTCGCGGTCCTCGTCGATCACGCCGACCGACTTCTTGTCCCGCAGGTAGTCGTACAGGAACTCGGTGGCGATGTAGTTCTTGAGCACCTTGTCCTCGAGCACGCCGAAGTGGGTCTCCTCCATCGCCAGCTCCGCCAGCTCGACCGCGTTCTCGAGCCCCGCGACCGTCATCGCCCAGACGATGCGGTCGACCGCCTCCTGATCGAGCTTGCGCAGCGCGATCGAGGCCTCCTGCGCGCGCTGCACGAAGCCGTCGAGCCGGGCGGCCCACTCTTCTGCCGAGGGGGCCGCGTCTTCTTTGATTGCTGTAGCCATTGTTTCGCCTGTACCTATTTAGATTTGCCGGCGGCGGACGACGGCGGCGCCTCAGCGAGGGCCGGAATCATCGGGCCATCGCCCGATGGGTCGACGATCCCGTCCTCGAGCCAGCCGTAGCGACCCGACAGCACGTTCTGGGCAGCCTTGTAGCGGGCGTCGTCGTCGTTGTCGAACAGCTCGTCGAACAGCGTCTCGGCACGGCGCCTGGCCATGTTGCAGAACAACTCGGCAAGCTCGAACGCCTCCGTCTTGCGCTCGGGGGTCTCCTGCCCGATCGAGTCGGCGTAGCAGACCGTCGAGGCGATCGCGAACAGCTCCGCGCCGATGTCGACGATGCGTGCCAGGAACGTCTGCTTTTGCTCGAGCTTGGCCTGCCACCGTGCCATGCCGTAGAACGTCTCGCGTGCCAGCTTGCGCGACGCCCTCTCGACGTAGCGTAGGTAGCCCGCGAGCTCGCCGAACTCGTCGTAGGCGCCGGGTACCTGCCCCTTGCCCACGGCGAGCTGTGGCAGCCACTTGCCATAGAACACTCCGGCTTTCACGGCTGCCTCCGCCTTGGCCTTGGCGTCGCCGTCGCCCATGAGCAGGCCGCCGGCGGCGTGGAGGTGTGTATCGACCGCTTCGCGGGCGATCAGCAGATGCATGATCTCGCTCGAACCCTCGAAGATGCGGTTCACGCGCATGTCCCGCATGCATTGCTCGACGCCAACCGGCTTCTCGCCACGCGCCTCGAGCGACGCCGCGGTCTCGTACCCGCGCCCGCCGCGGACCTGCATGAGGGTGTCGATCACCTGCCACGACAGCTCCGAGCCGTACAGCTTGCACAGGGCGGCCTCGATCCGAATGTCGTTGCGCTTGTTGTCGGCCAGCCGGGCGGCGACGTCCAGCATTGCCTCCAGGCCGAAGGCGCTTCCGGCGATGAACGCCAGCTTCTGCGCCACGGCGTCGTGCTTGCCGATCGGTCGGCCCCATTGCACCCGCTCGTTTGCCCATTCGCGTGCGATCTTCGTCGCCCACTTGGAAGCGCCCACCGCGATCGCCATCAGCGCCAGCCGGCCGGTATTGAGCGTGCTCAGCGCGATCTTGAGCCCGTCACCCTCGCGCGCGATCCGATTCTCCTCGGGAACGAACACGTCCTTCAGGATGGTCACCGAGTTCTCGATCCCGCGCAGGCCCATGAACGCGTTGCGATGCAGAACCGTGATGCCCTCGCTGGTGTACGGGAGCACGAACGCGCTGATCCCGCCGCGGTGACCTTCGCTCTTGGGCACCTTCGCCATCACCACGACGATGTCGGCGATCGTGCCGTTCGTCGCCCAGAGCTTGCGGCCGTTGATCATGTAGCCGCCGTCGACCGGCGTTGCGGTTATGTCGTCGTCAACCGGAGACGCGGCGTGCTCCGGGGCGACCGGTGTGGCCGTCGAAGCCATCCGGGCCGGATCGGAGCCCACCCCCGGCTCGGTCAGCAGGAACGCGCTGATGTGGTCCTTGGCCACCAGCGGCAGCCACTTACGCCGCTGCTCCTCGCTGCCGAACTGCCGCAGCGGCTCGGCGACGCCGATCGACTGATGCGCACTCAGCAACGTGCAGATCGCCGAGTGGTAATTGCCGGCGACCGCGAGCGCCTTGGCGTAGTAGACCTGCGAGAGGCCCAAGCCGCCGTACTCGGGCGGGACCTTCATCCCCAGGGCGCCGATCCGCTTGAGCGCGTCAATTACGCGATCGGGGATCTTCGAATCGCGCTCGATCTGGAGCGGGTCGACCTCGGCCGCGAGCACCGCCTTGAGCTCGCCGAGGAAGCGCTCGCCCTTCTCGATCGCCTCGGGATCAAGCTTCGGCTGCGGATGGATCAAGTCGAGGCGGAAGTCGCCCAGGAACAGCTGCTTACCGAAGCTCGGCAGCTTCCACTCGGCCTCACGCGCCGCCTCGACGACGTCGCGAGCTTCTTTTTCTGAAACGTTGGTAGCCATTTTCCAGTCCGATCACATGTTGAGTCCGCCGTCGACATCCCAGACCTGCCCGGTGATGTAACCCGAGGCGTCCTGGGCGAGGAAGGCCACAACGCGCGCAACTTCCTCTGGGTGTCCCGCTCGGTGCACCGGGATCCGCTCCACGATGTCGGCCAGCATGTAGGGCGGGATGGTCGCGATCATGTCGGTGTCGGTCAGGCCCGCAGCGATGCAGTTGACCGTGACCCCGATTCCTTTCTCGAGCGTGCCGGCCAGGCGGAGCGTGAGCGCCGCCTCTTTGGCGAGTGTCTTGGTGAGTCCGAACATCCCTGCCTTCGCGGCCGTGTAGTTCACCTGGCCGATGTTGCCCATCTCGCCGCTCACCGACGAGATGTTGATGATCCGCCCAGAGCCTCGCCCGATCATGTGCGCGAGCGACGGCTTGGCCATGTAGAAGGCACCGGAAAGGTCGACCTGGACCACCTTGTCCCAATCCGCCGCCGACATCTTCAGGAACATCTTGTCGACGGTGATGCCCGCGTTGTTGACCAGGATGTCGAGGCGGCCGTGCTGCTCGATCACGTCCTTGACGACGCGCGCGCAGTCGTCCGCGTCGCCGATGTTGCCCTGATGCAGCGACAGCGTGCCTCCCTCGGCCTCCACCGACTGGCGCAGCTCGTCGGCGCGTGCCTGATTCGAGGAGTAACCGGCCGCCACGGCGGCGCCGTCCGCGGCCAGCGCGTGGCAGATCGCCGCGCCTATTCCCCGGGTACCTCCGGTGACGAGCGCGACTCGTCCGGTGAGATCGCGGTCCCGCCCAGCGGTCTGCGTCTGAGAACCTGTGGTTGCCATAGTGGTGTCCCTTTCGGTTTAGGAGAGTCGCTCGACGATCATCGCCTGGCCATTCCCACCCGCGACGCACATCGTCTCGAGGCCGTACCTGCCGCCCACCGAGTCGAGGTTGTTGAGCAGGGTGGTCATGATCCGCGCGCCGGTCATGCCGAAGGGATGGCCGAGGGCGATGGAGCCGCCCTTCACGTTCAGCTTCTCCCACGGGATCCCGAGGCGGTCGGCCGACGGGATGACCTGGGCGGCGAACGCCTCGCTGATCTCCACCAGGTCGACGTCGTCGATGGTCATGCGGGCGCGGGCCAGGGCCTGGCGGCACGCCTCGATCGGACCCAGCCCCATGATCTCGGGGTCGAGGGCGGACACGCCGCTGGCCACGATCCGGGCCAGGGGGGCGATGCCCAGCTCGGCCG
>DASPPG010000289.1:0-6205 GCA_035625625.1 Solirubrobacteraceae bacterium
CGGGCTATGCGAACGGGCCGGTACAGGTGGCGCTGGCGCAAGCCGGGATCGCGCACCGGGTGCTCGGCAGCCTCGGCCTGTACGAGCGCTCCGAGGTCAAGGATGCGCTCGCCTACCTGACGCTGCTGGCCAACCCGGCCGACGCGCAGGCCTTCCGGCGCGCCGTCGGATCCCCGAAGCGCGGCGTCGGCGCCACGACCGCCAGCTGCGTGGTCGCGCTCGCGCGCGATGCTCACAACCGCGACCTGATCACCGCAGCCGCACACGCCGACAACCTGGAGAGCGTCCGCTCCCAGGCTGTGCGAGAGCGGCTGGTGCGCTTCGGGGAAGGGCTCGCACGCGTCCGGAAGGACCTGCGAGCGGGGCGGTCGCTCGGGCACGTCGCCGTCGCGACGCTGATGCTCGGCGGCGGCCTGGTCGCCCACCATCAGCACCGGCGCGACAGCTCACCGAAACCGGACGAGCGCCAGGATGCCGAACGGGTACTCGAGGACCTGCGCTCGCTGTGCCGCGCCGCCCAGGCCTACGAGGAGCAACACGCCGACGATGCCACGTTGACCGGATTTCTCGAGCAGGCCGCCGGCCTGCACGCCCGGGAGCTGATCCCGGGCGAGCCCGATCGCCGAATCACCGTGTCCTCGGTGCACCGAGCGAAGGGCACCGAGGCGCGGCTGGTCGTGCTGGTCGCGTGCGAGGAGCGACTGCTGCCCTCCTGGCGCGCGCTGGCCTCACCCGACGCCGAGCAGCTGGCCGAAGAGCGCCGCGTGTTCTACGTCGCCTGCACCCGCGCCAAAGACCAGCTGATCCTCACCTACGCGGCCACGCGCGGCGGCCGCCCCACCGGCGGCCCCTCCCGCTTCCTGCACGAAGCGGGACTGCTCGACCCACCCCAGGCGCTCGCCGCCTGACACCCACCCGCTCGAAAGGACCGTTCACCATGCCCAACCCCAACACCGACATCCCAACCGGCGCGGTGACAGCGCCCGCCCGCACGCACGCCGAGGCCGGCCTGCTGCTGCGCCGACCGTTCGCGCCCGGCGCGATCGGCTTTCGCGCCATGACCAAGGTCACCCTCAACGGTGTGCCATACGCCGGCGCGCAGGTCGCCGCGTTCCTCGGCGCCCAATCGGTCGTGCAACGACTCAACCACGTCGTCCCCGGCCGCTGGCAACAGCAGTTCACCCCTGTCCCCACCGAGCTCACCCCCAGCGGCGACAACGGCCGGGCGCCGGGCAGGCTGTATCTCGCCTGCCGACTCACCATCACCCTCCCCGCAGAGGCAGGCGGGCCCGACGTCGACGCCGTCTACCAGGACATCGGCGAAATGGACGCCGGCTCGTTCGCCGGACTGAAGGCGCTCTACTCGGACGCGCGCAAGCGCGCCGGCGTCGCTGCCGGGATCGGCGCCTACCTGTACACCGCGCTCGCCTCGGTCGTGCTCCCGATCGGCCCCGGCGACCGGTGTTGAGCGACACGCTGGTTGGTGACCGGGGGGCGGTCTGGCGCCACGCTGGGTGGTGATGGTCGCGTTCGCGGCTGGCCCGCGGCGACATGATGGTGATGACCGTGTTGTGTCGGGGCCCCTCGCCAACTCTTGGTCTGGGTGAAGCGAGAGGCCCCGTGTGATGCCTTCAGGAGGTCATCGTGCTGATCGTCGCAGACGATCGTGCCGTGGTCGAGACGGATCTCGCTGCTGGCCGATTTTTGTGCCCGCGCTGTGGCGCGGGTGTGCTGGGGGGCTGGGGTTGCGCGCGCCTGCGTGAGGTTCGCACGCACGCTGGCGTGCGGCGGCTGCGGCCGCGTCGTGGTCGTTGCCGTGAGCGCGCCTGCGCCGCGACGCATGTGCTGCTGCCGGATATCTGCCTGGGGCGCCGGTGCTATGTGGCGGAGGTGATCGGCGAGGCGCTGGTGTCGCTCGGGCGCGAGGGATATCGGCGGGTCGCGGAGCGGCTGGGGGTGCCCGGGGAGACGGTTCGCGATTGGCGGCGTCGATTCCGTTCGCGCGCGGAGCTGATCGTCGCGCACTTTCTGCGGTGGGCGAGGGCACTGGACGTGTCGATGGATCCGCCGGCCGGGCGGGGGTCGCTGGTGGGCGACGCGCTTGAGGCGATCGGCGTGTGCGTTTGGTTGGCGTCGCTGGTGCTGCGGTCCCGGCCGCCGTGGTCGTGGGTGTCGGCGCTGACCGCTGGCGGGCTGCTTGCGATCAACACGAAACCGCCTTGGCCTGTGCCTGAGTGACCGGGATCCTGGCTGCCTGTTGGGTGTCAGCGACGGTCAGGAGGCCGATGGATGGACAGAGCGCAGGAGATCGGGTTGTTCCGCTGGCGGGTGATCAGCGAGGCGACGGATGTGTCGCTGTCTGCGCGGGAGCGCGGGGCGCTGGTCCGCGCGCTGGCGGCGCGCGAGCACCTGGGCCCGGATAGACGGTGGGTGCGGGTCTCGCGCAACACGCTTGATCGCTGGATCCGCTGGTATCGGGAGGGCGGGTTCGACGCGCTGGTCCCGGCGCCGCGGCACATGCCGAACCAGACGCCGGAGCGTTTGTTGGAGCTGGCGATCGCGCTGCGCCGCGAGCAGCCGGCCAGAACGGCGGCGCAGATCCACCGGATCATCGTGGAGGCGGAAGGACGCTCGCCTTCTGCGCGCACGATTAATCGTCACCTTGCTGCCGCGGGGTTGCCGTGGAAGGGCGGTCAGATCGGGCGTGCGCTGGGCCGGTTCGAGGCGGAGTTCCGCAACGAGTTGTGGACCGGGGACGCACTGCACGGACCGCTGATCGACGGTCGCCGCGCGTTCTTGTTCTGCTTCCTTGACGATCACAGTCGGCTGTTGGTCGGGTATCGGTGGGCGGCGCGGGAGGACGTTCTGAACGCGTCCCGGGCGTTGCGGGCGGGGATCGCCTCCCGCGGGTTGCCCAAGGCTGTCTATGTAGATAACGGGTCACCGTTCGTGTCGGGGCAGCTGTTGCGAGCGTGCGCCGTGCTGGGGATCAGGCTGATCCATTCACGGCCGGGCAGGCCGGAGGGTCGGGGGAAGATTGAGCGGGTTTTTCGCACGGTGCGTGACCAGCTGTTGGTCGAGCTCGAGGACCGCCCGCCCTCGAGCCTGGACGAGCTGGGCCAGACCTTCCAGGCATGGGTCGAGCAGGTCTATCACCGGCGTGTGCACTCGGAGACCGGGCAGGCGCCGATCGAGCGGTTCCTCGCCGCCGGCGCGCCGACCGTCCCGACCGAGCGGTCGCTGCGCGAGGCGTTCCGCTGGTCAGAGCGGCGCACCGTGTCGCGGACCGGGACGTTCGAGATGCACGGGAACACCTACGAGGTCGACCCCGGGCTGGCGGGCCGGCGGGTGGATTTGATCTTCGACCCGCTGGCGCTGACCGAGGTCGAGGTGCGCCTGGACGGGCATCACGCCGGGCTGGCGGTGCCGCTTCGGATCAAGCGTCACGTGCACCCGCGCGCGCAGTTCAGGCCGCAGGGAGAAGCCAAGCCGACCGGGGTCGACTATCTGGCGCTGATCCGCCAGCGCCGCGAGCGGGAGCTAAAGGCGCGGATCGACTACCGCAACCTTCCCGGCCCGCCAGCCGGCGGCGCCGGCCACGACGAGGACAGAAAGGAGAACGCGGGATGAGTATCGATCGCCTCAGGGCGCACTGGGGGCTGTCGCGCACCCCGTTCACCAAGGAGCTGGCGCCGTCGATGCTGTTCGCCTCGGCCGCTCACCAGGAGGCCGTCGCCCGGATCGACTGGATCATCAGCGAGCGGGCGCTAGGGGTGGTGTGCGGCGAAGTCGGCGCCGGCAAGACGGTCGCGGCGAGAGCAGCGACCGCGATGCTCGACTCGAGCCGTCACACGATCGTCTACCTGTCTAATCCGGCGGTGGGGGCGCGGGGTATCTACATCCAGATCGTCCGGGCGCTCGGCGCCACCCCACGGTTCTATCGGGCAACGCTGATCCCGCAGGCGACGGACCTGTTGGCCGCAGAGTCGGCCGAGCGCGGCAAGACCGTGGTCCTGATCTTGGACGAGGCGCATCTTCTGTCTGCCGAGCAGCTCGAGGAGCTGCGGATGCTGACCAACTCCGAGATGGACTCGCGCGCCACCTTCGCGTGCCTGCTGCTGGGCCAGCCAACGTTGCGTCGCAAGCTGCGCCAGGGGGTGTTCGCCGCGTTGGATCAGCGGATCGCGCTGCGCTGCACGATCGACGGGATGGACCTGAAAGAGACCGGCGAGTACATCGCTCACCACGTCAAGCTCGCCGGCCGCTCGGACACGCTCTTCAGCGACGACGCGGTCGCGTTGATCCACGAGGCCTCCCGCGGCCTGCCCCGTCAGGTCAACAACCTCGCCACCCAGACACTGATCGCCGCCTACGCCCAGAACAAGTCGATCTGCGACGAGAGCTCGGCGCGCTCGGCGGTCGCGGAGGTGTCAGCCGAATGAGCAGCGACGAGGTTTATGACCGCGCCCGCGTGTTCCTCGACGAAGGCGCCATCGACTGGATGGGTGATGGCGTCGGCGGCCAGCTGATCTGCCTGGAGATCTCGGACCAGACCGGCATCGGCGAGCCCGCGTACTTGGCACTGTGGCCGGCGCAGGCGCGCGAGCTCGCAAACCGTCTGCTCATCGTCGCCGAGCACGCAGAGCGGATCAGCCGTTACCCCGGGCCGGCGACGACATGAACGAGCAGCCCACGCTGCGGCTCCCCGCCGGCCCGCCGTCGGGCCGCCCTGACGATCTGATCATTCCCGTGCCGGCGGGCTGGCCGGCGCCGCCCAACCCGGCCGTCTATCACGGGCTGCCTGGCGCGATCGTCGCCCAGATCGCCCCGCACACCGAGGCCGACCCGGTCGCCATCCTCACCCAACTGCTGGTCGCCTGCGGCGCGCTGATTGGACGCGGCGCTCACTTCCGGGTCGAGGCGACTCTTCATCACCCCAACGAGTTTCTGTTGTTGATCGGGGATAGTGCCCGCGCCCGCAAGGGCGGCTCCTATGACCACGTCACAAGGCTCCTCGCCGAGGCAGACCCGGCCCTCCCGTCCCGGCTGCGCACCGGCCTGGCCAGCGGCGAGGGGCTGGTGTGGGCCGTCCGTGACCCCGACGGTCAGGACCCTGGTGTCAGCGACAAGCGGCTGCTGATCGCAGAACCCGAGTTCGCCAGCGTGCTCAAGCAGACCCAGCGTGACATCAACACGCTTTCTCCGGTGCTGCGCTCCGCGTGGGACGGTCGGCCGCTGGCGCTCCTGACGCGCACCGCCCCCGCCCGCGCCACCAGCGCACACATCTCCATCATCGGGCACATCACCCAGACCGAGTTGCACCGCCACGCCACCACCGTCGAGCTCGCCAACGGGTTCCTTAACAGGTTCGTACTCGCCATGGTCAGGCGCGTGCGCCTGCTGCCCGAGGGCGGGGACCCCGAGCCGCTCAAGGACACCGGTCTGGTCCGCTACCTCGCCAGCGTCCTCAAGCACGCCCACACCGCCGGACGGGTCAAGCTCGATGACGCTGCGCGCGAGCTGTGGTGGCAGACCTACCCGCAGCTCACCCACCCCGGCGACGGCCTCACGGGGCATCTCACCGCCCGCGCCGAAGCGCACACGATTCGGCTTGCGCTCCTCTACGCGCTACTCGACGGCGAACGCCGCATCCAGCCGGAGCACCTGCAAGCCGCGCTCGCGCTCTGGGACTTCGCCGCCCGCTCCGCCACCTGGGCGTTCGGCCAAGCGACCGGCGATCCGCTCGCCGAACAGATCCACGCCGCGCTCGTTCGCTCCCCCAACGGGCTCACCCGCACCCAGATCAGCCATCTGCTGCACCGCAACCTCCCCGCCCACCAGCTCACCCGAGCGCTCCACGTCCTCGCCGCCACCGGCCGAGCCCAACAGCAGAAGATCCTCACCGCCGGCCGGCCAACCGAGCTGTGGACCGCGTGTCCCCAGCCACCACGCACCTCCTGAGACTCGACCACAGCCCCGCTCCGCTGGACTTGGGCAGCACTCCGCGCCGGACGGCGGGTGCAGTCACCGAGCGACGCGAGGGGAAGGGAGCGCAGCGACCTTGACAGCACCGCCGCCGGCGCCACAGTCATCAAGTCCAGAGGAGCAGACCCCGCCGCGCGGACTTATTTCGTTTCTTCGTTCGCCACCCCCCATCACCATCACCGCTGGCGCCGCCATCACCATCCCGGATGTCCGTCAACAC
>DASPPG010000290.1:0-5733 GCA_035625625.1 Solirubrobacteraceae bacterium
TGATCGAGATCCAGCAGCCTCGGCCCTTGCTGCCGAGGTTGAGCAACCTCGGCAGCCTCGCCACGGGCGCTTGAGAGCGCTGCTCGGCTGGGGGTTGCGGAAGCCCGACGCGGCCTCGACGTCAGTGCCGCGATGCGACGAGTTGCGACGCTCGGCGCCCGCCTCGACGGGCTCCTCCATCCGTAACGGAGCAGCAACGTCGCTGTCCCTGGCTGGGCCGCTGCAGTAAAGGAGCGGTCCTGACCGCCGGCGTCGACCCGAGCCTCGTGCGCGATCCCGATCGTCCCGGAATGGTGCCGGTCACGTCCGGCCGCCGCGATCGAAAGGTCGCCTTATCCGATAGCACGCCACGCGGGGCGCCGAAGAACGAAAGCCATAGCCCTGGCGGCTTCGGCACCCGACCGACCGTGTCCGCCGGTCGCCAACCCCTCAGATTGGGCTACGCAGACGTCGTGCTGGCGGAGAGTGCCGGTCAGCATGGGAGCGACAGCATTCCCATCTATCCCTCCCCGCGGAGTGACTCTGCCCTGACCGGTTGGCACCAGCCTCCGCATGGACACGCCTACCGGAAAGCCGCCTTCAGGGTGTTCTCACCCCCAGTAATAGAGGACTCCTGCTCGTTTGGGGGTGACGTGAGTCCCGGTGGGGATGATTGGCTCCTCAACGTTTCGTGTGGGTCCCTCCCTCCCTCCCAGCCGAACCCCGACATCGAAATCGAGGTTCTTGCGGCGTCTGAACAGCTTCGCAGTCTCGTCGGACACGGTGCCGGGCGCGCCCCGGAGCTCGTCCCGGCTGCGAGCGAGCGCTCTGTTTGCAGGAGATTCGTGGCGCACGGGCGGGCGGAAGGGCGGCTGGGGAGGGAAACGCCGGTCCTCAAGCGCCAGGTATCCCCCGCCTCCTTGTCCGTAGCTCGCGGTAAGTTGCTTTCGGTTCCCGCACGCTCGCCCACTCAGAACGTGGAGGGGCCGGATGATTTCGGGGCCGGTCTGAGGGTCTCTGGGTCCGGCGCCACGCCACAGCCCCCCTCCCAACTGGACCTCAGTGCGAGATCGCGCCGGACGGGCGGGCTGTCACCGAGCGAAGCGAGGGGAAGGGAGCTTGCGACCTTGACAGGCCGGCCGCCGGCGCCACCATGATCGAGGTCCAGGTGGGGGGGTCGTGGAAACTTCTGCGGTGGGGGGCCGGCTGGAGGCGATCGTGTTCGCCGGCTTGCCTTGACCTTCTGCGCCCGGCGTGCTTTGAGGGCGACCCGCCGCCGGCCTCCTAGGCTGCTGATTGTCGAAGCAGCTACCAAAGGAGGACGACGTGCGGGTCACGACCGCATTCAACAAGATGCTTGCGCTTCCGGGCGCCCGGGTTACGGATGTGGCGTTCGGTGCCGAGGGGGTGATCGTGACCGTCGCGCTGAGGGCTAAGAAGCCGCGGTGCTCGGGCTGCGGCACGCCGGGCCTGAACATCAAGGAACATCGCGCCAAGAGCTGGCGGCACCTGGATCTCGGCGGCTCGAAGTGGTTTATCGAGTGCGTGCTGCGTCGCCTGTACTGCCTGGGCTGCGGCGATGTCTATGAGCAGGTGCCGTGGGCGCGGGCCGGCTCGCCTTACACCCGGGACTTCGAGGATCTGACCGCGTTTTTGGCGCAGCAGATGAACCAGACCGCGGTCTGCAGGTTGATGCGGATCGCGTGGCGGACGGTCGGCAAGATTCTCCAGCGGGTGGTCTCAGACAAGCTCGACCACGACCGCTTGGACGGGCTGGTCTACATCGGCGTCGACGAGGTCTGCCACGGCAACAGACCGCCAGTTTCTCACCTGCGTCGCCGACCACCAAAAGCCCCGCATCGTGTGGGCGGCGCCCGGTCGCAACGCCGCCAGCTTGCAGGCGTTCTTCGATCAGCTCACCGACGCGCAGAAGGCCTCGATCAAGGCCGTCTCGATCGACATGTCCGCCGGCTATGAGAAGGCCATCCGCGCCCCGAAGGGCCTCCCTGACGCCCAGGTGTGTTTTGACCCCTTTCACGTCGTCAAGGTGCGCCACGAGGCGCTACCGGTTCGCGCGGGGTGCGAGACCCCGTCGCCGGGTTGTCGCGGCAGCCCGGTGAAGCTGAGGGCAGTCTGACCCCGGAGCTGCGGGTGAGGATGGCAAGCGGCCCTGACAACGACGCGACGCGCTGGGACTGTCGGACGGCGCGGGCGCGGCTAGCAAGACCGAAAGGCGTAATACCAGTGCACCAGTGTCAGAACCCCCTAGAGCGTGGAACTCGGCTCAAACCCGACGGATATGGGCCGGGTCAAGCGGTGCGCGAGTCCCGAGGATGTACGTCGGGGCTCGTCCCGACCGGCGGATTGATGCGCCGGGAAGGGACCGCGACGCGTGTCCGCGTGAGCGTCGCGGCAGGCCCGCAGGGGAAGAGCTGGGCGCCGACCCGGACAAGCGAACGGTAAGTGAACGTGGGAACCATCCCGGTGTCGCCGTCGCGCCCTTCGGGGCGCAGGCTAGGCGCAGCGTCCGCTGATGGCGTCGGGATGGGGCGTAGCTCTCGTAGTAGTCGTCGGAGTCACGACCGACCAGGGAGGGCGGGAGAGCCGTCCACAGGGCGAAGGGGAGCAGCGGGCTTGCAGCGCCCGTCTGTCATGCGAGGAGGTCGCCGGTGAATATCGGCGCTCCGTGGCCGGTGCCGAAGGTGGCGGAGGCCAGGGTACTCGGGATTCAGCGCAAGCTGCACAAGTGGGCATCTGATGATCCCAGCCGCAGGTTCTCGGACCTGCACAACCTCGTCTGCGATCCGTCCACGCTGATGGTGGCGTGGACACGGGTCCGGTCGAATCGAGGGTCGCGCTCAGCCGGCGTGGACGGGCAGACCGCCCGCCACGTCGAGCAGCAGGTGGGCGTGGAGAGGTTCCTTGACGGGCTCCGCGAGGAGCTGCGGTCCGGGAGCTTTCGGCCTTTGCCGGTCAAGGAGCGGCTGATACCCAAGCGCGGAGGAAAACTCCGAAGGCTCGGGGTGCCCGCCCTCCGCGACCGCGTGATCCAGGCTGCCCTCAAGACGGTGCTCGAGCCGATCTTCGAGGCCGACTTCAAACCGTGCTCCTACGGGTTCCGGCCCGGACGCCGAGCCCATGACGCGATCGCCGAGATACACATGCTCGCGACCAACTCTTACGAGTGGGTACTCGAAGCGGATATCAAGGCGTGTTTCGACGAAATCTCGCATGTCGCCGTTCAGGACCGGCTGCGGGCCAGAGTCGCGGACAAGCGCGTCATGGCGCTGATCAAGGCGTTCCTCAAGGCCGGAATCCTGACCGAGCTCGGCGGCCAAGAAGAGACGCTCTCGGGCACCCCGCAGGGCGGGATTCTGACTGCTCCCACGCAATAGCGAACTTCGAGTTTGAGCGGTCAATTCGCCGTCCGGAGGGAAGGAGTCGGCCGTGAGGCGTGGTACTCAAGCGCCTGATGGCCAGCCGCCGAGCGTATGCCGACGAGTACGCAGTTCGTGTCAACTGCGCGGTCGAGCTGCTGGTGGAGCTGACGCCGGCGGACGTGGTCCGGGCGCTGCGGTCCGAGTTCGCGCTTTCCGAGCGTCAGGCGCGGCGGTACGTGAGCGCGGCGCGAGCGACGCCGGCCGGGGTGTCGGTGCCGGAGCGCACTGTGCTGTTCACCGTGAGATTGGCGCCGTCGTTGATCGCCGGCCTGCGCGAGCGCGCGTGTGTCAGTGGCCAGTCGTTGAGTGCGACGGTCGCGGAGGCGGTGAGGCTGTATCTCGATCACGCCCGGGAGCGACATCGTGGCAGGGCGGGTTGAGATCGAGTTCGTGTCCGACAGGCTCGCCGGCGCCAGGCTGGCGCAGGCGTACGCAATCGCGGTGCCCGAGCGGGGCCGATGACCCACAACGAACGGGGGAGCGACGATGAGCGAAGCGATCGAGACGGACGGGCGGACGGGCCGGGTGGCGGCGATCTACGCGCGGGTGTCCTCCGAGCGCCAGCGCCAGGACGAGACGATCCAAAGCCAGACCGTCGGGCTGCGTGAGCTCGCCGCGCAGCGCGGGCTGCTTGTCCCCGAGGATCTGGTGTTCGAGGACGATGGGTTCTCCGGCGCGGCGCTTCAGCGCCCGGCGCTCGAGCGGCTGCGCGACCGCGCCGCCGAGGGAGCGTTCGAGGTGCTGCTGTGCCACGCTCCGGATCGGCTCGCGCGCCGCTACGCCTACCAGGTGCTGCTGCTCGAAGAGTTCCAGCGCGTCGGCGTGGAGGTGTGCTTCGCCAAGGAGCCCGAGCGGGATGCGACACCCGAGGACGAGCTGTTGCGCCAGTTCCAGGGGATGATTGCCGAGTACGAGCGCGCGCAGATCCGCGAGCGCACCCGCCGCGGGAAGCTGCACCGCGCCCGCACCGGCCACCAGGCGGTCCTATCGTGCGCGCCCTACGGCTACCGGTACGTCAAAAAGACCGAGCACAGCGAGGGTTTCTGGGAGATCGATGCGGTCCAGGCTGAGGTCGTGCGCGAGGTGTTCGCGCGTTACATCAACGACGGTCTGTCGATCGGCGAGCTCGCCCGGTGGTTGTCTGACCGCGGCGTGCCGACCCAGACCGGCAAGCCGGTCTGGGACCGCTCGAGCGTCTGGGGGATGCTGCGGAACACCGCCTACCGCGGGCAGGCCGCGTTCGGCAAGACCAAGACGCTCGAGCGCCACGGCAAGCCGACCCGCACGACCCGCGCCCGCGGCGAGCGCCATGGCCGCCGCCCCGCGCGAGCGGACCAGCCGGCGGAGAACTGGATGCTGATCGCGGTCCCGGCGATCGTCAGCGAGCAGACGTTCGAGCTCGCGCAGGCGCGGCTCGCCCACAACGCGCACTTCGCCAAGCGCAACACCAAGAAGCCGACACTGCTGCAGGGCATCCTCGTCTGCCGCGAGTGCGGCTATGGCTGCTACCGGACGACCACTCGCACAACCAACAAGCGGATCTACTACTACCGCTGCATCGGCTCTGACAACTACCGCCACATCGGCGGGCGCGTCTGCCAAAGCCGCCCGATCCGCGCCGACCAGCTCGACGAGCTGATCTGGGGAGAAGTCCGCCGGCTGCTCGAAGACCCGCAGCTCGTGCGAGCCGAGATCGACCGTCGGCTCGAGGCGGCGCGCACGGAGCACCCCGCCGCCCGCCAGCGCGAAGCGCTCGAACGCGACATCACCCGGGCCGACGGAGCGATCGCCCGTATGATTGAGGCCTACCAGGAACAGCTCCTCTCGCTCGAGGAGCTGCGCGCGCGGAGGCCCACGCTGAGAAAGCGCCAGGCCGCGCTGCGCACCCAGCTCGACGCGCTCGAGACTGAGCTACACGACGCCGAGACCTTCCTCAAGCTCGCCGACACCCTCGAAGGCTTCCTCGGCCGCCTCGCCGACGGACTCGACCGGCTCAGCCTCGACGAACAGCAACGGATCCTACGGCTCGTCGTGCGCGAAGTACTCATCGGCGGCGACGACAAGGTCACCATCCGCCACTCGATCCCCACCCCAAACAGCGGCGGATCGCCGAACTACCAATTGCGTGGGAGCAGCCCTCTCACCGTTGATCGCCAACGTCGCGCTGTCCGCGCTGGACGAACACTTCGCCCACGCGTGGCAGACGACAATGACGACACGGCCGCAGCGGGAGAAGGTCAGACGTCTCGGCGGCGCGACCTACCGCCTGGTTCGCTATGCGGACGACTTTGTCGTCTGCGTGGCGGGCGGGCAG
>DASPPG010000291.1:0-4078 GCA_035625625.1 Solirubrobacteraceae bacterium
CAGTTGACGCTCGTCTACGACAAGGGCAACAACTCCAGGGCAAACCAGCCGCTGGCTGACGAGCTCGGCTTGGGCGTCCTCGGCTCACTCTCGCCCACCCAGCACCCCGCGCTGCTCGACGTCGAGCTGGAGGAGTTCCACCCCTCTCTGTCAACGTCTGGCGAGACGCTCACCATCGAGGAATCAATGACCTTGAGGGCGAGAACGGAGAACGCCGGGCATGGAGACGAGCACGAATGGAGCTGGGCCTGCGGTTGAGGCTGCCGCCAGCCACGAGGACCAGCGAGGCGTAGCCGAGCTGGGACTCGGGGCTGGCGGGCGCGCCGCGCCGGAGGGGGTTCCCGGTCGCGGGGAGGTCCCGGACCCGGAGCTGGTGGAGCAGGCCAAGCGCCGGAGCTTCACCGCGGAGTACAAGGCGCAGGTCCTCGCCGAGGCCGACGCGTGCGTCCGGCCTGGAGAGGTCGGCGCGCTGTTGCGTCGTGAGGGCCTGTACACCTCGCATCTGGCGTACTGGCGCAAGCAGCGCAAGGATGGCGCGTTGAAGGAGTTGGGCCAGCCACGCGGGCGCAAGCCGGCCGACAAACGCGACGCGCAGATCGCGGCGCTGACCCGTCGGGCTGAGCGCGCCGAGGCGGAGCTTCAGAAGATGAAGCGAGTTGTGGAGATTCAGGGAAACGTCTCAGCGCTGCTGGAAGAGATGCTCGGATCGGGCAGCGCCGAGAGGAGCACCGAGCGATGATCGCGGCCACGGTTGAGGAGTTGACGCCGATCATCGGCACCAGGCCGGCATGCCGGGCGCTGGGCGCGTCGGTGGCGACGATCTACCGTCGCCGCAGGCCGCCCGAGCCCAGGACGCCGAAGCCCAGGACGCCGCCGGCCCGGGCGCTGAGCGAGCCCGAGCGAGCGCGGGTGCTCGAGGTGCTGCATTCCGAGCGGTTCGTCGACGTCTCGCCGGAGGAGACCTGGGCGACGCTGCTGGACGAGGGCAGCTACGTGTGCTCGCCCCGGACGATGTACCGGATCCTCGCCGCCCACCACGGCGGCGTGCGCGAGCGCCGCGCCCAGCTCACCCACCCCGCCTACGCCAAGCCCGAGCTGCTCGCCGAGCGGCCGAACGAGCTGTGGTCCTGGGACATCTCGAAGCTGAAGGGCCCGGCGAAGTGGACGTGGTTCTACCTGTACGTGATCCTCGACGTGTTCAGCCGCTACATCGTCGGCTGGGCCGTGCAGTACCGCGAGACCGCGCAGCTGGCCAAGGCG
Organism: Solirubrobacteraceae bacterium; assembly: GCA_035625625.1. Classification (GTDB taxonomy): domain Bacteria; phylum Actinomycetota; class Thermoleophilia; order Solirubrobacterales; family Solirubrobacteraceae; genus Palsa-465. Next base: position 1,261 of record DASPPG010000291.1, read on the forward strand.
CTGATCGAGCAGGCAACCGAGCAGCAGCAGATCACGCCCAAGATCCTGACGCTACACGCCGACCGCGGCGGGCCGATGCGCGCCAAGCCGGTCGCGTTCCTCCTCGCGGATCTCGGGGTTGGTTCATAATGCACCTCCTGGGTCAGTCGTTGAGTAGTTGGTCCAATCGTGGGCCGGGAACGTTGATTCTTAGGCCTTTTCGTTGGCCGTTGGTGACGTGGATGGCGTGCAGCTCGCCGCGTTGGACCTTGTGCAACACGGTCTGGCGGGCGCACCCGAGTTGCCGCGCGGCTTCGGCGAGCGGCACGTAGCCGTCGGGGACCTCGGGCACGAACCGGGCGCGGATCTCGTCGGTGAGCCGGATCCGCCACGGTGCGCCTGGGGTGGCCTGCTCGGCGGGTAGCAGGCCGGTGTTGATCCAGCGACGGATCGTGTGTGACGAGACGCCGAGCTCGCTCATCGTCTGCTCGATCGTCAGCAGTTCGCCGGCGGGGTCGGGTGGTGGGGCGGCTGGGATGCCGGCCCGCTTGCGCACGCCGCGGACGCGCGCTTCGGTGAACGGCAGGCCGGTGCCGGTCTTCTGTCCCTGGCGACCGAGGATCGCTGCGATCTGCCGGTCGGTCTGGTGCTCGGCGAGGCGTCTGATCAGCTCCACGGTGTCGTCCGCGAGCCTGTCGCGCTGCAGCTTGCCGGGGACTCTGAGCGGCACGCGCAGCTCGGTCTGCGCGCCGCCCTGCCACTGCACCTCGATGTCGGCGCGGCGTTCGTCGTGATGGGCGGTGACGATCACCTCGCTGATCAGCGTGCGCAGCAGCTCCTTGCGATCGCGATCGGTCGTGCTCGGCGCGACCCACAGCCGCGGGAGGTCCCGTGCGAGCCGGGCGAGCGCTTCACGCTCGGGGTCGCTCAGCGCGACCGGGCGGGCGCGCTCGAGCGCGGCGAGCTTGCCGTGCTCGCACTCGAGCTCGCAGAGCGCTTGCTCCAGCGCGTGTTCGAGGGTGCGTCCGACGAGCCGGTTCTCTGGCTCACACGCGTCGAACTTCCGCTGTGCGCGGTCGGCTTCATATTGGGCACGCTCGACCGCGAGGCGCTGCCCGGCGAGCCGCTGCTCGTGTTGGCCCTCGAGCTCGCCGATCGCGCCGGCGGTCGCCGTGATCCCGGCCGGCGCGGCCGCGTCGAGGAACGCTTCGGCGACCGCCTTGTCCAGCCGCGCGCCGCCGAGTGACTGGCACGCCCGGCCGGTCGCGTGAAAGTCTCGCCCGCGGATGCACGCGTACCGGCCGACCTTGCCGTTCGTGCCTGAGTACGCGACTTGCATCTTGCGTCCGCATCGCCCGCATCGCACCAGCCCCTGCAACAGCGCGCCGCCCTCACGCGCTGCCCCGCCGCCCTCGCCGCGCGGTCTCACGTTGGCCCTGAGCCGCTCGCGGGTGGCGAGGTACTCATCCCAGGTGACATAGCCGGGATGGTGATCGGGCAGGCAGACAGACCACTCCTCGAGCGGGACATCGACGCGGCCGATACGCACCTGTCCGTGCTCGTCGAGCCGCTTGACGACGCGTTGGCGGCCGAACACGAACGCGCCGGCATATGCCGGGTTGGTCAACAGGTCGTGCACCGCTCCATAGTTCGCGCGCGCCCAACGGATCCGCCGCTGACCGACCGCCCGGCGTGGCAGCTGCTGGCCCTCGGCGGTCAGCTCCAACGCGACCTGGCGCGCGGACCCGAGCGCTCGCCACAGGCCGAACACCCGATTGATCGCGTGACGAACCTGCTCATCGGGGCACAGCACGACCCGGTCGTCGTCGTCGCGATCCAGGCCGACCGGCAACGGCAGGCGCAGCTCGCCGCGCGCGGCCTTGTTTCGCAGCCCGCCGACCAGCCGCGCGCGGATGAAGTGCAGCTCGGCCTCGCTCATCGTGCCCTTCAAGCCGAGCAGCATCCGATCGTTGAAGTCCGCCGGCGAGTACACGCCGTCCGCGTCAGCGATCAGCGTGCCGGTCAACGCGCACAGATCCAGCAGGCGATGCCAGTCCGCTGAGCAACGCGCCAGCCGCGATGTCTCAAGCGCGAGGACCAGACCGACATGACCGAGCCCGACCTCCGCGACCAGCTCCTTGAACCCGAGCCGCCCGTCGGTGCTCGCGCCCGAGCGGCCGGTGTCCTCATCGACGACCGCGACCGATCCCGCAGGCCACCCCAGCTCGACCGCCCGCTCACGCAGCGCGTACTGGCGCGCCGCGGACTCCAGGTTGCGCTCCACCTGCCCGACCGAGGACTGGCGGACATACACGACCGCCCGTCGGCGCCGGTGCTCCTCGGTGACCTTCCCCAGATCACTCATCACGCTGAGCCTCCACCAGCCGCGCGACCAGCTTCGCCAGCCGGACCGCGACCGCCTGCTGAACCGCTGGCGGCAGCGTCTCCCACACCGCTGCCGCCACGACCTGCTCGCCCGTCGTCAACGCCAACTGCCCGGACATCAACACCTCCGTTTTCACCGCAGGCTCGATCCCGACCCGGACACCGCGCCCGCAGGCCCGCCAGCCGCTCGCCCAGCAGCCGCCACGCCTCCGGCGTTCCGACCACGCCGAGCGGCCGCTCCACCGCCCGCCGCCGCGGCAAATCCGTCCACCGCGCCGGGATCGTCCCCGAACTCCCGTCGATCAGCCGGCAGACAAGCGCGGTCTCGCCATCCTCCGTGCGCCACCCGAGCACGTCCAGCTCGACATCACGCAGACCGCCCGGCGCGGCCACCAGCCGCACCCGCCTCGGCAGAAACTCCACAACATGAGTAGTACGACCGGTACTCGCTCGG
>DASPPG010000292.1:0-11288 GCA_035625625.1 Solirubrobacteraceae bacterium
GACCAAGATCGCGTCCGGTGATAGTGGTTGCCTGGGGCGGACATGTACATCGAGCACGTCGCGCTGATCGTGACGGACTACGACGAGGCCATCGACTTCTTCGTCGGCGTTGTCGGATTCGAGTTGGTCGAGGACGCGCCGGCGAGGACCGGCGAAGGCGGGCGCGCGAAGCGCTGGGTCGTCGTGCGGCCGCCCGGAGCTATCACGGGCGTCGTGCTTGCGAAGGCCGACGGGGAGCGGCAGACCAGGGCCGTCGGCGACCAGTTCGCCGGCCGCGTTGGGTTGTTCCTGCGAGTCGACGACTTCGACGCGTCCCTCGAGCGACTGCGGGAGGCGGCGTGCGGTTCGTCGGTGAGCCGCGCGAGGAGCCCTACCGGCGAGTCGTCGTGTTCCTCGACGTCGCCGGGAACCGATGGGACCTACTCGGACCGCGACCCGGCGCGAGCTGAGCCGGTCCTGCAAGTCCAGGTGCGGGCGAATAGCCGGCGCGTTCGCCAAGCGGGACGGAACGCTCTCCGATGACGCCGCCCGGAACGAGCGAGCGCCGGCTACCGCGGGATGGCTTTCCGGGACTCGGCGGCTTGGAGCCGCTCGCGGGCCACCCGCCGGGCGGCCTCGAGCGGGGTGATCGAATGGTCATCGGCGGCCGCGAACACGGTCCCGAGCGTGCCCGTGATCGCGCCGACGCGGGCAATTGCGTCCTCCCGGGTGCATCCCTCCATCTCCATCGCGCTGCCGTAGATCACCCCGCCCGCGTTCACCACGAAGTCGGGGGCCCACAGGATGCCCCGCTCGTGCAGGAGATCGGCGACGGCGTCGTCGGCGAGCTGGTTATTGGCCGGGCCGGCGATGGCGGCGCATCGCAGCGTCGCCACCGAGCCCGGGGTAAGCACTCCGCCTAGCGCCGCCGGCACGAGTAGGTCGACCTCGGCACGAAGCGCCTCGTCGGGCTCCGTCCACGAGGCCCTCAACGCCTCCGCCAGTGCGCGCTTGGAGGCGTCGATGTCGCTGACCACGAGCTCGGCGCCGTCGGCGGCCAGCCGGCGGGCGACTCGCGAGCCCACCTGCCCGAGCCCGATGATGCCGATCCGCCTGCCCGAGACCTCGGACGCGCCGAATGCTCGCTCGAGCGTGACCGCGATCGCCAAGCGGACTCCCTCGGCGGTCGGCTCGGACGGCTCGCCGGCGCCACCCTGCGACTCCGGGAGGCAGTAGGCATACCGGGTGCGCTCGCGCGCGATCAGCATGTCCTCGGCGGTCGTCCCCACGTCCTCCCCGACGCCGTAGCTTCCGCCGAACGCGTCGACGGCGTCGCCGAGGTCGAGCATGGCCGCGCGCCGCCGCTCAGGGGTGAGCTCCAAGTCGCCCGGAGCCAGCGCGATCACGCTCTTGCCGCCGCCGAGGGGCAGCCTGGCGAGCGCGCACTTCAGCGTCATCGCCTCGGACAGGCGAAGCGCGTCCTCGAGCGCCGCGCGCCAGTCCGGGTAACGCCACAGGCGGCATCCGCCCACCGCCTGCCCGAGGACTGTCGAGTGCACCGCGACGATCACCGGCAGCCCTGAGCGCTCGCCGACCGCGATCGCTACCCGCTCGTGCTCGAGCACCTAGCCCTCTCCTCGTCGATCCCGTCGTAGCGCACTTAACCATCTTGCCCGATTCCTACTCGGACCTGCGTCGACGCGGCCCACCCGCGGAGGGTTTACTTCCCGGGTGCTGAGCCGAAGCCCTCCGCGCGCCGGCGCGACTCTGTGACCGTCACGTCACTAATCGATATCACATCGACTTCCGCTCGCACCGAGGAAGGTGGGATGAGACGTTTCCGTATAAAACGTCATGCAACCTTCGCATTGCGTTACCTCGGAAACGCTCACTGTTGCTTCGTGATTCCAATGGGGAAGAGCCCGTCCTCGGTCAATGGGCCGTGTACGCGATTGACAGACGTGGCGTGACTCTGATACGTATATTTCCGCCTGACAGGTGGACGGGAGAGAGGCGCGGAATGGAGGCGGCAAAATGTCATTGACCCCCCGTAGGCTTGCTTCGTTGGTCGGTGCGGTCGCGCTCGGCCTCACAGCGATGACCGGCGCCGGCTCGGCAGCCGGCTCGACCGCTCGAGCCAGTGTGGCGAGGCCCAGGTTTTCTCGCTTGAGCCCGAGGCAGGTCAAAGCCCGCGTGTCCGGCAAGCGGGAGGCCGTGGTGGTCGTGTTCGACAACCAGCTCACCAACCTGCCGGCGAACCGGGCCCACCGCATCGCCCGAGAAGCAACGGCCGCGTCCATGCAGGCTCCGCTCGTGGCTCAGCTGAACCAGGTCGGGGCCACGCATATCACGAAGCTTTCGCTCCTCAACGCTGTCGCCGCTACAATGCCGGCGGCCGAGGCACAGGCACTCAGCCAAACCCCGGGCGTCAAGGCGGTCGTCCCCGATGGAACCATCATCATCGGGGACGCCAGGTCGACCACGCCGACGGTGGCCGTCTCCCGGGTGCAGAAGTCGAGCAGCCCGGCAGCGGCGGCCGATGGACAGCAATTGTGCAACGCATCTCCAAGCAAACCGCTGGTGGAGCCCGAAGCCCTCACCAGCATCCACGACGCATCCAGCAACCCGACCGACCCGTTCGAAGCGTCTGCGATCGCGACGGGCCAAGGCGTCATCGTCGGGAACGTCGATGCCGACTCGTTGGCCGGGAACCCCAACATGACCCGGCCCGACGGGCAGCACGTCATCATCGATGCCCCGAACCCGAACGAGAACGTCTACAGCGACGAGTTCAACGGAGACGTCTCCACGATCGCTGCCCAGGGCACGGTTACCTACACGTACGCGTCTCAGCTGCCTTACTCGAATATTCCCGCAAACTGCAGCTTCCGAATCGTGGGTGACGCCACCGGCGCCTCGCTTCTCAGCACCGGTTACTTCAGCGACACAAACTCGTCGGGTCAAACCGTGGCTCCCGAGTCGCAGGTCATCGCCGGGCTGCAGCAGGCAGTGAACGAGGGTGTCAACGTCGTGTCGGAGTCCTACGGCTACGGCGCTCTGCCGGGTGCCAACGATGACCTGCTCGCCCCGACGAATGACGCCATGGTGCAAGCGGGCGTTGTCGTAGTCGAGAGCGCGGGCGACAGCGGCTCGTCCGGCACGGTCGAGGCCCCCGCGGATGACCCCAACGTCATCGACGCCGGTGGAACCAACGACCTCAGGCTCCTCGCCCAGGCCGATGGCTACACGAGAGGCTGGGAAGACGACAACATGACGACGTTGTCGTCGGGCGGCACCGCTCCCAACGGCGCCGTGGTGGACCTGGTCGCCCCCGGCTACCTGGCGCTCGCGGCCGCCGGCGCCGGTCAGGTACCGCCACTTCCGACCGAGGTGTTTGGCGGCACCAGCGAGTCAGCCCCGTTCATCTCCGGCGCCGCTGCCGACGTGATCCAGGCCTACCGTGACACCCACGGCGGTGCCACTCCGACGCCCGCTCAGGTAAAGGAGATCCTCACCAGCACGGCAACCGACATCGGGGCCGAGGCAGACCAGCAGGGCGCCGGCCTCCTGAACGTGTACGCGGCCGTTCAGGCGGCCCGCGAGATGCCGGGCACGTCGGAGACCCACTCCAACGCTCCGGCATTGGTGGACAGCCCCACCCAGCTCGACGTACAGGGCCCGGGTGGCTCAACAGTCGACAAATCGGTAACGCTGTACAACGCCTCCTCCCAACGGGAAAGGGTCTTCGGCACCTACCGGGTGCTTGGAAGCGAGACGAGTCTCGGCAGCCCCGTCACTGAAAACGTCAGTGCCCCGTCGCCGAGCGCCCCGATTCCCGCCCAGGGGGCGACCGCGGCGGCACCGATCCACTTCACGGTGCCGAGGGGCGTCAGCGTGCTCGATGCCGACATGCGCTGGCCGGACCCGACCAACAGCGATGACAACATCCTGACGTTCATCCTGACCGACCCGGCCGGGAGGTTGGCCCAGAGCTCCTACGACTACGGCGCCGCCAACGGGCCCAGCGCGAGCCCGGACATCCAGCACAGCACGGTCGCGCATCCGATGCCCGGAACCTGGACGGCCCAGATCGTGTGGGCCAACGGCCGCGGCCACGTGCAAAGTCCGCCGGACACCCCAGGGCCTTACACCGGAACTGTGACCTTCCAGGCCAGCGGCCAGAACTTCACGACAAGCCCGGCGTCGGCGTCCGTCACCATCGCGCCGCACAGCTCGGCGAACGTGCCCCTTCGCATCGCGCTTCCCCGGGCGCCCGGCGATGCCCCCGAGTCGGTGCAGTTCACGGCGCCGAACGGGCTCGAGAGCTCGGTGCCGATCGCCCGGCGCACCCTCATCCCGTCGGCCGGTGGCTCGTTCAGTGCCACGCTGACCAGCTCGGTATCTCGCGGTCCGGGGCAGATCAAGACGTTTTATGTGGACGTGCCCCAGGGTGAGAACGACCTCGACGTGACGCTCTACGCGCCGGACCACACTGCCGACGATCCGGTGTACTACTACCTGTTCTCGCCGGCCGACCTCGAGCCTGCTGTCACCGAGTCAGGGAACATCGACGTCACAGCCGTCGACACCACGCCGACCCACGACAACCCGACCGGAAACGCCTCGCTCATCACCTCTGATCCCCAGCCAGGTCTGTGGGAGATCGACGTGATGCAGGGCGCCACGACCGACGGAACGGAGTTCTCCCAGACCGTCACCGGGGTCGTCGCGTACAACCAGCTCGCACCCGTCACCGAGACCGGTCTCCCGACGTCGACGTCGACGACCATCGACTCCGGCTCCAGCGTCCCGATCACGGTGACGGTCAAGAACACGACGAACTATGTCGGGTACTTCGAACTGATCCCGTCGGGCAACGACATCAGTGGCGGCAACACCGTCACGCCGGAAGAGTTGGCGCCCGGAGCCACAGGGACACTGACGGCGACGCTGTCGCCGACGGCAGCCGCGGGCACCGCGGTGAACGGCATCCTCGGCGTCTACGACTCGACGGACTGGGGAGGCGTTGAGCCCGCGATCGGGTTCCCGACGTCGTTCTCCGACTTCCACGACTTTGCCTACGCCTACACGGTCGGGAGCTAGCTCGAGCGGCTAGCCATCGAAACAACATCGGCACGGCCCGGGCTTCGGCGAGTCAGCGACCACCAAAGCATCCGCCTCCATCCGTGGCCGGTGCACGGCCGCTACAGGTGGGCGAGGCAGGGGTTCAGGGACGGCCTGTGCTCACGCCGTCCCCGGGGGGTGTCCCGTCGGCGCGGGCCCTCGTCACCTAGACATCGGGCGGCTACGGTGATCGCCCGTGCTTGCCCAGGCGTCCACTTCGGCCGTCAGCGCTGGTGAAGCGAGCCGGGCGACCAGCGGCGCCAGCCTACGAGGCGACGGGAACTGCTTGCCACCTACCGAGCGCCCAGCCGTCCGGCTCGGTTAGCGTTCACCTCCAATTCACGCACGTGGGGCGTCGGTCGTCGATCCGAGGTCACGGCGACGGGGTGCTGGGAGCTGATGGACGACGAGGTCGTAGGAGTCCTCGATTAGGTCCTTCACCATCCGGTCGGACAGGGATCCATCGATGATCACGGTGTTCCAATGACGCTTGTTGAGGTGGTATCCGGGCAACACGGCCGCGTGTGCCCGTCGGAGCGCCTCGGCGAGTTGTGGCTCGCACTTGAGGCTGACTCGCAGCGAGGGTGCGCCGAGCCTGGACAGGGCGAACATCTTTCCTCCGACCTTGAAGACCGACGTGTTTGGGCCGAACGGAAAGGTCTCCTTGGCGCCCGGGAACGACAGGCAGTGATCGCGAAGCTCGGGAGGATCCATGATCCGAACGCGGGCCGGTTACCCATTCAGGCTCTGGAGGTTGCGCTCGCGATCGGAGTCTGACGGATGCCACTCGGAGCCGTCGTCGGGTGGGAAGCCTGCGGCCGGAGGTGGCGGAGTTCGTCAGCAACCGCCTCCACTGGCCGGCCGACGTGTCTGTCGGGCTCACGGGTGGGCGGGATGCGGGCATCAGCGTCAGTGAGTGTGCGCCGGGACTCGACCGGACGCGCCGATCCATGAGCGGGGCCAGCGGAAATGTGGAACCCCTTCTACCGGAAACTACGGATCTTCTTCGCTTGGGCGAGGCCTAGATTTGGGGGCGTCACAGAGCGTGAGTGTTCCGGATCGGGAACGACCGCCAAACCGGCCAGCGGCAGCTTTAGCCGCTTACGTTGCGGCGCTCACGCTCTTGACATGCCTGGCGGACAATCCGCCGTCGGGTGACGCGCTTCGTCGAGTTCGAGAACGGACTCCACGAGCAAGACCAGCGCTGAGGAAGGAGAACCTTTGCCGGACAGAATCACGGTTGAGCGCGATGGTCACGTCCTCTTGATGGGCGTCAACCGGCCCGAGAAGCGAAACGCCTTCGACCTGGCCACGATCGAGCAGCTCGCGGCGGCGTACGACCGCCTGGGCGCGGAGCGAGAGTTTCGCGCGGGCGTGTTGTTCGGCCACGGCGATCATTTCTCCGCCGGACTGGATCTCGGCGAGGTGGGGCCGGCTGTGGCTGAACGTGGGCCACACGCGCTTGCGGGCCCGGGCCGGTATGACGCCTTTGGCGTGTGGGGGAAAGAGGTACCCAAGCCAGTCGTGATGGCGGTACAGGGGATCGCGTTTACGCTGTCGATCGAGCTTGCGCTCGCGTCGGACATCGTCGTCGCGGCGGACGACGTGCGCTTCCGCCAACTGGAGATCGCGCGGGGGATCATGCCGTTTGGAGGGGCGACGTTTCGCGCACCGGCCCAGCTCGGCTGGGGAAACGCCATGCGCTTCTTGCTCACGGCGGATGAGTTCGGCGCGGAAGAAGCCATAAGGATCGGTCTCGTGCAGGAGATCGTTCCCGCAGGCAAGCAGCTCGAGCGAGCGACCGAGATTGCTCGCGTGATCGCCGCGCAGGCGCCGCTTGGGGTGCAGGCGACGCTCGCGAATGCCCGCGTCGCGCGAGCGGCCGCGGAGCAGGCGGCCGTCGAGCATCTCCGCGAGACCGTGCCGCGGGTGCTTCGTAGCGAGGACGCCGCCGAGGGAGTGCGCAGCTTCCTTGAACGGCGTGCCGGCGACTTCGTCGGTGAGTAGGGCGCGCGGTGTGGAGCATGGCCGCGTCGCCCCGCAACCGGTCACATCAAGCGTCCGGCTCCGAAAGCGCGACTCGCGCCGCCTGCTCGTCCCGGAAGACGCGGATTCGGGTGATCTCGCCGCCATCGATCTCGATCGCGGTGTAGAACTCCTGCGGCCGGGGATCTCTCGTAATGACCGCGAGACGGGTCAGCACTCCCTCACCGACGCTGCGCGCATCCTCCACGTCGACGTGCGAGGCGCCGAGTGCGGCTATCACCCCGTCGAGCCGGGCGATCACCGCGGGCCGCCCGCGCCAGACCCTCCTGTCGGGCCATCCGGGCGGATCCTCGAGCTGAACCGATCGCGACATCCAGGCGGCCGCGGTTTCGGCGCCCGCCTGATTCATCGCGTCGAAGGCACGGGCGACGAAGTGCGCCTCAGGGTCTTCGACCGGCTGTGCCGGGAGGTTCAGCGTCCGGCGGATCACGCCGCGCCCTGGGTCGGCCTCGCGCTCTGCGAGCAGAAACTGGATGCCGCTCCGTACTGCTTCGCGGACCTCGTCACGGAGCTGGCGCGCGGCCCGGTCGTCGCCGGCACGGCCGTCGAACCGCACGGTGTCGATCGGGTCGCCGAACCAGAAATAGAGGCGCCGCGGGCGGGGGATCAGCGTTGGCCCGATTCCGTGAGCGATCGGCGGCAGCGGCAACCCGACAAGCCGGCTGATGAGCGGATACACCTGCGCCAGCCCAGGAGTTCTTTGATCGGCGACGATGTCAAACATCTCCTCGACGCCCACGGCGGCGAAGGGGACGATCGGGTAGCCGAACTCGATCGCCAGCCTCGCGAAGCCCACGCGCTCCTTCCACAGCAACCGGTACTGCTGACCGCGTCCGTGGAACACCTCGCGCGTTCCGCCGGGGAACACGAGGATGTGCTGGCCGTCGCGCATCAGCGCGCGCGTGTTCTCACGGGTCCCCCTCACCATTCCGGAGCGCTCGAGCAGGTTTCGCCATACGGGGATCTTGTAGTGGCCGTGGTCGCCGAGCCCCCGGAGGCGGATGCCCCGCCGTCTCCACAATTCGGTCGTCATGAACGGGACGTCGACCAGTCCAAACAGCGTATGGTTGCCGACGAACAACGCACCGCGCTCAGGAATCCGTTCGACACCGTAGACCTTCGGTTCGGTAATGCGTTCGAGTGGTGCAAATACCGACGCCGCTCGATTCATCTGCGCGTCTGTCGGAGCTGGTGGGAGCGGCATCGCCTGGGGTGGCTATATGGTCAGCACAACCGCGCCGGCCCGCGCGTCGAACTGTGCACACATGGTGCGCCGCGCGATTTTACGGCGGTGCGAACGGAGAGGGCCGGCTAACCCTCGGCTCCTACAGGCGCTTCAGGAGTCCCGGCGCCTCCTGCGGGGGGACGGGCGCTCACTGTCGTGCGTCTGGAGGGAAACGAGCAGTTTGGACAGGATCTCATTGAGTTCCTGTTTTTCTGCCGCGGTGAGGTCGTCCAGCAGTTCACGTTCACGCGCGGCGCCGGTGTCCATGTACTCCTTGAGCCGGGCTTCGCCGGCCGCCGTGAGCTCAAGCAACACACCCCGTCGATCCTGTGGATCGGGAGCACGCCGGACTAAGCCACCACGCTCGAGCTTGTCGAGCCGGTTGGTCATCGCCCCGGTCGACACGTCTAGATCCCGGCAGAGCCAGCCGTGCGAGCGCACGCTGTCGTGCAGCGCCATCACCACCTTCCACTCCTCCTTGGTGAGCCCAACTTCACCCAGGCTGGCTCGAAAGGCGTTCTTGAGGTAGCGGTCGATCTTGTCGATCCGCACGACGATCCCTTCAACCTCGGGATCGATTTGCGGCCAGTTGGCAACGGCCCAGCGCACGTGCTCCACGACTGGGTCGCTCGTCTTGGATGGGGGTTCCGTACTCGTCTTGTTCGAGGGCGGCGATGTCGGCTCGCTCATACTCCGTGAATGTTAGCTTCGAGCAGAGTAGCTTGACAGACAGCTTTATCGAGAGTAGCTTTATTTCAAGTTACTGTGTTCAAAGCTAAGGAGGCCGATGTACGTCCGTCCCGAGATAGCCGGCTTGCTGGTCCAGGCGAAAATCAAGGATGCACAATCCCGGGTGCAGTCCATGCCAGAGCTCCGCGCAGCCTCGCTCGACCGTCAAAGCGGGCATGCGGTCTTGCGGTTTCGCATTCGCAGGCACACGCCACAGGCGCACGCGAACGCGGTTAGGTCCCCTGCCCAGCGGGACGGCATCCGTGTGGACGCGCCTCCCACGAGGACCATGTACGCCGGTGCCGATGGCGCGGCTCGTTGACGGGAGCGACATAAGTCCCCCAGTTCACCTGCTGGGCGAGATCAGTTACCCGGTTCGATCGAACCGGCAGTGGCACTCCGGCGATCGATCAAGTGAGGTAGTCGGAGAAATTGACGAGGTTTCGGACCGGTTCGCCGCGGAGGTGGCGGGCAACGTTCTCGGCCGCACGCGCTGCCGCCTCGGTCAACGATCCGGTGACGATCGCCGAGTTATGCGGAGAGCCGATCACGTTCGGCAGGTCCAGGAACGGTTGCCGCGTGGCGAATGCGCCCTGGCCCCGTGGCTCCTGCCACCAGGCGTCGATTCCGGCTGAGAACGACGGATTGCGCACCAGATGCTCGTACAGGGCGTCCTCGTCGATGATCGCGCCTCGGGCGACGTTTATGAGGATGCCGTCAGGCTTCATCAGCGACAGCTCACGTCGGCCAATCAGCCCTCGGGTGGCGCGCGCCAGGGCGAGCGAGACGACCAGGATGTCCGCGTCGCCCAGCAGCGCATCCAGATCGTCCATCGTCCCGATCCGGTCTACGGCGGCATCCGTTCGGCCGGAGCGGTTGATCGCTTGAACGTGCGCGCCGAGCGCCTGGAACAGCCTCGCGCTCGCCCGGCCGATGCCGCCGAAGCCGAGGATCCCGACGATCGAGCCGCGGATCAAGCGCGTTGGCGTCTGCTGGTCGAACACCCCTCGAGCCAGGGCGGCGTGATTTTGCGGCAGGCGCTTGGCCAGTGCTAAGGCAAGCGCGAGCACGTGCTCGGCCATCGGCTCCGCGTACGCGCCGGCGTTGGAGGCCACCGCCACGCCGTCCGGGATCTGATCGAATGGGACTCGATCCACCCCAGCCGAGAGCACCTGAATCAGGCCGGCCGAGTCAAGACCTGCGAGCTCCTCAGGACGCAGCTCGGCGCCGAGATTCCAGGCGAGCAGCGCGTCGGCGGAGGCGAGCATCTCCTCGCGCCGCTCGCGCGCCTCGCTCAGATACATGAGCTCGGCGACTCCGTCCAGGCTCGCCCCGATCACGTCTCGCATTTGCGGATCGGGGGCGAACGTGACGAGTGCTCGCGGCTTGCTCACGCGGCTCCACTCTAGCCGCGTAGTAGCGATGGCCGGTTGGCGTCGTGGGTTAGGTCAGGGCGGCTTGCGCGCTCTGGAGGTCATCGGTGGCGATGACCAGCCTCACACCGCCGAACGTCGTGTAGAGCAGTTCGATGTTGACGCCGGCCGCCGTCATTTGACGCGCAAGTTCGCCGAGCGATCCCGGCTGGTTGGCCACGTCGACCACGAGCACCTCGCGGCGGTCGGCGATGCCCATGCCCACCCGCTCGAGCGCCTGCACGGCGCGGTCAGCCGCATCATCCGGAATGAGCAGATGGATGATCCCGCGGCCCTCGCCGGTGAAGGCACACATCCCCTCGATGTTCACCCCAGCGCCGCCGGTCGCCTCTCCCAACCTCGCCAGCTGGCCAGGCTCGTCCTTGAGTATCACCGTCAGATTGGTCGGCATCTCGTACCTCGTCTGCGCTGCGATTGATCGCCACGATCCTATTCCGCGCGGCAATGTGAGATGGACATGGTCCTGCGGCGCGTCTTCTTCGCGCTTGCCCAGGCGCGCTGATTTGGCGAAGCATTCCCGACGCGGCGGTTCGCCTCATGAGGCGGGCCCCTCTCCCTGGTCTCGCGCACGGTAGCGGGCCTGCTCGCGTGGGCTCACCCACGACCGAGGAAAGCCACCTCGCCATCATGTCGGGTCGGTCCCATCCACTCAAGCAGCCAAGGGAGTACCGATATGCCGTTAGTCGAGATCGACCTCCTCGAAGGCCGCCCCGAAGCAGACCTCAACGCGATCTCGGATGCGGTCCACGAAG
>DASPPG010000293.1:0-24015 GCA_035625625.1 Solirubrobacteraceae bacterium
TGCGCCTCCCAGCCGCGTCTCGGAGTCGTCGCCTCGGACGAAACCCACGTGGCGGTAAAAGGCAGCGGCGTGAGGATTCGCGGTCACTTCGATACGACGGACGCCAGGCCCTACAATTGGGCAACCATGAGCGCAGCACCGGGTGAGCCAATAACGGTTTCGGTCGGACAAGCGGCTGTGGCTCGGGCACGCGCTCCGAGCCCTCTTGTGGTCGGGCACTCTCTCGTGATGCCATACCGGACTTTGGCACCGACCACGACCGCCCCGGTTGAGCCCTGGGTGACGAAGCAAACGCTTATCGAACAGCGCCGGGCTGAACGCGAACTGTTCTTCTGGACGACGAACGAATGGCTCGTGGTGCTTCGACAAGCGCTGAGGTTGATCGCACAAGGGCTGAGGTTGATCGCACTTGCTGCGTTTGTCATCTACCTGGTCGTATCACTCGTGAATGGCCGGGTGCCCATCGAGCACGAACTTCTCCGGCTTCTCCCGGGTGCCAGCGGGCGGTAAGTCTTCGCTCAGCCGTCCCGGTCGCCTCACCGTCCCTCACGCACCGCACTCCTGTCGAGCCGTAATCAGGCGCGAGCGTAAACGTGGTCCCGTTGTCGAACCGGATCACCCACTCGGTGCCATAGTTGATGTCCGGTGACGTCGTGCTCGACCAGAGAAGCAATGGCGCCCCGTTTCCGTAGTCAACGCCTCGGTCGAACGTAAACAGCGAGGATGTTGCGGGTGGCCAGACGGTGCCCTCGGACTCCTTTGTTATACAGAGGCAATCGGCAAGGTGGTAAGTCAGGACTTTCGCGAGCGTCGCTTCCGTCCGCCCGTCAACGGCGAGTGCGCTCAGCTGGGAAGGCGCAGGCCGACCTTGGGGAACTCCTCGGCCATCTTCGCGCCGACCAGCTGGAGAGCCGAGGCGGGGCGGATCATCACCTTAAGCTCGGTGATCATGCCGCTGTCGTCGAAGGTGAGTATGTCAATCCCCTCCACTTGCTTCCCTTCCACCACGGTTGCGAATTCCAGCATCGCGACGCGATCGTCTGGATCCTCAAGCTGGTGTAGGTAGCGGAACTCACCGCCGACTCCGAGCACGCGTTCGGCCGCCCGGAGGACCTTCGCAACCTGATCGCGGCCCTCATACGGCTTGAACCCAACCGGACTGCGGAACACCGCGTCCTCGCTGAACAGCTCTGTGGCTTCGTCCAGGTTCCCGTGTTCGACAGCGGTACGAAATCGATCGGAGAGCATCGACGCCCAAAGCGTAACACGCCGCCAGAAGCCAACCCCGTACCCGCCACTCAAAGCGGGTCCTGACCTCATGGCAGCGGTGCCGACGCTAGTCGGGGTAGGACGGCCTGGATTCGCTTCCCGCCTGAAGGGCGAGCGGGACGGGACCTCTCCGGAACGAGACAAAGGCGGTTGACCGCGAGCGACGGCGACGATCCGATGGCTCCGCCGAGCGCTGCTCTTGGGCGCGCTCCCCCAGCGTCGCGCTGGTGAGGGAATCCTCGAACCGTCAGCCACCGGACTCACTCGGAGGGAGCAGGTAGCTCAACACCAGCGCTCTCGTACGCTCCCAGCAAATCGGCCACCGCAGATGTCAGCGTCGTTTTCCGCCCCTTGATTGCGTGCTCGATTCTCTATCGGTCATCATCAGAGAGAGAGAGACGCGTTCAACGCGCACAATCGCGCTCCAAGTTGTACTTCGCCCCAACCGCATCTCATCGCTTCCGGAGCGGCCGCACGCTATGCCCGTTCGCCTTTCAACTGCTCCGATCACCTGGTCGTGGACGATCACGGCGTACCGCCAGCCGTCGTCTCCGCGTCGCTCGACGGTGCCGAGTACCTCCTCGGCAACGCTCAGCTCATATCGCAAGCGACTCCCGTCCGGCATCCTCTTCAGCACGAGTTCCTTGGGCACGCATCCATCACCTCCGCTTCCAGTCTCGAATGCTACGCGCGTATAAGCGGCCAACCATCACCAACACACATTCAACTCCCCTCCGTGGCTCCTGGCAACCTCGCGAGACTCACTCCGCGTCGTTGCGCCGTTGACCGATACGTCCAAGCTCGATATCGGCCAACAGCTCCCGCGCAAGAGCTAACGCTTCCTCACGCTGCGATCGCGACTCATCCATTTTGCATTCCTTAGCTACACACTCAGACCTAATGTGAGGCTAGCGTCGCGCGGCGACGGAAGCGATCGGCCGCGTGGCGCCACACGGCGATCGCATTCCGGTGCCGCCGGCTCAGACCCAGTGACGGTTCTTGTGACCAGACGCAACTCATGGGATCGGAGGGTGCTTGCTCGTCAGTGGTGAGCGCCGTCCCGATCCGATGGTTGCGCTCGGTCGCCAATCCGATCGTCAGCCCAGCGACGCCGGGACGAGCAAAGCAAACGTCCGTGGCGCCGCTCGCCGGTGGTTGCGCTACGCCTGGAGCAGCAGTCCTGCTGCCGTGGCTGCTATTAGCCCGAAGCGGCAGTCCGGGGTCGGGCAAGTGGCCGCCGCTTCTCGCTCCAACTCCGCTCCTCGTTCCAACTCAAGGGTGCATGAGCGTCGAGGGAGCGCTCCTCGGACGCGAACTACAGCGACGAACCTCTGGACCCTGCCGGTTCGCGAGGAAAATGTGTCGCGTTTGCCTGGCTGGGGACGCATCCCGGTCCTCGGCCAAACCCTGTTGATTCCGGCTTGGGTCATTGAGTAGACTTGGTCGGAGTTCCCAGGGGGCGATCTGGCTTCGACGTGGTCGGCTCGTGGGGGTGGTTGCGAGTCGAGGTTCCCGGGCGGCCTCGTAAAACACCCGGGACAAAATAAGTGCGGATAGCACAAACAGTGCGTTTAGAACGCACGAATACGAGCTCTTGGTCTGATTTTAGATCTGACCTAGGGTCGCTCGGCCCTCGCTCGCCTGTGGCGGGGGATGCCGGGATCAGATAGCAGGCTCGCTCGCTGCGGTTCGCTTCAGCCGCTCCGAGGACTGTTTGAAGCTGGTTCTCGACGACCCCGCCGGCGTGGCGAGTCGAGAGCGAGATTAGAGCGCCGGCTACGCTCGTAGATGTCACCTTGCACGCGATCGCGGACGCGGGTTCGATTCCCGCCGCCTCCACTATTTTCTAGCGCGCCGGTCCGGACGAAAGGAGCGGTCGCGCCTGACCGCGGCTTCCGGAGGCGCGTGAATAGGATCGCCTCGCCCTCGCGAGATCTGGCTGCTGGTTTGATCGAAAAGCAGCCACGATCTAGTGACAGCCGCACATGATGCCCACTGCTGCGTTCGGACAAAGGCAGTCAGACGGCGTGGCGACCTCGCGTGGCTGCTCCATCGCCATGAGGATCAAGCGACCCGGCGTCAACCGGGCGAGTCCGTTCGTGGCAGTGCGCTCGCCGGCGTTTGCGCCGGCGGACCGCTTCTAGGTCGCCAAAGCAGCGGCAAGCACCGACTCCAGCCGGATCGCAAAAGCACTCGTCCGGGTAAGGATGAGGGTGAGCCCTCAGAGCGGCACCCGTGAGCCGCTCCGGCGGTCACCGTCTTCTCGTTTCGGAGCAAGCAGTTCGCCAACTCCTACACCGGCGAGTCCGCAAGGGGCTCCTCGGGTGCGGCCGGGATGACCCACTCGGGACCCGAGCTGACAGCGGATGCATGGACCGGATTGACTTGAGTCACGCCGTTCCTCCACCAGACCTGGAACACCCGACCAGCTTGCGTCAGCTCTGGAGACCTGGAGACGATGTCCCTCAGGCGCGCGGTGGGGAACTTCGGTCCACAGAAGATGCCAGTGAGCGCTCCACGCACGTCGATGTACTCGTGCTCGTTCACCGCACCGTGCACGAGGAACCGATATTCGGTCTCGGTGCTCCAGTCCCAGGCCTTGCTGAAGTACAGGTGTCCGACCACCACCTGGAAGATGTCCGAAATAAGTCCCGGCATATCGTCCGAGGCGCGCGAATACGGGAGCGCGATGGGGCGCTCTAGCCCGCCCTCGGTGCGGTACGTGATTGGTGCCTCATAGAGCTTGAGGCCGCGCCCCGCCGCCATCTTGCGCGCCGCATCGCGAAACGCTCGCTGATCGAATGCAAGGCAGACGCCGCTGTGGTTCTGCGCGTATTGCGCCCACATCCGCGCTCTAGCGAAGCCGTCGCCGAAGCCGATAGGGCCGCAGTCGTAGGGACCGGACCTCGTGAGGCATGACAGGCGGCACCGGTCGCGGAGGAGATCGCTCGCCTCCTCGAACATTGCAGCGCGGGGGAAGTGACGGTCTGCATCCGCGGGATCGTCGAAGATGAGCGAAACCGATATGGGCTCGGACTCGAACGGGTCGTTCATGCCACGAGGCGCGTTAAGCCGGAGGCGGCCCTCTGGGAGGATGTGGTCAAGCGCCACATCGCTACTCGTGTAGTGGAAGAGTGGGCGCAGCTTGGCTTGCGTCTCGAAAACACGGGACCGGATTGAGGCGCCAGCCAGCTCCATTTGGTTGATCAGCGGCGCGGTGTCAGGCTCTGGACGGCCGAGGCACTCCGAGACCGAGCGTGCACTGATCGTGGGAGCGGCGACCGGTTCGAGGTCCACGCGCCTGAACTTCGGTCCGTCCGGTGTGCCTATGCGAGGCAAAGCCCGCATCTCAAGCCACCGCTCGATGCACGCCCGGTCCACGCCCAGCACTCCGGCAACTTCATCCACGTCGAGCAGCTCGCCACCAAGCTCGGGCATGGCTTCTGAGGCTACGGCCGGAGGGAGACGGACCGATACTCCGGAGCGCCGAAAGCGAGACGTGAGTTCGAGGGCGGCCAGCCGCGATCCCCGGCGCGGGCTCCGTCGGCCCCTTCACCCGTCCAAGCGGACCACCGGGGCCGTGACCGTCGGGACTCGACCCACGCGCTCGCGCAATGATCGCTTTCTGCATTCAGCTCAACCGACCCCTCGAACGATTGCCTTGGCGACGACCCCTCGAACGATTGCCTTGGCGACCAAGCGCGAATCCGCAACCTGGTGCTGTCGTCCGTAGTTTCTAGCCACGGGTTGGCGGGTGGCGTGCGGATGTCTCTGTGGAGCGCGAGGCTTACGGTAAAGGCATGGCGAGCGCTCCCGTTGCCGAGGGGTCTGTTGCCAGTGAGTCAACGATCACCGTCACGGTCAACGGCATCGTCCAGTCGCTGGCGTCCTGGGAGAAGCGCTCGCTGCTCGAGGTGCTGCGCGAGGACCTTCGTTTGACCGGCGCGAAGGCCGGCTGCGGCGAGGGCGCTTGCGGTGCCTGCACGGTGCTGCTCGACGGTGAGCCGGTCCGCGCCTGCGTTACGCCCGCGACAGCCGCGGAAAGTAGGGCCGTGGTCACGGTGGAGGGACTGGCCCGCGATGGTGTCCTGCACCCCGTCCAGGAAGCGATGGTGGCCGACGGCGCGATCCAGTGCGGGTACTGCACGCCGGGGATGGTGGTGAGCACCGCCGCTCTACTGTCGCGAAATCCTGACCCGGACATCGCTGAGATCCGCGCTGCTATGTCCGGGAACGTCTGCCGCTGCTGTGGCTACGTGCGGATCGAGCGGGCGATTCAGCGCGCTGCCTCCGCGATGACGGGCCGGCCTGCTCGAGCCGCGGCCGTGGAGGTTGCCGACATCCCCGATCCGGGCAGCCTTCCGCGCGATTCGAGCTTCTGGGATTTCCGACCGCGGGCCCCGTGGGACCTGTGCGACCCCACCGAGCGGGAGTACTTCGAACTGCTTGGCGATGGGCTCGTGGTCGTGCTCGAGCCCGAGCAGCGGCCGGCGGGGGCGTTCTGGTTCGCGGCCGGCGGCGCGTGGTTGCACTTCGGCGTCGATCGCACGGTTACCGCGTTCGCGGGCAAGGTGGAGATCGGTCAGGACAACCGCACGGCGCTGTCGCTGATCGTCGCCGATGAGCTGCAGATCCCGCCGGGCGACGTGCGCCTGGCGATGGGTGACACCGACCTGTGCCCGTTCGACATCGGCACGTTCGGAAGCCGCTCGCTGCCAGGCGCCGGGGAGGACCTGCGCATCTGCGCCGCCTGCGCGCGAGAGTGGATCGCGTCGCACGGAAGTCCCGTCCCGGGCATGCGGATCGTGCAGCCGGCGTCTCGGGACGTGGCCGTGCTGGCGCCCGCGCGCTGGCGCTACCGGGGACGACCGACCGCGCGCACCACCGCCCCAGCGCTCGTGACTGGTGCGCACCGGTTCCCATCCGACCTGGGGCGCCGGGGGATGCTGCACGGGCGCGTGCTTAGAGCGCCCGCGTACGGGGCCAGGCTGATCTCAGCGGAGCTAGACCGGGCCAGGGCGATCCCCGGTGTGACCGCTGTCCGCGAGCAAGGCTTCGTCGCTGTCTGCGGTGCGGATCGGCGCACGGCCGCTCGCGCGTTAGACGCGCTCGAGGCACGTTGGGAGCTGGTCGATCAGCCCGGCGAGGACGAGCTGGAGGCGTACCTGCGCTCCCACCCGAGCGAGGGCGCCGGCTGGGAAGCGCCCGTTCGCGAGGAGCGGGGCGATGTCGAGCAGGCGCTAACCGCCTCCGAGGTACGGCTCGCTCGAACGTACACGACCGCGTACCTGGCGCACGTCTCCCTTGAGACGCGGGTCGCAATCGCCGACTGGCAGGAAGGACGGCTGACGGTCTGGACCGGAGCGCAGCAGCCATTTCAAGTCCGCGCCGAGCTGGCGGCCGACCTGGGGCTCGACGAGCGCGATGTACGCGTGATCGTGCCCGACTTCGGTGGCGGGTTCGGCTCAAAGCACACTGAGCGGGAGGCACTGGCCGCGGCGCGGCTCGCCCGCGCGGCGGGACGGCCGGTGAGGGTGGCGCTGGACCGCGAGGAAGAGTTCCGCTACAGCTACGTCCGCCCAGCGGCCGTGATCGACATTCGCGCCGGCGCCACTGCAGATGCGAGGATCAACGCTTGGGAGCACACGACCATCAACTCCGGAGCGGCCGCGCTCCGCTGCCCATACGACGTGATCGACCAGCGGGTCATCTTCCAGCCCGCGGTGTCGCCGCTGCCCCAGGGTCCGTATCGCGCGCTCGCGGCGACGGCCAACCACTTCGCGCGCGAGTCGGCGCTCGACGAACTGGCGGAGCAACTCGGCATCGATCCGCTCGAACTGCGCCTGCGCAACCTCTCTGACGAGCGGTTGATCGCAGTTCTGCGATCCGCCGCTGATCGGGCGCGGTGGCGCGATCTGCGGCCACGGCGTGGCGATGGCACGGGGATCGGGATCGCCTGCGGGATCGAGAAGGGCGGGCGGGTCGCGACCTGCGTGCGCCTGCGCCTGGCCGGCGAAGCCGACCCCGAGATCCTCGGGATCGTGACCGCGTACGAGTGCGGCGCGATCATCAACCCGGACAACGTCGCCCGGCAGATCGAGGGTGCGACCGTGATGGGCCTCGGAGCCGCCCTGTTCGAAGCGGTCCACTTCGACCCGGGGCGGATCACGAACGCGTCGCTACACGATTACAGGGTCCCGCGGTTCACCGACGTACCGCCGATCGACGTCATCCTGCTCGACCGGCCGGAGATCCCCTCGGCCGGCGCGGGCGAGACACCGATCGTCGCACTCGCGCCCGCGCTTGCCAACGCGATCGTCGCGGCCGGCGGGACGCGCACCCGCTCACTTCCACTGCTCGACCGACGCCCGCCGCGAGCCGGGAGCGCTCCGGATGCCGTCCGTCGAGCACGTGCAACCACGCACCCGCCGAGCACGTCCGTCGAGCCGCGAGGAACACAACACTCCCGCACCCGCGAGCTCACCGATTACAGGCGGCGGCTTTCTCCGCCGTCAGCCGGTTCCTAGCCGCACCTGCTATCCGACCCTCACCCAACTCTTTCGCCCGGGCCGCGCTCTCGAAACGTGGAAACCGTGCAAGTCGGCGGCGATCGCTTTCGCCTCTCGAGCTCCTCCGAGCCCGCTTGCGCTTGGGCGACAGAGCTGCAGCACGGAACACGCATGCCGTACGCGCTTCGATCGGATCGCATGCACGGGGCGGGGGCCTCGGGTGCGCATTTGCCAGCGACAGCCCTCCAACTCCACCGCATGCTGACGGTCGAGTGGCGGCGCTGAAGCCGGACCGCGGCGCGGAGGTCCCCGAGCAGGTTGAGCTCGGTGGCTGCGGCGACGAGTACCGGCGTGCGCCCGAAACCTCGCGCCGGGGGTACGAGCGAGTGAGCGCCGCCGGCCTATCGAGCGCGGCGCAGTACATCCGTGCCGGGCCTACCGGATTCGGTTCATCCTCGACCTCAACGCGCGCCAAGTGATGAAGCTGATCGAGCTGCCCTTCTGCCGCGAGGGGCCATCACAGTTACCGAGCGGTGACGCCCGAGATGCACGCGCAGATCGCGGCGGTGCATCTCGCGGTCGCGGCCGCGATGGTCCACGTCGACCGTCACGCCGAGCCCCGGGCTCGAACGGATGCTGGTGGACATGCGCACGCACACGCGCGCGAGCGACCGTTAGTTCAACTAGGCGACTCGGCGCAGCGAAAGCACGATCGTCTGCACGTGCAGGTGCGGTCGCGACAGCGCGAGCGTAACCCCCCACGCACCACCGCCGACCGAGGCCAGCCGGCTCATCGTGACGGTGGCCTGCCCGTTCTTGACGCGCCCTTTCCCGGCGCCGACGAGCACCCCGGCACGCGTGAGCGTGAGGCGAACCGTGCCACGCAGGGCGATCAACTGCGGGAAGTTCACCTTGCAGCTCACGCGGCTCCCATCGCTGCCCACGAACTTGCATGTCGCCTTGGCCTTGGGCCGCGAGAGCCTCTCCTCGTTGAACCGGGTCGCCTCGAACCTCGTATCGCCGTTGGAGTCGGTGAGCTTCCAGATCGCGGCGTACGCGCCAGGGGCGAGCCCCGTGAGTGACACCCCCTTGGCGGTGTCCACGTCGCCGGACTTGAAATCGATCGCGCCTCCGGTCAGCGGCTCGATCGCGACCGCGATCGTGGAGATCGCGTCGGTCGGGACGAGCATGTTCCCGGGGACGATGAGCCCCGAGGTGGCCTGCAAGGTGAACTTGCCGTAGACGTCCTCGCCAGCGGACGGCGAGGTGTCCTGAATCTCTGGAACCTCGACCTGTGTGAGGCCGCCGCTGAGGTCGTCGGTCTGCATGATCGCATCGCTCGGTAGGCCGGCCGCGTTGCCGTTCGTCGGGCAGATCTCGCCGGTGAGCGCGACGCCCCCGGTAGTCGTGCTGCTTGGTGTCCCGGCCTCGGTGGTCAGCGGGAACGCGCTCAGCGGCCGGCCGAAGTAGTCGCCCGCCTGGCAGGTGCCGCCGGCGATCACCGACTGATCCCCGAGGATCGACACCTTGAGACGGGCCACGTGCAGCGTCGTCAGCGTCCTCGAGCCGTTCGACAACGAGATCGCGTCTCTACGCCTGATGAGCATCGGTTCGATGATCGTGCCGGTGACGTCGGCGGTCGCCGGCACGCGCCGCGAGCCGTCGATCAGCGTGTAGTTCTCGTTTGGAACCAGGCCGGTGCACTGGATCGCCTGGAACTCTAGATCGGCGATGCAGCGCCGGAAGCCCCCCGGGGTGAAGAACGGCAGCGGTTCGGTGAACGGCGCGGTGCAGGGGACGACCTCGGGCGTGCAGAACGCGGCCCCGGGCTCGCCGAGCGGGACCGTGAGGCTCACCAGGCTCCCTACCGAGTCGGGCGTCGGCCCGTTCGGGTCCGACACGGCCCGATTGTCGTTGTCGGTGAGCGTCAGGGTGTCGCCCTCGCCGAGCGTCCGGGTCGATAGCTTGGCCGTACTGGTCTGCGTGTTGCAGAGGTCGTTGGCCGTCTCGCCGTTGGGCCCGGTCACCTCCGCAGCGTCGAGGATCAGTTGCTCGACGCCGACACACGGAGCGATCGTCACAGACGAGCCTCCGGAGTTGGTCACGGCAGCGCCGTTGTCGAGATCGAACCAACCGGTCCAGCCGAAGCTCTCGATTATCGCGTACGGGTCTCCACCGTTGCCCGTCAGGACCACCTGATCGTGCGGGTTCGGCGCACCGGCGCCCGAGTAGTCGACTTCGATCTCATCGCGGTCGTCTCCCGGCGCGTGTGGCGCCAGCGACAGCGACCAGCTGCCGTTTGCGGCGGTCGTCGTCGATGCCTGGGCGACGGTCACCGGGCTGCCGAACATGTTCTCCCTCACCAGCTTCACCTCGACCCCGATCCCGGCCGTGTTATTTTCGGTGTCGCCGGTGACGACCGGGTTAAACTGCCTCAGATTGACCTGCGGCAGCGGGAGCGCGTTACTCGTCTTGGTGGTCGCTTGGACGCAGGCGTCGTCGGCGTTCGACCACATGTCCTGGAAGTAGTACTCGTGCCCGTTGATCACCTGGTTATACGGCGAGCCGTCGGGCGCGAAGCCCAGCGGCGCGCCCTGCTCCCCGCCGGCCTCGCACATGTCGCCGATCTCGTCGCCGCCCTCGGACTGCCACCAGGCGGTGCCCTCGGGATCGCTCATCGCTTCGTTGGTCTCGTGCGCGGCTGTGTCGATCGTCGCCTCGGCGTCCGGGAACCCTTCGGGATCAGCCCCTGGGCCGAACGTGCCCTCGATGATCGGGTCGATCGCGACCGCGTACATCGTCGGCCCATGTCCGACGTCCGAGACGCCGTGGTAGCCGGCGAACGCATTGCTGCCGCACACGTCGGGATCGACGCACTCGTCGACGTTGGGCGGCAGGAACACAAACCACAGGTTGGTCAGCCCTCGCGGGGTGCCGGATGTGCTCTGCACGATGTGGTCGATCTCGGCCTGCACCTCGCCGTCGGTGATGCACGTGCCGATGTTCTCCGCCGAGGCGCATTGCTGGCTCTGTGGCGGGTAGGAGTCCGTATCGTTGATCGAGTCCGTCGCCGCGTTGTAGCTGATGCTGTAGTTGCCGGGGGTGATCTGCCCCGGGCTCGTGCCCCATCCGTATTGGGGCTCAACCGTGAAGTCGTCGCATTCGCTCGGAGTGCAAGACGCACCCGAGGTACCGGTGCTGTCGTGGGCGACGTCGGTGAAGAACTGCTGGATCATGCCCTCGTACGTCCCCGCCGCTCCCGACGGCTGGCCCTGGAACGCGTATCCGGACGGTGCCCAGAAGACCGTGTGCACGACGACGCCGCCCGACATCGTCGGCCCGCCGTGGTAGTCGACCGGGATCAGCACGCCGGTGGCGACGTCGTTCGCACGCAGCTTGCCCGGCCCAGCGTATGGCGGCACCAAGCCCAAGCCCCCGCGAACGCGAGCATGAAAACTCGTCGCGCCGAGCGCGGGTGACGCGAAGGCGCCGCACGCCAAAAGCGCGATCACCGACAGCCACGCACGTCCCCAACGCATATCCCAACTCCTTATCTGCCGTGACCCCCAACCGGCTCTGAACTGCGTGGACCGTAGCGAGGGCCGGGGGTGCCGTCAATGTCCCCGCCGTACCGGATGGCGCCGGGCGTCAGGATCCGAGCGCCGAGGGGAGCGCACGCGGAGGGCCGCTTCTTGAGCGGTGAGGGCGGATGCCGTCACCCTCCCTGTCCGTGCTCGCGCAACTCGATCCGGCTGATCTTTCCCTGTCAGCGTCTTGGGAGGTCCGGGACGAACTTCGCGGGGTGGTGCGCGAGCTCCTCAACCGCTTTGAGAAGCACTGGGCGCAGCTCCAGACGGCGGTGTCGAACCTGGCCCTCCTGCCTCGGGCAGGCCGGCCCGCGACCCCAGCGTGTCCGCCGGCAGCTTCGGGAGCCCACAGATCCGCGACGGCGATGTCGTTCAGGTCGGCAACGTCCTGGCCGGACGGCGCGAGCTGGGCAAGCCCCAGCCGGTGCGCACGGACGTGGTCGAGAACATCACCCCCCGGGACGTGCCCCGCAGCCGCCAGTCGTTCGCCGGCAGACCGGTTCGAAATCGATCGACGGTCCCGCTGTCGAACGCGGCGTTCGCGGTTAGCTGCCGCGCTCGGTGACCGCCGCGGCGACCCTGGTTCGTGTCGATTCAGCATTCAAGGCCGCTCGAAGGTTGACCCTGTAGCGCCGCTCAAGAATGGACCGCTGTGGGGTGGCTCGCGACGGTTGCACGGTCGGTTGCGCAACTTCGCGCGCGGACGTACGTTGTAGCGACGCCCGGGCACGGCGTCGCCTCAGAAGGCCCCTTGAGGCCGAGAAGGCTCGTGTCGGCATCCGCAGCCCGTCAGCGGCATGACCGAGACGCACCGGACTAGCGCTTTCGCCATCCGCGCAGCGCGAGGCGCACGAGTGTTTCGGCGACTGAACGCAACCAGGGACCTCATTGTGCTTGACGCCGACGTGCAAGCAGAATCTCGCTGGCTGGTTGTTGCCTGGTTCTCGGCACCGGGCGCTCACTTTTCCCGTGCGAGGAGCGTTTGGGCGCGTCGGGATGATTCTCCGGTACGGCCTCCCGGGTCCTGGGAACGAATGTCAGATCAGGTGGGTCTGCCGGGACGGGTGGGCTTCGGGGAGGCCCAGACTCTCGGTCGTGGGGAGAAGGTCCGAGCAGTTCTGCTAACGGTTGGCGCGCGCTAGTAGGAGCGCGCGTTCGCGCTCGTTTCGGCACAGCTCGGCGGCGCGGAGGAACGCGGCTTTGGCCTCGTCGTTGCGTCCGAGCCGGGCCAGGAGGTCGCCTTGAACGGCGGGCAACAGGTGATAGCCGTGTAGCGCCGGCTCATCGATGATGGCGTCGATGATCTCCAGCGCTGGCGCGGGTCCGTACGCGATGCCGACCGCGACCGCGCGGTTGAGTTCGACGATCGGTGAGCCGGTGAGCGCGGCCAGCGCATCGTAGAGGGAGACGATCCGCGGCCAGTCGGTCGCCTCGAAGCGCGGTGAGCGAGCGTGACAGGCGGCGATGGCCGCCTGCAGCGCGTAGGTTCCGAGGGGCATCGAGAGCGTCTCCGCGCGCGTCAGGGAGGCGAGCCCGCGCTGCACCAGTATCCCGTCCCAGAGCGCCCGGTCCTGATCGGCCAAGAGCACCGGCCGGCCGTCGGGGTCGGTTCGTGCCGGCAGCCGGGAGGCCTGGAGCTCCATCAGCGCCAGCAGGCCGTGGACCTCGCCCTCTCGGGGCATGAGCGCGGCCAGGATGCGCCCCAGACGCATCGCTTCCCGGCAAAGCTCCGGGCGCGTCCATTGCTCACCGGCGGTGGCCGAGTGGCCCTCGTTGAAGATCAGGTAGATCACCTCGAGCACAGCAGACAGGCGTTCGGGGCGCTCGTCGGCTCCGGGGATCTCGAACGGGACCCGTGCGCTGCTCAGCGTGCGCTTGGCACGCACGATCCGCTGGGCCACCGCCCCTTCGGACACCAGCTGGGCGCGGGCGATCTGCGGCGTGGTCAGCCCGCCCAGCAGCCGCAGGGTCAGCGCCACACGCCCGTCCCGGGCCAGCAGCGGGTGACAGGTCATGAACATCAGCCGCAGCACGTCGTCCTCGACCTGATCGATCTGCGCCGGGGGATCGGGCGCGTCGAGCCGCTGCAGCACCTCCTGTTCGCGCGCCAGCAGCTCGTAGCGGCCCTCCAGCGCGATCCGCCGACGCAGGGCGTCGATCCCGCGCCGCCGTGCGGTGACCATCAGCCACGCGCCCGGGTTCTCCGGAATGCCGTCTCTGGGCCACTGCTCCAGAGCAGCCACCAGCGCATCCTGCGCGATGTCCTCGGCCACCGCCAGCTCCCCGACCTGGCGAGTCAGCCCAGCGATCAGCCGGGCTGACTCCATCCGCCACACCGCGTCGATCGTTCGCTGCAGCGCGGGCCCGTCCACCGCTTCAGCGATTCCGCGACACGGCCTGCTCGCGCAGCCGCCGGTTGGCCTCACGTAGCTCCGGGGTGAGCTGCTCGCCGAAGTCCTCGGTCTCAAAGATCGGCCGCAGCTCGATCTCGATCCCGCCTCCGAACGGCGCTCGCTTGAGCCACTCCAGCGCCTCCTCCAGCGAGGAGCACTCCCAGATCCAGTAGCCCGCGACGATCTCTTTGGCCTCGGTGAACGGGCCGTCGATCACCGTCGGCCGCTCGCCCTCGAAACGGACCTTCGCACCGTCCGAGGTCGGGCGCAGCCCATCCGCGGCCAGCAACACACCGGCCTCGGATAGCTGCTGGTTGTACTTCGTCATCGCCTCCAGCGCCTCGCGCGGCGGCATCTGCCCAGACTCGGACTCCGGACCACCCGGAACCAGCACCATGAAACGCATCACGACCTCCTACGAGATTGAACCGTTCTACCTCCCCGTCGAACAAAGCAACCCGAAATCGACAGCGTCCCGCGATCAGCCCTCAAGCCCGCCGCTCCGCACGGACCCTGGCGACGACACCCGTGCCATGTGCGGAAAGCGCGCATCACCCTGGCTAGCGCTTTGCCTCTTTAGACCACGCTTGGGCGCACGAGCGCAATGGCGACCTTCCGCTGGTTCCGAGCCCTCGCGGCGGATCAACTCGGGCGCCTATGGCGGCCGCGCAACCCGCTGCCGCTTCCTCGAACGATTGCGAGAGTCTGGATGGCGGCGATCAGGCGGTTTGAGACGCATGAGTTTCGTCCCGAGCGAGAGCAGGCCCCGGTTTTCGGCCCCACTTCTGCTTTGATCGTGCCGGCGTTTGCTGGCTCGATCGATCTCAGCTAACGCTGGGTGCTGCTCGCGCAGGCGATGCGGCAGCCTGACGGCGACGAGCCCGACGGCTCGTGCTCGTCGTCCGGAGGGGCGGCCAGGGGAGCGACCGCGCGGTCTTGCGCAACTACAGGCTGGGCGGCACGGCGCCCTCCTGTCCGCGCATGGCGGGGCTTGTCGCCGACGGGTCGCTGCGTGTCCGACGTGCAAACGGTCTCCGCTCCGCGCCTCAGTAGATCTCCGTCGAGCAGGTCCGTGGTTAGTGCGGATACGGCTCGTTGTGTGGCTTGCCGACTCGGTGAATATGTCGCGCGCGTGCCGCCCAGACGTGGACGCTTCGGCAGTGACGAAGGTGCCAAACGGGTCTCATTCTTCGTTCGGGGGCCTCGACTGCCTTGCCGATAACGTCTGCTCGACTGGCGACGAGGATGTTCACCGAGGGCACACGCTCGCCGCCATGCAAGAGCATCGAGCAGAACTCTCCCCAGATGCGGGCATCGGAACGCTCACTGGCGTCAGCCGCGGTCCGCATCTCGTTCTGACCCCCAGGCCGTGTTGCCTGGATCGGCATCCCGCTGCTCCGCGGCTGGCCCACCTGGCATGTCGGCGATCTCATCGGGATCCTGATCGTCTCGCCCGCGGTGCTCTATCGCCCGACCCTGTGGAGAATGCTGAATCGCCGGAGCACAGCGATGCTCGCCCGGGTGCCAATCGGCACAGCCAGCAGCGCGGCAGGTGCAAGAGGCGCGTGGCCGTGGTCGCGATGTTGGCCATTCTCTGTGCTGGGTGCGGCCAGCTCAGAGAGCGCGTCCCACGGCCGCAAAAGCCCACGAGCGCGGCGCTTGCCTCAAGCCGGGCACCGACGTCCACCGCCACGGTGTTCCACGTGCATCCGCAGGTTGTCGAGCCGGTGGCTGGCGCGCAGGCGGCGGTCGTCGCGGGCCCGGCGCCATCACCGCCGGCGTTCGTCAGCGTGGACTCCGGCGCCAGCGAGGGTGCGCTGCCGCAGCCGGTCTCGTTGGCGGTCGTGCGCCAGGAACTGGCGGACGAGCGCGTCCTGACCGCCCCCGCCGCCACCCAGGCGAGGCTGGCGCCCGACGGGCTCGCGATCCCGCCGGCCGACGCGCCGCCGATCGTCCAAGCGATGATCGAGGCGGGCAACCAGATCGCCCATCTGCCCTACCGCTACGGCGGTGGGCACAACGCTACCTTCCAGGACAGCGCCTACGACTGCTCCGGCTCGATCAGCTACGTGTTCGCCGCCGCCGGGCTGCTCAGCTCGCCCGTGGTCTCCGGCCAGCTGATGGGTTGGGGCGATCCGGGCCCCGGCCAGTGGGTGACCGTCTACGCCAACGCCGGCCACACGTTCATGATCATCGCCGGATTACGCTTCGACACCGTCGCGCTGGCCGACACCGGCGACCGGTGGTCCACCTCCCCGCCCGATGAGCCCGACCTGGCCAGCTTCGCGATCCGGCACCCCGCAGGCCTCTGACAACGGCATCCCCACGGCCGACTGCGCTTCCACAGCCGCGGTAGCCGCCCCACGCGACCAGGCGAGGGCACGCGACGAGTGCACGCGACGAGTGAAAGCAGGACTGGCCCGCCCGGCCGACCTCAGCCCCGCATGTGGCGCCAAAAGGCAGCTGCTTAGCCTGTGGTTGCACTAGACCCGCGCCGCCGCTGCCCTGGCTGCCCCTCCGGACGACGAGCACGAGCCGTCGGGCTCGTCGCCGTCAGGCTGCCGCTTCGCCTGCGCGAGCAGCACCCAGTGTTAGCTGAGATCGATCGAGCCAGCAAACGCCGACACGGTCGAAGCACAAGTCCGGCCGAAGACCGGGTCGCTCTCGCTCCGGACGAAACGGAACAGTCGCGGTTCCGACTGTCGCAAATCGCCAATGTGGAAGACTCGACCGCGGGAACTGTCGAGCCCCCGCGCGATCGCTTTCGTCTATTTCACCGCGACGATTCTTGTGATCGCTTTGGCGACAAGACGCACGTCCGCGTTCGCGGTCGCGCGTCGCTTCGCGCGATGATTGTTTGTGCGGGCGCAACGAGGAACCGGTCAGGGCGGACCGACTGCGGGTGGTCTCGCCACACGGCGTGCCGGCGAGCCGCGGCCACGACTAGCGCCGGGCCCCGGCCGGAGCCGTCTCGCTAGGCGGCTGCCTGAACGACCCAGATGTGGTTGCCGTCCGGATCGACGATCGAGAACATGCGGGGAACCGGTCCCTCGCCGCCCATCGGCTCGGTAGTGGTCACGCCCGATCGCGGTGACGCGGGCATATTCGGCGTTGACATCCGGACTCTCGACTCCGATCGCGCTGCCACCCGGCGTCCATTCGCCCATCGGCGGGTTGAGAGCGAGACGAGCGGTCGATCCGGGCGGTGCGACCTCGACCCAGCGGTTGCCGCCCTCGTCGCCGAATGGGACGTCAGCGCGCGGTTCCCAGCCGAGGGTCTGCGTGTAGTAGGCGATGGCCGCGTCCTGGTCGGCGATCGTGAACATCGCGACGCCGATGTTCGAGACAGTGGCGGGGGACTGCATTGGATTGGTCATGTTCGTGAACACTGGCAACAGCGACTATCTCGTCGCGAACTGCCAGGATTTCGTCGCGGCGGCGGATGAGGCGGTCGCCGCTCGCGGCCACGCGTCGCTGGGCCCGCGGCGTTGACTGGCGCGGGTCTTTGCCGGCGACGCAGTGACCGCAGCGTGCGATCTCCCCAGCGGAGACCACGGCGACCCGAGCAGGCAAACGAAGTTCCGTAAATCGAGCCCAGCGTCGAGAGCGCATGGAGGCCTTGGCCCGGCTCAACTTAGAGTGGGCATGGTCCGTTTTGCCTTAGCGGTGGTTGGCCGGGCTTGATTAGATTCAGTTGTATCGTTGGGGTTGTGACCAGCCCAGCGTTCTCGCTCGAAGACCCGCTCCTGACGGTCGACGACGTCGCGGCGGCCCTCGGTCTCAACGAGCAAACGATCAGGAACTACATCGACGACGGCGTCCTGCCGGGCGTGCGGGTGGGCAACCGGCGTGTGCAGATACGCCGGTCGGCCCTCGACGCGTTTCTTGCCGCCGGCGAGACACCGGACCTCGTCCGGGGCCTCGCCGCGCTTGACGAGGCGCGGGGGCCACTCGCCAGGGCGCTCCCGATTGACCGAACGGCTCTCGCACGAGGAGCGGTCCGAGCTGGCGGCCGCGCTCGACGCGCTCGCTAACTTTCGGCAACGGTTCGCTGATGTGCTTGCTCAAGCGTCCGGCTGACAATGGCGAGTGAGTCTCGCGAAGGCGATTACGCAGCGTTGCGCAGGCTCGGTGAGCTCGGCCGGGCGATCGAGCGTCAGCGCGGGCCCGATTCATATCCGCGTCCGACTGGACCAGTACCGAGTCTCCAAGAACTCCGCCGCCTTAGCGATGAGATCAAGCGCGTCGCGTCGCTTCATGCCGCGAGAACCGTCCGCGTTTTTGGGTCGAGCGCCCGCGGCGAGGAGGGTCCGCGGAGCGATTTGGACTTGCTCGTAGAGATGGGGGACCGGCGCGGCCTGCTCGAGGAGGCTGCCATGCAGGGCGACCTCGAGGAACTGCTCGGATGCCGAGTGCAAATCGTGACCGTCACGGGCTTGGCCTGTGCCCGCGAGGACGTGCGTGAGCAGATCGAGCGCGAAGCGATTCCGCTTTGATGTCGACCTGGGACCCCGGCCGGATTGCCGACACCGGGGCTCTGCTCACGGCCTCCGGCTCGGATCCACTGGAGGAGAGTGGTTTCTTGGGGCGGCACGACCGGTGTCCGTAACTCCGCCCGAGAACAGGCGTTACGACTTCTTACCTGCAAATTGGCTGCTTTCTTGCAGCAGCCGCGGGCCCGGGTCGGGCGACGGTCTCTGCCGGTGCAGAGCGTCCTTGAGGTGCCCCCAGCGCTCGCGCAGCCGGCCGCGGGCTTGATCGACGCGGCCCTGCCTCGCCTGGCAGCGATTGCCCGTCAGCGCGCCGATCGCCTCCTTGAGCCGTCCGTGGGCTTGCTGGCTCGCGCCCTTCGTTCGCTCCTGGCTTCCGCTTCTGGCCATGTCGGCCTCTTCGATCACGTGCTCGCGTTAGGACGGATCCTCGGCTCGGCAGGCCCAATCGTGGTTCGCGCCGGTTCAGACCGCAGCTACCGGATCCACGCAAGGTGATGGTCGATCCGAGAAGCGTGAGCGTGAGCGCCTTCGACAGGGGAGCGGGCCCTCCCCGCGATCGCCGACACGGTCGATTCTTTACCGTCGATCAACTCCCTTCGGCTCGCCCCGGGAGAATGGGGCGAGGAATTCTGTCGATGGCGCTCGCTGAAACCCAACAACTGCGGATGCTCGAGCGGCTACGGAGCGCCGGCCAGGAGCCGGTGACGCTTGACCAGCTGCGCGCAGGCGGAATCGACTTCCCCGCCGTCGTCATCGGCGAGCTCGAGCTCAACGGGTATGTGATCGAGCGCGTCTACGAGCACGGCCGGCAGATCGGCGTGCGCCTGCTGGAGACCGAAGCCCCTGATCCACCGGCCTCACGTCGGCGCCCCCGATGGCGCCGAGTTCCGCGGTAGCCACCTACGCGGCGAAACGAGTGCTGCGCTCAGCGTTGGCGCCGGTGCTCGGCGCAACATCATGGCGCACCTGGACAGTCAAGTCGCAAAGCGACTATCGCCGAGCCGCTCGATAACGGGAATTACGACGGAAGTGGGGGTGGAGGGTCGGTCCAGTGCTCGCGGCGCTCGCGTGCAGCGGGATGTCGGCAGTCTCGCTCACGGACGTGTGCCGATTGCGGCGCCGAGGTCAGGCACTCGTTCCCGCTGTACGGCGACCGACAGGGCCGAACAACGCTTCCCGCTCATCCGGGAGCGTCAACCTTGACCGCGCTGCAAGATCGACACCGCGGCCGGCGGCGGGTCTCGGTCGCATCGCTGCACGAACTCGGGTGCGGCTTGGCGCGATCACCCGCCGACAATATGAGCGTTCTATCGTGCACGAATCCTCGCTAGGGCCGCGTTCGAGGCGGTTGGCGCTGTCAGTTGTTCTCCCAGGTTGGAAGCGGTGGGGACTACGGATGCGGGCGGTACGCGTCGACTGGGAAGATCGACGGAGACGGAAGGTCGTCAAGAAGATTCTCCCAAAGGAGAGTCAAGCGGGCGGCCTTTCGCCGTGCTTGGGGCCAAGTTGGCTAGCGGTCAAGGGGTGCTTGGCGAGTTCCGCGCGCTGGCGCTCGCTCAGGCCACCGAACGTCTTGCTGGGCTAGACCGAAGTTCCCCTCCTCACCGGGAACTTCGGGCTAGACCCGGCAGTCGCCGGTGGGGAACGATGATGCGAAGGGTCACGTCCGGTTCGCGCTCCGTCGCAGCCTGATCATCTCCGGTGGCCAGGAGAACCCGTGTCCAAAAATGAACGTCGCACATCTTGTGTCGTCGTCAGCGCTTGTTTGCACTCATCTTGGCGCTCTCCCGGGTTGGTGCGAGGCATCTGATCGACCGCTCGCGGCAGCGCCGCGGAGCACGCGCTCGGCGTGCTCGCGCGCCGCCCGCCCGGCGGCCTCGAGCGCTCCCGCGCATCGCTCAAACCGTCCGACCACCTGACTCCCCGCAGGTAGCCGCAGCCCGTAGAGGAACGGGCCGTCGGGCTGCGGCGCGTCGGTGGCCGCCGCGAGCTCTGCAACCGCATGGTCGTATTCGGCAGTCCGGCGCTGATAGAGGCCCGTCAGCGCGGGGTTCAGGGCGCGGAGCCGTCTGGTGATGATGCGATCGGCAAACGACGCGACCGGCTCGACGCTCGCCCCATGCGGCCGGGTCTGCAGGACGAGTACGTGCGTTGCGCCGAGCGCCACGGCAGTCCGGTACGGGATCGATTCGGCCAACCCGCCGTCCAGGAAGCGCCTGCCGCGGAACGGCACCGGCGGGCCGCCGACCCACGGCATCCGGGTCGATGCCAGCAGCGCCGCCCGCAGGTCCTCGACGCAGTGAAGCTCCGAGAGCAGCACCGCAGCCGCCTGATCGACGTCCACCGCGACGCAATGCAGCGGGATCGCGCTGGCCGCTGTCCGCTGGTGTCGGGCGGCGTCGAGCGCATCGTCGGCGTGGTCGAGTGTGAATGCGACGTCGACCGCCGCGCGCCCGATCAACAGGCGGTACGGGTTGATGAACCGCCGCGTGGTGAACACAGCGTGATACGCGCTGCAGCATGCGTCCGCCACCCCTGCCAGCAGCCCGGCGCCGTTCAGCGCGCCGGCCGAGGTGCCGACGACGAGGTCAAAGCAGGCCGTCAGCCCGAGCAGCTCAATCGCAGCGGTCATTCCAGCCGAGACCACGCCGCGCATCCCGCCACCCTCGATCGCGAGCGCCAGCCGGGCACCATCGGCCGACGCTGTCGCCTGGTCGGCGCGCTCAGCCCTCCTGGCGAGCAACTCGAGCACGGGATGTCGCACGACGAGGTCGGCCATTGCACCCTGCAACATACCCGCGCATTCGCGCCAGCAGGCCCGCGAACGCACGACGGTCCGCTGCCTCCGCCGCGCAGGCCAGACACTCAACGCCTCGGAGACATTCGCAACATCGCCGGGCACGATCGGGAACGAGACCCGACGGAGAGGCAAATAGAGGCACTGACCCGCGGAGCCGACCGAACGGTGACGACACTCTTCTAAAGGGGGTGGGGACTTGAGTGCACATGGCAGGACGCCGCACGGGCGGTTCGCGTACGGCGCCCTCGTGTCTTCCGGACGCGGCCGGGGCGGGTGCTAAGAGCGCACGGGGACTGCTGCCATCTGCCTCGGTCGTCGGCAGGTCGGTATGACAACTCCCCCTGCAAACGCCGTGAGGGGTCGGCGTAGATGAAGGCTGACGCCCGCGCCGGGGTCTCCGGTCTCTCGGGTGCTGTTAGCCGCGGCGGCGGTAGATTTTGCCGAGCGGGTGGTCCTCGGGGCTGGTGAACAGGCCGCTTGAAGTGATGAGCGCGGCCATCTGCTTGCGGCCCTGATAGTCGCCGGTGTGCAGCTGTACGCTCGCGGTCGGCCAGGTGCCGGTCGTGGCCATCCAGCGGACGGCGTCAAGGCCTGAGTGGCCGTAGTCGGTGCAGGACAGGTTGAAGTCGAGGGAGATGTGCTGCACGTCGCCGGCTGCCATCCGGTCGGTGAACGCCTTGACGGTTCGCACCCACTCCCACTCGGGGCTGACGGGAGGCTGTTTGTCGTCGAGGTAGACGGCGTGTTCGGGAAGTGGTGCCCAGCTCATGCTCTCAGGGTAGGGCCGTCCGCGCGAGTGACCGGGCCGACTAGGGCAAATCGCGGGCGAGCAACGAGAACGCGACAAGCTCGACGGTCCGCCAATCGTGCGTCGCGTCCGATGGCAGGACTTCCTTGCGAGTGAATCCGCAGCGCTCGGCTACGCGGGCGTTGGGAGGCGTAGTTGTCTGTGGTTGTGTAGAGGCCGAGACGTGCCAGCCCCAACTCGGCGAACGCCCAACTGGAGAGCAGCCGCACGGGCCGCACCGCCGCGCCGCGCCCTCGTCCCCAGCGCGCGAGCCCAGGACGCGCTGATCGTTCTACCGGGCAACCTGGATGTTGCACCATTACACATGCATCTGCCAGGCCCCGTTGCCATCCGTAGGGGGCCGCAGCGTGTCTACGTCGGATTACGGCCCGCTGTCAGAGAAAGGTACGGGAGCGAGCGAAGGGGCATGCGATGCTGTGTCTTCAGGCCGGACGCGCTGGTTGCCTCTGCCTAGGTGCAGTTGCGAGGCAGGGGTCAAGCCCGGCGTTGCACCTTGCGCGAAAACGTCGTGACGAGCGGCTGGTTTGGGCTACGGGAAGACGGCGCGTCGGGAGCGGCGATCCACGGTCGGCGCGACCGCAGTTCGCTTCTGGTTTCGACACGGAAGGGCAGCCGTCCAAGGGTGATCGCTTCAGGCGCGATGCGGTGGCGCGCATGGGCGATCCCGCGCAACCGCTTTGGCCCCGGGAGTCGTCGACCGGGTGGGCGCTCGAGGCGCGTCCTCGGTCAGTCGGGAGCGCCTGGATCTCATCACTCGCACGATCGCATTCATGTTCCGCCGGTGCCGAGCTTGCTTGCGCTTTGGCGACGATCCACTTGCGGCGATTGGAGCTCGGTGGCTGCGGAGGCCCGATCGCTTTCGCCCCCCGTATGCGACCGGTCGGTCCGGTGGAGGCAAGCGCGGCGATCAACGGTCTTATTCCCGCGCGGCGAGAAACCTGGGGCGGGGCGAGGTTCCCGCGTGGACTCGAAGCGCCGGCACCAACCGGTCAAGCGACACGATCAGGACGTCGTCCTCGACGCGCTCGAGGCTCCTCGCACGGACAACGCACAGGACCGCCAGCGCGCCCGCGCGGCACCAGCGCCGACGGTGGCGGCAAAGCCATGCCGCCATCTCGCGGGTCTTGGCGAGGTGGGAGGCGTGAAAGGTTCGCGTCTTGGTTTCGATCACGCAAGCCATTCCGGTGGGTGCGATTGCGACGCTGTCGATGTCGCCGTGCCCGCGATAGGGCAGCGAATGGCGAAGTTGCCAGCCCTCTGCCTGGAGCGTGGCCAGTGCTGCGCGGACCGCGTGCTCGGAGCGGGCGCCGAGGCGGCTGCGGCTGGCGAGGCGCAGCCAGCGGCGCGTGTCGATCACCGTCCGACCGTGACGAGCGCGAGCGCGCCAGCAAGCGCGGGCGCGCCGTCGCCGAGGGCGATAATCGGCACCGCGCCGGCCGCGACTGCTGCGGCGCCGCTGGCAGCGGCTCGGCGCAGCCGTCGGTACTGCTGGCGGCGCGGGAAGCTCGATTGGACCATGAGGGAGAAGCTCGCAGGCAACGCGGACGAACCAATCGCCGCACGGTAGTCGCGACCGGCCAGCCTGGTTGACGGGCTCGCTCGATGCTCGACACCTTCGGTGGTCGGCGGCGATCCGCGGCTGGGCGACGTCCGAGTTTCAACCTCGCCGCCGCCAAGCGCCGCGTGGAGGTTCTACCCCGCCAACTGGATGGCGAGCTCGACGAGTTCGACCACGTGCTGATCGACTGCCCGCCGAACTACGGGCTTCTCGCCGTCAACGCGGTCGTGCTCGCCAGCGAGCTGCTTGTGCCGGTGCGCGTGACCAACCCGAATTCGACCGATGGCCTCGGCGACCTGCTCTCCTTCCTGGAGGAGATGGCCAGAGGCGGGCTGGGAGCGGCCGGTCGCCGCTCCGGGGTCGACAGCGACGAGCGGCACTGGTGGGATTGTGGGCTGGGCCGCGTTCCTCAGGCATAGCCGCGGGCTCTGTTCGCACTTCCGTTTACACCTTGCTGCCCCAGGGCACCTCGGCAGCTACCTACCCCATAGAAAAACCCAGTGTTTCCAGCTGGTTTATCAGCGCGCCCGGAGAGATTCGAACTCCCGACCTTCGGTTCCGTAGACCGACGCTCTATCCAGCTGAGCTACGGGCGCTT
>DASPPG010000294.1:0-2845 GCA_035625625.1 Solirubrobacteraceae bacterium
CCGGGCGGCAGGCGCAGGGGTGTCGGGGTCGGGCAGGATGTCGGCCGCGGTGCGTGGCTCGGGGGTGAGCTCGTACACGGCGACGATCTCTGCGATCCGCTTGCGAGCAGTCTTCTCGCCCTTGGACAGGCGCGTCTTGAGCTTGGAGGGTGTCAGTTCTTCCGTGTAAGCTGACTATGTGAGTGTAACAGTTACGCGGATAATGTCAATAGTGAAATTTGATGTTGCGATCGGCGGTGTGACACTTGATTGCGTGGTGGGTGTGGTACGGTTCCGGGCTGTGTCGGGCCCCTGTTAGCCGTTTGTGGCTGGCGGGGGGGGTGGACGCATGCGCGTGAAGCGTTTCTCGCCTGAGCCGCTTCGCGGTTGCGGTCGATGTGATGATTCCCGTCCGGCCCGATTCCGCCGGCCGTCCGTGGCCGGCGGGCGACACCCTCACGCAGGCAGCCTCCAGCCCCGGAAGAGGGAAGACCAGGCAGGTGATGATCGCTAGATGTCACTGTCGGGGATCCGGTCGGGGAACTGGATCTTGAACGCCGCGAGCGCTGAGTGCCAGTGGAGCACCTGTCGCCACTTGGTCTCGGCCTTGGTGATCGCCAGATAGAGCAGCTTGCGGGCGGCGTCCTCGGTCGGGAAGTGCCCGCGGGTCTTGATGATCTTGCGGATCTGACGGTGCAGCGCCTCGATCGAGTTGGTCGTGTAGAGCACGCGCCGGACGTCCTGCGGGTAGGCGAGGAACGGGGTGATCTGCTCCCAGCGCTCAAGCCAGCTCTGGCTGATCGTCGGGTAGCGCTCGTCCCACTTGGCGGCGAACGCCTCGAGCTCGTCGGCGGCGTGGTCGACGTTCGCGGCCGTGTAGATTCTGCGCAGATCGGCGGCGACTTGCTTGCGGTCCTTGTAGGAGACGAACTTCAGCGAGTTGCGAACCTGATGCACCACGCAGGTTTGCACCGTGGAGTGCGGGAACGTCGCCTCGATCGCCTGCGGGAACCCGGCCAGCCCGTCGACGCAGAAGAACAGAACATCCGCGACGCCGCGCTGCTTGAGCTCGGTCAGCACCTGCATCCAGAATTTGGCGCCCTCAGTGCGCTGAAACCAGGTTCCGAGCACGTCGCGCTCGCCGTCGAGGTTGACCCCGATCGCGACGTAGCAGGCGAAGTTTCTGACCGCCTGGCCCTCGCGGACCTTGACGACCAGCGCGTCCAGGTAGACGATCGGATACAGCCGCTCCAGCGGCCGGTTCTGCCACGCCTTGGCGTCCTCGAGCACCGCGTCGGTGATCTTCGAGATCAGATCCGGCGAGACCTCGGTCCCGTAGATCTCCTGCAGGTGCCCCTGGATCTCGCGGACGGTCAGGCCGCGGCCGTAGAGGCTGATCACCTTCTCGTCGAACCCGACCCAGCGGGTCTGGCGCTTCTTGACGATCTGCGGCTCGAACGTGCCCTTGCGATCCCGCGGCGAGCGGATCCTCAACGGCCCCTGGTCGGTGATCACCGTTTTGGGCGGCTGGCCGTTGCGCGAGTTACCGGCTCCGCCCAGCGGCGCCTGCCCCGCCTCGTAGCCCAGATGCGCGGTCAGCTCCGCCTCAAGCGCCCGGTTCAGCAGCCGGCGGGTGAGGCGGGCCAGCAGCCCATCCGGGCCCGCGATCTGTTCTGCGGTGCTCGCGCCGGCGAGCAGCGCATCGAGCACCTCATCGGAGATGTCAGGCTCCACCTCGCCGAGCGCTCGCCCGCCCGGCAACCCCGGCAACGACTCTCGCCGCTCGACATCAGGGGATCGCTTCGCTCGCCCGCAAGGCTCGCTTCGCTCCTCGTTCGAACAATCACAACGATCCAGCTCACGACCCTCAGCAACGAGATCCACCGGTGCAGAGTTATGGGAACTACGAACAGAAGATGAAGGCATGACCAGTCCTTTCGGTCAGCCTTACACGGTTCCTCCGGTGCAGCCCGTAAACGCACCGATCCAGCGGGTGCGAGTCCCGCCCTGGGAGATGTCCGATGTGCCCAGGTAGTTATATCCGGCGCGCTCGGGGGGCGACCCCCTCGCGTGCAAGCCCGGAAGTACAAGTCCCGGCGGCCCGGCCAGATTCTGGTCGAGGTCGGTTGGTCCAGGGGGCGAGCAACGCTCGGGGCCGCAGCATCAAGCGAACGCTGCAGCGTCGTTACCGTGTCCACCAAGAGCTCCCGTTGGGAGCGCTCAAAGCCAGCTGTGGTTTTGGGAGCGCCGAGCCTTTCGGAGGAAGGCGAAGGCCAGCGTCTGCGGGGAAGGAATCGGACGCATGCACCCGCAGGGCTCCCCGGCGTATGGGCGGTGGCACC
Source organism: Solirubrobacteraceae bacterium (assembly GCA_035625625.1). Lineage (GTDB taxonomy): Bacteria > Actinomycetota > Thermoleophilia > Solirubrobacterales > Solirubrobacteraceae > Palsa-465. The sequence continues at coordinate 2,322 of DASPPG010000294.1, forward strand.
GAGCGAAGGATCGATGACGCAAAGCGGGGAAGGTCTCCATGCCAGCCAAGACCCGACCATATGGCAAAGACCCGGCGTATAACCGCAAAACGGGAAATCGTCGGGAGGCATGGAGACTGGCGGCTGAGGCCGTAGTAGCGATGACGGCGAGGACAACACAACCTCGCCCGAGCGAAGGGCCTCTGGGCAAGCGTGGCCGCCGTTTGCAGGAAAGGTCTGGCGTAGTGCCCGCAATGGGCTATCACGCGCCGGGGCACAGTGCCGGTCAGGCTGCGTGCCTCACGGCCATGTCCTGCGGCGGCGGCGAAGGCGGCAGGCCAACCCTGCGCGCAGCCGCGACATTCGGGCTGGTCGGTGAGCCCGTCGCGGCTGTGGGCGGGGGAATGCTGCCGCTGATAGGCGCTTGCTTCCAGCCGGACTGGGGAGAACCCAACGTCCGGTTGATAGGGGGGCGGGAGGAAACCGGCGCCAGTCGGCTTTGCCGTGCGGCGTGCGGCGCCTCCCGCCTACCCGACACACTCCCG
>DASPPG010000295.1:0-3147 GCA_035625625.1 Solirubrobacteraceae bacterium
GGCCGCAGGGACGAGCGCGCAGCGCTTGACGGCAAGCCGGAAGCCGCTACCCCAGCCTGACATTTGACACAGGACGTCTATGACGCGCTGGCCCGAACCGAGTTAGCACCCGTCCCGCGCCCACTGCGCCTGGTGTGGGAAAGGGGGTGCCCTGCGGCGCCTTCGGCGGCATCGTCACGCGCCTTCAACTTCGTGTGTAAGCGGCAGTCTGCGTTTGGTCCCGCACGGTGCACGTATCGGCCGCAGGGCTCGATCCGAGACGCCTCGTGGTGGGCGAATCGGACGGCGGGATCCGCGTAGATCGCCATGATCGTCGGGTCGCTATTCCAATCGCGCGCGCCGGCGGTGTCTTTGACGTTGGAGCGATCGTCCGCGACGGGCGTGCTTCCAGCGCGGGGAGCAGGATCCGTTACAGCTGAGGATCGACGCCGTCCGAGTTGGTGTTCATGGCGTTCCGTTCGTGGGTGCGTGGAGGTGGTTGACGATCGCGGCGCCGGCGAGCGTGCCGGCGAGCACGATCTGGCTGAGCACGAGCTGCCAGGAGGCGAGCACGACGTCACGCCAATCGGCCCGAACTGGTGGACCCTCGATGTGAGCTGGGCCGATAACCAACACGGGGAGACGACCAGCAACACCGTTAGGCCGGCCGCGGTGATCGCTGCGCCAAGGATCAGCGACAGCGTCGGGACGCGGCGGACGAGCAAGATCCGCTGGCCCCACTAGTGGAAGGCGGTCGAGATCGGCGCGCCCGACTCGAACCGAACGACCAGCAGTAGCCTGCCAATAGGACCGCGTGATGCCGCCGAAGGAGGCTGAGTGTGAATAAGCCGGTGTTGTTTTGCTACGACGGATCGGACGGCTCAAAGACGGCGCTGACTGCCGCGGCCGAGCTGATCAAGCCGGCCGATGCCGTGGTGTTGGTTGTGTGGACGCGCGCGGCGGTGCAGTTGGCCCGAGCCGGCTCGTTCCTAGTCGCCGTACCGAACGAAGGCGAGATCGACGAGGAAGAAGAGGCGATCGCGAAAAAACTCGCCGAAGAGGGCGCGGCGGGTGCCCGCCGGCGCGGCTACAACGCCTCGGCACGCACCGCGGAAGCCACCGAATCAGTGAACAAGACGATCGATGAGATCGCCCAGGAGATCGACGCCGGACTGGTGGTCTGCGGCCAACGGGGCCGGGGTCCCGTCGGGAGCGCTCTCCTCGGCAGCGTCTCCCACTCACTCGCGGCACACACCAAGCGGCCCGTCCTCATCGCCCCGCAGCACCCGTCGTAGCGCCAACCGCCTGGGGGGCGTCATCCACAGGCTCGAAGTCGTGGCAGTTGCCGATCGCGTGACGCGCGAGCGCCGACCTAACCGTGGGCGCGCGCGCCGGGCACCGGCCGGGCAGGATCACCAACGCGAGAAGGAAGCCGAGGACGAAAATCCCGACCGACCACCGGAACGCCGTGGTGTAGCCGTGAACAGCGGCGACGTTGGCTAGGTCGGGCGTGTGGACGTGACCGATCGTATAGCTGGTGACGGCGCTGGCGAAGATCGTGCTCAGCAGGGAGGTGCCGACCGAGCCGCCGATCTGCTGTGAGGTGTTGACCATCGCTGAGGCGACGCCTGCCTCGCGTCCCTCCACGCCCAGAGTTGCCGTCGAGAACGCCGGCGCGAAGATGCTCCCCATCCCGACGCCTAAGATGATCAGCCCGGGAAGGACATCGCTGGCGTAGCTGGAGCTGGGCGTCAGACGCGTGAAGAGGAACATCCCGATCGCCGCGAGGGTCGTGCCAACGAGTACCACCGGCTTGACCCCGGTGCGTTGGATCACGCGGGTCTGCACCGTGGTCGAGGTGACGACCAGAGCCGCGTGAGCGGGAGGAACGCCAGTCCGGTGGTGAGCGGCGACAGGCCCTTCTGCGCCTGCAGGAAGTAGGTGAGAAACAGAAAAACGGCAAAGATCCCCGCGCCGGTCAGGAAGAGCGTTGTGTACGACCCGCCGCGGGCACGGTCCCAGATGATGTGCAGCGGCAGCAACGGATGCTTGGCCCGGCGCTCGATCAGCACGAAAGACGCCAAAAGGACGGGGCTCGCGACCAGCGCCACGATCGTGGCGGTCGCGCTCCAGGAGTGCGTCTCGGCGTTAGAGAACCCGTAGACCAGGGCGAACAGGCCCAGCGCCGAGGTGAGAACCCCGGGAATGTCGATCGGCTCCCTCTCTGGAGCACGGTGATTGACCAGTAGGCGTAGCGCCACGATCGTTGTAGGCACGGCGATCACGAGGTTGACGTACAGGCACCACCGCCACGAGAGGAATTGCGTGAGCGCGCCCCCGAGGATCAAGCCGAGCGAAGCGCCGCCGCCGGCGATCGCACCGAAGATCCCGAACGCCGTAGGCCGGTCAGGAGACCCCTCGAACGTCACCGTCAGCAACCCCAGCGCCGACGGCGCCAGCAGTGCGCCGAATGCCCCCTGGAGCGTGCGGGCGACTACGAGCACGCCGAAGGACTGCGCCAGTCCGCCGATCGCCGAAGCCACCGAGAACCCGACCAGGCCGCCGATCAGGGTCCACTTCCGCCCGAACAGGTCACCGAGCTTCCCGCCCAGCAGCAGGAGGCTGCCGAACGCCAGCGCGTAGGCGGTGACGATCCACTGCCGGCTCTCGGTCGAGAAATGCAGCGCCTTCTGGGCCGAAGGGAGCGCGATCGTCACGATCGTCGCGTCCAGCACCACCATGAGCTGCGCGACGCCGAGCAGGGCCAGCACCGCCCATCGATTCGGCTCGCGACCCGCCGAGACCACCGACGTCGGGTGAGTCGCATTCCGACCGCTACCACCACCGATGACCTCAGCCATCCCCCAGAACGGTAACACCGCTAAGCGGCTCATCGCAATCGAGCTACCGCCTCAAACAGCGAAAGGGTCGTCTTCGCCGCTCCCGGGAGACCGCCGGTCTGATCAAGGATGTCGCCCACAGCTTCTGCCGTGTAGCCCTGGCGGGCACGACGGCACCATGGCCGCATTCCCACACCAGGCGCAGTGGGCGCGGGACGGGTGCTAACTCGGTTCGGGCCAGCGCGTCATAGACGTCCTGTGTCAAATGTCAGGCTGGGGTAGCGGCTTCCGGCTTGCCGTCAAGCGCTGCGCGCTCGTCCCTGCGGCC
>DASPPG010000296.1:0-7840 GCA_035625625.1 Solirubrobacteraceae bacterium
GCCAGCCGCGCGATGGTCTACGTCGGCATGACCCGCGCCCGCGACGAAAACCACCTCGCCATCTACCCAGCTGTCACCAACGAAGCCGACCAACACCACGAAGCCGACACAGGCATCCACCAGATGCACCGCGGCACCAAATACGCCGCCGCGCAGCACTTTCGGATGATCGTGGCCGACGATGACCGCGTCCGCACCATGCACACCGTCGCCGCACGCACCGACCGCAAGCTCCTGCCCGCCGCCGTGGCGGCCTCACTCGACCGCAACGACCAACGCTGCGCTGCCCGTGCGCAGGCTTGGCGCCAGCACGAGGCCCAAACCCACGCCCGCGAAACCGCCTACCAACGCATCACCGCTACCAGCCACCAGCGTCGTGACCGCGAGCGCAACCGCCGTGCTCACCGTGGATACGGTCTCGAACTTTAGTTGCCCACCCGGGCATTTCATCACCCGACCAGCAACCCTGAACGTCGTGGCCACGGATACCCCCGCCGAACCTCAGGACTACGCGGGCTTGCGGGCCGAATTATCCGCGCTGGCCGATGGGACCGGCTCGTCGCCGTCTGCCCGGGCCGCGCCCGCGGCGAGGTGCTTCAGCAGCTCGGCCTGGATCAGCCGGCGCCCGGGCGCAAGCCGGTGCGAGAGCCCGTTCAGCAGGATCAGCGTGCGCCCGACGAGCGCGAAGTCCTCCGGGATCTTGCGCAGGCTCGTCTCGCCCAGGATCTCGAAGAAGCCAGCCTCGGTGTCGCTGTCGCCGATCGTCATCAGCATCAGCGAGCGCAGGTTCTCGGGTTTCATCGAGGCGACGTCGAAGCCGAGCTGCTCGGCCGCGGCGAACGCGGATCGCGAGTCGCCGATCATCGACGAGACCATCATTGTCGCGACGAGCCGCGCGAAGCCGGGCGGCAGCTCCTTGGCCAAGCCGAAGTCGAGGAGGCCGATCCGGCCGTCGGGCAGGATCAGCAGGTTCCCGGGGTGCGGATCGCCGTGGAAGAAGCCCTGCTCGAAGATCATCGTGCCGTAGAGCGCGCCGATCTTGCGCGCGATCTCCGCGAGCTTGTGGCCTGCCGCGACAAGCTTTTTCGTGCGCGCGACCTGGATGCCCTCCAGGTACTCGAGCACGATCACGTTGTCGCCGCACAGCTCCGGATGGACGCGGGGGACGACCACGAAGGGGATGTCGGTGAGGTTCTTCGCGAGCCGCTCGGTCGAGCGCGCCTCGCGCGGGAAGTCGAGCTCGAGCTCGATGAAGCGCGTCACCTCGGTGACGAGCGCTCGCAGGTCGATGCGCCGCTGCACGAGCATGACGATCCCGACGACGCGGCGCAGCATGCCGAGGTCGAGCGGGATGATCCTCGGGATCTCGGGATAGCGGATCTTCAGGACGACCTGGCTGCCGTCGCGCAGCGTCGCGCGGTGCACCTGCGCCAACGAAGCGGCGGCGAGGGCCCGGCGGTCGATCGTCGCGAAGACCTCGTCGAGCGGGCGGCCGAGGTCGCGCTCGACGAGCGGCCGCAGCGTCTCGAAGGGCCGCGGCGGCACCGCGTCATGGAACTGGCTCAGCTCCTCGATGAAGGGCGCCGGGAAGAAGTCGGCCCGTGCGCCCTGGATCTGGGCGGCCTTCGTGAAGGCGCCGGCTAGCGAGAGCGCGACGCGCTTGATCTCGCGGGCCGCCGCGCGGTGCGCGCGCTGCCAGTCGGCGTCGGTCGTCGACCAGCGAGCGGTGCGATCGCGCGCCAGGAGCAGCAGGTAGCGGGGCAGGACGCGCACGACCGCGAGCGCCACGCGCAGGACTCGGACGACTCGAAAGTGCCGGATCACGAAGCAGCAGCGCGCCTTTGCTATCGAAGTCGAGATAGGGGGTGCCCTTCGCGATCCCGGCCTCGCGGGCGATCGTCTCGACCGAGGTCTGGGCGATGCCCCGCTGGGCCCAGAGCTTCAGGGCGACGCGCGGCCAGGTCGGACCGGCGGGCCTCGTAGAACGCGTCGCGCGCGATTGAGGCGATCGTGGGCACGATGCTATTGTGGCCGGTCAGTCGGTCATTCTCAACACTGCGCTCGCCCGGAGGATCCCGCCATGACGTCTCGTGCCTGGCAGCGCTCCGCGCCCTCTCCCGATCGGTCGTCACCCCATCCTTCTTCTGACGGCTCCGGCGACTTCGACCTGTTCCTGCCGCTGCGCAGCGCCGGCTCGCTCGAGAACCCCTACCCGATCTACTCCGTGATCCGCACCGTGCGGCCCGTGCTCGAGGTGCCGGTCCCGAACTACACCGGCCCCGGCATGTGGATGCTCACGCGCTACCGCGACGTCCACTCGGTGTTGCGCGACCCGCGCTTCTCGGTCGAGCGCCTGCGCGCGCCGCTCATGCGCGACAACCTCGACCGCATGCCGGAGTTCCTGCGCCAGAGCGCGACTGGCATGCGCTCGATGCTGATCATGGACCCGCCCGACCACACGCGGATCCGCAAGCTCGTCAACAAGGCCTTCACACCCAAGCGCATCGCCGCGCTGCGCGGCCACATCGAGGCGATCGTCCGCGAGCTCGCCGACGAGGCGCAGGCCAAGGGCACCTTCGACCTGATCCACGACGTCGCCGAGCCGCTCCCGGCGATCGTGATCGCTGAGCTGCTCGGCGTCCCGGTCGAGGACCACCGTCAGTTCCGTCAGTGGTCGAGCGCGATGATCAACGGCTTCGCGTCGCCGAGCGCGGAGGCGCGCGCGACCGGCACCGAGGCGGCGCGCCAGATCTTCGACTACCTCGCCGACATCATCGCTGCCCGCCGCCGCGCCCCGCGCGAGGACCTGATCAGCGCGATGATCGCGGCCCAGGAGGAGCGCGACGCGCTCACCGACGCCGAGCTGCTCGCGACCGGCAACCTGCTGCTGCTCGCCGGCCACGAGACGACGACGAACCTGATCGGCAACGGCACGCTCGCCCTGTTGCGCGAGCCCGATCAGTGGAAGCGGCTCTGCAACGAGCGCGCGCTGCTCCCGACCGCGATCGAAGAGCTGCTCCGCTACGACGGGCCCGTGCAGGCGACGGTGCGCGTCGCGCTTGAAGACGTCGCGATCGACGACCAGGTGATCCCGGAGGGCTCGCTCGTGCTGGTGAGCATCGGCTCGGCGAACCACGACCCCGACACGTTCGAGGACCCCGACCAGCTCGACCTCGCGCGCGACCCGAACCCGCACCTCGCGTTCGGGTTCGGCACGCACTTCTGCCTCGGGGCGCCGCTCGCGCGGCTCGAGGCGCAGCTCGCGTTCGACGCGCTGACGAAGCGGTTCCCGGGGCTCTCGCTCGTGGAGGACCGGCCGGTGTACCGGGCGAATCCGGTGCTGCGCGGGCTCACGAGCCTGGACGTGGCGGCGTAGGCGCGACGCCGCTCGCGATCACGAGTCTCGAAGCCCCCTTCGATGCGCTCACAGCTCCGTCGCGACCGGTGGCGGCAGCGGCACCCCCTGGGTGTGAATCTCCCTAACGACCTGCCCGTCCACTCGCAACTTGAGGCTCTTTGGCCCAAAGCTGGCCCGCACAACCAGCGCCGTGGGCGCTTCCGGTCCAGGCGGAAAGTTCTGCGGAACAGGGTCGCTCACGAACCCGTCTACTGTCTCGGGCGGCCACAATCGAGCAAGCGAGCGCAAATGGTGTTGGGTGTAAAACTCGTCGATGGAGTCCTTGAAGGCGTCAAAAATGTCTTCATCGGCGAAACCAGCCACTGGTTCCCGGATGTGCATGCCGGGGTCATGGCCCCCATCGCCATCGGGGCGTTGGCGGCTCTGGTGGGCTTGTTCGTGGTGGTCGACGCCGCTGGCGGCGACCGCCGGCTGCGGCTGGCCGGCTACCGCACCGGGGCTGTGCTGGCCGCCAGGCTCGGCGTCGTGGCAGTCGCGGCCATCGTGATCACGGTGGCCACAATGGCGGTCACCGCGACAGTCTTCGACGCCAAGCAATGGGCCGGATACGCGGCTGCCAACCTACTGGTCGCCGCCACCTACGCGCTCGTCGGCGTCATCGTCGGACCGCTAGTGGGCAAGGTTGCCGGGGTGTTCGTGGCTTTCTTGATCCCCTTCCTCGATCTAGGAATCATCCAAAGCCCGATGCTGCGCCCCGAACCCCAAGAGTGGGCTAGATTCCTCCCGGGATACGGCGTGACGAAGGTGCTGTTCGACACCGGGCTAACCGCACACTTCGACGAAACCGGGCCATTGCTAATGGGATTCGCGTGGCTGGTTGGGCTACTCATTCTTGCCGGACTAATACTCGGCAGGGGACATTCCGAACGGGCCCGAATCAAGGTCGGCTAGCCGCTAGATCAGAAGTCCTGGCGTTGGCCCATCCGCAGGCAACCGATTCGAGCCGGATCACGACGTCTCAGACGTCCCATTGCCGCGCGGTTTAGGCGTTCGCGCCGAGGACATCGGGATCGCCTTCGGCTGGTCGACCGTTAAACCGGGCCGGTGGCGATCGTGGGTTAGGAGAGGCTAAGTTTATTAGCCACGGTTCAGCTGGCGAGAACGCGGCCATCGCACGAAGGAGTTGTCGAGGGTGACCGATACAACCACACCACTGGCGGACGCAGTCGACGAGTCGTCGGTGTCGCGTCGTGGCCGGTGGCTGCGGTGGGGACTGTTGACGGTCTGGGGTCCGGGTCTTGTGGTGATGCTGGCCGACACCGATGCGGGATCGCTGATTACGGCGTCGCAGTCCGGCGCTCAGTGGGGCTATCGGATGGTCCTGCCGCAGCTCATCTTGATGCCGATCCTCTATGTCGTGCAGGAAATGACCGTGCGGCTGGGCATGGTCACCGGGCGCGGACACGGCGCGCTGATCCGAGAACGGTTCGGCCGCTTTTGGGCGTGGATTTCGGCGTTCACCTTGTTCGCCTCGGCGATCGGCGCGTTGCTCACCGAGTTCGCAGGCGTCGCCGGGGTCGGCGAACTCTTCGGTGTCTCACGCGGGGTGAGCGTCCCCGTCGCGACCACGGCGCTGCTGGGATTGGCTTTGACCGGTAGCTACCGGCGCGTCGAACGCATCGGCCTCGCCATCGGCGCGGCCGAATTGGCGTTCCTGGTCGCCATGGTCATGTCCCGGCCCGACCCGAAAGCCCTCCTGGACGGCCTGAAGTCGATGCCCCTGGGCAACTCGTCCTACCTGCTGCTGGTCGCGGCCAACGTCGGCGCGGTCATCATGCCGTGGATGATCTTCTATCAGCAGGGCGCGGTCGTCGATAAGCACTTGTCGCTGGCCACGATCCGCCAGGCCCGCCACGACACCGCCACCGGCGCGGTGTTGACCCAACTGATCATGATCGCGGTGGTGGTCACGATCGCCTCAACGATCGGCTCACACAACGGCGAGGCGACATTGGACACCGTCGGCCAGATCTCCACTGCGCTCACCCCATACCTGGGCCACGTCGGCGGCACCGTGTTGTTCGGTCTGGGAATGCTCGGCGCGGCGCTCGTCGCCGCAATCGTCGCCTCCCTCGCCGGGGCGTGGGGACTCTCGGAGGTCTTCGGGTGGCGACACACCCTCAACGAGCGACCCAACCGCGCCACCGCCAAGTTCTACATCACCTATGCGCTCGCCCACCTCGTCGGCGCTGCGCTTGTGTTGGTCAGCGTCGACCTGGTGAACCTGGCCGTGGACGTCGAAGTGATGAATGCACTGCTGCTACCCATCGTGCTGGGCCTGCTGCTGGCGCTGGAAGCTCGCGCGCTCCCCGAGCAGTGGCGCATGCGCGGGCTGTACAAATACACCACCCGCGTCCTTTGTCTCATCGTCATGGGCTTCGGGCTTTACATGGTTCCGCAGGCGTTCGGCTGGAGCTAAACGCTTCAGAACCAGGGGCCGGGGAAGTGGCCGTCCTGGTCTTGCACCATGACGATTTCCTTTTCGCGGCACCGGCCGCCTGCCGAGCACCGAGGCTGAACAGCTCGCCGCAGCCCTGAAGGCACACGATGGCAGCGCATGAGCCGGCCAACCTTGCGCAGTCGCTGGATGGGCTGAAACCGAAAGACAAGGCGCCATCGTCTGCTGGGGTCCTCGAACCTGGATCGCCCAAGCCATGCGGCCAATATGCGGCCAAAGCGGCGGATGAGTTAGTCCAACAGGGCCAGTAAAGGGAACTACTACCGGTTTGACCAGCTGAAACACATCAGTGTAAGCCAAAACTCCGCTTCACACGCGGAAGGTCGCTGGTTCGATCCCAGCCGGGACCACACAGCATTTTCGCATTTCGAACATCTGGTTCCGGGGCTTCATGTACCGGCGGCGAAAGCTTGAGATCTATAGGGCCAAAATACGGCCAAAACTCTCAGGCGCGATGTGTCGGAAGGTCGTCGAGGCCGTCGAGTGCTGAGGCGATGTGGTCGAGTTCGTCGTCGTACAGGTCGGCATAGATGTGCGCGGTCACCATGATCGATGCGTGGCCCATCGTCTTCTGGAGGAGACGCAGATCCGCGCCGGCCCGGCGCGCCAGGGACGCATACGTGTGACGCAGGTCGTGCACCCGGAGCGCGGGCCGACCGATCTCGGCGATGGTGTGGCGCCAGCGGACGGACCGCTTCCAGTTCTTGAGGCCGAGCCGAGAGCCCTGCGGCGAGCTGATCGCCGGTTCGCCCGCGCGACGCCCGCGCAGCCTCGCGGTCAGTATCGGCATCAGGCGTTCCGGGATCGGCACAGAACGGCGGCCCGCTGCGCTCTTGGGATTGCCCTCGGTGAGTTTTCCGCCGACCTGGGTGATCGAGCGCTAGTTGCGCTAGATACCCCGGGCTCGTCTCACCAGTCGAGGGACAGCTGGCCGGAGGGCGTTAGAGCCCAAACGCCGCCCGGAGCCCGTCATTAATTCGGCGCATCATGGCCGGCGAGAAGGCTCCGGGGGAATTCCGCACATCCTCCGGGTATAGCAGCTCAATATCGTCGCAGAGCACGCTCCCGTGGACTGGTTCTCCCGGCTGAATTGGAACTATGGAAGAGATCTGCGGTTTGCGTGAGGTGGTAATTCGTGCTGCGAGCGCGGTGTCCAGACTGCGGTTTCGCCCATTATTCGATACGACCACATAGAGCTTCTCGTCGCCTACGTGTTCAAGATAGGCGGAGTAGATCACCCCGCGGTAAAACTGGCCCTCGATCACGCGTCGTCTGCGTGCCGGGGACGCCGTCGCAGCGCTCGCCGACTACGCGTGTTGGTGACGTCCTTCTGGTATTCGGGATCCGCGGCGAGCAGCGCATAGCCCGCCGCGTCACGTGCGTCCCGGACGGCCTTGATCCCGACTTCGACCAATGCATGCAGGACGACGCTCTCACTCACATCGCCGACAGCGGGCAACAAGTCGTGGCTCGCGAGGAACTCGCGTTCGCTGGGGTGGGAAAGCACCTCTTGCAGCGCCTCGATGTCCTGCTGGGTCAGCGGCACTTGACCACGCCGCACCACGGGGGATGAGAATCTCGCGGCCATACCGCAAGTGTGTCATAAAGTGCGTCACATTGCTATCCGTCCTTTGCGTCGACTTCGATGGCCGAGGCAGCAGCGTGTTTGGGGACCAGTTTGGGACCACACGTCATGCGCGCTGGTGAACGACCTGCATGCATGCGAACGTCATGCGCGGTCACCAGAGAGCCGAGGACTGCCCGAGACGTGGGAAGACGCGTTACCGCTACTTACTGGGGTCAAGCGGATTTGGTTGTGTTGACGTCGCACGCGACCCGTCAGTCGGAAATTTCGTTGTGACCGGGTTTGCGTGGCAGCTTGAGCCGGTGCGCGGCGCCAACCCACCGTCGATCCATAGGGCCAAAATAGGGCCAAACTTTCGGGCCATGTGCTCCACGAGGTC
>DASPPG010000297.1:0-4839 GCA_035625625.1 Solirubrobacteraceae bacterium
CTCCGCCTCCGGCGGTCGGATCGGATCATCAAGCTCGTTTCTCCACACCCTTCATGGTCGCGCCCCGAGGCCGACGCCCCATCAGCAGATAGATGCGCTGATGCAGCGCGGAACTACGGAGCGACCTGCCGCAATGATCGAGATCCAGCAGTCTCGGTGCTCGACCAGAGTCAGCACGTGGGGAAGACAAGCGTGATCCGCTGCTGTTTGTCGCGCCCTGTACGGAAGAGGCTGGTCGCTCAGGCCACCGGTCGGCGTCTGGGTGACGAGCGAGTGCAACGGTTACGGAGTCGTGTTGATGAGCACGTCTACATTTCCGACAAAGGGCCGCCCACTCTCGTGGAATTGTTCGAGACGTATGAGGTCTGGACGGCCGTCGTCGTTGAGGTCACTGGCGATGAGCTGGTCTGGGCCGACTCGGGGTGGCGTACCGGGGCTCGGAATTGGAACGGGCGGCTGGAACGTGCCGTCGCCGTTGCCAAGAATCACTGAGTCGTAGGTCGCGATGTCGAGGTGTCCGTCCCCAGTGAAGTCGGCGAGCGCGTCGACAGACTCCCCTCCACCCGCGTTGAACACGAAGACGGGGGAGCCGAGATCGCCCTTGCCGTCGCCCGGATACAAATAGCCGCCGACGAGCGCGTCGAGATTGCCGTCTCCGTCCAGATCACCGATGTAGATCTCAGTCCCCGCCCCCAAAGGACTCAAAGCTGTCTCGCGCGGCTGTGCGAATCGTCCGGACCCCTCGCCAAGTAGAACTGAAATGTACGGATACTCGCTCACGATCAGATCGGGGATCCGATCGTGATTCATGTCGGCAACCGCCAGACTGCTCGGGTTCCCGCCCGTGTTTATCCGGAGCGGGGCGGAGAATCGTCCCCCGCCCCGATTGAGCAGCACCACAACATACGCGCCACCGGAAGCCGTTTGGACAAGGGCAACAATGTCGGGCTCGCCGTGGCCATTCAGCGGGACGATGTTGATGTCAGTTGCGCTGCCGCCGAGGTCGATGCTCTGCTCGGGCTCCAGACCGCCATGACCGTCGCTGCGCATAATCGTGATCCCGCTTGCTGTGCCGACGACCACGTCGGTTAGTCCCTGCCCTTGGAGCTCACCCGCGGCAACGTCGGTTGCCGGCGCTGGTGAGCCAGGAACAAGCTGCGGATCGGAGAAGACGCCCCCACCATCGTTGACCATCACGGCAACACCAACGGGCTGCGCGATCACCAGATCAAGACTGCCGTGGCCGGTGAGCGCAGCTAGAGCGCCTCCAGTCGGGTTGGTGTCAACTGTTCCCATTCCGCATTCCGACGTGCCGTCGCAGAGAGGGATGCTGGAGGTTTCGCTGAAGCTCACCTGAGCCGCCCGCGACGATCCCACACCCAACGCCATGCAGGTCCCAACGACGACGAGCGCGACCATGGCGCGCCTCAGACCAAAGACCGGCAACCGCAACGCCTCAAGCCCCGAAAACGCCCGACCCAACCTATCTATACGTGCCAAAAGCTACTCCGACCGATCACGACTTGTCAAGAACGCGTCACAACGCCGACCGCACGCCGTGTCCCATCAGACGGAGTAAGCATTCGAGCCAGCTGAAAGTCGCTTCCCAGTTGATCGAGAAGGAGCAGTCATAAGCGAGCGCGCCCGGAGGGCGAGGGGCTCGCTTCCGCTGTGAGCAGAAGCGGCGCTCTTCACCGTCCAGCGAAGAGTGTCACTGCGCCTTGGAAAGCATGAGCGCTGCAGGAGGCCGGGTCGTGCCGTCGCCGCAAGTCGATACAGGTAGAAGCCAGCAGATCGTCTGGTTGGCGCGCGTGCGTGGGGTGCGCCGCCTGGAGTTGACGCGCAGTCAGCAGACGGCGTCGGTCAGAAGCCCGGTCTTCCACCGATTGCCGGTCCCACACGTTCGTATTGCGCGGCTTCACGGCGCAAGCTTCAGGCACAGGTGCTGTCGGGCTGCAACCTGGATGACCTGCTTGATCTCGGGAAGTGCTGCTCCGGCCGACGCGACCGTCTCGCGGTCGATCGTGCTGACGTCGGAGCGTCTCGCCACGACGAAAGTGGCATCGCTCGACGTGCAGTGGGTCTGCTGCCCGAGGGGATCACGCTGTGATCATTGACTGCTACCCCGACCTCTACCACCTCCGCCGAGCCCGGCGCCGGCTGGCGGCTGCCCAGCACGGCTGGCCGCCGCGACCAATCGGGAGGAGGCGCTCAGGGCGCCCGGACAGATCGCTGCGTGGGAGCCGGAGACTGCCATGGCCGGCTGCCTCCCAGGCTAGGTTGGCGCCGTAACCGTCGCGCCAGGCCCTCCAGCGGCTTCTATGGACATCCGAGCGCGTCGGCGCTCGCGATAGGCAGCCCTGAACACAGGGGCGACATCGGCAGATCGCCGTAAGCTTCGCTGGTGATGACTGCACGTTCTGACCACGCCCGTCGGAAGGCCAAGAAGCCGGTGGTGCACCACCCCCGCGTCCTCATCGCCGGTGGGGGCGTGGCGTCGCTGGAGGCGCTGCTCGCGCTGCGGGCGCTGCTCGAGGGCCGGCCGGCGATCCAGATTGTCGCGCCCAGCCGCGAATTCGTGTTTCGGCCGCTGGCGGTCGGCGAGCCGTTCTGGTTCAGCGAGGCCCGCCGGCTCGATCTGGAGGCGATCGCTCGCGAGCACGCCGCGCACCTGCGCCTGGGCGTCGTGGACGTCGTCCAGCCCGAGCGATCGATGGTCGTGCTCCAGGATGGGACCGAGCTGCCCTATGACGCGCTCCTGATCGCGATCGGGGCGCGCGGCGTGGCCTGGCTCGGTGGCGCGGTCAGCTTTGCCGGACCGAGCGACAGCCCGGCCGTCAAGCATGTCCTGGACGAGCTCGAGGAGGGCCGGATCGGACGGATCGCGTTCGCCGCCCCGCCCGCGGTGGGCTGGCCGCTGCCGGTGTATGAGCTTGCCCTGCTGACCGAGGCTCACGCTGCGCGGCACGGGATGGATGTGGAGCTCACGATCGTGACGCCCGAGCACGAGCCGCTCGAGGCCTTCGGCCCGGCGGGCGTGCGCCTGCTCCGCGAGCTGCTGACCGAGCGCGGGATCGCGCTCAGGCCCGGCGCGACTGCGGAGCGGCTCCAGGGCGGCCGCCTGCTGCTCGTCGGCGGCGACAGCGTGGCGGCCGACCGGGTGATCGCACTGGCCCAAATCGAGGGCCGGCCGCTACCCGGCCTACCATCAGATCCAGCGGGGTTCATCCCGGTCGACGAGCACTGCCGGGTGGCGGGTCTCGACGGCGTGTGGGCCGCCGGGGACAACGTCTCCTTCCCGATCAAGCAGGGCGGCCTGGCGACGCAGCAGGCCGATGCCGCCGCGGAGGACATCGCCGCGGTCTTCGGAGCCGCGCTCGAGCCGACGCCCTTCCGCCCCGTGCTGCGCGGTCAGCTGCTGACCGGCGAGGCGCCCGTCTATCTCAGCTCCGGCGCCGACGGCCGGTCCGCGGCCAGTTTCTCCCCGCTCTTCTCACCCCAGTCGAAGATCGCCGGGCGCTATCTGGGGCCGTATCTCGACGGCCACCGGCATCCCGGCCGGCCCGAGGTCCTGACCGACATCGAACCGCCCTCCGAGGATCTCGCGACCCAACTCGCCGAGCAGGACGAGGCTCGCAAGCTGCTGCTGGCGCTCGCCGAGGGCGCCGAGCACTTCGGCGATGAGGAGACCGCCCGTCAGGCCCGCGAGGCCGTCGAGCACATCGACGGCACATTCGCCGCCGGAGGCCACACGCCGCGGTCCCCGCGCAAGGTCAAGCGCCAGCCGGGCCGCGCTCAGCCCTAGCCGGTCGCCTGCTTCGCGCGCTTGCTGCGCTCCCGCGCCGCCGGCCCGGAGGTCAGGCGGACGCCTGGTTCCTGATCTCGAACGCAGTCTCCTGCGGGGGCGCTCCGAAACCACCCTCGATTCCCGCCCCCATCCGAGGTAGGGCGCGCTCGCGAAACTTCTCCCAGCTCTCCTTCGATTCGTGGATCGCCACGATCACCCAGCCGTCGTCCGATGGCCCAGCTGCGTGCACACCTGGCCCCCCGGCAGGCTGCCGTCGCTCGATGCACGGCGGCTATCGACGGGCAGTACTGTCCTCGGTGCCGCCGGTGAACTCATGAACGATGCCGTAGGCCATGCTTGGTCTCCTCACGCCGGACAATGGAATCCGCCGGTGGCTCCCTCACCTCGACGCCGCGACCCTAACTGGAGGCATACGAGGCTGCAATTCGTTCTTCAGGAGGACCGGGCCTCGCTCGAATCAGCTCCGAGCGCGTCGCTTCCCCTTCGGGCTAATCGGAGCAGTCTCGCGCGAGCCCGACCGCGACCGCGACACTTCCCCAATGAAACGGTAGGAGCCACACCGACGCGCACGGCCATGCCTGCACGTCCGCCACGGCGATGCAGCACTCCGGCGGCGCCGACGTGACGGTCCAGTCGCCCTCACCGGTAGCCACGAACTCCTGAATGCCAAGCACAAGAGCAGCAGCCTCGCCGGGACCGCCCGGGCTGCTGCATCAGACGTCAACGGGCCGCGTCCTTCGATGACCATCGCGCGACCCCGTTGGTCCGCGAGCAGGAGTCCGCCGTCGGGGGGCTTCGCCGACGCGCTTCGGCCCGCTGGGAGCGCCACGCTCGTATCGCTGGCACTATCGCATTCGTGTTCTCGCCGGGGCAGAGCTCGCTATCGCTTGGGCGACAAGAGCATCACACGCACAGAGCGAGCGCCGGTATCACAATGCCACCACGATCTGAATCGTCCGGCCTCCGTCACCCGGACGAGCGCAAAGGCGACGAGTCGGTCGCCATCGCGATTGTGCGCGAACCCGATATGC
>DASPPG010000298.1:0-193001 GCA_035625625.1 Solirubrobacteraceae bacterium
ACGGTGCCGGCTGTCGGTGGCGGCTGACGGTGCCGGCTGATGGCGGCGCCTTAGCCGGCGTTGTCGGGATGCCCGGTGGGCCGGCTGCCCTCCGTCGCGGAGCCAGGTTCCTCCGTTCAGTCGTGGGAACGGTCGCGACCGGGCGAGCGCACGCTCCGGTCCGGCTCCGCGGGTTGCTCCTCCGCGTTCTGGTCGGAGACATCCCCGGGCGGCTTCTAGCTTGCCGACCGTCTCGTCGGTGTCGCCACTTCTCTCCTCCATGCTCCCCTCGCCTACCTGGCCACCAGGGCCGCAACCTGCCCGGGCACCATGGATAACGTGACAAAGCCCAGCCCTGCGGGCCGCTGAGGCTACCTAAGCATGCCCACCATGCTTAGGTAGCCGACGTGACCGGCCGGTTGCCGGTTTGGCAGGTTTTACAGGGTCCGCGGCGGGCGATCAGAACAGACCGGAGAGCGAGTTCGCCGCGTGCGAGGCCAGGTGGAAGAGCGGCGAGGGGAAGATGCCGAAGAAGACCGCGGCGGCGGCGAAGCCAACGGCCACGAACACGAGCTCCGGGTAGGCGAGGGCCGCGCCGGCGGCACCTGGTCCCTCCTCCCATTCGTCCGCCTCCAACGAACCGCCGGCGATCGGCGCGAGCTCGCCGGGACCCGGGCTCGCCCTCCCCGGGGACGGCGCCGGAACCGGCGCCCGCATCCAGATCGTCGCGACTACGCGCAGGTAGTAGCCGAGCGAGATCATCGAGCCGATCACGAGCACGATGGCCAGCCATGTGTAGGCGCCCGACACGAGCGCGCTGATCAGCTGGAACTTCGCGATGAACCCGACTGTGCCGGGGATGCCGGCGAGGGCGAGCATGCCGATCGTCATCGGCCAGGCCAGCCACGGCCGGCGCGCGCCCAGGCCGGCGAGCGCGCTCAAGTAGTCGCCGTCGGGTCGCTCGTGCTCCTCGGCGACGATCACGGCAAACGGCGCCATGTTCATGGTCAGGTACGCCATTAGGTAGAGCACGGTGGCCTGGACCCCGAGGCGAGTGCCGACCACAACCCCAGTGAGCATGTAGCCCGCCTGCGCGACCCCGGAGTAGCCCATCATCCGCTTCAGCGACGACTGGCCGAGCGCGCCGACGTTGCCGACGATCATCGTGATCGCCGCGAGCGTCGCCAGCATGGGCGCCCAGGTGTCCTGGGCGCCGATCGCCGCCACGTCGAAGAAGCGCAGGAACGCGCCGAGCGCGGCCGCCTTGGTGGCGGTGGCCATGAACGCGGTGATCGGGGTGGGGGCGCCCTCATATACGTCGGGTGTCCATTGGTGGAATGGCGCGACCGAGGCCTTGAAGGCGAAGCCGACGATCGTCAGCCCGAGCCCCGTGTAGACCATCGGATTACCCAGGCTGCCGCCGGCCAGCTTGCCCTGCGACAGGGCAGTGCCGATGGTCGCGAAGTCGGTCGAACCGGTCGCGCCGTAGATCAGGGCGAGGCCGTACACGAGCGTGGCCGACCCGACCGATCCGACGATCAGGTACTTCAGGCCGGACTCGAGCGAGCTCTCGCGCCGCGTCTCCGAAGCACACAGGACGTAGAGCGGGATCGACAGGAGCTCGATCCCCAGGAACAGCGTCACGAGATTCTGGGCCGAGACGAACACGCCCATCCCCAACACGCTGAACACGAGCAGCCCGCCGTACTCGCCGTGTCCCGACTCCCGCGGGGCGACCGCGCGCCAGGACATCAGGACCGCAGCCACGCCGGCAATCGCGAACAGCATGTCGAGCTCGAGCGCGAGGCGGTCCATGGCCAGCGGCGCCGAACTGCAATTCGGTGCGGCCACCAGGCAGAACCCGCCCTTGCCGGGGTGGACGTGGTGGTGGTAGGCCCAGATCTCCGCTGCCAGCGCGCACAGGAAAGTGAGGATGGTCAACGACGGCACGACCCGCTCCCGGATCGCCGCCGGGCGCAGCAGGCCCACCAGCAACACGATGAGGCCGCCGGCGGTGAGCACCACGAACGGCGACAGCGCCCGCCAGTCGATGTACGGCGCGACGATGTGGTGGGAGGCGGTGGCGGTGTGGGCGAAAGTGAGCACGTTCATCGGCTGGCCACTCTGGCGATCGGGAAGCTGACTTCCTGAAGCTGCGCCGGCGCGATCGCCGCCCGCACCGAGGGCTCGGAGCGCCGCAGCCCGAACTGCGGATAGAAGGCGAGAACCAGGATGATCAGCACGATCGGAGCGAGCGCGACGACGTCGACGAGCCCGATCTCGCGTGAAGCCACCTTGGAGCCGACGCGGTTATGAAAGACCCCGATGAAGAGCCGCAGGGCGTAGTAGGCGGCGCCGACGACGCCGACGAATGCGATCACCGAGATCGCCAGCTTCGACTGGAAGACGCCGAGCAGGATCATGAACTCGCCGATCCAGTTAGCGGACCCGGGCATGGCCAGCGTGGCCAGCGTCACGATCAGCGCGAGCGCGGCGAGGACCGGCGCGCGGAATGCGATGCCGCCCATGTCGGCCAGCAGCTCCGACCCGCCTGCTCGCGCGGCCGCTGCCGCCACGATGAAGAACAGCGCTGCTGTGACCAGACCGTGGTTGAGCATCTGCAAGAGCGCGCCCTGATCGCCGGTGGGGCGCAGCGAGAAGATCCCGAGGACGATGAAGCTGAGCTGCGCGACGCTCGAGTAGGCGACGACCATCCGCGCGTCAGGCGTGGTGAAGGCGACCACCGTCCCCCACATGATCGAGACGAGCGCGACCAGCAGCATCAGCGTCTGGAAGTGGACGGCGGCGTAAGGGAACAGCGGCAGCACGATCCGCAGGAACCCGTACGCGGCGACCTTCGAGACGACGCCCGAGAACACCGCCACCGCAGGGATCGGCATCGCCTTGTACCCGTCGGCGAGCCAGCCGTGGAACGGGACCAACGGCATCTTGACCAGGAACGCGAACGCGAAGCACAGGAAGATCCATTCCTGGGAGGCGTGCGAGAGCGGCAGCGCCCGCAGCGAGGTCAGCACGAAGGTGATCGGTGTCCCGTGGTCGCTCGAGGCGAGCACACCGGTGGCCACCGCGCCGACGAGCATGAAGAAGGAGCCGACCAGGGTGTAGACGACGAGCTTCGTGGTGGCGCGGACGCGGTCCGGACCCGTTCCCCACATTCCAACCAGGAAGTAGAACGGGATCAGCATGAGGTCGAAGAAGCCCACGAACAGGGCTAGGTCCTGGGCGCAGAACGCGCCGAGCACGGCGCTCTCCGCCAGCCCGAAGTGGAAGTAGAAGCTGCGGGGGCGGTCCCACTCACGGAAGCTCGCCCACACGAGCGAGGCGCTGAACAGCACGGTGGTGAGGACGACGAGGGCGACGTTCAGGCCGTCGAGCCCCAGCTTGTAGTGGATCCCGAGAGCCGAGATCCAGACGTCGTCGGTGACGAACTGAAGCCCCGCGTGGCCGAGCTTGAAGCGGGCCAGGAACGAGATCGCGATCCCGAGCGTGACCAGGCTGCCGATCGCGGCGACACGACCGACGACGTCCCGCGGGAACAGAGCGGCGACGAGCGAGATCGCCAGGGGCAGCCAGATGAGGATCGAGAGGGTCACGAGCTCGAGATCAGGAAGTAGAGGGCCACGCCGCCGATGCAGACGATCATCAGCGCGGCGTAGTAGCGCACGAAGCCGGTCTGGGCGCGGCGCACCGCGGCCGAGCCGGCGCGCACGGCGCCGGTTGTCCCGCCGGTGAAGACGCCCTGGATCAGGTTGCGCTCGAGCACCGACTGGACGAACCGTCCCGTCCACAGCGCCGGGCGCACGATCAGGAAGTCGATCAGCTCATCGAAGTACCACTTGTGCCACAGGAACGTGTACGCGGCGGCGAAGCGCTCGCGCAGTTGGGCTGCCGTGCCACGCCGGGCGATATAGATGCGGTAGGCGATGGCGATGCCGGCGATCGCGATCAACGCGCCGATAACAAGCCCGACCCAGGCGGGCGCGGCCCTGACATCGACGTGGTAGTACTTGGAGTCGGCGAAGGTCGGATCGAGGAACTTGGTCACGCCGTCGTCGACGCCGGGGATCTGGATCAGGCCCCCGATCAACGCCAGCACGGCGAGCGCGCCCATCGCGATCTTCATCGGCCACTCGCGCTCGGCGATGAAGTGGTCGGGACCGGGGAAGCCGACGTCGGTGTCCTCCTCCTCGCCGGTCATCGGGTTGCGTGGGACCTCGGCGTGCGCGAGATGCCCGTGCTCGAGTTCGACCGCCTCGGGGACCGGGTCGCCGAAGAACGTGCGGAAGATCATCCGGAACGTGTAAATGCCGGTCAGCAGCGCGCCGGCATAGCCGGCGATCCCGAGGATCAGGAAGGCGCCACCGCGATGGTCGGCGAAGGCGATGATGTCGTCCTTGGACAGCCATCCCGAGAACGGGGGGAAGCCGCCCAAGGCCAGGCCGCCGACGAGGAAGCAGATGAATGTGAACGGCAGCGCCCGCCGGAACCCGCCCATCCGGTCGAGCGACTGCTCGCCGGCCATCGCGCCGATCACCGACCCCGCCGCCATAAACAGGAGCGCCTTGAAGAAGGCGTGGGTCATCAGGTGAAACAGGCCGGCGGAGTAGGCCCCGAGCGAGACGCCCATGATCATGTAGCCGATCTGCGACATGGTCGAGTAGGCGATCACGCGCTTGATGTCGGTCATCACGAGCGCCACCGTTCCGGCGATAAGCAGCGTCAGGCACCCGACGATCGCGCCCACGTCGGCGGCGGTCGGGGCCCACTCGAACAGCGCGTGCATGCGCGCGATCAGATACACGCCGGCGGTGACCATGGTGGCGGCGTGGATCAGCGCCGAGACCGGCGTGGGGCCCTCCATGGCGTCCGGAAGCCACGTGTGGAGTGGCACCTGCGCGGACTTGGCAAGCGCGCCGACCAGCAGCAGCAGGCACGCCGCCACGATCGGGGTGCCGTTGCGAACGAAGTCGTGGTGGACGGAATGGAAGACGGGCAGGAACTGCACCGTGTGGGCGTGCTGGAAGATGATGAACGTGGCGATCACGAGCCCCACATCGCCGACGGTGTTGATCACGAAGGCCTTGATGCCGGCGCGGGTGGCGGTGGTGCGCCGGTACCAGAACGAGATCAGCAGGTACGAGGCAGCGCCCACGAACGCCCAGCCGACGATCAGCACCAGGAAGTTGCCGGCCAGGACCAGCAGCAGCATCGAGAACACGAAGTAGTTCAGGTAGCTGAAGTAGCGCGTGAAGCCCCGGTCGCGCGTCATGTAGGTGACCGAGTAGAGGTGGATCAGGGTCGACACGCCCGAGACGACCAGGATCATGAACACCGACAGCGGGTCGACCAGGATCTGCAGCTTCGCGTCGACACCCGCGGAGACGTCGTAGTTCCACAGGGTCGAGGTGAGCTGGCGGTGGTCGGGACTGAAGCTGAGCAGCTTGGCGAAGGCGATCACCGAGAAGACGAACGAGAGCGCGATCGCCAGCGTGCCGATCCAGCCCGCGCTTCGGCCCGGCCAGACCCGGTAGCCGAGCGCGATCACGATCGTGCCCACGAGCGGGCACAGCAAGACGAGCCAGCCGGCGGTGGTCGCGCTCATCAGCCCTGCAACTCGCTCAGCTGGTCCACGTCGATCGGCATGCGCAGGCGATAAATGGCCACCACGAGCCCGAGGCCGACCGTCACCTCGGCGGCCGCGACCACCATCACGATCAGCGCGAAGATCTGCCCGTCCTCGCCGCCCCACATGCGCGAGAAGGCCACCAAGGCGAGGTTCGCGCCGTTCAGCATCAGCTCAAGGCAGAGCAGGATCACGAGCGGATTGCGGCGGACGAGCACGCCGGCGGCGCCGATCGAGAAGATCAGCGCCGAGACCGTCAGGTACCAGCCGATCGCCACTACCAGCCACCCTCCTGGTTGGACCCGGACCCCGTCCCGTCGCCGGCGCCGCTCCCCACCCGCTCGGCCTCGATCGCGTAATCCACGTTTTGGGTGGCGGGGCGGATGCCGGCGCCCTCGGCCATCGTGCCGGTGTACGCCGGACGCCGGGCCGCGAGAAGGAAGGCGTCGATTCTCTCCCCCTCGGCCTCGAGCCCGCGCCGGCGGCGCGCCAGCACGACCGCGCCGACTGCCGCCACGAGCAGGAGGATCGAAGCGATCTCGAACGGGAGCAAGTACTGAGTAAGAAACAGGCGGCCGAGGTGGGCTGGGGTGCCGAAGCCGAGAACGTAAGGCGCACCCTTGGAGGAGACCCCCTTCAGGCCGGCGCCCAGCATCGCGATGCACAGCTCGATCGCGAGCGCGAGCGCGAACAGCGGCCCCAGCACGCGCAGCACAGCGCCGCTGGTGAGACTCTCCCCCCCGCCGACGTAGGCGACGACGAACACGTACAGGACCATCACGGCGCCGGCGTACACGATCACCTGGGCTGCGGCCACGAACTCAGCGCGCAGGAGCAGGAACAGCGCCGCGAGCGAGACCAGGTGGACGGCCAGGGCCAACACGCAGTAGAACGGGTCGCGGAGTATTACCACACCGATCGCGCCGGTCAACGCGCCGATCGCGGCGATGAAGAAGAGGACCGCGCTCACTCACCCTCCCGCCGCAGCGGCGTCCGCTCGATCGGTTCGGCCAGCAGCATCTCCTTGGTGAAGATCAGGTCCGAGCGGGTGTAGTCAGACATCTCGTAGTCGTGGCCCATCGTGATCGCATCGAACGGGCACGCCACCTCGCAGTATCCGCAGAAGATGCAGCGGCTGAGGTTGATCTCGTACACCGCGGCGTAGCGCTCGCCGGCCGACACCCGGTTCTCGGGCGTATTCTCCGCCGCCACGACCCGGATGCAATCGGCCGGACATGCGGCCGCGCACAGCGAGCAGCCGACGCACTTCTCGAGACCCGTGTCCTCGAAGCGGTGGAGCCTGTGGCGTCCGCGAAAGCGGGGGTAGACCGGAGTCTTCTCCTCGGGGTACTGGATCGTGGTCGGCCCCTCGATAATGCGGGCGAACGTCGTCTTGAGGCCGCGCATCGTCTCGCCGAACGCGCGATAGGCGCCGGCGATCGGACTCGCCGAGGGCGAGCGGACCACCTCGATCACGTCATCGCTGACGTCGTAAGGACTCACGAGGCCACCACGATCGCGGTCACGAGCAGGTTCAGCGTCGCCAGCGGTAGCAGGATCTTCCAGCCGAGCGACATCAGCTGGTCATAGCGAAGGCGCGGCAGCGTCGCGCGGACCCAGACGAAGAAGGTGAACACCAGGAAGATCTTGGCCAGCACGACGAACGGGTCGACCCATCCCGGAGGATCGATCCCGAACGGCATCAGCCACCCGCCGAAGAAGATCGTCACCGCGATCGCGGACACCACGATCATGTTCGCGTACTCCGCGAACAGGTACGCCACGAACGCGGTTCCGCCATATTCGGTGAAGTATCCGATGATCTCGGAGTCAGCCTCGAGCAGGTCGAACGGCGCGCGGTTCGTCTCCGCAAATGACGCCACGAGGTAGACCAAGAATCCCGCGAACTGAGGGATGAAGAACCACATGCCCTCCTGGGCGTGGACGATTCCGGTCAGTGAAAGCGTCTGGGCGGTGATGACCACGCCGACGATCGCGAGGCTCTGTGAGACCTCGTAGGAGATCAGCTGGGCGGCGCCGCGCATCGCGCCCAGAAACGCGTACTTCGAGCCCGACGCCCATCCGCCGAGCATCACGCCGTAGAACGAGATCCCAGCGAGGGCGAACACGTACAGCGGCCCGATCGAAACGTCGATCCCGTAAAGCCCGACGCGCTGCCCGAAGATGTACTGGACGTCGCCGAACGGGATTAGCGCGAGCGCCGCGACCGCGGTGACGATTGAGATGACGGGAGCGATCCGGTACAGGGCACCGATCGAGGTCGACGTCCGGAACGGCTCCTTCATGGCGAACTTGACGATCTCGGCCATCGGCTGCAGGAACCCGAACGGACCCACGCGGTTGGGGCCGTAGCGAGCCTGGAACCGGCCCAAGAGCTTGCGCTCGTACACGATCAGGATCGGGAGAATTGCGAAGATCACGGCGAAGATCACGATCGACTTGATGATCTGAACCCACCAGGGCTCGAAGTAGTTGACCTCCGCGAGCGCGATCACCGCTTGTGCACCTCGACCTCGGACTCGGTGAACGCGTTGGCCGACCCTTCGGCGATGCCGTCGGCCAGGAACGCGGTGCCGACGGGAACGCCGGTGCGGACGTGGGCGGTCCCCCGCAACCGCGTCCCGTTCTGAGAGATCTCCACCGGGTCCCCGGGCGCGATGCCGAGGCGCGCGGCATCCTCGGGGGAGAGTTCCAGCTGCTGGAGGGCCACGGTGAACTTGAGCGCCGGGGAGACCTCGACCTCGGGCGCCGCCCAGATCGAGCGGTAGGTGCCGAGCCGCAGCGCCCCGTTGTCCAACGCGGGCGCGCGGACGGCCCGTGAGACGGCGACCTTCCGCGTCTCGGCGATCTCCGAGGCGGCCACCCTCTCGGCGGCGACGATGCCCGCCTCCGGGTCGGTGCTCGGAAAGGCCGAGGCGGCTGGGCGTTCCTGCCAGCGCACTCCGCCCCCGCCGATCTCCTCGAGGGTCAGGCCGCCGTAGAACGGCACCGCCTCGACCAGTTGCGCGAACGCCATCGGCGAGGTCAGCACGCCGGTGTCGAGGCCTGCACGCCTTGCCAGCTCCGCCAGGACCGACCAGCCCGAGCGGACCTGTCCGGGGTGGGCGATCGCGGTGCGCAGGCGCTGGAGGCGACCATCGGGGTGTACGACGGTGCCCTCCTTCTCGGCGTGTGACTCGGCCGGGAAGATCACGTTGGCGTGCTCGGCGAGACCCTCGGTGAGCACGCTGGCGTGCGCGACGACCAGGCTGGCGCGCTGGAGCGCCCGCTCCCACAGCTCGCGATCGGGCTGGTCGCGGATCGGGTCGGTCTGGAACAGGTGGAGGGCGGTGATCTCGCCGCCGGCGGCGGCCTTGGCAATCTCGCGCGCGCCGCGGCCGGGTCGGGCATCGCTTCGCAGGTCCTCGTAGCCCGGGCCGCTGCCGGGGAGCACGCCCGCCTCGCGCAGCCCGCGCCCATTGGCGCCGGCCGGGATCTCGAGCAGACCGGCTCCCTCGTGATCGGCCAGGCCGAGCTGCTGCGCGATGCGCACCAGGGCCGCCAGCGCGCGGGCGTTCAGATGCCGCTCGCCCCACACGATCACGACGTCCTCGCCGCCCTCGCGCAGGTAGCGGGCGAGCTCGGCCAAATGCGGCTCGGCGCTGGCGGCGCCCCCCTCCAGCGCGTGTCCGAGCGACTCGAGGAACTCGGCCTCCTCGCCGGGCGGGTGACGCAGGATCAGCCCGGCGTTCGGGTCCAGGGCGCTCGGGCGCGCGGTGGCGATCGCCAGGCGGACGCCCCGCCGGCGCATGCCCTTGCGGATCCGCAGCTCGAGGATCGGCGCGTCGTCGAGCGGCTCGCAGCCGACGACCAGCACGGTGTGGGCGAACTCGAGGTCAGGCACGGTCGCCTGCAACCTCGGCGCGGCAAGCGCCTTGGCGATCTCCGCCGGGACGCTCTCGCCCACCCGCGAGTCGAGATCGCCTGAGCGCAGAGCCTCGCGGACCAACCGCTGGATCAGGAAGCCCTCCTCGTTGGTGGCCTGGCCCCCGACCAGCGCGCCGACCGTGCCCTTGTGGCGGGCCAGGCCGGCCGCGTCGCCGAGCGCGCGCTCCCATGACACCGGCCGGAGCGTGCCTCCGTCGCGCACGAGTGGCTGGGTGATGCGCTCGTCGACATGGATGGCCTGGTAGGCGAAGCGGCCCTTGTCGCACAGCCAGCCGTCGTCGACCTCCGAATTTCCCCCCGGACCGCCGCCGGTGCCAGCGCTCCTGGCGTCGCGAGCCAGCACCCGCATCACCTTCTCGTCGCGGACGGTGAACTCGACGTTGCACTGCGATGGGCACAGGGTGCAGATGCCGCCGGCGCCCTCGATGTCCCACGGCCGGGCCCGAAAGCGATACGGGCGCGAGGTCAATGCGCCCACTGGGCACAGCTCGATGATGTTGCCGCTGAACGGGGCCACGTAGGGATGACCATCGTGCGTCCCGACGAACGTGTGGGCGCCGCGCTCGGTGAAGATCAGCTGATAGTCCTCGGCGATCTCCTGCGAGAAGCGCACGCAGCGGTAGCAGAGGATGCAGCGCTCGCGATCGATCGCGATCAGGGGGCTCAGCGCAAGCGGCTTCTCGAAGTGGCGCTTGGGCTCGATGAACCGGGAGCGCCCGAGCCCCCATCCGAAGGTGATGTCCTGGAGCGGGCACTCGCCGCCCTTGTCGCACACGGGGCAGTCGAGCGGGTGGTTGACGAGGAGAAACTCGACGATCGCGTTCTGCGCGTGGTGGACCCGATCGGTCTGGGTGTGGACGACCATCCCGTCCTTGACCGCCGTCGAGCACGAGGTCTGGAGCTTGGGGATGCCCTCGATCTCGACCAGGCACATGCGGCACGCGCCGACGGGGCTGCCGAGCTTTGGCTCGTAGCAGAAGTACGGGATCTCGACGTCGCCCTGCTTGGCGGCGTCGACGAGCATCATGCCCTCGGGCGCGCGCACCTCGCGACCGTCGATCGTCAGCTGGATGATGTTCTGCTCAGGGCGGGGCATGCGCGGGGGTGTTTAGTGCACCGGGAAGGGACCCGCGCGCTCGTCCGCGACCCCGACCGGAATCACGTCCGCCAAATCCGCCCCCTCGGCGCGCTCACGCGCCGCCTCGATCTCGGCCTCGAGCTCCGAACGGAACTTCTCGACTATCGCTCCGATCGGCATCGCCATCGCGTCGCCCAGGACGCACAGGCAGTTGCCGATGATCTGCTCCTGGACGGAGGCCACGATGTCGAGGTCCATCGGCGTGGCCTCGCCCGACTCGATCCGCTCGAGCATCTTGACCGTCCAGTTGGTCCCCTCCCGGCAGGGCACGCACTTGCCGCACGACTCGTGGGCATAGAACTTGGCCACCTTCTTCGCCACCTCGAGCACCGTGTGGGAGTCGTCGACGACGATGACGGCGCCCGAGCCGATCATCGATCCGGCCTTGGCCATCGAGTCGAAGTCGTACGGGATGTCGAGGTCGTCCTTGGTCATCACCGGCGAACTCGAGCCGCCAGGGAACCACAACTTGATCTCGCGCCCCGGAAACGGCCCGCCGGCCAGGTCGTAGATGAGCTCGCGCGATGGGATGCCCAGCTCGATCTCGTAGTTGCCGGGCCGCTGCACGTCGCCCGAGACCGACACGACCTTCGTGCCGGTCGAGTTCTCGGTCCCAAGCTTGGCGTACTCCTCGCCGCCCATCCGGATGATCGCGGGGACGGTGGAGAGGGTCTCGACGTTGTTGATCAGGGTCGGTCCGCTGTAGAGGCCCTCGATGGCCGGGAACGGCGGCTTCAGGCGCGGGTTCCCACGCTTGCCCTCGAGCGAGTCGAGCAGGCCGGTCTCCTCACCGCAGATGTACGCGCCGGCGCCGCGGTGGAGCACGAGCGAGACGCTGTGGTCGGACCCGAGGATCTTCTCGCCGATGTAGCCGGCGTCGCGGGCCTCGGCGATCGCCGCCTCGAGGATGTCGGCCTGGTACGCGTACTCGCCCCGGATGTAGATGAACGCGCGGCTGATCTCGCCGGCCCACGAGGCGATCAGGACCCCCTCGATCAGCATGTGCGGGCTCTTCTGCATGAGCTCGCGGTCCTTGAACGTGCCCGGCTCGGACTCGTCGGCGTTGCACACCAGGTACTTGTTCATGTCGCCGTGGGGCAGGAACGAGACCTTCTGGCCCATCCGGAACCCGGCGCCGCCGCGGCCGCGGATGCCGGACTCCTTCAGCTCGTTCAGGACCTCGTCGGGCGTCATGCCGAGTGCCTTGCGCAGCGCCTGGTAGCCGCCCCGGCGCTCGTAGACCGCGAGCGTGTTCAGACCCGGCTCATCGATGCGGTCCAACAGGATCTTCATTCGGGATCCTCCTGTCCGGCAGGGTGCTTGTCTTCGTCGGTGACCTGGTCTGGCTCGGGGTGCTCGGCCCGTTGCGCGTCAGTCATCTCGATCGCCGCGGTCGGGCCGGGCCGGTCGACATTGTCCCCCTCCGGCCCGAGGCCGGCTGTGTCGGCCATCTCGATCTTTGCCGGATCGGGGCTGAAGTAGGCCGCCTCCTCCGCGAGGACATCGGGGTCGGTGGAGCGGCGATAGCGGAGCTGCTTGTGGTCGAGCACCGTCCGACCGGCCTCGAGGTCCTCGACGATCCGGTGGGCGTCGTCGGCATCGAGCGGCCCGACGTATACCCCGTCGACCGACGCCATCGGCGCGATGTCACACGCGCCGAGGCACTCGAACGACACGACGTTGACGTCAGGATGGCCCTCGGCCGCCTTGAGCATCTCCGCGAAGAACTCGTCCGCGCCCAGGAGCGAGCACGAAATGTTCGTGCACACGAACACGTCGTGGCGACCCTTGGGCTCGGTGAAGAACATGTCGTAAAAGGTCGCCACCGAGGTCAGATAGGCCGGCGTGACCCGCATCACCGCGGCGACCTGATCGATCGCCTGGGGAGAGATCCACCCGTGCTCCTCTTGGGCGGCGTGCAGAGCTGGGATCACGGCCGAGCGCCGATCGGGGTACTTGGCCATGGCCTGGACGATCTTTTCCTTGAGCTGCGGCGGAACGGGGGTCGTGGCCGGATCGGGGATGGTGGCCGGGTCCTTCGTAAGGTCGACCGCGGTGTCCCAGCCGGGCACGCGCGACCCGTGGCCGAAGCGGGGAACCGGCGGCCGGTTGGTTGCGCTCACCGGTCGATGCCTCCGAGGATCGGGTCGAGCATCGCCAGCGTCGCGATCAGGTCGGCCATGTAAGCGTCCTTGACCATCGGCGCGAGCGCCTGGAGGTTGGAGAAGCTCGGGTCGCGCATGTGCACGCGAGCGGGCTTGGACGAGCCGTCGGCGCGGACGAAGCAGCCGAGCTCACCGCGCGGTCCCTCGATTGGGTAGTAGGCCTCTCCCGGCGGCACCCGGAAGCCCTCGGTCACGAGCTTGAAGTGGTGGATCAGCGCCTCCATGCTCGTCGCCAGCTCGTGCCGTGGCGGCAGCGCGACCTTGCGGTCGGGGGTGATATGCGGACCCTCGGGCAGGCCGTCGAGGGCCTGCTGGATGATCTTAACCGACTGGTAGATCTCGGCATGCCGGACGCGGAAGCGGTCGTAGTTGTCGCCGACCGTGCCGACCGGGATCTTGAACTCGAAGTGGTCGTAGCTCGAATACGGATGGGCCTTGCGCAGGTCCCACGGGTCGCCCGCCGCGCGCAGCAGCGGCCCGGTGACGCCGAGGTCGATCAGCGTCTGCCGGTCGCAGATGCCCGTGCCGCGCAGCCGCTCGAGGAGGATCTGGTTCTTCTCGAACAGGTCCGCGTACTGGTCAGCGCGGGGCGGCATGATCTTGAGGAACTGCCTGAGCTTCTCCTCGAAGCCGCGGGGGATGTCCTCCATCACGCCGCCGACCTGGAAGTAGCGAGTGTGCATCCGCTGCCCGGAGGACATCTCGAACAGGTCGAGCAGCTGCTCGCGCTCCCGGTAGCAGTACCAGAACATCGAGATCGCACCGAGGTCGAGCGCGCCCGTTCCGAGCCAGACGAGATGCGAGGCGATCCGGTTGAGCTCGAGGTGGATCACGCGCAGGTACTGGGCGCGCGGCGGTACCTCGATCCCGAGCAGCGTCTCGACCGCGCCGCAGTACGCCATCGCGTTGAAGTAGTAGCCCAGGTAATCCATCCGCTCGACGACCGGGATGACCTTCCAATACGCCTTGTCCTCAGCGGTCTTCTCGATCCCGGTGTGGACGTAGCCGACGATCGGCTTGATGTCACGGACGACCTCGCCCTCCAGCGTCGCGAGCAGCCGCAGCACCCCGTGGGTCGAGGGGTGGTGCGGCCCGATGTTGAGCGTCAGCAGCTCATGGGTCTCGCCCGTCCCGGCCGGCTCACTCGTGAGCGTTATCGACTCTTCACGCTTGCGGTAGTTCTCGGTGAGGCTCACATGTACTTCCCGTAGCTCTGCTCTTCGTTGTAGGTGAAGAGCACCGGCTCGCCGCCCACGGGAAAGTCGCGGCGCTGGGGATAACCCTCGTAATCCTCGGGCATCAGGATCCGGCGCATGTCCGGGTGCCCGTCGAACACCACCCCGAACATGTCGTAGACCTCGCGTTCGGGAAACTCGGCGCCGGGGAACATGTCGACGACGGAGTTGATGTGCGGATCCTCGGTGTGGACCCTCGCCTTGACCGAGATCCGGTCGACGCGGGTACGGTCGAGCATCTCATAGAGGACGCCGAGTCGGGGCTCGTGGGGGTAATAGTCGACGCCGTGGAGGCTGGCGAGGAAGGTGTAGCCCCTGCCTCTCAGGTGCTCGAGGACGGGCTTGACCTTCGGCGGGTTGGCCACCAAAACGGCGCGGCCTCTATGGAACTCGGTGTTGAGGAGGGACTCGCTATCGGCGTCGCGGAGCTCCTGGGCGATCAGCTCGAGCTCCGTCGCGTCAGGCACCGGCGGTATCTCCGGGCTTGAAGATGCTGATGTCGGCGCTCGAGAAGTCCCCGTCGGGCAGCACCTCCTCGGTGCCGTCCGCGTCGTAGCGCTCACGCCATCCGTCCGGGGCGTGGCCCTGGATCTTGTCGCGCAGCTTGAGGATCCCGTGCATGAGCGCCTCGGGGCGGGGTGGGCACCCGGGGATGTGCACCGCGATCGGCATGAACTTGTCTGAGGGCACGAGCGCGTAATTGTTGAACACGCCCATCGACGAGCAGCAGGCGCCCATCGAGATCGCCCACTTGGGCTCGAGCATCTGGTCCCAGATCCTTCGTATTACCGGGGCCATCTTGATCGAGACGCGACCCGACAGGATGATCAGGTCGGCCTGTCGCGGCGACGCGCGAAACGCCTCGAAGCCGAAGCGCGCGATATCGACTCGTGACGCGACGACATGGATCTGCTCCATCGCGCAGCACGCGAGTCCGAACGTGAGCGGGTAGAGCGAGTTGCCCTGCGCCCAGGCGACGGCCCGGTCAACCGTGGTCGTGAGCACTCGCTCCTCGACGTAGCGCTCGATGTCCTCCTCCGGGAGGTCCCCGCGGAGCATGTCTACGGCGGTGAGCTGGCGCACGCGCAGATCGCTCACGGGCTCGCGTTTTATTTCCATTCGAGCGCCCCTCGCCGCCAGACGTATGCGAACGCGATCATGAGCAGGATGACGAAGACGATCGTCTCGCTCATCGCGAACTTGCCGAAGGACCTCAGCTCCACCGCGATCGGATAGAGGAAGATGACCTCGATATCGAACAGGATGAACAGCATCGCGATCAGGTAGAAGCTGATCCCGAAGCGGAACCCGGCCCGGACCTCAGACGGCAGGCCGCACTCGTATGGTTCCACCTTGGAGCGGTTCGGCGCCCGCCGCGCGACGATCAGGTTGAGCGTCGCGAACAGGACCCCGACCAACGTCCCCAGGATCAGAAATACGAGTGCGGGCAGGTAGTCGCGAAGCACGGCAAACCGTTATATCACTGCCACCACGTACCTTGTAACACAGTGTTACTTAGTGATGTTTGCGGCGATCTCCCGGAACAGTCGGCGCGGGCCGGCCGGGTGATCCGAGTGCCGCGCCGCATAGTTGGTACCCGAAGATGACGCAGGTTCACCTCGTCGCCGCATTCATCGTCATCGGCGTGTCCGGGGTCGCCGGTGTGTGGGGCGCGTGGTGCTGGTGGCGGCTGCGGTCGAGCACCTGGTTCTGGCGGCTGCTGCGGACCTCGCAGGTTCTGATCGTGGTGCAGATCGCGATCGGTGGCGTACTCGTCCTGCTCGGGCACAAGCCGCCGCAGCTTCACCTGATCTACGGGATCCTGCCGCTGCTCGTCTCGTTCATCGCCGAGCAGCTGCGCGTGTCCTCGGCCCAGATGATCCTCGACTCCCGCGGGTTCGAGTCCGCGCAGGCGGTGGGAGCGCTGCCGGCCGACGAGCAGCAGGCCGTCGTGGTGGCGATCGTGCGGCGCGAGATCGGGGTGATGGCGCTGGCCGCGCTCGTGAACCTCGTGTTGCTGTCTCGGGCGGCCATGACGGGCTGACCTGCGAGCGGACTTTGGCGCTGGAAGTAACACATCCGTACCTCCAGCGCCAACGTTCGACGCCGGCGCGATGTTCAATCTGACGGCGGCGCCTTAGCGCTCGATGCGGAACCGGACGTCGTGGTACTGGCCGGCGTACCAGAGCAGCGGGTCGCCGTCGCCCAGGCCCATCTCGACGACCTCGCCGATCGCAATCGTGTGGTCGCCGCCGGCGATCAGCTCGCGCAGCTCGCACACGACCCACGAAAGCGCCCCGTCGATGATCGGGACGCCGGCGTGGAGCCGATGCGGAACCCCATCGAGCTTCTCCGACTCTGGGACCTTCGAGGCGAACACCCGCGCCACTTCCTCCTGGTGGGCGGCGAGGACGTTTACCCCGAAGCGGCCGGACTCCCTGACGATCGGAAGCGTGCGGGCGCTGTTCTCGAAGCACACCAGCGCGAGCAGCGGCTCGAGCGACAGCGAGCACACCGCGTTTGCGGTCATCCCGCCCGAGGCGGAGGGAGACGCGCTGGTCACCACCGCGACGCCGGTGGCGAACCGCCCGAACGCCTCGCGGAACAGCTCGGTGTCGGGCTCGAACTCCGGCATCCGTCGATCGTAGTAGCGCGGAGGGGTGCGGCGCCCGACCGCCGGCGCCGCGTACCGCGGCCACGGTAGATCAGGGGCCCCGGCGCCGGCCCCTCTGGTTGCCGCCGTGAGGACGATCGCGTCTGGGGGTGCGGTGAAGCGAACGTCGTGCCGGCGCCGGGATCGCGCAAGAACTTCGCCGCCGGGCGCCCAGGTCCTGCCTGCACAGACCGACTGGAAGCTGTTCGTGGCAATCGGCATCGGCATCGCGCTGCCGGCGATCTCCCATCTGACCCGCGCGCCGGGAGGACCGCGTGCCGCCTCACTGGCGCTCCGCGTCGTGGACGTGGTCGTGGCTCATCGGGCTAATGGTTCTCAGCTGGCTGAGCAGCTTCGACGGCCAGAACGACCTGCATTTCGGGGCCGACGTGGCCGTCACAGCCGCGGTCATCCTCGTGACCTACTTGTTTGCGCTGAGCCGGCGGCTGGCGCGAGCCTGTCCGCGGGCGCGCTCCGTGGCCGGGTCCCGTCGGCCGGTCCTTCCGTATGATCCCGCCCCGAATGAGCCGACCCGCCAAGGTCCTCCTGACGGCAATTGCGCTGCTCGGCGTCGCGGTCCTACCAAGCGCCTGCGGTACCCAGAGGATCAGTGTTCCGAAGTCTCAACCCGCGCTGTACGAGGGCGCAGTGCTGTTCAACCAGCGTTGTGGGGGCTGCCACACGCTCGCCGCCGCGGCCACGCACGGATCGGGCGTGAACGTGCGCACGAACCAGATCAACACCGGTCCGAACTTCGACATCCGCTGTGAGCGGCCGGTGGCTCGGGTCCTGTACGCGATCGAGAACGGCGGCTTCTCGGGCGTGATCATGCCCCAGAACGTCGTCGTCGGCCAGCAGGCCAGGGATGTGGCGGAGTTCGTGGCCACGTACTCCGGGCGTAAGGCGCCCAAGATTCCGGGAGTCACCCCGTGCGAACAGGTCCCGATCGGGACGATCGACCAGGCGCTCACGGAAGGAGCCGCCGCGGTCGCTGCCGCCACGTCCACGACTCCCGTGCCGCCGGCGTCGACCACGACCCCGACGTCCGCCACCGCCAAACATGGCCAGACGATCACGATCTCCTCCAGGACGGTGCCCGGCCTCGGCACGATCCTCGTCAACAGCGCCGGCCACACGCTCTACACGTTCGCGCGCGATAAGGCGTCGAGGGTGACCTGCATCGGCGGCTGCGCGGCCGTGTGGCCACCCGAGTACCTCCCCACCCGCGGGCGCGCCGTGGGCACCGGAGGCGTGAAAGCGTCGCTGCTCAGCTTCCTTCACGCTCAAAACGGAGGCAGGGTCGTCACCTACGCAGGTTGGCCGCTCTATACCTATGTCGCCGACACCACGCCCGGCAGCGCGGCCGGGCAGGGGGTCAACCTGAACGGCGGTTATTGGTACGTGATCAGCACCTCCGGGACCGTCGTTAAGAAGAAGCCCTGATCGCCGGCGACGACTAGGAGCGGCGCGTTCTCGACATTCAGTTGATCCGACGCGATCCGGACGCCGTGCGGGCGGCGCTGGCTCGGCGCGGCGCGGATGCGGCGGCTGCGGTCGATCGCGTGCTCGAACTCGATCAGCGCTGGCGGGAGATCCGCACCGCCCTCGAGGAGCTCCAGGCCGAGCAGAACCGCGCCAGCCGGGGCCGCAAGGGCCCACCCACACCCGAGGAGCGCGAGCAGCTGGCCGCGCTCGCGGCGCGCGGCCGTGAGCTGAGCGATTCGGAGACCGCGGTCCGCGTGGAGCGCGACAGCGCCTTGGCAACGCTGCCCAACCTGCCCGCTCCCGACGCACCCGACGAGGACACCGAGATCCGCACGGTCGGCGAGGCCGGCGCCACCGGCCGCGACCACCTCGAGCTGGCCGGGCCGCGGATCGACATGGAGCGGGCCGCGCGGCTGTCCGGCTCGCGCTTCGCCTACCTGCTCGGAGATCTCGTGATGCTCGAGTTCGCGCTCGTGCGCTATGCGCTCGAGAAGCTGCGTGGATTGGGCTTCGAGCCGGTGATCCCGCCGGTGCTGGTGCGCGAGCGAGCCCTGTTCGGGACCGGGATGCTGCCCGACACCGAGCAGCAGATTTACGAGGTGGCCGAGGATGATCTGTACCTCGTCGGGACCTCGGAGGTGTCGCTCGCCTCGCTACACGACGACGAGATCCTGGCCGAGGCGGACCTGCCGGTGCGCTATGCCGGGTTCTCGACCTGCTTCCGGCGGGAGGCCGGAGCCGCCGGAAAGGACACTCGCGGCATCTTTCGGGTCCACCAGTTCGACAAGGTCGAGATGTTCTCGTTCGTGCGCCCCGAGGAGGGACCCGCCGAGCACGAGCGCCTGCTGGCGATCGAGGAGTCGATCCTCTCGGAGCTGGAGATTCCGTATCGCGTGGTGGCGATTGCGGTCAACGATCTGGGCGCCTCGGCCGCCAAGAAGTACGACTGCGAGGCCTGGCTGCCGGGCCAGGAGCGCTACCGCGAGCTGACCTCGACCTCGAATACCACGGACTACCAGGCGCGCCGGCTCGGGATCCGCTTCCGCCCCGCGGACGGCCGGCCCGAGCACGTTCACACCCTGAACGGGACCGCGGTAGCGGTCGGGCGGACGATCATCGCGTTGCTCGAGAACGGGCAGCGGGACGACGGTTCGGTGGCGCTGCCCGAGGTGCTCGTGCCTTACGGGGCGCCCGCGACCCTGCCCGCGGCGTGACGGCGCCTGGGCCGAGAGGGGTTCAGCGGACGACGCGCAGCGGGCGGGCCTGCTGATCCTCGAGGACCACCAGCGCCGCGCGAGGCGGCCCGCAGGATGCAACCCGCGCCCGCAGCCGGACGCCGAACGTGTTCCAGGGGCGGACGAAAGCGCTCACGGGCTCGTCGGCGCCGGCGGCCGCCTCTGCGAGGGCGGCGCCAAAGCGCGCGGGCCGTCCGGCCTCGGCGTCCGCCGGGACCAGCAGCTGAACGACGGGCCGGTTGACGGCGCCGTCCTCGGTCACCCCGAGCAGCGTCTCCGCCCGGCGCGACATGGCCTGAACGAGTAGCGAGCTGTCGATCACGAGGAACGCGTCCCGGTGGGTGGGGACGATGTCCAGGCGCGTCTCGAGCATGACTCCGAGGCCGCACGAACGGCAGACACGGGCCATTGGCGCCGGCGGCTCGTCGCCGCGCGACGGCGCGGCGCAGTGGCCGCAGAACCACCCGTACTCAACCGGCTCGGCATTTGCCGATTGAACAAGTCTTAAAGCTGGACGTAGTTCGCTGGTTCCCCGCATTGCCCCGGGACGGATGCTAGCTCCTACCCTGAAGGAACGGAAGCATCCGCTGAAGAATTGTGCAAGTTGTAGATGCGCTCGGCTGACGTTGGGCCGACCGTGACCTTGAAACGTGGGTATGGACGAATTGCCGGTCCCGTGGGGTGGGTCGCGTCCGGCCCGCGCGGCGTCCCCCGCCCACCGCTCACAAGGTGCTGACTGCGGTTCGGCCGCCCACGGCTTTCAACATGCGATTGCGCAAGATCCACTTAGATCTGCCCCAGCAGAGACTGGTTTCCAGACCGCTACCCAGCTCGCCCTGCGAGCGCTCACATCATCGCCGTTCATCCCTCAATTGGGGGATGCGGAATCTCGCTCTGAGCGGGAAAAACGTGTCGCCCGCACACCCTACGACACGCTCGCACCGAGAAAAAATCCTTGGCTGGACGGCCAGCCAGCGCAGGCCAACCAGCGGAGAGGGGGGGATTCGAACCCCCGAACGAGGTTAACCCCCGTTACGCGATTTCCAGTCGCGCCCGTTCAACCGCTCCGGCACCTCTCCGTGAGGCGCGCCAAGCGTAGCGCCCCGGCTGGCGGAGGCGTTCGCTGGCACCGAAGCCGCTAGATCTTCCAGGCGCCACCGCGCAACAGCGGCACTTCCCCGCCACCAGGCTCGATCCCGGTCACCGCGACCGCCTCGGACCCGATCATGAAGTCGATGTGGAGCTCTGACCGGTTGACCCGGGGCCGGTCCTCGTCTCCGACGGAGAAGTCGAGCCCCTCGCCGAGCGCGATGTGGCTGGCGGCGTTTTCGTCCAGCAGGGTGTCGAAGAACACCCTCTCGAGTTTGCCGATCCGGCTCTCGCCATCGACCAGCGCCACCTCGCCCAGGCGCGAGGCGCCGGCGTCGCGCCGAACGAGCGCGCGCATCGTGTCGGCCCCCTGATCGGCCTCGAGCTCGACCACCGTGCCGTGGTGGAACCGGATGCGCAGCCCGCTCACGATCGCGCCGGACACGAACAGCGGCTTGGTCGAGCTGACCCACCCGTCCACCCGCGCGGGGTCGGGGGTGGCGAACACCTCCTCGGTCGGGAGGTTCGGCGCGTGCACGATGCCGTCCACGGTGCTAATCCGGGCGCACAGCCAGCGGGTCGACCGAAACAGGCCCACGGTCAGCTCGGTCCCCGGTCCCTCGAAGCGCAGCGCGTCGAGTCGCAGCTCGTCGAGTTTGGCCGTCACCTCGACCAGCCTTTCCATCCGGTTCTCCCAGGCGGCGACCGGATCGGGCTCGTCCACCCGGCACACGTAGGCCACGTCTTGCCAGAGTCGCGCGAGCGCCTCCGCCGGCGGGAGCTCGGGATGGACGAGCTCGGCCCAGGATTGCGTCGGACACGGCGCGGCCGTCCAGTTCGTCGTGCGCTGATTGACGATCTCGATCGACTCGCGCACGCGGGGGAGCAGGTCCCGGCCGAGCCGGGCCGGGTCGACCCCGTCCATGACGTGCGGCGCGACCGGGCCGGTCAGGGCGATCACAGCGCACCGGAGCTCACCAAGCGTCCGCATCCGGTGGCCGTACCACGGCGGCACGAAGTCCAGCGTCTCTTCCGGGGCATACAGCATCCGGGCGTGCTTGACGTAGATGTCGAACACGGACAGGTCGACGAACTTGGCGCCGGCTTGGTAGGCCGATGTGGCGACGGCTCGGGCCAGCGTCTCCTTGCCCGGCTCCGATCCGATTGCCACGATCTGGCCAGGCTGAACGTTGGCGCCGAACCGAATGATCAGGTCGGCGAGTGCTTGAACACGGGTCTGGATTCCGTCGCCGCTCATGGCTCTGGACCAGGATGCCATCCGTTTGGGCTGCACGCATCGGCAACCATCCCGGCCCGCACGGGCAAGCGGGCCGCGCCGCCGTCGGCGTAGAGTCGCCCCCGATGGCGGCCGAGCTCAAGAACCTCGACGAGCACCGGGCCACCGTGCTCGCATCCCTGTGCGAGACCATCGTCCCCGGGTCGAGCCGGGTCGGCCCCGTCGTCTACATCGACGCGATCATGTCGGAGATGCCGGCGCCCCAGCGCGACGCCGTGGTCCAGTCGATCGACGCCCTGGCGGAGGCGGCGCCGAACGGGGCCGAGGCGCTAAGGCCACACGCGGCAACGCCGGCCTTCCAGTTCATCCGAGCCCTCGCCATCGAGGCCTACTACAGCGACTTCATGGCGCCCGGCGCCACTGGCCCGAGCGCCTACGAGGAGATCGACTTCCACTCCCCGCTGGCCATGCGGATCAAGAAGGATTGGTCCTACCTCGGGGTCCAGGCATGAGTGAACGCTTCGAGGTGGTCGTGGTCGGTTCGGGCGCTGGCGGCGGCGTGGTGGCGGGCGAGCTCGCGGAGAAAGGTCGCCGCGTGCTGCTGCTCGAGGCCGGCGGTCACTACGTGGCGGCCGACTTCACGCGCTGGGAGAGCCGGGCGGCCCATGACTACTGGTGGCCACTCAGCTTCGCCATGCCGGCCGGAGATTTCGGCCTCGGTCCGATCGTCATGATCACCGGACGGTGCGTCGGGGGCAGCACGACGATCAACACCAAGGTCGCGCTGCGCGCGACCCAACGCGAGCTCGATAAGTGGCACGCCGCCACCGGCCTCACCAACTCGGACGGCGCCCCGATCTCGACCGCCGATCTCGATCCCTACTACGACCGGGTCGAGCGCTACCTCGGCGTGCGCGACCGCAGCACCGACTGGGACCTCAAACCCTGCGTCCACACCGCGCAGAGGGGCTTCGAGGCCGTCGGCGCCACCCTCGAGCCCGTCCGCGCCTACGTCGACGAGAACTGCGAGCAGTGCGGCTCGTGCCTGCAGGGCTGCCCGACCAACGCCGGCAAGTCGACGATGAACACCTATATCCAGCGCAATCACATAACGGGTGCGCTTACGCTTCGCCCGCACTCGTTCGTCAACCGAGTCCTCATCGAGGGCCGGAACGGCGGTCTTGAGGCGACCGGGGTGGAGTACACGGACCAAACCACCGGCGAACTTCACGAAATCGAGGCCGACGTCGTCGTGGTCGCCGCCGGATCGCTGCGCACGCCCCAGGTCCTGATGCGGTCAAGCGTCCCGAACCCGAACGTCGGGCGGCACCTCGGCTTCCATCCGGCTCATTTCGTCTTCGGCCTGTTCGACGAGCCCCAGGACGCTCACATGGTGGCTCCGATCAGCGGCCATTGCTACGACTTCGCGGCCGACGAGGACGGTGGCTTCGCGGTCGAGGCGGTGACCGTCCAGGACCCGATCGGGTTCGCCGCCGGTCTGTGCGACGAGAACGGGCCGATGTGGGGGCAGCCGCTCGTCGACGCGGCGAAGAAGTACCGCCGCTGGATCGGCCTGCTGAACATGTCCAACGACGACAACAACGGCACCGTCACCGTCGACGAGACCGGGAACGAGCTGTTCCTCTCGGACTTCCAGCCGCACGAGCTCGAGCGCATAAACGCCGCCCGAGAGTTCTCCTCCAGGGTCCTGAAGGCCGCCGGCGCCACCGAGATCTTGTGGTCCGGTCTCGCCACCACCCACATGCAGGGCACCTGCCGCATGGGGGCCGACCCCGCCACCTCGGTCGTCGACACCCACGGTCAGTCGCATGAGGTCAAGCGCCTCTACGTGGGCGACAGCTCGCTGTTCCCGCGGACGCTGTCGGTCAACCCGTCGCTGACGATCATGGCCCTGGCCACGCGGCTGGCCGACCACCTCGACTCGGGCGCGAATGGTCAGCTCGGGTCGGGGCGCGGCGAGCAGCTGGTCGCGTGAATACTGGTCCCACCCGCCCCGCGGTCCGGCCGCCAACGGTCTGTTCGCCAGCCCACGGCCGGTCCGCGCCCTGGCCGACGAGGTCGACTTCTACACGCGCGTCCTACCTACCAGGCGACCCAGAAACCTTCGCCGTGCGGCTGCACCACATCGCCACCTTTATGGAAACCGGCGATGATGAGTGGGACCGGCTCCAGCGAATCCTCGCCGCCTCGCACTCAAGGTCGACTTCACGCTCGTTATCCCCGATCGGGTGCGCGCCGGCTACGTCGACACGACCGCGGAGCTCGGCCACTGGCTCGAGGTCTGCCAGCTCCAGCGCGAGGACATCGACTTCTTCAGCGCCCTCGCCGCCGACAGCGCCTGACCAAGGCGCCGG
This sequence comes from Solirubrobacteraceae bacterium, assembly GCA_035625625.1. Classification (GTDB taxonomy): domain Bacteria; phylum Actinomycetota; class Thermoleophilia; order Solirubrobacterales; family Solirubrobacteraceae; genus Palsa-465. The sequence continues at coordinate 24,184 of DASPPG010000298.1, forward strand.
CAGGCGCCGCCGACCATTCGAATTCGCACGAAGAGGCGGGTAACGTCATGCTTTAGCAAGACGCATACCGCAAGGAGGAGAGCATGGGCGAGCCGCAGCTGTACGGGCTGATGATGGACGACTACCCGCTGTCGCTGACCGCGCTGGTCGAGCGGGCCGAGCTGCTCACCCCCGGCCGCAAGGTGGTCTCCCGGAGGCCTGACGGCACGGTCCACCGGGCCACCATGGGCGACTGCGCTCGTCGCGCCCGGCTTCTGGCCAGCGCCCTGAGCCGGCTCGGCATCGAGGAGGGCGACCGAGTCGGGACCCTGATGTGGAACCAGGCCGAGCACCTCGAGGCCTATTTCGGGCTGCCCGCGATGGGCACCGTGATCCACACGCTGAACCCCCGCCTTCACCCCGACGAGCTCGCCTTCATCGCCGCCGACGCCGAGGACCGGGCGATCATCGTCGACGAGTCGCTCCTCACTGTGCTCGACTCGTTCAAGGACGCGCACGACTTCGAGCACGTGATCGTCGTGTCCCACTCCGGCGAGCGGCCAGACGGCACGATCGACTACGAACAGCTGCTCGAGAGCGCGGACGCCCCGGCCACCTGGCTCGAGCCCCACGAACGCCGAGCCGCCGCGATCTGCTACACGTCGGGCACCACCGGCCGGCCCAAGGGCGTCCTCTACTCGCACCGCGCGCTGGTCCTGCACTCGATGGCCGCGGCCTTACCCGGCGCGATGAACGTCTCTGCACGCGACGTGATGCTCCCGGTCGTCCCGATGTTCCACGCCAACGCGTGGGGCATCCCCTACACCGCGACATTGGTCGGCGCCTCGCTCGTCCTGCCGGGCCCCAAGCTCGATGCCGAGAGCGTGCTCGACCTCCTCGCCGACGAGTACGTCACGCTCACGGCCGGCGTCCCCACGGTTTGGATGGCGATGCTGAAGGCGATCGAGGCGGAGCCCCAACGGTGGGACCTGAGCCGGGTGCACCGACTGCTGGTTGGGGGCTCGGCCGTACCCAAGAGCATGATCCAGGGCTACGCCAAGCTCGGCCTCGAGATCCTCCAGGGCTGGGGCATGACCGAGACAGCGCCGCTCGCGAGCTGCGCGCTCTTGCCGCCCGAGCTCGACGAGGCCACGGACGACGAGAAGTTCGACTACCGCGCCCGGCAGGGCGACCCTCAGCCGTTCGTGGACATTCGCGCCCGTGGCGATGACGGCGAGCTGATCCCGTGGGACGACGAGACCATGGGCGAGCTCGAGGTCCGCGGACCGTTCGTGGCCTCCGCCTACTTCGGAGGCGCCGGTGCCGAGAAGTTCACCGACGACGGCTGGTTCCAGACGGGCGACGTGGTCAAGATCGACCGGCGCGGCTCGATCCGCATCACCGACCGCGCCAAGGACCTGGTCAAGTCCGGTGGCGAGTGGATCTCGTCGGTGGACATGGAGAACCTGCTGATGGGACACCCGGCGGTGGCCGAGGCGGCCGTGATCGCCATTCCCGACGAGAAGTGGGACGAGCGGCCGATGGCGGTGGTGGTGCTCAAGCAGGGGACCGAGGCCAGTCCCGACGAGCTGCGCCAGCACCTCTCGAGCCATTTCTCCAAGTGGCAGCTCCCGGAGCGCGTCGAGTACATCGACGAGATCCCGCGCACCGCCACCGGGAAATTCAAGAAGACCTCGTTACGTGAACAGTTTGTGAAGACCGCGGTCTGAACAGAAGGAATTGGTCCTGCGGAAAACTCCCGGATTGGTCGCGAACAAAACCAACTGAAACGCGTTACGGCTGGTATACACCGAAGTCGTGGCGGCGCACGAAATGGGAGTCACCGCGAGCGCTCCCCCCGCGCTCGACGGGGTAGTCGTTCAGGCGCTCGATCTCGAGCGCCAGTACGGCGAGGGCGCCACTGCTGTCCGGGCGCTGCGCGGCGTCTCGCTGGACGTCGGGAGAGGGCACCTGGTGGCGGTCATGGGCCCTTCCGGCTCCGGCAAGTCGACGCTGATGCACATCCTGGCCGGCCTCGACAAGCCGACCAGCGGGACCGTGACGATCGCCGGCACCGAGATCACTGGGCTCGACGACGCGCGGCTCACGCTCCTGCGCCGGGACCACATCGGGTTCGTGTTCCAGTTCTTCAACCTCCTCCCGATGCTGACCGCCGAGGAGAACGTGCTGCTGCCGCTCTCGATCGCCGGCGAGAAACCCGACCGCGAGTGGCTCGATGAGCTTCTGACCAAGACCGGACTCGCCGACCGTCGCAAGCACCGGCCCTCGGAGCTCTCGGGCGGGGAGCAGCAGCGGGTGGCGATCTCCCGTGCCCTGATCACAAGGCCGACCATCCTGTTCGCCGACGAGCCCACCGGCAACCTCGACTCGAAGACCGGCGGCGAGATCCTCGACCTGCTGCGCGACTCGGTGCGTGACTACGGCCAGACCATCGTGATGGTCACCCACGAGCCTCGGGCCGCCTCGATCGCCGATCGGATCATGTTCCTGGCCGACGGGCTGATCGTTAAGGAGCTGACCGAGGCCACCCCGGCCCAGGTGCTCGAGGTGATGAGCACGCTGCACTCGTGACCAGGGTCGCGCTCCGCGGCCTGCTCGGGCGCAAGCTCCGCGCCGCGCTGACCGCCTTCGCGATCGTCCTCGGCGTTGCGATGGTGAGCGGGACGTTCGTCCTCACCGACACGATCAAGTCGGCCTTCTCAACGGTGTTCACAACCGTCTACCAGAACACCGACGCTGTGATCACCGGCAAGAGCGCCATCTCGTCGAGCAACAACGGCAACTCACCAACGACGCCTTCGCTGCCGGCTTCGCTCTTGACGCAGGTGCGGGCGCTCCCGTCGGTCGCCCTGGCGTCGGGAGGTATCTCGGACAGCGCCCAGCTGGTCGGCCGCAACGGGAAGGTGATCTCGAGCGGCGGCGCCCCCGGTCTGGCCTTCAGCTACTCCCCCGACGGCCAGCACTTCAACCCGCTCAAGCTGACCAGCGGCAGCTTCCCGAGCGGTCCCAACGAGATCGCCATCGACTCCTCGACCGCGAGCAAGCACAACTACAAGGTCGGGGACGAGATCGGGGTCGTCGCGCGCGGACCGGTTGAGCGCTTCAAGATTGTCGGGACGGTCGAGATCGCCGGTGTCTCCTCGCTCGGCGGGGCCACGATGGCCGTCTTCACGCTGCCCAAGGCTCAGCAGCTCTTCAACAAAGTCGGCGAATACGACACCATCAGCGTCGCCGCCAAGCACGGGTACACGCCCCAGCAGGTCGTGAACCAAATCAAGCCGCTGCTCGGACCGAGTGCGCAGGTCAGGACCGGTCAGGCCCAGGCCGCCCAGGCGACCAAGGACACCAGCGGCTTCCTCAACATCTTCCAGGACTTCCTGCTTGCGTTCGGAGGCATCGCGCTGTTCGTCGGCAGCTTCGTGATCGCGAACACACTCTCGATCACGATCGCCCAGCGAACGCGCGAGCTGGCGACACTGCGCACGCTCGGCGCCACCCGCCGCCAGGTCCTCCGCTCGGTGCTGATCGAAGCATTCGTGATCGGAACCCTGGCCTCGATCATCGGGCTGTTCCTCGGGCTGCTGCTGGCCAAGGGACTGAACTCGCTGCTGGTGTCGTTCGGGATCAATCTGCCCCAGACCTCCACCGTGTTCAAGACCCGCACGGTCATCGTTGCCCTGGCGGTTGGGATCGTGATCACGATGATCGCCGCGCTCCGGCCCGCGCTCCGGGCGACGCGGGTGGCGCCGATCGCGGCGGCGCGCGAGGGCGCGCTGCTCCCGCCCTCGAGATGGGCGAAGTACGGCACCCACGCGGCCTACGGAACGATTGTCTCCGCGGTCGCCCTGATGCTGATCGGGCTGCTCGTCAACAGCCTGTCCACCGGTCTGCGGCTGCTCGCGGTCGGCCTCGGCGCGGTTGGGCTGTTCCTCGGCGTCTCGATGCTCGCCCCCAAGCTCGTGCCGCCGCTAGTCCGCGTGCTCGGGTGGCCGGCGAGCCGGATCGGTGGGTCGGCGGGCAAGCTCGCCCAGGGCAACTCGGCGCGCAACCCGGCGCGGACCGCGTCGACCGCGTCGGCGCTGATGATCGGCTTGGCGTTGGTGACGCTCGTCGGCGTCTTGGCCGCGGGGCTCCGGACCGGCTTCAAGACCAACGTCAACAAGGTGTTCGTCGCCGACTACGCGATCACGGCCACCAACAACTTCTCGCCGATCAGCCTCGCGTCCGAGCAGGCGGCTCGCCGCGTACCCGGAGTCACCTCGGTGGTGGGGATCCGGGCCGGCGACGGACGCGCCTTCGGCTCGACCGTGAACGTCACGGGTGTTCCTCCCAACGCGAGCGAGGCGATCAAGGTCGACTGGACGCACGGCAGCCCGCAGACCCCGGCGCAGCTCGGATCAGACGGCGCATTCGTCGACAAGAGCTACGCCAACGCCCAGCACCTGCACGTCGGCTCGCCGCTGTCCGTGGAGACTCCGACCGGCCGGTTCCTGCACCTCACGCTCGTCGGCGTCAGCAATCCGCCCTCGGGTGCGTCGCCCTACGGCGACGTCTCGATCTCCCAGGCCCTATTCGACAGCGTCTACCAGAACCCCCAGAACCTCTACTCGTTCGTCAACGTGCAGGGTGGCGTCACCCCGGCCAATACCAACACGTTGAACGCCGCCCTGGCCGGCTTCCCGGACGCCAAGGTGCAGACCAAGTCGCAGTTCATCGACAACCAGCTGTCCGGCCTGACCACCCTGCTCAACCTGCTCTACGTCCTGCTGTCGCTGTCGATCGTGGTGAGCCTGTTCGGGATCGTCAACACGCTCGTGCTCACCGTGTTCGAGCGCACGCGCGAGCTCGGCATGCTGCGCGCGGTCGGCATGAGCCGGCGGCAGGTGCGGCGGATGATCCGTCACGAGAGCGTGATCACCGCGCTGCTCGGCGCCGCCTTCGGGATCCCGCTGGGGATCCTCCTGGCCGCGCTGATCGGCGCGACGATCAACTTCGGGACGTTCACGGTCCCGATCGGGACGCTGGTCGTGTTCGTGATCGCCGCGATCATCGCCGGCCTGATCGCTGCGATCTGGCCGGCGCGCCGCGCCGGCAGGCTGAACGTCCTCCAGGCGCTTCAGTACGAGTAGCGGATCACTGAACTGGTCTCACGGGCGCAGCAGCGCCAGTGAGCTGGTGGCGTGGCCCACCAGCTTGCCCGCCGCGGTGCGGGCGTGGGCCTCGGCGAACGCGACCTGGCGCCCGACGCGCAGCACTCGGCCCTCGACCACGAGCTTGCCGCTATCGGCCGTCACCGGCGCCAGGAAGCTGACCTTGATCTCGATCGAGGAGTAGCCGATACCAGCCGGGAGCACCGAGTGCACCGCGCACCCCGCGGCCGAGTCAAGCAGCGTGCACAACAGGCCGCCGTGGACCAGGCCGATCGGGTTGTAGGTCGACTCGTCGGGCGCGCATTCGAACACGACCACCCCCTCCCCGACCGACGTCATGCGCGCGCCGAACAGGTCCGCGATCGGCGGGCGCGGGAGCCGGCCGTCGACGATCGCCTGGAGAAGCTCGCGGCCCGGCATCGAGGCCATCGCCGCCGCGGAGACCGACGGATCCTTCCAGGTGACGGTCTTGCTCCGGGTCCTCGACTGCTCTGGGGCGGTCATGCGTCGGCCGAGACGTTCTGGAGCCTGACCTGGCCGCGCGCCACCAGCTTGCCGTCGTCGGGGCGGCGAATCTCGACCCCCCACAGCTGTTGAGTGCGTCCCTGATGGATCGGGGTGGCCACGACGTCGAGCCGGCCGCCGCGATGGGGCCGCACGAAGTCGGTCGTGTTCGAGACGCCGACGGCCTGCATGCCCTGGTCCTTGACCGCCTCGAAGGCCCCGGTCGTCGCGAACGACTCGATCGCCGTCGTGTAGAGCCCGCCGTGGACGAGCCCCCAGGGCTGGTGGTGGCGCTCGTCGGCGGCGATCGAGCCGGCGACCAGCGTCGGACCGCGTTCATCGAACTCGATCTCGAGCAGGCGCATGAAGTCGCTTGGTGCTTTCAAATCGGCAGTCATCTCGCGAAACGCTACCCGCTGGTGGTCGCCACGGCCGGTGCCTCGACCGTCGCCCGGCGCCGGCTGGTCAACAACCCGAGTGAGAGCAGACCGCCGGCCAGCGCAAGAGCCGCCGTCACCACCCATCCCCGCTGGTAGGCGGCCAGGGTCGCCGCCGGCGAGTGCGGCGACCCGAGCACGGCAATCAGGATGGCCACGCCAACCGCGAGCCCCACCTGGCGGAGCATGTTGACGACGGCGGAGCCGGTCGCGAACGACGTCGGCGGGAGCGACCCCGCCGCCGTCGCCATCAGGGTGGGCAGGGTCAGGCCGACGCCGATCCCGGTCATGATCAGGCCGCCGAGCACGTCGGCGACGTAGTCGGGTTGCAGCCCGGCGGCGAGCGCCATCCACGCCATGCCGCCGGCGAACAGCGTCGAACCCGCGGCGATCACCAGCCCAGGCCCGAACCGGTCGATCAGGCTGCCGGCGACGAGGAACGAGCACAGCGGCACCATGATCGGGCCCGGCATGATCGATACGCCCGTGGTGAGCGCCGACCAATGCCAGACGTCCTGCGCCCACAGCACGCGGGACAGGAGCATCGCCCCGAACGCCATCGAGAACAGCACCGCCACCGCCGATGCGCCGTTGAACGGACGCACGCGGAACAGAGCGCGGTCGATCAGCGGGTTGTGGTGGCGAGCGGTGTGGGCGGCGAACAGTCCCAAACCGATCGCGGCGAGCACGAGCACCCCGATCGTCCGCGCTCCGCCCCAGCCCCAGCTGCCGCCTTCGACGAGCCCCAGCGTGAGCGCGCCGACGCCCGCGGTGATGAGCAGTGCGCTCAGGGCGTCGGGTCGCCGGGCCGGATGCCCCGGCACTTCGGGGAGCAGCCGCCAGCCGGCCACGAGCGCGGCCAGCCCGATCGGCACGTTGACGAGGAACACCCAGCGCCAGCTCGCGGCCACGAGTAATCCGCCCACGGCCGGGCCGAGCGACGCGGCGATTCCGCCGACGGCAGTCCACGCCCGGACGGCGCCGCGCCGGCGCTCGGGGGGAAAGCTGGCCAGGATCAGCCCGAGCGAGGTCGGCGTCAGGAGCGCCGCGCCGGCCGCCTGGAGAACGCGGAAGGCAACCAGCATCACGAGGCTGGTGGCGGCGGCGCAGGCCGCCGAGGCCGCGACGAACACCGCGACGCCGATCAGGAACGCGTGGTCGCGCCGGTAGCGGTCGGCGAGCCGGCCGAACAGCACGAGCAGAGCCGCGTAGACGATCGCGTACGCGTTCAGGACCCAGGACAGCTCCCCGAGCCCGCTAGAGCCGAAGCTCCGGGCCATCGACGGCAGCGCGACGTTGACGATGAACAGATCGAGGCTGGCCAGCACCACGCCGGCGCAGACGATCACAAGGACGACGTTGGGGGAGGCTGATCGGGGCGCCGGCTTGACGCCCCACCCTTTCCGGAGCTGACTTAGCAAGAACATAGTCAGGCATCCTATCACGCTGACTAAGCCCGTCCATAGTCAGCTATCATTGGCCGCATGTCCGCCACCCTCCGTTTGACCGGGGAGCTCGATCCGCGCGAGTCGTGGACCGCCGAGCGGTGCACGATCGCCAAGGCGCTCGAGGTGCTGAGCACCCGCTCGGCGCTGCTGATCCTGCGCGAGGCGTTCTATGGAACGACCCGCTTCGACGACTTCGCCGAGCGGGTCGGGCTGAGCGAGCCGGCGACCGCCGCCCGGCTGCGCGAGCTCGTCGACGAGGGCCTGCTCGAACGCGAGGACTATCGCGAGCCCGGGCAGCGCACCCGCCAGCAGTACCGTCTCACCGAGAAAGGGGGCGACCTGTTCCCGGTGCTCGTTGCGCTCATGCGATGGGGCGACCGCTGGCTCGACGACCGAGGCGGCCCCGTGGAGCTTCTCCACCGCGACTGCGGGCAGCCGGTCGAGGTCTCACTGCGCTGCGCCGCGGGGCACGAGGTCGAAGCGAGCGAGATCGACGTCGCCCGGCGCCGGCGCCGCTAGCCGTCGGCCGAGGCCTCTGGCGGCGACTCCGATGGGGCCCGGCGGCTGAGCGCTTTCACGACGGCGGCTTCGTCGGCGCCGAGTCCGGCCAGGAGGGGGCCGAGCTGCTCGTCGCGGACCATCGCGAGCAACACGTCGCGCGGCTCGATCTGAGATCGCTCGTCTTCCAGCGCGCGGGCCCCGGCGAGCATGAGCAGGCGGCGCGTACCGGAGGCGGGACGGAGGCGGAACAGCTCATCGACCGAGCGAGGCCCGGCGTGCGCCCGGCCGACCGCCTGTGCCCGGATTGGCTCGGGCGGTCCAAGACGTCGGAGCGTCTCGGTGCGGACCGCTTCCGCCTTGACGCCCAAATCATCCAGGATCTGCACCGAGGGGCCTTCATCGAGCGAGACCAGGGCGAGCAGGACGTGCTCGGTGCCGATGTAGTCGTGTCCGAGCGGTAGGGACTCCCGCAGGGCCAGCTCGAGGACGCGCTTGGCGTCCGGAGTGAACGGCATCTGCCGTGGACTTTCCTCCTCGCCGACGCCGACGATGCGCACCACCTCGCCGCGCGCCTGCTCGAGCGTGATCCCGAGCGTCTCGAGCACGCCGGCGGCGAGGCCATCCTGCTCTCGCAGCAGCCCGAGGAGGAGATGCTCGGTGCCGATGTGGTCGTGCTTGAGCGTCCTCGCCTCCTCCTGCGAATGGACCACGACCTGCCGGGCGCGCTCGGTGAACCGCTCGAACAAAGCCACACGATCCTATCCCCGGTGCGTACTGGCAACTCGCGCCCGCGCGGTTCGGCGCTGTACGCGTGCGTGTGCGAGCTACCGGATCGTCACCGACGGCCGGTGGGGTTGACGGGAATGGGAAATTGTCGGCGGCGCCTGACGGCGGCGCCTTAGCTAAGTCAGTCGCCAGACTCGAACTTGAACGAGATGCCCAGCCGCACCCTGTAGTTGACGAGCGACCCGTTCTCGATCGTGACGTCCTGCCGAAGCACCTCGGCGACGCGCAGGTCGCGCACCGTCTTGGCCGCCGTCTCCACGGCGTTGCGCGCGGCGGCTTCCCACGACTCGCTGCTCACGCCGATCACCTCGGTGACGCGATACACGCTGTCTGCCATGCTGGCCTCCTGGTTCGATCGTGGTCCACCCGGGCGGTGGGCCGATCGTACGAGCCTATCGGCGCGCCGACCCGCGGTGTGATTCGATCAGCGCCATGACCACGGAACGGCCGGTGGGGATCCCACTCGATTGGTGGCCTGCTCGGCGTCCCGAGCGGACCGTGCTGGAGGGTCGCTACGTTCAACTCCGGCCGCTCCGGGCCGCCGCGGACGCCGAGGCGCTGTACCCGGGGTCCCACCCGCCGGCCGCCGATCCGGGCCTCTGGACGTACCTCTTCTACGGTCCCTACCGCGACGCCGGCGAGCTGCGCGACGGGCTCGAGGTCATGGAGGCCTCGGAGGACCCGTTGTTCTTGACGATCGTCCTCCTGCCCGACGAGCGGCCCGTCGGGGTCGCGTCATACCTACGGATCACGCCCGAGCACGGGGTCATCGAGATCGGCAACATCTGGTTCGGAGCGTCGCTGCGGCAGACCAGGGCCGCGACCGAGGCGATCTACCTCCTCGCCGCGCATGCGTTCGACGCGCTGGGCTACCGCCGGCTGGAGTGGAAGTGCGACGCGCTCAACCAGGCCTCGCGCCGGGCCGCGGAACGGTTCGGCTTCCGCTTCGAGGGGGTGTTTCGCAGCCACATGGTGGTCAAGGGCCGTAACCGCGACACCGCCTGGTACGCGATCACCGACGAGGAGTGGCCGGCGGTGCGTGCCGGGTTCCGCGCGTGGCTAGACCCGGCCAACTTCGACGCGGACGGAGGCCAGCGCCACCAGCTGGCAAAGCTGATCGGCGGGGCGCGGCGCTGATCTGACCTTGTCGACCGAGGCCAACAAGCGCGTCGTCCAGCGATTCATCGACGAGGTGATCGTGGACCAAAACGGCGACGTGATCGACGAGCTCGCTGACGGCGAGTTCGCCCGCGCCGCCAAGCGCTGGGTCAGCCCCTTCGAGCGCGCTTTTCCCGACTTCCACATGGAGGTGGTCGACCTGATCGCCGAGGGCGGGACGGTGGTCGGCCATTTCCGCTGCTCGGGCACCCACCGCGGCGAGTGGCTGGGCGTCCCGGCTACCGGCCGGCGGTTCGAGAACGTCGACGAGATCTACATCTTCAAGCTCAAGGACGGCAGGCTCGTCTCGGCGCTTGGGGTCGAGGACAACCTCGCGCGCCTCCGCCAGCTCGGCATCGAGGTCGGATCACGCTCCCGGTCGGAGCCGGCTTGAGCGCCGGGCGGTCGACCCGGTCGTGACACGCGCGGGACGGCTGTGCGCGCGCCGCGGTAGAACACCGTCTCGAACATCACCGCCAAACGCGAGGGGCAAAGCGATGACCGAGACGACCGAGCTGGCCTCCGTCCTGAGCCAGATCACCGACGAGTACATGCAGGAGATGCTGTACGACCTGGACCCGGCGCGCGGGTTTCCCGGCTCCAGGCTGCCGTAGCCGATCGCACGCCGCCATGTCCGCCACCCCAGTCCCGACCCCTGCCCCCGCCCCGGAAGACCCCGACGACGAGCGCCGGCGCTACAACTTCGGCTCCGCGGTCTACGGTCTCATCATCGTCAGCGCGCTCCTCGCGGCCGAGAGCGCAAAGGCCGAGACCTATGCCGAGACTGTCCTGGGGGCCGTGCTGGCGCTCGGGATCTCCTGGTGGGCCCACGCCTATTCCGAGTTTGTGTTCTGGAGGGCCGAGGCGGGCGAGCGTCTCACGCGGGGCGGGGTCGGCCGGATGTTGCGTCGCGAGCTGCCGATCCTCGTCGGCGCAATTCCACCGCTGCTCGCGGTGCTGCTCGCCTGGGCAGCCGGCGCGGGACTGGGCACCGCGATCACGATCGCGCTGTGGACCGCGGCCGCAGCGATCCTCGCCACCGAGGTGATCACCGGTCTTCAGGCCGATCTGTCCAGGCGCGAGCTGGCGATCCAGACGCTGCTGGGCAGCGCGTTGGGCCTGCTCATCCTCGGGCTCAAGCTGGTGCTTCACTGAGCGCCCGCGGGCCGTCCCGTCAGTCGCTCTGATTGCGCGCCATCCTGGAATCGCCGCGGCGCCCGACGACGAACCAGATGGCCTCGACCGGCTCTGAGCCGAGGAGCAGCTCGTCGAGACAGCCCGAACTCGTTGACGATCGCGTACAACGTGCCGACTGACGGCGACGCCTTGCCGGGCTCGACCTGCGAGATCAGGCTGGCGGACACGCCGACGCGCCGAGCAAGCTCGCACCCGCCCATCTGCCGCCGGAGGCGCTCCCCGCACACGCGCCGCCCGATCCTCTCGGGCTCGACTCCGTTGGGGCGGCCGGATCGTCGAGTCCCGGGCCCCGCTCCTGAACCACCGGATCGATAGCGCGTCTGGTGGACGTTCGTGGCCGGGCCATCGGTTCGACCCACAAGACGGTGCATAGCCTCGGGCCGCGTCCCGTTCACCGATCCCGACCGCGCGCCGCTCAACTCACACCGTCGGATTACCGTCCAGTACGTAGAAGCTCTGCTCGGTCGAATGCAGGTGAGTGTCGACCCACCCGTCTGGGTCGAGCTGGACGAGCGCGAAACCGGTGTGGACCGAGCCGACGTGACGGCCCACTAGCGTCGCCCGGCACAGGCCGCTGACACGATCGCCGAGGGCGTCCCGAATGGACGGCTCAATCTCGTCCGCCCGCTGTACGTGAAAGAGTCGGCCCCCATCCGTCACTGTCCTGACGGTAATACGCGGAAACACGGATTGTCAATCATCGCTGTACGTGCCGTCGGGTTTGACGCAGGGATGCGTCGGCCGACAAGCGACCTCAGGCCAGGATCCAGCCGCCATGCACCGCGAGGTTGACCCCGTTGACGACGGCGTTCTCGAGCAGAAACAGCGCAGCATCGGTCACCTTGTCCATCGTCACCGGACGTCTCATCGGCGTTCGCTCGTTGAGGCGCTCGAGCATCTCGGCCGTGCCCGACCAGGCCGGGCTCTCACCCAGTCCTTCTCCAACCTCACTCGCACCAGCATCTTCACCGTTGACGGCTCGATCTGGCCGGCGGCACGAGCATCCTCGGCGGTGAGGGGGCCGTATGGCGAACGGTCGTCGGCGTGCTTTTCATCGCGTTGATCGGCAACGGCTATCACCTGCTCGGCCTCAACCCGCTGTACGGGCAGATCACGCTCGGGGTCCTGATGATCCTGGCCGTCGGCCTCGACGCCTGGTCGCGAGGGCGAGCCGCCTGATCGTTAGCTCGCCCGCGCGTCGGTTAGCGTGGGCTAACGGTGCGTCGTCACTTGCCAACTCGATGGACCAGCTCGCCATGCGGACACGAGCGCGCCAAGCCGACAGCGCGGGAGCGTGGCAAGCAAGCTGTTGCCGGTCATGTCGGCATCTTCGAAAGCGAGCAGCAGCGACAGCGCGGTCGACCGACTCGATCGGGTAGCGGGACGCCCCCCGACTCTTCGGGTGCGCGCAGGCCAGACATGGCGGAGCCAGGATGCGCGCTGCCTCCCACGTGGCCCTGCAAACGCAGTACCTTCCTCCGCACGCCAGCAACGGCACCACCTAACTCGATCAAGGCGGGAAGGGCAGGGTGCATGGCTGCATTCCCCCGCTCCCGCAGATCCTGGCTCGATGTAGGACATGACGTCGAGGAACATCCCGCTCGCCCACCCAGGAGGTAACGATGGCGCAAGTGGCACCCACGCTCACGCACTTCCAGAGGCGCTCGCCGTTTACGGGAGAGGAATACCTCGAGAGCCTCCGCGACGGCCGCGAGATCTGGATCTACGGAGAGCGCGTCAAGGACGTAACCACGCATCCGGCCTTCCGCAACACCGTGCGGATGATCGCGCGCCTGTATGACGCGCTCCACGACCCAGAACGCCGCGCCACCCTGACGACCGAGACCGACACGGGGAACGGCAACGTCACCCATCCGTTCTACAAGGCGCCGCGCTCGGTCGAGGACCTGGTCGCCTCTAGAGATGCGATCGCCGAATGGGCGAGGATCACCTACGGGTGGATGGGCCGCGCGCCGGACTACAAGGCCTCGTTCCTGGCGACGCTCGGCGGTAACCCCGACTACTACGTCCCGTACACCGAGAACGCGAACAACTGGTACAAGCATTGCCAGGAGTCGGTGGCCTTCGTCAACCACGCGATCGTCAACCCTCCGGTCGACCGCCAGCGCCCGCTCGATGACGTCAAGGACGTGTACATGCACGTCGAGAAGGAGACCGACGGCGGGCTGATCGTGAGTGGGGCGAAAGTTGTCGCGACGACCTCGACTCTCACGCACTACAACTTCATCGCCAACAACGGCGCGCTGCCGATCAAGACGGAGCCGTTTGCGTTTGTGTGCATCGTTCCGACCGACGCCCCCGGGGTCAAGCTGATCTGCCGGCCGTCCTACGAGATGACCGCGAGCGTCATGGGCAGTCCGTTCGACTATCCACTGTCGAGCCGGATGGACGAGAACGACTCGATCATCGTCTTCGACAACGTGTTCGTTCCCTGGGAGCAGGTGTTCGCCTACCGCGACATCGACAAGGTGAACAATTTCTTCCCCAAGTCGGGCTTCCTGCCGCGCTTCATGTTCCATGGCTGCACGCGCCTCGCGGTCAAGCTGGACTTCCTGGCCGGGCTGATGCTGAAAGCGGTCGACTCGACGGGAGTCAAGGACTTCCGCGGAGTCCAGGCGCAGATCGGCGAGCTGCTCGCCTTCCGCAATCTGTTCTGGGGTCTGACCGACGCGATGGCCAGGACGGTGGAGCCGTGGACCCCTGGATACGTCTCGCCGAACCTCTCCTATGCCCTGTCTTACCGGGTGATGTCGAGCATCGTCATGACCCGGATCAAGGAGATGGTCGACAACACCATGGCCAGCGCCTTGATCTACCTTCCCTCTCATGCCGTCGACTTCAAGTCCGAGGACGTCCGGCCCTATCTGGATCAGTACGTGCGCGGCTCCCATGGCCAGTCCGCGGTCGACCGTGTGAAGCTGATGAAGCTGCTCTGGGACGCGACCGGGACAGAGTTCGGCGGGCGCCACCTGTTGTACGAGCGCAATTACTTCGGCAACCACGAAAGCATCCGGTTCGAGACTCTCTTCGCCGCCGAGGGGATGGGTCAGACCGAGAAGTACAAGGCCTTCGCCGAGCAGTGCATGGCCGAATACGACCTCGACGGGTGGACCGTCGACGACCTCATCAACCCGGACGACGTGAATCAGATCATCAGGCGAGGCGCGTAGCGGCTGCGCGATCGGCTCGCCGGCGCGACGGCCGCTCCTGCTCACAGGTCGAGCTCAGCGGTCGGACTGAAGCGAGCTGAGCGCTCAGGTTGTGCGCGAGCCCGGCACCACGAGCCCGCGTGAGCTGCCGGGTGGCTTCGATGCCGTCCATCCCCGGCATGGTCGTCGGCGATGACGATCCGCACCGTGGCTCCGGCTGTGGTCATATGACTGATCCTGCGCGCTCGCCCGCAAGAGTTTTCTGGACGAAGAAGCCGCCGCCCGGCGCCGGTCGGGTACGGAGGCGGCCGCCAACCGCCCCGGCGCGCTCGCGCATGCCGGTCAGTCCGTGACCCGACCGCGGCGGTCGACATGCAGAGGGTTCGCGTTCAGTAGCTCCCAGCGCCGGGTGCTGGACGGCAGCGTGGCAGCGAACCGATCGATCCCCTGCTCGATGTCCTCGCTCGGCAGGTCGGGACGGTCCTCGTTGCCGATCACGTCGATGTACTGCCACTCCGCTCCATTGGTGACCATGCACTCCCAGACGTAGTGGCCGTCGCGGTACTCCGAGCGCACGACCGCGGCGCCGATGCCGCTCGTGCCGTTCTGGGCGTGGAACGCCGCGCGCTCACGCACGTCCTCCAGGTCCGGTCGATCGGCGGTGCTCATACTCATCGGGCAGCCTAGACCACTCCGGCGCGGCCGCCCGGGCGTACTCTCGCCTCACCCTCGCCGACGCCGACTGGGAGCACTCGGTCGGACCGCTCCTTCTTGCCTTCGTCTCCGAATCGGCGAGTCGCGAATACCTGCATATCAGGACATTTCGTCCAGGGGAGCAAGGCCTTGGCGCACAATGCACGCGTATCATGCATGACACGGCAAGGCCTTCCGCGCGGGCACGAAATGGCGTGTCGTGCATGCTCCGGCCGGGCCGACGCTCACCCGTGCCGGGGGGACGCTTACCCCGGCCGGGCCGATCCATGCCTCGGCTCGCTCCCGAGGTCGCTTAGCAGCAGACGGGAGAAGTACGCCATCGCCGCATCGACCTCCTCGTCGTCGCCGGTGGCCAGGACATCGAGCAACAGGCCGCGGGTGACCGCGACGGACAGCCGCGCGACGATGCGCGCCGACTCCGAGGGCGCACCGTCGGCGATCAGCATCTCCGCCAGCGGACCGACCCAGTCCTCGACGATCCCGTCGAGCAGCGGTTGCGCCCACCGCCGGCCCTGCAGCGCCTGACCGTAGACCTCGAAGAAGAGCCGCTCCTGTGGAGCGAGCTCCGGGCTGCGCAGGTGCTCCCAGAAGCGAAGGCCCTGAGCGGCGGCGGCTTCGCCTGGGTCGGCTCGAAGCTCGGCGAGCGCCTCGCGCTGGCGCTCCTCGACCTCTCGGATCACCTCGACGAGCAGCCCCTCGCGCGACCCGAAGTGGTGGATGAGCATACGGTGGCTCGTTCCGGCGACCTCGGCGATCGCCCGCAGGCTCTTTTCGGCGATGCCGCCGTCCAGCGCCGCCTCGACGACCGCGTCGAGCAGCCTTGCTCTTGGACTTGGGCCAGTTATGTACCACATGGTACAGTTCCGCCATGGAGCGTCAATGACCACTCACGTTGATGCGCCGGCGCAGGACGTCTGGCGCCTGTTCGTCGACGTGGAGCGCTGGCCCGAGCTCACCGAGAGCATGCGGAAGGTGAGCCGCGTCGACAGCGGTCCGCTTCGCGTCGGCAGCGAAGCGCTGATCAAGCAGCCTGGGCTGGCGCGAGCCCGCTGGAAGGTGACTGAGCTCGATCCCGGTCGCTCCTTCATCTGGGAAACGACGGCGGTCGGCGTGACCAGCGTCGGCGGTCACCTGGTCGAGCCAGGCGATGATGGATCGACGATCACCCTCTCGCTCCGTCAGACCGGACCGCTGGCCAGGCTCGTCGGCTGGCTGCTTGGCTCTCGGATCAACTGCTACCTCACGATGGAGCTGGAGGGATTCCGCCACGGAGCTGAATCGGGACGCGGCTGAGGCACCATTCGACCCGAAAGGAACTGCATTGGGTTACCGGATTCTCCACGCCGACCAGGCCTTTTGGCGGCCCTCGAACCAGATGGGGGTGCTGAACACCGACCTGGCCAAGCAGCTCGAAGCGACCATGCTGGGCGCGCGGCTGTGGCGGCTACGTCCGGGTCAGGCCTCGACCCGCCACCGCCACCGGCGGACCGAAGAGCTGTACGTGCTGCTCGAGGGCACCGGGCGGATTCGGATCGGTGCCGACCTCCACACGCTCGAGCCGCTCGGCAGCGTGCTCGTCGAGCCCGGCGAGGTCCGGCAGGTTTTCAACGACACCGACGAGGATCAGCTCTGGCTGATCGCCGGAGCGCCCCACGAGGCCGCCAACACGCTCGAGATGACGGCGGAGACCCTGGCCTGGATGTACCCGGATGGACCGAAGGCCCTTCCGCCCGAGCTCGAGGTGTGACCTTCTGCCCACCAACCGCCCCACCGAGCAGGAGGAGTACCGATTAGCATCACGTCGGGCACAGGAGGCCACCCTGGAGCAGCGTCAGAGGATGGCTTCACACCGCCTCCTTTTGAGGGCGCGAGGTGATCTTTCGGTCCAGTCGGCGCGTGATCGCCGGTGTTTTCGCGCGGTGCCGGCTGGCTGTCCGGGGTGTGGCTGTGTGGCTGGGGCCGTTGGACCTCTTGTTCCTGCGACGGGCGGCGCCGTCGCCGGGCCTGACCGCCTGATTCTTACAGCCGCGCGGCTGCGGTTTGGGCGGCACAGGCCCCGCGTCCGGTGGGCCGAACCAGCAAGGAGGAACCATGATGGGCAAGCGCCGCCAGCCCTCAGAGGCCGAGCGCGAGCAGCGTCGCCGCGCGGATCGCGAGCGTGTGCAAGAGGCCGCGCGGGAGCTTCTGTCGTCGGAGGGTTCGGCCCGGTGGGTCCGAGCTCGGGCGATGTTCCACGCATACTCGGCATCGAACTGCGTGCTGATCGCGCTGCAGTGCCACCAGCGCGGGATCGTCGCGGAGCGGATCGCGGGCTTCCACACCTGGATCAAGCTCGGCCGCGCCGTCCGCAAGGAGGAGCACGCGATCCGGATCCTCGCGCCGATCACGGTCAAGCAGCACACGACCGACGGTGACGAGGATGGCGAGCCGCGGCGCGTGTGCTTCAAGACGACGTTCGTGTTCGACGTCTCGCAGACCGACCCGATCCCCGGAGTCGAGCACGCACCGTTGGAGCCACCGCGCGAGCCGCTGACCGGCGACTCACACGCGCACGTGATCGAGCCACTGACCGGGTTCGCCGAGTCGCTCGGATACCAGATTGCGCTCGAGTCGGTCCCCGGCGCGACCGGCGGCTGGTGCGACACACGAGCGCGCCGGATCGTGTCGACAGGGACGCGCCGGCCAATGCGCAGGTCCGCACGTTGGTCCACGAGATCGTGCACGCGCTCGGCGTCGACTATCAGAAGTACTCGAGCGCGCAGGCCGAGGTGATCGTCGACACGACCACGCTGATCGTGCTCAGCGGCCTCGGCCTGGATGTCTCCGGCGAGACGATCCCGTATGTCGCCGGCTGGGGCGAGAGCGGCGCGCTGGAGGCGGTGAGCGAGTTTGCGCAACTGATCGATGATCTTGCGCGACGGATCGCACACGCCGTCGAAGATCCCGACGACGACTCGGCCGAGGCCGACCGTCAGGTCGCCGCGTCGCCCTGCGCCCTGCTGTCGCGCGAAAGCAAGGCAGCTCAGTGAGTCATGACTCCGCGTGGGCGAAGAGGCTCGATGAGCGCCAGGCAGGCAATCGCCGAGGGCCCTGCCGCGCGAAAGCGGGGCAGCGCGCCGCTTTTGGGTCAACATGCTCGCGCGGAGCGCCCGAAGTGACAGCTCGCGGCGCCATGGTCTCGCAGTCCGTTGCCCTACCTTCAAAACCAGCCGGGATGGCGAACGCGCAGTCAGGGTTTGTGTGGCCACGCTGCACCTGGGCGTGGCGCGGTTCATCCCCGACGTCTCGGAGGCCGGCTCGGGGTGCTCAGGGTGTCGGTGCGCCGGGTGTGACGATTCCGGTCTCGTAGGCGAGGACGACGGCTTGGACGCGGTCGCGTAGGTCGAGCTTGGCGAGGACGCGGGCCACGTGTGTCTTGACCGTCGTGCCCGAGACGAACAGCCGCGCGGCGATCTCGGCGTTCGAGAGCCCTTGGGCGATCAGTGTGAAGACCTCCAGCTCGCGTTCGGTCAGCTCGGCAAACGCCTGAGGTGGCGCCGGCGGGCGGCGGCGGTCGTGGAGGAACGCCTCGATCAGGCGGCGAGTGACGGTCGGGGCCAGCAGCGACTGACCTTCGGCGACGATGCGAATGCCGGCGACGAGCTGCTCGGGAGGTACGTCCTTCAGCAGGAAGCCGCTGGCACCGGCGTGGAGCGCGTCGTAGACGTACTCGTCGAGGTCGAAGGTGGTCAGGATCAGCACCCGGGGTGACCCGTTGGTCCCGGCCGCGACCGTCCTTCGGGTGGCTTCGAGACCGTCCATCCGCGGCATCCGGATGTCCATCAGGACGACGTCGGGGCGGCAGCGGCGGGCGGCCTCGACCGCCTCGTTGCCGTCCTTGGCCTCGGCGACCACGCGGAGGTCGGGTTCGGCTTCCAGGATCATCCTGAAGCCTGTGCGGACGAGCGCCTGGTCGTCGGCGATCACGATCGACGTGGTCATGACGTCAGCGCGGCCTCGAGCGGCAGCTGGCAGCGGACCGCGAAGGTGGCGGGGTCCTCGCCGGATGTGTCGAGCCTGCCGCCGTAGAGCGAGACGCGTTCGGAGACTGACCTCAGGTCCTCGTCTGGGTAGGGGAGTCCGCGGTCGCCTCGCACCTCGAGCTCCAGTCCGTTTGGTCGGTACGTGACGGTGGCGGTGGCGTGGCGGCATCGCGACGCTGCTGCGCGTTCGAGCGCTGCCTCGATCACGCGGTAGCTGACGAGATCGATCCCGGGAGTCAGCTCGATCGGGTGACCGTCTGTGTACAGCTCGCAGGCGAGTCCGTCGACCCGCAACGCGGCGAGGAGCTCCGGGAGCTGATCGAGGCCCGGTTGTGGTGTCAGTGCTCTGGGGTCGTCGTCCTTGCGCAGCAGCCCGAGTAGGCGGCGCATCTCGGCGAGCGCCTCCCGGCCGATCTCCTCGACGTTCAGGATCGACTCGCGCGCGCGGTCGGGCTCGGCCTGGAGCAATCGCCTGGCCCCCCCGGCCTGCACCACCATCACGCTCACGCTGTGCGCGATGATGTCCTGCAGCTCGCGCCCGATCGTGAGCCGCTCCTGCGCGACCGCCGCGCGCTCCCGCTCGGCCCGCTCGGCCGCAGCTTGCGCGGCCAGCAGCGAGAACGCCTCGGCCCGCCGTGCGCGTGCGTACATGAACCGCCCGACCACCCACGCTGCCGTGAGGATCAAGATCAACGTCGCGAGGCTCGACAGACTACCGCCGGTCACGTCGGTCACGTAGGTCGAGATCAGCTGGGCCGCCACCAGCAGCGCCGCGGCCGTCCCGAACGAGAGGACGCTGCGCCGCAGCGGCAGCCACGCACCGGCACCGTAGCTGCACAGCATCACCACGAGGACAACGCTGCGGCTCGGCAGGTTGAACAGCTGACTCTGGAACGGGTCCTGGAGAAGGCAGGCCGCCGTGCTCCAGATGACGGCCGCGGCCGGCCAGCGGCGCCGCACCGCGACCGGCACTGCGACCGCGACGCCGAACACGGCGGTGAGGAATCGGTGCGGAATCCCCGCGGCGAGCGCGGATTCGAGGATCAGGTCGAGCGCCAGCGCGGCGGCGACCAGCACATCGAGCCCCGCCGCGCGACTCCGGCCGCTCCACCAGCGCCGTCGATCGATCCGGATCGTCACCGAGCACTCCCTTCGAGCAGCGGAATCCGCGCCTGGACGGTGAACCCGCCGCCGGGCGCCGGTCCGGCGTGGACGGTGCCGCCGTGCAGCGCCGCCCGCTCGCGCATGCCGGCGATCCCGTGCCCCGACGACCCCGGAGCCGGTTCGGGGCGGGGGCCGCCGGCGTCGGTCACCTCCAGCTCCAGCGAATCCGCGGCCCAGCGGACGCTCACCTGCGCCCGGGTCGGGCCGGCGTGCTTGAGCGTGTTCGTCAGCGCCTCCTGAACGACCCGATACACACAGAGGCTCAGCCCCTGCGTGACCCCGACCGGCTGACCCTCGACCCGGATCGAGGTGTCCAGCCCGGCCGCCCGAGTGCTCGACACCAGCTCAGGCAGATCCTTGAGCCCCGGCTGCGGCGCCAGCGCCCGCAAGTCCTGACCATCGCCGAGCACCCCGAGCAGCCGCCGCATCTCCGCGAGCGCTTCGCGCCCGGCGCGCTCCACCGACCGCAGCGCCTCCCCGGCGCGCGCGGGCTCGCGGTCCATCACCGTGCGGGCTCCCGCCGCCTGGATCACCATCACCGAGACGCTGTGCGCGATCACATCGTGGATCTCACGCGCCAGACGCGCCCGCTCGCCAAGCGCCGCTGCCTGGACGTGCAGCTCACGCTCGGCGTCGACCCGCTCGGCCAGCTCGCGCGCCGCGCGCTCCCGTGACGCCGACAGACGGCGCGCCCGACCGACCAACCACGGCAGCCACACGAACGCGACCACGTTGAACAGCCCGACCGCCACACCCGACTTGGCGATCCAGCTCCACGCGAAGACACCCGTCGCCAGCCCGAGCCCCAGCCACGCGCGACGCCCATCCAGATACGCGCCCGCGGCGTAGATCAGCAGCAGTATGCCGACGACCAGCGGGCCCTTCTCCCAGCCAGGTTGCTGGGTGCCGTTCAGCAGTCGCGTCGCGATGGTCGTCGCGACCCCCAGCGCGAGCGCCTGAAGCGTCCAGCGCCGGCGGATCGCCACCGCCAGCGCGATCATCGGGCCGAAGACAGCGACAGCGAGGCGGGCCCGCTCACCGCCGGTGGTCAAGGCGCCCAGCTCACACACGATCACGAGCAGCACCGCGACCCCACGATCGATCCGGACCGGATCGAGGCGACGGATCCGGGTGAGCAGGTCGCGCGTTGCAGAGATCACGCCAGGCAACGTAGCCCGTAGCAAGGCGCCGTACGTCATCACCCGGGACGATCGTGCCTCATCCCGCAGGACGATTCACGGGCTCGGACGCCGCGTGGAAATCGTCACCGCGGACGACTCCCGATCGTCAGCCCGGCCGATGACACGGCAATCGGTCCCGGGCAGGCTTCCCCCAGGCAACCAACCACCGGTTCGTCCGGGCTACCAGAGGGGAGCAACCATGCGCAATCGAAGCCTTGCAGCAACCGCCGCAGTCGCCGCGACCGCGCTGACCGCAGCAATCGCGAATATCGCGACCGCGACGCTGGCCGCGGCCACCGAGACGTTCTCAATAATGACCACGAACGTTCCGACGGCCACCGTGATCGCGACGGGCGGCTTCACCGCCGGCGGAACCGTCGACGCCGAAGGAAAGAGCCAGAAGGGAGGAAAGGGCCAGAAGGTGCGGTTCCCCGACGGAACATTCGTAATCCTCATCCACGGTTCGGGCGACAAGCACCAGCAGTTCGACACCGCGACCTGCCTCTACACCAAATCCGGGACTGGCGCCTATACCCTCGCCGACGGGACCGGCGCCTACAAGGGCATCAGCGGATCGGGACGGGTCAGCTTCACGCTGCGCCAGGTCCTCGCAAGAGTCAAGGGCGTTTGCGCACAGCCGAACACCGACGTGACCGCGCTCGAATTCACCGAGACAGCGCGCGGACCCGCCTCCTTTCGTAGAGACCAACAAGAAACGATTTGAGCCCCGCTTGCTGCGAACGCGGAACGCTCGCAGCAAGCTGGGGCGCCCGACCAGAACGGCCGTCCTATTCGATAACACCAGGGCGGCGCTGACCTCGGACTTGCCTCGTCGCGCGCCCCGCTTGGCCGGCATTCCGAGGCTGTTGGCGCCGCCCGCAACCGGCCTCCTCCAGGTGGACCCAGATGAGCACGCGGGCGCCGTGCTTGCTCACCTCGAGCTAGCACCCCTTGGCGACGTCGTTCGCCTGGATCAGCAGCCCTTGCTCGTTGGCGAGGATCTCGATTCGCAGCCCGCGGCGTTTGCCGTCCACGACCTCAACCGCTCGGCGGCGACCGGCGCGGACCTGGTTGAGCACGGTCTGCTTGGCGACACCGAGCTGACGCGCGGCCTCATCGAGTTTGACATACCCATCGGGGACGGTCGGAACGAATCGCTCGCGGACATCGTCGGTGAGCCGGATGCGCCACGGCGCGTGCTCGGCGGTCTGCTCGGCTGGAAGCAGCCCCTCGGCCAGCCAGCGGCGAATGGTCATCGTGCTCACCCCGAGCTCGCGCGCGGCCTGCATGATCGACACTCCCGTGCCGGGAGGTGGGGTGCTCGGCGCGGGCGGGATGTTCGCCCGTTCGCGACCGATGGCGAGGACGGCGTCGACCGCGTCTTCGCCTGGTACGGCAAGCCCCAACCCCCGCGCCGGTCGCCCGAGGACGGCGATCGCGACTCGAGCGGCCTCGGCGTGATCGTCTACGGCCGTCGCACGTTCGAGGTCGCGGACGGCTGGGGTGGCAATCACCCGCTCGGCGTGCCGGTGATCGTCGTCACCCACAGCATCCCCGACGGCTGGCCGCGTCCCGACTCCACCGTCCGTCTTCAACACCGAAGGGATCGAGAGCGCGACCTCGCCTACCGGGTCCGCTGAACGGCGCGCCGCGCTGGTCTACTCGCCCACCAGGTCGCGCCGGCGGAACAGCTCGAGCGCCACGCCGCCGGCCACGACCGCGGTCGCGACCATGATCAGCGCGGCGATCACGCGAAACGGTTCGTTGGGCACCAGCCCCACGTGCGCGAACGGGGTGATGTCGAGCAGCCATCGCGGCGCGCCGGTGAGTGCGCCGACCAGCTCCCACAGGTAGCTGACCGCCAGCACCCCGTAACTGATCAGGCCGCTCCATCGCGGCGCGGCCGCGTAGGCCAGGGCCGCGATCCCGAGGAACAGCGTCGCGATCGGGAGCATATTGGCGCCTCCCTCCAGGCTTCGCCCAAGCGCGAGATGGACGCCGCCCGTGCGCGCACCCGCCCAGGCGAGCCCACCGCAGGCCACGGCGAGCACCGCCGCGCCGAGCAGCGCCAGCACGACCCGGCCGGCGAGCCACGGACGCCGCCCCGTCGGCGCGGCGAGCACCGTCTCCAATCGCAGACTCGCCTCTTCCTGGCGGGCCGCTCCGATCTGCGTGCAGACGAGCACACACACGAACACGCCGAGGAGGCTGAAGACAAACGAGAGGTAGCCGGTCGGGGTGGTGATCAAACCGGTGCCGAGCTTCGCGATCTCGCGCTGCACGCCCTTGGTCACGTCAGCCGGCGAGATGCTCTTGGAGATCGTGCCGAGCAGGTAGCAGAAGGCGGCGAGCGTCCCGGTCCAGGCGATCAGCGCTCCCCGCTGGTGGCGCAACGCGAGGCCGAAAGGCGAGCCGAGCAGGCGAAGCCGCGGCTCGGAGCGGTCGCGCTCGCGCAGCAGCCCGGCGCCGATGTCGCGGTCGGCGGCAATTCGCCCCGCCAGCGCCAGTAGCAGCGCCGTCGCGCCTATGGGCGCCAGCAACACCGCCGGCTGGGCGCCCGCGAACGGCCGCAGCAACTCCGCCCATCCGAGCGGCGTCAACCACCGCAGCCAGCCCAGGCCGCCGACGGTGTCGGCCAGCACCCGGAGCAGGAACAGCACCGCCACGGTGCCGCCACCGAGCTGAAGCGCGAGACTCCGGCTGGGTGCCAGCTGCCCCGCCAGCGCCCCGATCGCGGCGCACACCGGGACGACGGTGGCGGTGGCGAGCGCCAGGTATGCGGCGCCGCCCACCGGCACGCCACCGGCAGCGAGGCCGGCGAGCTCGGCCACCCAGAGCACCACGGTGCCGGTGCCGAGCGCGACGAGCGTCGCCACCCCCGCGGTGGCGCGCCCGACCGGGGCGGCGAGCACCAGCTCGAGCCGGCCGGAGTCCTCCTCGCCGCGCGTCAGGCGGACGCCCACCAGCAGCCCGTAGATCGCGCCGAAGATCGCCAGCACCCCGCCGACCCGCCAGGCGGCGTACCCGCTGACCGTGGCGACGTCGTACGGCAGCCCGTACAGGAGTCGCAGGCCCTTACTGGTCCCAAAGCTGTGCGCGAAGACCAGGCGCTCGGCGGCGGTCTTGTAGATGGAGCGGTAGCCGGCGGGCTGGACGTAGCTGTAGATCGCGAACACGTACGCGGACACGGCGGTCATCACCCGCGCGTCGAGCAGGCGCCGGCGGATCAGCGCCGGCTCAGCGGTCCGCGCGGTCTTCCCCGCCGTCGCGGTGAGCATCCGGTTCCTGACCGTAGTGGCGCAAGAAGATGTCCTCGAGCGACGGCTCGCGGCTGTGCAGCGTCAGCACCTGGTGGCCGGCGAGCGCCTCGATCAGCGGCTCGATCTCGCCGTGCACCTCGAACCGCAATGCATTCGGGGCGGTCCCGGTGACCTGCACTCCGGGCAGCGGGGGTAGCGTCGGCGCCGCCCCGGCGAACGTCGCCTCCACCGTCTGCGCACTGAGATGACGCAGCTCCGCGAGCGTTCCCTGCTCGATCAGGCGCCCGGTCCGGAGGATGCCGATGCGGTCGCACAGCGCCTCGACCTCGCTGAGGATGTGTGAGGACAGAAGCACCGTCTGCCCGCGCTCCTTCGCCTCGGTGATGCTATCGCGAAACGCCATCTCCATCAGCGGGTCCAGGCCGCTGGTCGGCTCGTCGAGCAGCAGCAGATCAGCACGGGTCTCGAGCGCGGCGACCAGCTGCACCTTCTGGCGGTTGCCCTTGGACAGCGCGCGGACCTTCTTGTCGGCCTCGAGGTCGAAACGCTCGATCAGCTGATCGCGGTACGCGCGGTCCACGCCCTCGGTACCCCGCAACCGCGCCAGGAACTCGAGCGTCTCCCCGGCGGTCAACGATGGCCACAGATACGGCTCGCCCGCGACGTAGGCGAGCCGCCGATGCGCCCCGACCGGGTCCGTCCAGGCGTCGATGCCGAACAGCTCCGCACGGCCGCTCGTCGGACGGTGCAAGCCCAGGAGCAGGCGGATCGTGGTCGTCTTGCCGGCGCCGTTGGGCCCGAGGTACCCATACACCTCGCCGGGCTCGACCTTCAGCTCCAGCCGGTCGAGCGCGAGGGTTTCCTCGTAGCGCTTGGTGAGCTCCCAGGTTTGGATGGCGGGCACCGGTAGTTTCACAGGCTACACGACCTTCAGAAAGCTATGAAATTTGTAAAATGCGCGGTCCATCGAGCCGACGCCCTCCCAACCGAAGCGAGATCCCGAGGCGGTCACGCGGTTCATCGAGCGCTTCGCGGCGGCGCTCGTCGACGCCGGCGTGCCCCAGATGCCGGCGCTCATCTTCGTGGCACTGCTCGCCACCGACTCGGGCCGTCTCACCGCGGACGAGCTGGCAACTCAGCTGGGTGTCAGTCGCGCCGCCGTCTCCGGGGCGGTCAAGTACCTGACCCACCTCGGGTTGGTCAGTCGCGAGCGCCAGCCGGGAACGCGCCGGCACCTGTACGTGATGCAGGACCCCACCTGGTACGAGTTGGTCGCGCGCCGCGAGCAGCTCCTCGAGCGCTGGATCGCAACCACCCAGACCGGGGTCGACGCGCTTGGCGGAGACACTCCGGCCGGCGCGCGGCTGATCGAATCGCTGCGCTTCCTCGAGTTCGCACGAGAAGACCTCTCCGCGATGCTCGAACGCTGGGCGCGACTGCGCAGCCACGCCTGATCAGCCCGTGATGGCGAGAAACGCGCCGGCTGCCGGGGACAGCCGCGCGGTGCGATGGATCAGACCGACTTCGCGGGTGATCTTCGGCCGGGCGCTGCGGATGGCCGCGCCTCGCCGCGCGGCCTCGTGTGCGAGGGGAGCCGGGAGGAGGGCGGCGCCCGCGCCGGCGAGCACGAGGGGGACGATCGCTTCCCGGGCGGTGGTTTGCACGGCGACGTTGGGCGTGACCCCGACGGCGGTGAGTGCCTGCTCGAGCAGGATTCGGGTCGACGTACCCGTGGGGCTGACAACCAGCGGCGTCATGGCGAGTTCGCGCGCGCCGAGCGGACGATTGCTCTTGGGGACCGACCCCGGCGGCAGTACGAACAGCAGCTCTTGAACGCCGAGTGGATGGACAGTGATCTTCTCGGCGTGCAGCGGGAGGTGGGCGGCGCCGATCTCGCATGCTCCGTCGCGGATGAGGGCAAGGATGCCGTCGGCAGTTTCGGGTTCATGGACGCGGATCTGTACGCCCGGGTGCTGCTCGCGGAACCGCCCGATCAGGGTTGCGATCGGGTCGACGGCGAGCGTCGGCAGAGCGGCGATCTCGAGCGTTCCCGTCTTCAGCTCGGCGATGCCGGTGATCGCGTCGCGTGCCTCGTCCATCGCTTGCAGCACCCGACGGGCGGGGCCGATCAGCGCCTCGCCGGCGGCGGATAGCCGCAGGCCTCGGCCGACGCGGTGAAACAGCTCGGTGCCGAGCTCTGATTCGAGGGTTCGGACGGCCTGTGAGAGCGACGGTTGCGCCACGTGGAGGCGTCGCGCGGCACCGGTGACGGTGCCCTCGTCGACCACTGCCAGGAAGTAGCGAAGCCGGCCCTCGTCCATAGGTGATCACAGTCATTTCTATCAGAAATACGTCTTTGAACTATCAGTCTGGTTGGGCTGAAATGTGTACGTGAGAAACCTGGTCGATACCCAGCCGATGTTCGGGTCGGTAGGACGCCGGTTGCTGCGAGAGTCGCGCAGGCCGGTCGCGGTGCGCGAGAGTCCGCGCGCGCACTGGTACGTGGTCGGGACCGTCTGCATCGGTGCGTTCATGGGCCAACTCGACGCGAGCATCGTGACGCTCGCGCTGCCCAGCCTGGGTCGCCACCTTCACGCCAGCGTGGGCGCCGTCGAGTGGGTCGCGCTGTCCTACCTGCTGGTGCTGGTGGCGACCGTCGCGACCGTCGGCCGGATCGCCGACGCGTTTGGGCGCAAGCTGCTCTACGTGTACGGGTTCGCGTTGTTCACCGCGGGCTCGGTCCTGTGCGGCGTGGCCCCGACGTTGCCGGTGCTGATCGGTGCCCGCGTGCTCCAGGCGGTGGGGGCGGCCATGCTCCAGGCCAACAGCGTCGCGCTGATCACGGAGGCGATGCCGCGGCCGTTGCTGCCGAGGGGTATCGGCGTGCAGGGCGCCGCGCAAGCGCTCGGCTTGGCCTTCGGACCCGCGGTGGGTGGCCTCCTGCTGGCGCTCGGGGGTTGGCGCTTGATCTTCCTGGTGAATCTGCCTGCCGGGGTCATCGGTCTTACCCTCGGCTGGTTCCTGCTGCCCCGCAGCTGCTCCCGACGCGAGCTCACGGAGGCCGATCGGCTCGGGGCCGTGCTCCTCGCGCTCGCCGCGGCGGGCCCACTCGTGTACCTGTCGCTCGCCAGCCGGGCCGGCTACGCGAACGTCGTGCTGCTCGCTTGCCTGGCCGCGGGAATTCTGGCCGCGCTCGCCTTCATCCGACGGGAAAGCCGACACACCGCTCCGCTGATCGACCTCTCGATCGTGCGGCGTCCGGCGCTCGCGGTCGGGCTGAGCAGCGGGCTCGTCTCTTACCTCGCCCTGTTCGGGATTCTGTTCACGGTGCCGTACTACCTATCGGCGGCACACATCAGCGACGCGTGGATCGGGCTCCAGCTCGCGGTTTTGCCGATCGCGATCGGGGTGACCGCACCGATCGCCGGCCGGCTTGTCGATCGCGTCGGCGAGCGCTACCTGACGGCGGGAGGCCTGCTCCTCGCCGGGGCCGGGATCCTCGAGATCGCGGCGCAACACGGCACGGCCGGACTTCTCACCGGTCTGGCGCTGGCAGGGGTCGGCCTGGGCGCCTTCACGCCGGCGAACAACGCCGCCGTGATGTCAGCCTCGCCCCCGGGTCACACGGGTGTCGTGAGCGGCGTGCTCAATATGACGCGCGGGCTCGGGACGGCCCTGGGGGTCGCGTTGACCGGGGCTCTGTTCACCGCGGTGGCCGGTGTGACTGGAGCGAATGCGGCCCGGGCGAGTGTTGCCGCCGCCGGGCACGGGCTCACGGTGGCGCTTGGTGTCCTGGGCGTCCTTGCGCTTCTCACCGGCGCAGCCCTGCTCATCCGCGCGCCGGCTCGAGGCGAGCCGGCACACGCGGAGTGGGCAACTACTACCGGGCTCCGGCGTAGCTGACGCGAGCTGGGCGGGCGGGCGTCGCGCCGTCGTCGCGGTCGCCGTCGATCTCGATTCTCTCGTCGAAGGCGAATCCCGCTTCGAGGGCGCGCTTGACCGTACAGGTGTCGGCGACTCGGCGTAAGCGCTCGGCCTGCTCGGGCGGAAGGTCGGCCGGCGCGTGCACGACCACCTCTACCTGCCGAGGGGTTGGCTCGGGGTCGTAAGCGACTTCGACGCGCAGCCCACCCAGCTCTAGGCCCCGTGCGTTTGCGTACATCGTGATCATGGTCGAGACGCACGCGGCGAGCATCGCGGGGAGGAGCTCGTGGGGGGCGGGACCGGTGTCCGTGCCGCCCAGCCGTATCGGCTCGTCGGTGACGATCGTGTGACGTCCGTTGACGTCGACCACGGATCGGAGCGTGCCCTCGACGGTTCGTGCGGTGGCTGTCATACCCATACACTCATGCTCTGCCCATGCGGCGATGAGGCCATCCGGGCAAACCCACAGGACGGCGCGCGATCTACCCCTACCCGCGCTCGTAGTTGCCACGCAGCAGCGCGAGCGCCTGCTGAACACGCTCCTCGGTATCGAGTGGGATTGCCACCCACTCCGGGTCGTGCCGCCGCTGGTGCTCGGGCGCAAGCGGCACATCTGCGACCGCGTCGCCGTGCAGGTGACCGAGCTCGCGTGAGCCGACGCGCAACACGACCGATCCGAAGTGGCCTTGCGCGCGGGACACCCCGGGCCAGCTCAGCGCCTCGTTGATGATCCGATCGGCGACTGAACCCTCAAGCTTGTCCGGATCGAGGGTCAGGTCGATGGTGGTGATCAGGCCGCCGCTGACAGTGAATCCGACCGCTCCGGCCGGGCCTTGAGAGGTTGTGACGACGAGGCCGGGCATCCCGTTGACGATCGCCAGCTGACACCGTGTCGCGAAGCGCGGGCCGAGTGCAGCCACCTTGCGCGCGACCTCGGGTGCGCCCTTCAGTTCTTGCTGGAGCTCGCGCGCGCCGGCGCCACGGAGCACCACGTCCGGGTCGAGCACGGCTACCAGCGCGTCGAAGTCCCCGGCTCTCGAGGCCGCGAGGAACGCGCCGACGACCTGGCGCTGCTTGGCGAGATCGGCATCGGGCTGCGGCATCGCTCCGCGGACCCGGCGGCGCGCCCGGCTGGCGAGCTGTCTCGCCGCGTCGGGGCTGCGGTCGATGATCTTTCCGATCTCAGCGAACGGGACGGCGAACATGTCGTGAAGCACGTAGGCCACCCGTTCGGTGGGCGTCAGCCTCTCGAGCACCACGAGCAGCGCGAGCCCGACGGTATCGGCCATCAGCATCTGCTGCTCGGGGTCGGCGTGCGCATCGTCCTGCACGATCGGCTCGGGCACCCAGGCGCCGACGTAGTCCTCGCGGCGAGATTGCCGGGCGCGCAGCATGTCGATACACACCCGGCCAACGACCGTGGTCAGCCATGCGCGGGCGTTGTGGATCGTCTCCTGCTGGGAGCGGCTGAGCCGTAGCCAGGCTTCCTGGAGCGCATCCTCGGCCTCGCTCACCGATCCGAGCATGCGGTAGGCCACCGCCTCCAGGTGTGGCCGGTGGCGCTGGAACTGTTCGGTCTCCCAACCGATGTCGTTCAACAACTCTGCTCCGTGCCGAGCGGCATTCATCCTTAATGACGGATGCGGGGGGTCCAATTGTGACGCCACCCTGAGGCCAAGCCCCTCGCCGTCGCGGGTGTCACGTGTGCCGAGCGCGATCCGTCTATAGGGGTGAGAGTTCGGCACAAGGAGCAGATATGACCCAACGGATCCTGGCCCAGCGCGGGCGCCTGATCACGAAGGACAACAGCCGCTGGTGGACGCTCGGCGCGATGTGCTTCGCGCTGTTCATGACGATGCTTGACAACACGGTCGTGAACGTCGCGCTCCCGTCTATCCAGCGCGACCTGCACGCCTCGCTGCAGGCGCTCGAGTGGACGATGAACGCCTACACGCTGACGTTCGCGGTGCTGATGGTCACCGGCGGGCGGCTGGGGGACATCTTCGGCCGCCGCAAGCTGTTCCTGTTCGGCGTGGCCGTGTTCGGGGCCTCCAGCCTGGCGATCGGGCTCGCACCCAACGACGCGGTGCTGGTCGCGTTCCGCGCCGTCCAGGGGATCGGCGCGGCTTTCATGATGCCCGCGACGCTGTCGATCATCACGCAGGCGTTCCCGGCGCAGCAGCGCGGTACGGCGATCGGGACGTGGGCGGGGGTCGGTGCGCTCGCGCTCGCGATCGGTCCAGTAGTCGGCGGATTCCTCACCGAGGACGTGAGCTGGCGCGCGATCTTCTTCATCAACCCACCGATCGCGGTCGGGGCGGTCGCGGTGACGCTGTTCGCCGCGCGCGAGTCGCGCGATGAGACAGTCGGACGCTCCGTGGACTTCGCCGGCATGGCCACGCTCACCGCCGGTTTGACGGCGCTCGTGCTGGCGCTCGTGCAGAGCAACAGTTGGCATTGGGGCTCGGCGCGGGTCGTGGGGCTGTTCGTCGTGGCGGTGGTCGCGCTGGTCGCGTTCGTGGTGATCGAGCTGCGCCTGCGCGCGCCGATGCTCGACTTCAGCTTCTTTCGCTCGCGCACGTCGGCAGGAGCAAACGTGGTCGGGTTCCTGGTCACGTTCGCCATGTTCGCCCAGTTCTTCTTCCTGACCCTGTACATGCAGAACGTGCTGCATTACTCCCCGCTTCAGACCGGGGTGAGGTTCCTGCCGGCGACGCTCATGATCATGGTGATGGGACCGGTGGCGGGACGGTTGACCGATCGCGTCGGTCCGCGACCACTGATGGCGCTCGGGCTCGCGATCATCGGTACGGCGCTGCTGCTCCAGTCCCAGCTGACGATCGACACCGGTTATGCGCTGCTCCTACCCGGCTTCATCCTGATGGGGTTGGGGATCGGGCTCGTGATGTCGCCGATGAGCACCGCGGCGATGAACGCCGTCGACCGCAGCAAGTCCGGCGCGGCCTCCGGCGTGGTGTCGATGAGCCGCATGGTCGGCGGCACCGTTGGGCTCGCGGTGATGGGTGCGCTGGTGACGACGATCGGGCGCTCAAAGCTCGACTCGAGCCTCCCACAGCTCCCCGCGGCCGCCCGGGCCAGGCTCGCCAGCGCGCTTGGCTCCGGCGCCGTGCCCGACGGGCGCGCCTCACCGCACGTAGTCCAGGCCCTGTACGACGCGTTTGTGTCGGCGCTCGCCGCCGGACTCCGGGTCGGTGCCGCCGTCGCCTTCGTCGGCGCGCTACTCGCCCTGGGCCTGATCGGCCGGGTACGGACACAGCCCGCCGAGACGAGTCCGGGCGAACAGCGGGCGCCCGAAGCAGTCACGGCCTGACCGCGTTGCGCGCGGCGGTCAGGAATCGGTTATGGCGTCGCGCCGCGGCACCACCAGACCCGACTCGTAGGCCGCGACGACCAGCTGAGCCCGGTCGCGGGCCCCGAGCTTCGAGAACAGCCGGGCCACGTGTGTTTTGGCGGTCAGCGGTGAGAGCACGAGCCGCTCGGCGATCTCGGCGTTCGACTTGCCCCGCCCCACGAGGGCCAGCACCTCTCGCTCCCGCGGGGTGAGTTTCTCGAGCTCCCGGCTGGTGGGGCCGGTCGGGCCGTCGGCTCCGAGCGCCGTACCCGCGACGAATGCCTCGATCAGCCGCCGCGTGAGGCGAGGTGCGAGCAGCGCCTCGCCAGCGGCAACGACCCGGACGGCGGCGACCAGGTCGTCGGGCTCGATGTCCTTCAACAGGAATCCCGACGCCCCGGCGCGCAACGCGCCGAAGACGTATTCGTCGAGCTCGAACGTGGTCAGCACGACGACGCGAGTCCGGCGCAGACCGGGGTCCGAAGTGATCTCGGCGGTCGCCTGGAGGCCGTCGACCCGCGGCATCCGGATGTCCATGAGCACAACCTCCGGACGGTGTCGGCGGGCGAGCGCGACGGCGGTCTCGCCGTCGGGGGCCTCGGCGACCACGCTGATGTCCGGCTCGGCGTCAAGCAGGGCGTGGAACCCGGCACGCACCAACCCCTGGTCGTCCGCGAGCTCGACGGTGATCATGCGTGCACCTGGCTTCCGTTCGGTGCACCGGCCCCGACCGGCAATGTGGCCCGGACCATCCACCCTCCGGTGTCGATCGGCGCCGCCTCGAGGCTTCCGCCGAGCGCCGTGGCCCGCTCACGCATGCCCCGGATCCCGTTGCCGCCGCCGGCGCCGTTGGCGGGGACCAGCGCCACCGCGCCGTCGTTGACCACCTCGATCGTGACTGCCCCCGGTACGCGGCGCACCGAGACGTGCGTGCTCGACGCCCCGCTGGCGTGACGCGCGACGTTGGTCAGCGCTTCCTGGACGATGCGGTACCCGGCACCCTGCACGGCCGCCGGGACGTCGGCACCGGCGTTGACATCGAGGTCGACCGCCACCCCGGCCGCCCGCAGGCCATCGGTCAGCTCGGGGATGTCGTCGAGCCGGACCGGCGGCCCGAGCGGGGCCGCCTGCGACGGGTCGCGGAGCACGTCGAGGGTGGAGCGCAGGTCGCTCAGAGCCGAGCCACTCGTGTGCTTGATGTTGCGCAGCGCGTCGTAGGCCTGCCCGGGATCCCGCTCGAGCAGATGGGCGGCGACACCTGCCTGCACGTTGATTGCCGTCATCGCGTGGGCCACGAGGTCGTGGATCTCCCGGGCGATCCGCAGGCGCTCCTCGCCGACCCGCCGGAGTGTCTCCTGCTCGAGCGCGTCGAGCGCACGCTGGGCTGAGAGCTTGCGTGAGCGGACTATGTCCCCGGCGGCGATCGCCAGCAGGCACAGGGCGAGATTGCGGACCACGAGCGACGCGAGGCTCTCCGAGCCCTGAAACGGCAGCACGCTGATGAACACGCACGGCACGGTCGCCACGCCCATTACCAGCGAGCGGCGCCGGTCGCCGCTGAGCGCGAGCTCGAACAGGGCGATCATCGGGATGATCACGACCGTGTTCGGGGGATGGAGCTGCCAGAGGACGAGCACGATCCCCGCGGTGACCAACGGGAAGATGACGAGGAACGGCACCCTCCGCCACACCACCAGCGGCAGACAGCCGACGACCGCGGCAAGAACCGAAACGACCGTGATCGGCTTACCGCCCTGCGACACCGCCGCGTCGACGATCAGAATCGGCGGCACAGCGGCCACCGGCAACCAGTCGAGGAAGGTGGCGGAGCTGGTGACGCGTCTGGCCACGTCCTCCCGGATCATACGGACGACCTCGTAGTCGACGATTCCCCTGGTATTGGGACGGCCCGCCGCGCTCAACCTAGCTGTTCGGCCAGCGCGCCCGCCGAGCTCGCCTCGGCCGGGCGACCGGCCGGGCTCGGCTCGGGGGGCGCGATCCGGTCATGCAACCGCCGGACGATGCGCGGCGAGTACCAGTTGCGCCGGCCGAGCACCGCCATCAGCGACGGGACCAGCAGTGAGCGGACGATGAACGCGTCCAGCAAGACGCCGGTGGCCACCGCCACGCCGATCTCCTGGATGAACGAGATGGAGCTCGTGCTGAACGCGCCGATCGCGACCGCCAGCAGGATGGCGGCGGCGGTGACCACGCGGCCGGTGGCGCCCAGGCCCGACGCGACCGCCTCGCGGTCGTCGGCCCCCGCGTCCCTTGCCTCCTTGATCCGCCCGAGCAGGAACACTCCGTAGTCCGTAGACAGCGCGAATATGACCGTCGCAGCGACGACGAAATCGGTGGGCTCGACACCACCGTCCGAGGTGTAGCCGAGCAGGCCGGTCAGATTGCCGTGCTGGTAGATGAGCACGAGCGGGGCGAGCGACGCGCCGACCGTGAGGGCATTCATGACGAGCGCCTTGATCGGTAGGACCACAGACCCGGTCATCAGCCAAAGCACGAAGAAAGTCAGCAGCGCCAGCAGAGCGATCGCCTCGGGCAGGTGAGCGGCGATCGCGTTCTGTTGATCGATGAACGACGCGGCGTCGCCGGTCACCTTGGCCTCGAACGGCGTGGGCACGGCCCGGATCTGGTTGACGATGCGCTGCGCGGTCGCACCGGCCGGATCTCCCGCGACGGCGGCGTTCACCTGCCACGTGGAGTCACCGAGCAACCGGGGCGGTGCTACGCGCTTCACGCCGGCGAACCCGGCGATGCGCTCGGCGAAGGCATCCACGGCGACTCCGTCGGAGGCGGGCGCGCGGATCGCCACCGTGACCGGGGATTGCCCGGCGCCGTCGAAGTCGGTGCTGAGTGCATCGGCCACCGTCCGCGAGCTCTGCCCGACGGGGATGACGGAGCTGTCGCTCGCGGGCGACCACACTACGCTGAGCGCGGGCAGCGCCGCCGCCACCATCAGCACCGTGGTGGCCGCCGCCACCGCGCCGGGCCGGCGCATGACCGCTCGCGCAAAGCGGTACCAGCGGTCAGGCTGACCGGACGGGCGCTCGCGCCGCGCAAGCTTCCGTCCCCACAGACCGAGCATCGTCGGCGAGACGACCACGGCCGAGAGGGCGGCCACCACCGCGACGCTGGCGCCGGCGATTCCCATCGACTTGAGGAAGTTCTGAGGGAAGAGGGTCAGGGTGACGAGGGCGCAGGCCACGGTGGCGGCTGAAAACAGCACCGTGCGCCCGGCGCGCTGCATGGTCACCGCGATCGCCTGGCCCACCTCGGCGCCACCGGCCAGCTCCTCGCGGTACCGGGTGACGATGAACAGGGTGTAGTCGACGGCCAGGCCGAGTCCCATGCCGATCACGAGATTGAGCGCGAAGATGCTGAGCCCGTACACGTGATTGATTCCGGTCAGGACCAGGAACGTTCCGAGCACGGTGACGACGCCGACCACGAGCGGCATGAGCGCCGCGCGGCCGCGGAAGAACAGGATCGACAGGGCGATCAGCAGCGGAAAGGCCAGAAGCTCGGCGAAGCCGAGGTCCTTGATGACGGTGGAGTTGATCTGCTGGTTGGCCACCGCGGTGCCGCCGACCGTCACGTCGTGATCGGGGGCGAACGCCGCCTCGACCGATTTCGCCACGGAGTTGTCCTTGGCCGACGCCGACAGCGTCCCGGTGACGAGGACGTGACGGCCGTCGCGGGCGACAGCGGCCGGCCCCGAGGTGCTGACGACCCCGGGCACCGCGGCCAGTTGGTAGGTGATCGCGGCCACAGGTCCGCTCGCGGCGGCGGCGCCCTGGGGCGTGTTCACCAGCAGCACGATCCCGGGAGTGGGCTCGGCGCCGGAGGCGGCCTTCAACATGTTCGTCGCGACCTGGGAGCCGGAGTTGGGTGGCACAAACCCCCCGGTGCTCTTCAGCGCGCCCGCCACCGGACCGCCGATCACGCCGGCGACGACGACGAACATGAACACGTAGACGAGGGTGGGGCGAGGACGTGAGCTGAGCTTGGTGGCGAGCGATGGGAGCATGCCGCGATTGTCGATTCCGGCGTCTCGCCGCGCAATCGCCCCCGGGATGTGTCTTTGCTCCCGGGCTACTCCCGGGGATGTACACCCGGACCTCCCCGCCGCGCGCGACGTGCCTAGGGCGCGGCCGCTCCGTCGTTTTCTACACAAACCTCACTGTTTTAGTAGGGTATTGATCCGTCAACAGGAGGAGACAGAATGAGCTTGCAGATTGGAGATACCGCCCCGGACTTCGAGGCTGAGACGACCGAGGGGACGATTCGCTTCTACGACTGGATCGGAGATTCGTGGGCGGTGCTGTTTTCCCATCCCAAGGACTTCACGCCGGTCTGCACGACCGAGCTGGGGTACATGGCCAGGATCAAGCCCGAGTTCGACAGCCGTGGGGTGAAGGTGATCGGTCTGTCCGTCGATCCGGTCGAGAAGCACTCGGGCTGGGCGCAGGACATCGAGGACACCCAGGGATACGCTCCCAACTTCCCGATCATCGGCGACTCCGACTTCAACGTCTCGAAGCTGTACGGAATGTTGCCGGCCGACACGTCGGGTGACCCGGACGCTCGGACCCCGGCCGACAACCAGACCGTCCGGAACGTTTTCGTGATCGGCCCGGACCGGAAGCTCAAGCTGATCCTCGTCTACCCGATGACGACCGGGCGCAACTTCGACGAGGTGCTGCGCGTGATCGACTCTCTGCAGCTGACCGCGAACCACAAGGTCTCAACGCCCGCGAACTGGCAACCCGGCGACGACGTGATCATCGCCGGCTCGGTGTCCGACGAGCAGGCGAAGGAGATCTTCGGGGAGTGGGAGTCGCCACGGCCCTACATCCGGATCGTCCCGCAACCGCGTTAGCGCGGAACACGAAACGAGCCCGCCAGGGCGCTGAACGGGCGTCCGCAGATGATCCAGAACTCGCTCGACGGCGATCGCGTGTACGTGACCAACTCGCTGTTCTCGATCTGGGATAACCAGTTCTATCCCGGGATCGAGGGGTGGTTGGTCAAGCTCGACCGGCAGCCCGACGGGACGTACGCGCTCGATCCGGACTTCTTCGTCGATTTCCACGAACAGGCCGACGGAGCCCGCCCGCACGAGATCCACCTCCCCGGCGGAGACGGCACCACTGAGATCTTCCAATAAGACGCCGCCGTCAGGCGCCGCCGACAAATTCGAGTAGAACTTGCGCATGCGCGCGCTCGCGCTTGACTGGAGCCTCGACGGCCCGGTTGGAGAAGCCTTCCTCGTACTGTCCGCCGCGGCTGGTCTTGTGTACCTGCTCGCGGCCAACGTCGGAAGCCGCCGCGACCGCCGCCGGCGCACGTGGCCGCGCGGACGGACCGCGTGCTTCCTAGCGGGCCTGGCCGTGCTCGTCGTTGATCTGTATTCGGGTATCGGCACCGAAGCCGACACCCGGCTGTCTATCCACATGGTCGAGCACATGGTGATGTGGGTGGTCGTGGCGCCGCTGCTCGCCGCTGGCGCCCCCGTGCGGCTCGCTTTCTTCGCGCTGCCGCGACCCAACCGTCGCGCGCTGGCACGGTGGCTGCACTCGCGAGGAGTGTCCGCGGTGACCGGTCCGGTCGGCTCGGTTTCGCTGTTCACGGCGGTCCTTCTGATCAGCCATCTCCCGGTCGTCTATGGGCTGGCGCTGCGCAACGACTACGTTCACGAGGCCGAACACGGCCTCTACCTCCTCACGGCGCTGCTCGTGTGGGCGCCGCTGCTCGGCGTCGATCCGCTACCCCACCGCCTGGGGCCGCGCGGCCGGCTCGTGTGTATGGGCGCGTGCATGCTGCCGATGGCTCTGATTGCGCTGTGGCTTGGAACGGCACCAGATCCGGTGTACAGCCACTACCTCCACACGCTCGGACCCGCCGCGCTCCGCGACCAACGCGTGGCCGCGACGATCATGTGGGCAGGATGCCTGCCGGCGTTCGGGGTGCCGGCCCTCGGTCACGTTCGAACTCTCTGGGGGCGACGCCCGATGCGGATGCGCTCCCAGCGAGCGGCTGCATAACGCTGCGTAGGTGCCGGCGCGTCCTACCGAGTCACCCAGGCTTCGGGATCGTCGGCGAGCCGGTTGATCGAGTCCGGCAAGGTGGCGCCCGCGACGTCGGCCAGAGTCACGTGCTCAAGAACGCTGCGTAGGTTCTTGCGCACGGCGATCCAAACACGAGGCAGCTGACTGGCGGAACCCGGGTACTCGGCATCCTCGGGCTTGGCGCCGCGAACGGTGGCGAGCGGGCCCTCGACGGCTCGGATGATGTCGGCGATCGTAATCTGCGACGGGTCTTTGGCCAGCCGGTAGCCACCTTCGGTCCCGCGCTGGCTGCTGAGCAGTCCCGCAAGCCTGAGCTCGGAAAGGATGTGCTCGAGGAAGTTGAGCGGGATCCCCTGCGAGGTCGCGATCCGCTCCCCCGGGAGCGTCTCGCTGTCGGGCGCTGCCGCCAGCTCGATCGCGGCGCGCACCGCATAGTCCGCCTTGGCGGAGATCCTCATCGTGGCCCCCTTCGCTAAGGCCCGCGGCCGAGCGCGGAGTACTTCGATGATCTGCGAGACGGCGTCCTGCACCGCCACGGTGGCGGTGTCGATGCGAACCTCTGGATGCTCCGGCGGTTCGTAGGGAGCATCTACTCCCGTGAAGCCCTTGATGTCTCCCGCGCGTGCGCGCGCGTAGAGACCCTTGGGATCTCTCCGCTCGCATTCCTCGACGGGCGTGTCGACGAACACCTCGACGAACGACAAGTTGGCCTGCTCGTGGGCCTTGCGCAGGTGCGCGCGGTCAGCCGCCAGTGGCGAGATCAGCGAGACGAGCGCGATCGTGCCGGCGTCGGCCATCAGCCGCGCCACCTGGCCCACGCGGCGGATGTGCTCGGAGCGGTCGCCGGGCGAGAATCCCAGATCCTCGGACAGGCCGTGCCGGATGTTGTCGCCGTCGAGCAGATACGCGGACTGGCCGGCGTCCACCAGACGGCGTTCGAGCTCGACCGCGATCGTCGACTTGCCAGACGCCGGCAGCCCCGTCAGCAGCACGGTCGCCCCGCGCTGATCGATCGCGAGCCAGCGTTCGTCGCGATTGAGCGCCGACGCGTGCCAGGTGATGTCGCGGCGAGTCCCGCGGCCGATCTCGATCGCGCGCGGCGTCCGGATCACGCCGGCCGCGACGGTGTCATTGCTGTCCTCGTCGATCAGGATGAACGCGCCGGTCTCGCGATTGACCACGTATGGGTCCGCCACCACGGATGAGCTCGTCCGGAGCCGCACCTCGCCGATGTCGTTGACCGCCAACGAGGTCGGCTCGAGGTGGCGCTCGAGCGTGTCGGGGTCTGTCCGCTCGGTGATTTCCTGCACCGTGGCGCGGACTGTGCGGCTGGTGTGTTTGAGGGCGTAGCGCCGCCCGGGATAGAGCGGCTGCTCGCTCATCCAGCAGAGCGTGCAGTCGAGCTCGCGTGCGATCACCGGCTGATCCGCGGGGGCCACCAGTACGTCGCCACGCCCGACGTCGAGCCGGTCCGCGAGACCAAAGGTAACCGACATCGGAGGCACTGCCACCCGCACGCCCGCATCGAGCGTGTCGAGCTCGGTGATCGTCGTCGTGACGCCGGAGGGAAGGACGAGCACTTCGTCGCCGACCTCGAGCGTGCCGGCCACGACCCGTCCCATGTACAGCCGCGAGTCGCCGTCAGCGCGTCTGCCGACCCATTGGACGGGAACCCGCAACCGCCACAGGTCGCGGTCGGCCTGGATGTCGACCTGTTCCAGATATTCGAGCAGCGTCGGTCCGTCGTAGAACGGCGTGCGGTCGGACCTGAGCGCGACGTTGTCTCCGTGCAGTGCGCTGATTGGGATCACCGCCAGATCCGTCACACCCAGGCGCCGGACGAGATCGTGGACCTGGTCCACGATCTCCTCGAATCGCCCTCGGTCCCAGCTGACGAGATCCATCTTGTTGACCAACACCACGATGTGCTCGACCCCCAGCAGCGTGGCGATGTGCGCGTGCCTGCGGGTCTGGGTGACGACCCCGGTACGGGCGTCGATCAGGATCAGTGCGACGTCGGCGGTCGACGCGCCTGTGAACATGTTGCGGGTGTAACGCTCGTGCCCCGGGGTGTCGGCGAGGATGAACGACCGTCGCGCGGTCGAGAAGAACCGGTACGCGACGTCGATCGTTATCCCCTGCTCGCGCTCGGCGCGCAGGCCATCCGTGACGGCCGCGAGATCCAGCGCTCCGCCGCGCGAGACGTCGTCGATGTGATCGGTGAGCAACGACCCCGTGTCCAAGAGCAGGCGCCCGATTAGGGTGCTCTTGCCGTCATCGACGGACCCCGCGGTCGCGAGCCGCAGCAGTTCGCGGTGCCCGGTCAATGCGACGGCGGCCATCAGAAGTACCCCTCGCGCTTGCGGTCCTCCATCGCCGCCTCCGAGGTCCGGTCGTCGGCCCGGGTCTGGCCGCGCTCTGACACGGTCGCGGTCTCCGTCTCGGCGATCACTGCGGGGATGTCGGCCGCCTCGGATCGCACGGCGCCGGTGACCGTCAGGTCGCCGACCGTCCGGTAGCGGACCATCGTCTCTACGACGTGCTCGGTCGCTTGAGGCCTGATCCAGTCCGATTCGGCCAACAGCATTCCGTCGCGCTCCAGCACCCGCCGACGGTGGGCGAAGTAGATCGAGGGGAGTTCGAGCTCCTCGGCCTCGATGTAACGCCAAACATCGAGCTCGGTCCAGTTACTCAGCGGAAACACGCGGATGTGCTCACCACGCCGAATGCGCGCGTTGTAGATCGTCCATGGCTCCGCGCGCTGCGCCCGCGGCTCCCACTGTCCGAACTCGTCGCGAAACGAGAGCACCCGTTCCTTCGCCCGCGCCCGCTCCTCGTCACGCCTGGCGCCGCCGAACGCGGCGTCAAACCTGTGCTCCTCGAGCGCATCGAGCAACGTCACCGTCTGCAACCGGTTGCGCGAGCCGGCCGGCCCATCCTCCTTGCCCCGCCCGCTGTCGATGGAGGCTTGGACGGAGGCTACGATCAACTGATGGCCTGCCTCGAGCAGGCGCCGGTCGCGGAATTCGATCACCTCAGGGAAGTTGTGACCGGTGTCGACGTGCAACACCGGGAACGGCAGGGCGAGGGGTCGG
This sequence comes from Solirubrobacteraceae bacterium, assembly GCA_035625625.1. GTDB lineage: Bacteria > Actinomycetota > Thermoleophilia > Solirubrobacterales > Solirubrobacteraceae > Palsa-465. The sequence continues at coordinate 65,330 of DASPPG010000298.1, forward strand.
AAGGCCTTCTCGGCGACTCTCAGGAGCACGATCGAGTCCTTCCCGCCGCTGAACAGCAACACGGGTCTGGCGAGTTCGGCCACGACCTCGCGCACCACGAACACCGCCTCGGCCTCGAGCGCTCGAAGTTGCGACACACGAGGCGCGGTGGCGCTCATCGCGCTCCAAGCCGGCGACCGCCGGCGCCACGAACGAGATATGCCTGGGAAACGACCAAACCGACAAACTTCACTAAATTGATCGAGAAAAGCATATAGCACCTGGTGCGCCCAACGACCACAGGGGAGTTGGGAAGCGGCAGGGTCGCCATAATCGTGAAGACAACGATCGCAGTCGCATTTGTGAAAATTCGGTCGTGATCGAGCCTCGCCACGCCTACATCGTCTGTTCCACGCAGCGGAGCGGGAGCACATACCTTTGCCGGCTCCTGGCCAGCACCGGAGTGGCCGGGAACCCTCAGGAATACTTCGAGGCCCGCGCCGAGACCGGATCGCCCCCGCATCCGGGGTACTTCCTGGCGGGGCTGCCACGCACCGGCGCCGGGATCCGCGACGACGTACGCCCGACCGACGCCCCGGAATACTCCGACCTTCGAGCCGTGGACGGATGGGAGGAACACCTGGAACGGACGTTCCGGCTGGGGACCACCGACAACGGCGTGTTCGGAGTCAAGCTGATGTGGAACCAACTGCCCGACTTGGAGCAACATGCTACCGCGCTGCCGGAGTTCGCTGGGCTCGCCGGGTCCGAGTTGCTGGAGCGCCTGCTCAGGCATCCGAGCTACGTGTGGATGCGGCGCGGCGACAAGGTCCGCCAGGCAATCAGCCTGTGGCGGGCGCTTCAGACCCGCACGTGGCGCGCTCAGCATGCAGCCGGAGAGGGCGAAACCCCGGCACTTTCATACAGCTTCCGCGGCATCGAGCATCTGCGCCGACGCCTGAGCGCCGACGACCAGGCGTGGGGGCGCTTCTTCCTGCACTCGCTGATCGAGCCGCTCGAGCTCGGCTACGAGGAGGACGTCAGCGCGGATCCGGCGGGCGCCGTCGCGCGGGTGCTCGCGTACATCGGGGTGGATCTGCCCCGGGGATGGACGCCCGACGCCGGGATGGAGCAGCAGTCCGACGAGCTGAACGACGACTGGTATGCCGCGTACCATCGCGATGCCACCGCCCGTCTGAGCATTTGATGCCGGCCAACATCCTCTACATCCACTCCCACGACACCGGCCGATACATCCAGCCGTACGGCCACGCGATTCCCACCCCGAACCTCCAGTGGCTCGCCGACCAGGGGATCATGTTCCGGAACGCATTCTGTGCCGCACCGTCGTGCTCGGGTTCTCGCGCGGCGCTGCTGACCGGCGAGTACTGCCACACCAACGGGATGATGGGACTCGCTCACCGCGGCTTCTCGCTGAACGACTACGACCATCAGCTCGTCCGGGTCCTGAGCGCCCACGGCTACCACTCCGAGCTGATCGGCGAGCAGCACATCTCCGCCGATCCGCACGTGCTCGGGTACGACGTCGTCCACGAGATTCCCGATACGCGCGTGCACTCGGTTGGCCCGGCGGCGATCGAGGCGCTGCGCGGCGGAATTCGTGAACCGTTCTTCATGTCGGTCGGTTTCTTCGAGACGCATCGCAGCTTCTTCGAGCCGAGCTCGGTCCGCGATCGCGTTTACTCGCTGCCGCCGCCGTTCCTGCCCGACACGCCCGAGATCCGTGAGGACATCGCCGCCTACAAGGCCAGCGCCCGGTCGCTCGATCACGGCGTCGGGAGCGTGCTCAACGCGCTTCAGGAGACTCGTCTGGACGAGCGCACGGTGGTCATCTTCACGACCGACCACGGGCTCGCCTTCCCGACGGCCAAGGCGAGCCTCCTCGATCGCGGGATCGGCGTCAGCTTGATCCTTCGCGGGCCGGGGTTCACCGGCGGGCGCGCGCTCGATGAGCTTGTCTCCCACCTCGACATCTTCCCAACCGTCTGCGAGCTGGCGGGCGTGCCGACGCCGCCGTGGGCGTTAGGCCACTCATTGGCGGCGCTGGTCGCCGGCGAGGAGGAGCCGGGCATCCGCTCGGCGATCTTCTCCGAGCTGACCTACCACGCGGCCTACGAACCGCAGCGGGCGATCCGCACGGACCGCTACAAGTACATCCGGCGCTTCGACGATTACCCCTACCCGGTGCTGCCCAATTGCGACGACAGCCCGAGCAAGAACGCTTATCTGGAGCGCGGCTGGGCGACCCGCGCCGTCGCCCGCGAGTCTCTCCACGACCTGTTCTTCAATCCCGGCGAGGGTCGAAATTGCATCGACGACGACGACTACGCGCGCGTGCTTGCCGATCTGCAGGAACGCCTCCACGAGTGGATGGTCAACACCGACGACCCGCTGCTGCACGGCCCGATCGCGCCTCCCGTCGGGGCCCGCATCAACTCCCAGTCGCAGCGGTCGGCCGAGGAACCGACCCTGCGCATCGAGCAGACAGACGTGACCACGGTCCGGTGACCGTCGATCACGATTCGGCTCGGAGCTAGCGTGTCACCCAGGCTTCGGGGTCGTCGGCCAGCACGTTGATCGAATCGGGCAGGCGGGCGTTGGCGATGTCCGCGACCGTCACGTGCTCGACGACGTTGCGGAGGTTCTTGCGGACGGCGATCCACACTCGAGGGAGCTGGCTCGCCACCCCGGGGTACTCGGTCTCTTCGGGCTTGCCGCCCCGAACGGTCGCGAGCGGGCCCTCGACCGCTCGGATGATGTCGGCAACCGTGACCAGGCGGGGCTCCTTGGCCAGTCTGTAGCCGCCCTCGGTGCCGCGCTGACTGCGGACCACTCCCGCGATGCGGAGTTCCGACAGGATGTGCTCGAGGAAGTTCAGCGGGATCCCTTGGGACGTCGCGATCCGCTCTGCCGACACTGCCTTGCCGTCCGGTGCCGCCGCCAGTTCGATGGCGGCCCGTATGGCGTAGTCCGCCTTAGCCGAGATCCTCATCTTGGCCCCTTCGCTCGCCCGGCGCCGCCGGCGTGTTGCTCGAATCCACGTAACTCCACTAAATCGATCGATAAAAGCATATACTACGAACAGGGCAGGTTGGGGATCGCTCGACGACCGCCTTCGGCAGCTCGCGACGGGCGCGCCCCCGGGAGGCTCGTCGGCCCGGTCGGACAACGGGGCACCGGGCGGTCGGCGCAAAGTCCACCGAGTAAATCGAGAGGGCTCAGAATCTTGATACTCTGACCCCGGCAATTTTGATCGAAGTTGTGGGGATTGACCTTCGATGGGAAAGGAATGACATTGAGATCAAGGGTCAGAGGACTCGCTGCGCTTACGGTGGCCATCGCGGTGATGGCCGTGCCGGCTGCAGCGGGCGCGACGACGCTGTTCGGCTCGGGCTCGAGCGCGGAGCAGCCGATCTTGAACGTGCTGTTCAAGGCGTACAACCAGCTGCACCGGAACGTCAAGTTCAACTACCTGCCCGACGGCGGCAACGCCGGGGTTCAGGACGTGCAGGCCGGCCGGCGGCTGTTCGCCGTCAACACCCGTCCACCGCTGCCGAGCGACGCCGACACCACGTACTTCAAGTTGTTCCTCGACGGGCTGTGCGTGGACGTCAACCCCCAGAACAGCCTGAGCAACCTGACCGTCGCCCAGACCAAGGACATCTTCACCGGCGTCGACACCAACTGGGTTCAGGTCGGCGGCTCGAACCTGAGCACGACGATCGATCCGGTCGGCCGTAACTCGGCCGCGGGCTCGTACACGTTCTTCCAGCAGGCGATCCTTGGCACCCAGACGCAGTCCTCGAACGTCGCCCAGGAGACCTCGGACGGACTCGTCGCCACGGCCGTCTCCAAGGACCCGGACGCGATCGGCTACATCGGCCTCGCCCATTCGGGCAAGGGCAGCGGCGTCAAGAAGGTGACGCTCAACGGCGTCTCGTGCAGCCAGGCCAACATCAAGAACGAGACCTACCCAATGTTCCGCTACATCTGGGGAGTACTGCCTACCAACCGCGCCAGCCCCGCTGTCGAGAAGTTCTTCGACTGGGTCCGGACCAGCAAGCAGGCCGGCCAGATCATCAACCGCGCCGGAGCGGTCGCGGCGTTCAACAAGAAGTAGCCGGGGCCCCGCCAGGGCAATGGACGAGGACGACTTCCTCGAGCCCGGCCAGGGCATGAGCCAGGACCAGCGCGCCGAGCTTGGGCTCGGCGCGCTTGTGTTCGTGGTAGTCGGCCTCCTGCTGGCGATGCTCGCCTTCGTCGTCCACGAGGCGTGGCCGTCGTTCGCCCACAACGGCATCGCCTGGTTCGGACCCGGCGGCAGCCTCGACCAGCAGATCCAGGCGATCATCAACTCGGGACAGCTAAAGGAAGCGCCGGTCTACACGTTCCACGCCTGGGCGCTGATCTGGAGCACGATCCTCATCACGGTTGGCGCGGTTGCGATTGCCTTCCCGGCCTCGTTGTTCATCGCGGTGTTCATCGTGGAATTTGCCCCGCCGTGGTTGCGGGGGACCCTTGAACCCGTGGTGCGGCTACTGGCCAGCGTGCCATCGGTGATCTACGGGCTGGCCGGCGTGCTCGTGATCGTGCCGTTCATCGGCAACCATCTGATCACCCAGAGCCAGAAGGCATCGGTCACCCCGATCATCCAGCTGAGCGGCGCGAGCCTGCTGGCCGCCGTGCTGATCCTCACCGTGATGATCGCGCCGATCATGATCGCGGTGTTCGTCGACGGGCTGCGGGCCGTCCCCCGTGGTTGGCTCGAGGGTTCGCTGGCCCTGGGGGTCAACCAGTGGCGAACGTTCTGGAAGGTAGGGGTGAGGACGGTCCGCCCGGTCCTCGTCGCGGGCACCGTGCTCGCCACAGCCCGTGCCATGGGCGAGGCGATCATGCTCAGCATGGTGTCGGGCAGCGTGCCGTTCGCGCCCAATCCCGTCGACGGCTTGATCTTCTTCTTCGAGCCCTCGCAACCGCTGGCGGCGACGATCATCCACAACACCGAGGCGCTCAACTCACCGCCGATGAAGGCCACGCTGTACGCGATCGGGGCGGTGCTCTTGTTCTCGTCCGCGATGCTGTCGCTGATCGGCTGGACCGCCAAGCAGCCGATGCGCCGCTACGGGGTGATCGCGTGAGCGCCGTGCGGGCAGCCACGGCCGGCGTCCGTCCCCGAGCTGGCACGGGCAGCGCATACCGGTTGACCGATCGCATCGGGCTTGGCCTGGCATGGCTGTTCGGGCTGCTGTTCTGCGCGATCGCCGTCGCGATCGTCATCTACTTCCTGATCGAGGGGATCCGCTTCCTCCGCCCGAGCGTGCTGTTCACCAACCCGGTGCCCGGCGTCAGCGAGAGCCAGACCGGCGGCTTTCTTGACCCGATGCTCGGCACGTTCATCGTCGGGGCGATGGCGATGGCGATCGCGGTGCCGCTGGGCGTGGCGATCGCGGTGTGGCTGAGCGAGTTTGGGCGGCCGACAGCGCTCGCTCGCGTGGCCGAGTCCGCCATCGAGATGCTGGCCGGCGAGCCGGCGGTGGTGCTGGCGCTGTTCGGGTTGACCCTGTTCGAGCTCCACGCGCTCGGGTTCCTGAGCCAAGTCTCAAACGGCGTCGTGCTCGGACAGTCCTTCTTTGCCGCCGCGGCGCTGCTGTCGCTCGTCGGGCTGCCGATGGTCGTGGCCAATACGCGAGAGGGCCTCCAGGCGATCCCGAGTCACGTACGTGAGGCGTCGTATGCACTTGGCAAGACCAAGATCGCCACCACCCGGCGCGTGCTCCTCCCCGCCGCGCGTCCCTCGGTGATCACCGGCACCATGCTGGGCCTCGGACGGGTGATCGGCGACACCGCGATCGTGCTGCTGCTGCTCGGGGGAACGCTCAACTTCCAGAGCGCGAACTCGGTTCCGGTGCTCGGCCTGCTCCGCGGCACCGGCGACACGCTGACCGGGTACATCTATTACAACGCGCCGACCGGGGACGGAAACCAGCCGGATAAGGCGTACGCCGCGGCGTTCGTGCTGATGCTGATGGTGCTGGCGCTGAACCTCGGCGTGGATCTCGTGGTCAGCCGCTCGCGCAAGGCGGTCCGATGGAACTGAGAAAACCACCGCCCGTGCGGCGCCTGACCGGGATATGGACCCCGCCCACTCCCGCTCCCCCGGCAACAAACGGCAACGGCCACCATCCGGTTGCGTCGTTCGTCGGTCCTGCGCAACGCGCAGCGCCGAGCTCGATCGCCATCGACCGGATGCAGGTCGAGGAGCTGTCGGTCAACTACGGCGAGAAGCCGGCGGTCAAGTCGGTGTCGCTCCCCATCCGCCAGGGTGAGGTGCTTGCCTTGATCGGGCCGTCGGGTTGCGGCAAGACGACGCTGCTGCGCTCGCTCAACCGCCTGACCGAGCTTACCCGCGGCGCGTCGCTGAGCGGCCGGATCACGCTCGACGGCGTCGACATCGCATCGATGGAGGCGACCTCGCTCCGGCGCCGGGTGACGATGGTCTTCCAGCAGCCCAATCCGTTCCCGATGAGCGTGTTCGACAATGTCGCCTATGTCCTGCGTGAGCAGGCCTCGCGGCGTCCGCGGCGCGCTGTGGTGCGCGGCGCGGTCAACGACGCGCTTGCCCGCGCCGGCCTGCTCGACGAGGTGGCCGACAACCTCGATCACCCCGCGCTGCGCCTGTCAGGCGGTCAGCAGCAGCGGCTGTGCATCGCGCGGGCCCTGGCCGCCGACCCCGAGGTCCTCCTCCTCGACGAACCGTGCTCCGCGCTCGATCCGGTGTCCACCCGGCTGATCGAGGAGCTGATCATCAAGCTGCGCGAGGACGTCGCCATCGTGATTGTTACGCACAACCTGCAGCAGGCATACCGCGTCGCCGACTACGTAGCGTTCATGTACCTGGGTGAGCTGGTCGAGTACGGAAGCGCGCACAAGCTGTTCGGCACGCCAAGCCAGCAACGCACAAGGGATTACGTCGGCGGTGCCTTCGGTTAGGCGTGTGTCCGCAGCCTGCGCCGCCACGCTGCCGCTGGCGGTGCTCCTGACCGGCTGCGTATCGACGCAGACGGTCGCCGCCCGCGCCCGTCTGGTGGACGCCCGGATCATCGCCAGCCAGAGTTCGACCGAGGTGACGCAGGCTGATCCCTCGGTCAGCGTCGGAGTGCCAGCGGTGATCCGCGATCACACCGCAAACGCGATCGTGGTCACTGTGCGCAACGACTCGGGGCGTGCGTTGACCGACCTCCCGATCTCCGTCGGCGTCCGCACCCACTCGGGACGCGAGAACTATCTCAATCGCTCGGCCGACCTCGGGTACTTCGAGAGGCATATCGCATCGATCGGCTCCAGGGCGACCACCACGTGGGTCTTCATAACCGTTGCGCGCATCCCACCGGGGCGCGTGTTCGCCACCGTGGGCGTCGCCCAGCTGCATCCAAGCTTGAGTCGTTCGCTGCCGTCCATCACGGTGTCGCTTCGCACGACGCAGCCGGAGCGCGACGACCAGGTGACCCTGAACGTGTCGATTGTCAATCGCTCGGCGATTCCGCAGTACAACCTCCCGATCTATGCGGTCGCGCTTCGTGGCCACCGCGAGGTGGCGGCCGGGCGGACGACGCTCGCGCATGTCGGCACCAACGCGGCGACGACGTCGACGCTCGAGTTGCTCGGAAGCTTCCACTACGACTCGCTGCGACTGATCGCGTCACCCACGATCTTCAACTAGGAGCACGGCGATGAGCACGACCGAAACCGAAGTCACTCAGGAGCTATCGGCGCCGCCCCAGCCTGCCGATCAATATGAGAGCTGCGAGCATTGCTCGGCGCCGGTCGAGGCGACTCAGCGCTATTGCGTCGTGTGCGGCACGCGTCGAAAGCACGTGTACGACCCGGCGGCGCGGTTCCTGGCCGAGGCGACCGGCCACCGCCGCAGCGCGGGAGCGACGCGGGCCCGACAGTCTTCATCACCGCGCCGCTCCGCCGGACTTGGACTTGCCCTCGCGCTGGCCGCGATCCCGCTCGCGGTCGCGCTCGGCGTCCTGATCGCGCGCCCCGGGAACAATGTCAACAACAAGCTGCTTGCGGCGCTGCGCGCCGAGAAGCCGACCGTCGTCAACGTGACCGGCGGCGGGTCGGCCGGCGGCGCGACCGCTGTGGCCACAACCACCGCGGCCGCCACGTCGACGATGGCGGCTCGACTGACCAGCGCCTTCGGCCTGCAGCAGGGCTACGCGGTCGAGCTCGAGACGCTGCCAGGCTCAGGTACGACGCAGGCGACGGTGGCCGCGGCCGAAGGCAAGGCACGGGCACACGGAGCCACGGCGGTCGGTCTGATCAGCCAGTCCGACTTCAAGGTCACGCCCGCGCCGCCGGCCGGCGACTACGTGATCTACTCGGGCCAGTACAACTCGAGCGCCGCCGCCACCGCCGCGCTGGCCAAGCTCAAGCACGCGTTTCCGTCCGCGAAGGTGATCGCCGTCCGCTCGGCCAGCGCTGCCGCTTCTCCCGCTCCGGTGCTGTCGAGCACGCAGTACGGCAGCGCGCACGCGGTGACTGGGTACAAGCCGACTTCCAGCCAGCTCTCTCAGGGCGCGCAGATCGTCAACCAGGAGAGCAAGGAGACCAACGGCAACTACACCAAGTCGCAGCAGGGGCTGCCCGACGCGATCTCGGTGCCGTGATCGGGTTGCGCAACAAGCGGTCGAAGACCTCGGGCGAGGATCCCGGAACGCCGCCGCCGGCCGACCTCGAGCTGGAGGCTCAGCGCGACAGGCTGATCGAGCGCTTTGCGCACATGCAATCGGAGCTCGGCGGCTTGTTCTACGAGATGGCGATCCGCGACCACGTCCGGATGGAGGTGCTGATCCCCAAGGCGGCCGAGCTTCAGCGCGTCGACGCTGAGCTGGCCCAGGTCGAACGGATGATCGACTCTGGCAGTTCGAGCGTCGGCGGCAAGTGTCCGGCCTGCGGCGCCGTTTACGCCAGGGGCGCCGCGTTCTGCGCCCAGTGCGCGCATCCACTCGCCGCCTGATGATCGGCCGGCTGCGCAGAGTTCGCCTCACCTGGACGCAGGTCGCGATCGTGGCCGCCGCCTCCGCGCTGTCGACCGCGGTGATCATCGAGACGAGCACCCGCGGCAACGGTCTCTCGTACTCCACGCTGGCCGCGCTGCGCCAGCGCGTAGCGGTTCGCACCACGCCGTCCAGGACCGCGGCAGGCTCGGCGGCTGCGGTCACGACGCCGGCACAGGTATCGGCGCCGGCCGACACCCCCGCGGCCTCCACCAGTCCACCGGTCGACTCGAGCGGGCCAGTGGACACGGGCGATGACGCGAGCAGCACCGCCGGCGATGACAGCACGGGCGACGACAGCACCGGCGACGACAGCACCGGTGACGACATAACCGAGAGCGGCGCAACCGGCACCACCGGAACGAGCACGACCACCAGCCCCACCGCTCAGGTGGCCCACGTGTTCGTGATCGCGCTGACGACCACGAGCTACCGGGCCGCCTTTGGTCCAGGCTCGGTCGCGCACTACCTGAACGGAAAGCTCCGTCGGAAGGGCGTCCTGCTCACCGGCTACCGGACACTGGGCGGGTCAGAGCTCCCCGACTACCTAGCCATGGTCAGCGGACAGGCGCCGAATGCGGACACGAGAGCCGATTGCACTACGTACGCCGAATTCTCGGAGTCGGCCAAAGCGGCGTCTGACGGCCAGGTCGCCGGCCCCGGCTGCGTGTATCCGGACACGGTGCTGACGGTCGCCGACCAGGCCACCGCCGCGGGCAAGCAGTGGAAGGCGTATCTGGCGGACATGGGCAGCTCCACCTGCGTGCACGCCAACTCGAATGCGGCCGACGACGCCACGCTGCCCGGCGCGGGCAGCGACTACGACACGCGACACAACCCGTTCATCTACTTCCATTCGCTGCTCGACCTTGGCGGGTGCGCCAGCAACGACGTGGGCCTGCAGGACCTGACCAAGGATCTGCGCAAGGCCAAGCGCACACCGACCTACGCGTTTATCGCTCCCGGGCTGTGCGAAGAGCCCTCGGCCGGCCCCTGCCCGGACGGAGGCCCCGGAGGGCTGGCCGGCGAGGACGCGTTCCTGAAGCAGGTGGTGCCCGCCATCCTCGCCTCATCGGCCTACAAGCAGGGAGGGGTGCTGATGATCGTGTTCGCGAAGGCGCCGGCGACGAACAGCTCCGGGCCGGTGCGCACGGGGGCGTTGATGCTCTCCCCGAAGGTCAAGGCGGGGTCGAGGGTCTCCACCCGCTACAACCCCTACTCCGTCCTGCGCTCGATCGAGGACCTGCTCGGCTACACGCCGCTGGTGCATGCCAGCACCGCCAAGTCGTTCGCGAATCTGGTGACCGGCAGCACCTAGTGCCGCTCCCATCACGGCACTAGCCGGCGCGCCCCCGGGCGGACTGGGACCCGGCCGAGTTCCCAGTCCGTCCCCAAGGCCAACCGACGGGGCCTACTTCTTCTTGCTCGAGCTCGTCGGCTCGAACGGCGTCTTGGCCCCTGCCTTCGCCGGGCTCGGGCACTTGCCGGACAGAAATAGCCGGAAGGGTCCGTCCTCGGCGCCGGTCGTGTCGCTCACCACGAGCTCCACGACAGCCCCCGGCTGAGGCTTCGCGCCCTTCGGCGATCCTTTCGGAAGGTAGGGGCACAATGGATCGGTGGTGTCGAGCGAGCCCTCGGCGACGTTGGGAGCCGGGATGACACCGCCCGCACCCGCGTTGCAGTTCAGAGCATCGCCAGGGATCGTGCCCGAGCAAACGAGGCTCACTTTCGAGTCGGGGATCCCCGTGGGCTCGAACACAGAAGGCGCGCCGTTGTAGTCGTCAATCGTTGTGTAGTCGCTGGGCTTGCGATTGACGAAGATCGTGTAGGCGGTGATGCCCCAGTCGCAGCTGAACTGATAATTGAGCAGGTTCGGATCCAGGGAAGTGGGCTTGGCCCGCGACACGGTTCCGCCGCACGAGGTGTTCGACTCCGGTGTGGGAGCGGCCGCCAGGGCCGACTGCGTAAGCCATCCGCCACCGAGGGCACACGCGAGCGCCGCCGGCACCCACCATCTCCGGGCGAGGCGGTTCGCCTTGCGATGCAACACAGCTAGACCTCCGTCTATCGATTGATACGGCGGGTCGGCCGCAGCTTGGAAGTACTCCATCAACTTGAAAGGCGATTGCCCGACCCGGCAATCCTCAGAATTTTTACAGAATTTGTGAAGTTTGTGCCGGCCGCCCACATTCGCCCGGCGTTGACAGCGATCGGCAAATTCAATAATCTTGATCGACATTGTCCAGTAATCGCCTGATCGAGCTCCCAGCCGACGTCATCCGGGAAGTCATCGCAGCCGGTAGCCGGCTGGCTCCAACGGGCATGCCGGCACGATGTAGGGCGTAGACGCCCGTTCTCCAAGCCCCGGGATCGAAGGGTTACGACGGCGACCCCGGAGGCCTCTCCTCTCATGCGGCCAGGGCGGCTTCGTGCCGCCCTGGCCGCGACCGAAGCCGCTTCGGCCATTCGGAGACGCGGTGGCGATATGCCCGCGCTGACTTCGCAACCACTAATCGTCCGAAAGGGACAACCGCCATGCCTCGACATCTCTCCATGTCCACTTGTGATGCCTGGTACCGCCGTTTCCGACGGCCGATCACACGGGCGACCGCCATCTCGGCCGCCGCGGTGCTCGTAGCGGCGGGGACCGCGGTCGCAGCGACGCCCACTGCGCCGCCGCCGGTCACGATCCTCACATCGAGCGGCCACGTTGCCCCGGGCGACATCTTCGTCACCGCGACGGGCGATACGAGCACCTATGCGAACGGCGCCGAGATTCTCGATCGCCGCGGCGACATCGTCTGGTTCCACCCAGCCCCGCAGGGACAGACTGCAGCCGACTTTCGCACCCAGACGTATCTGGGCAAGCCTGTCCTCACCTTCTGGCAGGGAACCGGGCTCGGCGGCCTCTCGAGCGGCACCGACTACATCTACAACGACCACTACCAGCAGATCGCGACCGTGAACGCCGGCAACGGGCTGAGCGCCGACGGACACGAGTTCCTGATCACCCCGTGGAACACGGCATTGATCCTCGCGTATACGACCGCCACCGCCAATCTGACATCGATCGGCGGCCCCGCGGACCAGACCGTGATCAACGGCGTCGTCCAGGAGATCGACATCAGGACGGGACGGGTGTTGTTCCAGTGGAACAGTGAGGACCATGTGCCCTTCAGCCAGAGCGAGCAGCCGCTGCCCGCCTCGCCGAGCACGCCATGGGACTGGTTCCACATCAACGCGGTTCACATCGACACCGACGGCAGCCTCCTGATCGACGCGCGGGACACGTGGACGACGTACAAGGTCAACCGCTTCACGGGCAGCGTCATCTGGCAGCTGGGCGGCAAGGCCAGCACCTTCGCGCTGCGTGCCGCGCCGGGCCAGACGCTCGACGACGCCGGTGAGATCTTCGCCTGGCAGCACGACCCCGACGCGATCGGCCACGACGAGTACACGTTCTTCGATAACGAGTCGGCCGGAACGCCCGTGTTCTCCGTCAGCCGGGCGGTGACCGTGAAGCTCGACCCACGCGACCACGTGGCAACGCTGATCGGCTCCGATGATCAGCCCGAGGGACTCCTCGCCGCGTCACAGGGGAACGCGCAGACGACCCCAGACGGTGGGCTGTTCGTCGGGTGGGGGGCGCTTCCCTACTTCTCGGAATTCGACCCGTCAGGACACCTCGTGTTCAACGCCGAGTTCCCCACGGGCGTAAACACCTACCGCGCCTACGTCCTCCCGTGGCATCCGGCTTCGTTCCAGTAGGGACAGGCGAACGGTAGGGCTGGGCAACTGACATGCGGTCCGGTCACGGGACCTAAGCGTGACCGGACCGCGCGACTCGTCCGCTAACGAGTCACCCAGGCGTCAGGGTCGGCGGCCAGGCGGTCAACCGCCTTTGGCAATTTGCCGCTTGCCACGTCCGCGACGGACACGTGCTCGAGGACGCTTCGCAAGTTCTTGCGTACCGCGATCCACACCCGCGGCAGCGCGCTGGCGGGGCCGGGATAGTCCCGGCTCTCGGGCGGTTCGCCGCGGACGCTCGCGAGCGGACCCTCGACCGCTCGGATGATGTCGGCGATCATCACCTCACCTGCCGGCCGGGCCAGTCTGAACCCACCATCGACACCCCGCTGGCTGCGCACGATCCCGCTTTGACGCAGCTCACCGAGGATGTTCTCGAGGAAGTTCAGCGGAATATCTTGGGCGGTGGCGATGCGCTCTGCCTTGACCGGCCGCTCGTCATCCGTCGTCGCCAGCTCCACAACCGCCCGCACCGCGTAATCCGCCTTGGCTGAGATTCTCAAGCGAGTCCCCTGGCGCGCATCGCAACCATGTCAATCGACATTATCCCCCGCCATCTCTTTACATGCTCGGCCACAGCGCGAAGGAAGGGGCCGTTGGTTGGAGTCCGACCGAGGGCTTCACGCCGATCTCAAGGAATCTGCCGTGCCGGGATAACCGTCGCGCGCGTTCGCCGTGTAGCTTCGGTCCGGTTTCCGTCCGGTGGTCGACGGCCCCGGCCTACACGGTCAGGGGTTCCGGGCGCCGCGGCGGCGCAGGTCCACGTTCATCCACGGCATCGAGGACGACGCGCGAGATCTGATCGAACCCGTTAGCCCGCTCGCCGTACTCCGTCAAGCCCGAGCAGGAGAGGGGACAAAAACCGGCGTCATCCCGGTCCAGCACGTAATCGATGCACGCGGTCAGCGCTTGCACATCGGCGGGATCGGTCGCAGGGAACATGCCCACCCTCAACTGGTTGCGGCCCAGCTTGCGATAGGGCTCGACATCGACGATCCCGTTGACCCGCAGGGTCGCGGCCAGGTTGGCGGCGTTGACTCGATCGTCGAAGTCGATTGTCCCGACCACGAGAGAGCGCTTCGCGGGGTCGGCAACGAACGGCTTGGCGTGGGGATGGCGTATCGCCCAGCCGTAAAGATGCGCCGCTGAGTCCGTCGTCCGCTTCACCATCCCCTCAAGGCCACCGTTTTCGAGCATCCACCCGATCTGCTCTGTCAGAAGGACCAGCGTGGCGACGGCTGGCGTGTTGTACGTCTGGTCCTTGACCGAGTTCTCCAGGGCGGTCCGCAACGACAGAAAGTCGGGGATCCATCGTGACTCGGCGGTGACGCTCGGGCGGCTCACCGCGATCTCCTCGACCCGGGCCAGGGCCGCCGGACTCAGGAGCGCCAACCACAACCCGCCGTCCGATGCGAATCCCTTCTGGGGAGCGAAGTAGTACGCATCCGCCTGCTCGACGTCCAGCGGCAGCCCGCCCGCTGCCGAGGTGGCGTCGATCAACACGAGCGCCTCGCCGGCGTCCTGGGGACGGATGACCGGGACCATCACCCCCGTGGAGGTCTCGGTGTGGGCCCAGGCGATCACATCCGCGGCCGGATCGGCCTGAGGGGCGGGCGCGTCGCCGGCCGGCGTGTCGATGACGATCGGGTCGCGCAGAAACGGCGCCGCGCGCGTGCAGGCCGCGAACCTGGACGAGAACTCGCCGTAGCTCAGATGGAGAGCGCGCTCGCGCACGAGGCCCGCGGTGGCGGCATCCCAGAACGCCGTCGCCCCGCCGTTCCCGAGTACGACCTCATACCCGTCGGCGAGGCTGAACAGCTCCCGTAGCCCGGACCGCACAGCGGCAACGAGCTGCTTCACCGGCGGACGACGATGCGAGGTCCCCATCAGCGACCGGCCCGCCCCTGCCAGATGGTCGAGCTGCTCGGGCCGGATACGAGACGGGCCACAGCCAAACCGGCCATCCGCGGGCTTCAAATGCGCAGGAATCTCAACGGCCGCCAGGTCGGTCATCGTGCCACCGGCCGCCTGATCAAGGGTGCGCCCGGCTGGGAAGGTCAGCGCTTCGGGTGGCAACCCTCCTCAGGGCCGCGATCAGTGCGTCGACGTCCGCGCACGTGTTGTAGACGGCCATCGAGGCGCGAACCGTGCCCTCGTGGCCGAACCGGCGAACGATCGGCTGGGCGCAGTGGTGACCTGCCCGCACCGCAATTCCGTCCCGGTCGAGCTCGGCGCCGATCTCCTCGGGGGTGAGCCCGGGAAGAACGAAGGACAGGACCGCCGCCTTGTCGGGCGCCGTGCCGATCAGCTCGAGCCCGGGCACAGTGTGCAAGGCCGCGGTGGCGTACCTCAGTAGCTCGTGCTCGTGCCGAGCGATGTTCTCCCGGCCGAGCCGCTCCACGTACTCGAGCGCGGCGCCCAGCCCGACCGCATCCGCGATGCTCGCCGTGCCGGCCTCGAATCGCTCCGGCGCCGTCTGGTACTCAGTGTGCTCGAAGGTGACATCGCGGATCATGTTGCCGCCACCCTGCCACGGGGGCATCGCGTTCAGGAGGTCCCGCTTGCCGTGCAGGACGCCGATGCCCGTGGGTCCGAACACCTTGTGCCCTGAGAACGCATACCAGTCACTGTCGAGCAGCTGCACGTCGACGGGCATATGCGAGACCGCCTGCGCTCCGTCGATCAGCACCCGCGCGCCGTAGCGGTGAGCGAGCTCGGTCATCTCGCGCGCAGGGGTGACCGTGCCCAACACGTTCGACACGTGCGAGAACGCGACGATCCGCGTCCGGTCCGAGAGCAGACGCTCGAACTCGTCGAGCATCACCTGGCCGCGGTCGTCGACCGGGGCCACGCATAGGCGCGCGCCGGTCTCCTGGCACAGCTGTTGCCAGGGGACGATGTTCGCGTGATGCTCGAGCCAGGTGATGAGGATCTCGTCGCCCGGACCGACGTTGTTCGCTCCCCAGGATTGGGCGACGAGGTTGATCGCCTCTGTCGTGCCGCGGACGAACACGATCTCGTCGCTCCCTGACGCGTGGAGGAACCGGGCGGCGGTGTCCCTTGCCCGCTCATAGGCATCCGTGGCCCGCGCCGCCAGTTCGTGCGCGCCACGATGGATGTTCGAGTTCTCGTGCCGGTAGAACTCGCTCAGGCGATCGATCACCGCTTGCGGCTTGTGGGTGGTCGCGCCGTTGTCCAGCCACACGAGCCGGTGTCCGTGCACCGTCTCGGCCAGTGCCGGAAACTGGCCCCGCACGACATCGACGTCCAAGCCGGGGTGTGCCCCCGGAGCGGCGGTCGCCTTCGGCGCGCCCGGGATCACCGGTCCCGCCGCGAGTCCCAGGGGGCGTGCCTCCCGCAGGAAGTACGACGTGTCTGCGAAAGGATCCTCGATCGCGCCGCGCGGCTCACCGGCGAGCCCAAGCCGCGCGAGCGGGATCGGATCTCCGCTGAGCTCGACGAACCCGCTCGCCGCGGAAGGCGGCAACGAGGTGGGCGCCGCCGCTGCCGCGGACCTGGGGACGTCGAGCACGTATGACCATCGTTCCGGGGTTGCCTCCCCGCCGGCATCGTGCGGCCCCGTGCTCGGTAGATCGAGTTCCGCCGCCAGGTCTCCGAGCGCGGCCTGCGCCTCGGTCATCTGCCCGTTGACCGCCGGCGGAGTGACCGGCGGCGGGCGCAGCGCCGTGCGCTCGGCGTCGAGCCGGACCGGATCGAGTTGCTCCTGATCGAGCCCGGGCAAGAACGCCCCGGGCATCGCCCTGAACATCTCGTTGGCGAGCCGTTCCATCTCCGCCAGGTCGAACGGACCGCCCTTCTGCACGCCTCCCGCCCGCGCCCGGGTGGGCGGCGGCGACGGTGGGCGTGCGCCGTTCGGAGCGGTGCCGTTGTGGTTACTTGCGGTAGACATGGTCATACTCGTGGTACTTGGTGACATCGACGTTCTCGAGCAGCGCCACTGCGTCGTCGGTCAGGATCGCCGCCGAGCAGTACAGCGAGATCAGGTAGGAGGCGATCGCCTTGCGGCTGATGCCCATGAACTTCACTGACAGTCCGAGCCCCTGATCCCCGGACGGGCCCGGCTGGTATAGGCCCACGACGCCCTGGCGGCTTTCGCCGGTCCGCAGCAGAAGGATCTGCGTTTTGTTGCCCTTCACCTCGAGCTTGTTGGTCGGGACGATCGGAATCCCGCGCCAGGTGATCACGGGCGAGCCGAACAGGCTGACCGTCGCCGGTGGCACGCCGCGACGCGTGGCTTCCCGGCCGAACGCGGCGATCGCCCTCGGATGAGCGAGGAAGAAGGCCGGCTCCTTCCACACGAGCGTGATCAACTCGTCGAGGTCATCGGGCGTCGGGGGACCGGTCATCGTCTTGAGCTTCTGGGTCGGCGCCACATTGGTGACGATTCCGTAGTCCCGGTTGTGCAGCAGCTCGGATTCCTGGCGCTCCTTGATCGTCTCGATTGCCAGCCGCAACTGCTCCTTGATCTGGTCGTGCGGGCTGCTGTACAGGTCAGACACACGGGTGTGGACATCGACCACGGTGGTAACCGAGCTCAGGTAGAACTCGCGCGGGTTCTCCTCGTAGTCGACGAACGTCTCGGCCAGCTCGCGCTCGTCCTCGCGCTGGGAGCAGGCGGTGATCACCCGCGACTCGTCCTTTACTCGGTTGAGCCGGTAGATGCCGGCCTCGACCGCGACCCAGGGCAGCAGGTGAACCAGCCAACGTGGTGTGATCGACAGCATCGTTGGTGCTGTCTTCTGAGCGTTGGCCAGCTGACGCGCGGCAACATCGCCAAGCGCCAGGCGGGATTCTGTAGTGGTAGCCATCGTATTTCCTTTCCAGTCCGTCGATTGCCCGGTCCTCTACACGGCCGCCGCGACCGCGGCTCGGACGGCGCCGCCATCGGCGTCGAACAGCCCTTCCACGGAGAAGTACCGCTCGCCAGTGTCATAGGAGAAGGTCAGGACGACGCTTCCGGTGGGAATGTCAGGCAGCTTCTGCGCGACCGCTGCGAGCGCCGCACCAGAGGAGGGACCGACGAAGATTCCCTCCTCACGGGCGACGCGCACGGCGTAGGCAAAGGCGTCCTCCTCGCTGACCATGATGACGCCGTCGATCGTGTCGAGGTGAAGGTTGCGGGGCACGAACCCGGCACCGATTCCCTGCAGGCGATGAGGGGAGGGCTTGCCGCCGCTGATCACGGGTGACTTCTCCGGTTCCACCGCAAACGTCTGCAGACGCGGGAAATGCTCCTTTAGTACCTCGCTCACGCCGGTGATGTGACCGCCGGTCCCCACGCCGGTGATCAGGAAGTCGATCCCGTCGGGAAAGTCAGCGAGGATCTCCGGCGCCGTCTGGCACCGGTGAACCTCGACGTTGGCCTCGTTCTCAAACTGCTGGGGCATCCATGCTCCCGGTGTTTCCTCCACGATCGCAGCAGCTCGTTCGATCGCTCCTTTCATCCCGAGCTCGCGCGGCGTGAGCTCGAGGTCGGCCCCGTACACCGCGAACAGACGCCGACGCTCGATCGACATCGACTCGGGCATGACCAGCAGCAGCCGGTAGCCCTTGACAGCCGCGACGATAGCGAGGCCCACGCCCGTGTTGCCCGACGTGGGCTCGACGATGAGGCCCCCGGGCCCGAGCAGGTCGCGGGCTTCGGCGTCCTCGATCATCGACAACCCGATGCGGTCCTTGATGCTCCCGCCGGGGTTGGTTCGCTCGGCTTTCATCCACACCTCGACTCGTGGATCGAACAGGCGGTTGATCCGGATGTGAGGGGTGTTGCCAATCGTCTCGAGCACGTTGTTGAATCGCATGTCGGTCTCTCCGTTTCTCGTACCGTGACGATCACGGCTCGTTGCTAGATGTTGAATTCGAGAAGGTCATCAGCTGGGGATGAGTCGCCGCTACGGCGTTCCACCCGCGCGGTCGGCATGACCACCGAGTACGGAGGAACGCTCCGCGTGAGCCAGACGTTGCCGCCGATCCGGCTGCCGTGACCGATCACGGTGTCGCCACCGAGAATCGTGGCGTTGGCGTAGATCACGACGTGATCGCCGATCGTGGGATGGCGCTTGACAGATTGCAAACCCTTGTTCACCCGCGCGGCCCCCAGGGTGACACCTTGGTACAGCCGCACGTATTCGCCGAGCACCGCTGTCTCCCCGATGACGATGCCGGTGCCGTGATCGATGGCGAACGATGGACCGATCCGCGCGCCCGGATGGATATCTATCCCGGTGACGCTGTGGGCGACCTCGGTCAGCAGTCGGGCGAACAGCGGCGCATCGGGGTAGAGCTCATGCGCGATGCGGTGTACCGCGATGGCCAGGAATCCCGGATAGGCGACGATGACCTCGTCGAGACTGTGAGCCGCCGGGTCTCCCTCGTAGATGGCGCGTGCGTCGAGCAACACGCATTCGCGGGTCAGAGCCAGCCGGGAGAATGCGCGCTCCACCACCCGCGCGCGATCACCCGTCGGGGCCGCGAGGCCGCTCAGAGCCTGCTCGAGCAGGCTCCTCAATGACGAGATCTCGCTGGTGATCCCGTCAGCCGCCTGGTCCGGCGTCGCGTAATGAGGGAACAGGAGCCCGAGCATGCCGAAGGCAAACTGCTCGGCCTGCTGGCGGAGCCCCGGTGGCAACTCGTGGTCGACGCGCTCGCGTAACAGCACCCCCGCGAGCACGTCGCCCGCGGACGAACTCTCGTCGCCGAGTGGCCGAGCAGCAGCCATCAGACCTCGCCTGCAGATCCCATCGAAAGCGTCCAGATCACGGCTCAGTTCACCTATGACGCCGATTCTGGTTCGCTCGGCGCGGAGCCACATCGCATGTTTGTCGTTTATGGCGCTTGTTATGAGGTACTCGACCTCCTCCGTAGTTCCCACCGACGCCGGGTCTCGAGAAGTTCGATAGACTTGGTGGTGTATCGTCGCCGTCGATCGGTGAGCATTCCTTGCTAGTGGACCGGACAAGCCGCGGCCCGAATGGGCGAGCTCAGCGCGTCATGCAGCGAACGACGCTCATGATTCCCGACGGGCTCCACAGACGGCTTCGCGAGATCGCGTCTGAACGGCAGGTGTCGATGGCGACCATCGTGCGCGAGGCGCTCGAGGAGCACGTGGCCCGGGCTCGACCGATTCCGCGCAGCCTCGGCGTCGGCAGTTCCCGCTCGACAGAGACGGCTCTGCCCACGGCGGCCGAACGGCCGGAGCCCCACGGTTGCCCCTGATCCTCGACACGGGCCCTGTCTGCGCGTCGCTCGATCGTTCGGACCAGCATCACCTCGCGTGTCGATCGCTCATCGAGACGAGCGACGAGACACTTGTCATCCCGGCTCCGGTCCTTGTGGAGGTCGACTTCTGGATCCGGGAGCGCCTCGACCCCAGCGTTCTGCTCGCGCTCCTGGCCGACATCGAGGCCGGCGCGTACGTCGTGGAGGACCTTCGTCCCCCGGATTACGCCCGCGTTCGACAAATCTGCGACCGTCATGCGGACGCCGCTATTGGCTTCGTCGACGCCGCGGTGCTGGCGATCGTCGAGCGCCTCGACGAGACGAAGCTGGCCACCTTCGACCGTCTGCACTTCGGCGCCGTCCGTCCTCGCCACGTCGATGCCCTGACACTGCTTCCGGCTGGCTCTCCAGCTGGTACGGACGCTGCGGGGCTCTGGAGCGTGAACGAACCGCCTAGACGGCGCTCGGCTACCTGTTCTGGCTGATCGCCGGGCACCCGGTCACGGTGGCGGGCGAGTCGCCAGCCGGCGCTTTCAGGCTGGCTGGGCGTGGCGCGCCGTTTGCCCGGGGAACCTGTGCTCGCTGCTGCGGTTTGGAGGTAGCGCACCGCGACGAGGCAGGCGATCAGTCCGAGGAGCCGACGGAGGTTGCGTTCGGGGAGGCGTCGTTGGAGGCGGGCGCCGCAGTAGCTGCCGGCGAACCCGCCGGCGCCGAGGCAAGCGCCGAGTAACCACTGCGGTGCGATCGCACCGCCGTGAATGGCCTGAAGCACCTGATAGGTCGCGATTCCCACGACCGAAGTGAGGAACGTCGCCGCGAGCGTCGCCGGCGCCACCTCGTAGACGGAGTAGCCCAACGCGATCAGAAGCGGTGCGAGGATCGAACCGCCGCCAATCCCGTAGAGCCCGCCGACCACCCCCACCACGAGCGCGAGTAGCCACGTGGCCTGACGGTGGCGGCGGGTCGGCGCGGGACGTGGTCGGATCAGGTTCTGGGCGCCAAGCAGCAGCCACAGCCCGAGCGGGAGCAGCACCAGGCCGGCGATCACGGTGAAGCTCCGCTGACCGGAGAACAACTCGACGCGAAGCACCGCTCCGGCGATCACGCCGGGGAGCGTGCCGGCGACGAGCAAGCCGGTAAGCGGACCGCGGAGCCGGTGCTCTCGCGCAAACCGCAACATAGCGCCCGGGGTGGCAGCGACGTTGAAAAGGAGGTTGGTCGGCGTCACCGACGGGCTGGGAACGTGCAGCACGCTGAGCTGGACGGGGAGGAGCAGCACCGCGCCCGACACGCCGGCCGGCGTCGTCAAGAGCGCGAGTAGGAACGCGAGGACGGCGCCGACCGGCCATTGCCAATGCACCCGCGCAGAGTAGCCCCCGTCGGTTAGCGGGGGGAGCGCCCAGCCTCAGCGTCAGACAGCGATCTTCACAGCAAGGCACCCGTCGCAAGAAGGGACCGCCCGCTCGATACGCGTGCAGTCGCGGATGCTCCGGCTACTGAAGTCCGGTGCGCACGGAGGTGATCCGGCCTGTGTTCAGCCCGAACCAGTGCATGCGGCCAACGTAGCGCGCGTGCTCGACCTTCAGGCAGCGGTCCATGATGACCGTTACACCGCCGTCCTGTGCGATCCGCGCGCCCTCCGTGTTGATCACGCCGAACTGACACCACAGGGTGCCGGCACCGATTGCGACGGCGTCCCGCGCGATCGCCGGAAGCGCATCTGGCGCGCGGAACACGTTGACGACGTCCACCGGTTCGGGGACGTCGAGCAGGCTCGCGTAGCTCTCCGCGCCGAGGACGTCGGTCTCGCGGGGATTCACCGGGATCACCCGGTAGCCGTGCCGCTTGAGGTAGAAGCCGACGAAGTGGCTGGCCCGCAGTTCGTTGCTCGACAGCCCGACGATCGCGATCGTGCTCGCCGTGTGGAGCACTCGCTGGATCGTCATGGGGTCCTGGTATTGCTCGAGCTCGGTCATCTCAAGCGGGCGAGCCCCTGCTCTAGGTCCCAAATCAGATCCTCGACCGATTCGGTGCCGACCGACAGTCTGACCGTTCCGGGTCCGACGCCTGCCGCCTCCAGTTCGGCGTCGCTCAGTTGGCGGTGGGTCGTACTGGCGGGATGGATGATCAGGCTCTTGGCGTCGCCGACGTTGGCCAGGTGCGACCAGAGCGTAACGCCGCGGATCAGCTCTTGCCCACCGGTCCGCCCGCCGGCACAGTCGAACGAGAACACCGCGCCCGCGCCCCGCGGCAGGTATTTCTTGACGAGCGGCCGATAGCGACTCTCGGGCAGACCGGGGTGGGTGACGTTGGAGGCCACCTCATGCGACTCGAGGAATGTCGCGACCGCCAGTGCGTTGTCGACATGGCGTTCCATTCGTAGCGACAGCGTCTCGAGACCTTGCAAGAACAGGAACGCGTTGAGTGGCGCGAGCGCCGCGCCGAGATCGCGCAGCGTCTCGGCCCGCAGCTTCATCAGATACCCGTAGGTCCCGAACGTCTCGTGGAACTGCAGGCCGTGGTAAGCGGGCGACGGATCCGCGATCGCCGGAAAGCGTCCGTTCGACCAGTTGAACGTGCCGGACTCGACGACCACGCCGCCGATGCTCGTGCCGTGGCCCCCGATGAACTTCGTCGCCGAGTGGATCACGATGTCGGCCCCCCATTCGATCGGGCGGCACAGGTAGGGCGTTGCGAAGGTGTTGTCCACGATCAGAGGGAGATCGTGGTCGTGCGCGATCGTCGCCACGGTCTCGATATCAAGCACGTTGCCCGCCGGGTTGCCGATCGTCTCGCCGAACAACGCCTTGGTGTTCGGGCGGATCGCCTTGCGCCACGCGTCGGGATCGTCGGGATCGACCCACGTCAGCTCGACCCCCATCTTTCGGAGCAGGTGCTTGAACTGGTTCACCGTCCCGCCGTACAGCGCTGAGGACGAGACGACGTGGTCGCCCGGTTGCAGCAGTGTGAACAGCGCGGCCGCTTGTGCGGCGATCCCGCTGGCGAACGCCACCGCGCCGCACCCACCCTCGAGGCTCGCTACGCGCTCCTCGAAGACAGCGACGGTTGGATTCATGATGCGTGAATACGTGTTCCCGTACTCCTGCAGGTTGAAGTACGCCGCCGCCGATTCTGGGTCCTCGAACACGTAGCTGGTCGTCTGGAAGATCGGCACCGCACGAGCTCCCGTGTTCGGGTCGGGCCGCTGTCCCGCGTGGAGCTGCCGGGTTTCGAAGCCGAACACACGGGCCTCCTCGGGTCGGTCGCGCTCGCCGGTCACGAGTTCTCGTCCAGGAAGCGGCGAACGATGGGCGTTTGACGAGCCTCCTCGAGCAGGAAGCAGTCGTGACCGTATGGGGCGTCGATCACATGTAGCTCGACCGGCTTGCCGAGTCTCCGAAGCGCGGTCTCGATCTCTCGCGATCCGGACGGCGGATACAGCCAATCGGAGCTGAAGGCGATCAGCAGCGTTCGTGCCGACACGGGCTCGAAAGCCCGGCTCAGCGACCCGCCGCCGTACTGACGGGCAAGATCGAAGTAGGTCAGGGCCCTGGACGTGTATAGGTACGTGTTCGCGTCGAACCGCTTGACGAACGAGTCGGCTTGGTGCCGGAGGTAGCTCTCAACCTCGAACTCCGGCTCGCTGATCGTGTAGCGGATGTCGTCGGCGAACTGGAGTCGCCGGCCGAACTTGTGATCGAGCGCCGGGGCGGACAGGTAGGTGATGTGGCCGATCATTCGCGCGATGCCCATGCCCGCGTTCGGGGCGTCCGGCGTGCCGTGGTAGTGGCCTCCCTGCCACGCCGGGTCGCGCATTATGGCGTCTCGGGCGATTGCGTTCCACGCCAGGCCCTGCGGGTGAAGCGCGTGAGTGCTGGCGATCGCTACGACGGACTCGACCTGGTTTGGGAACAGGATCGCCCACTCGAACGCCTGCATGCCCCCGAGCGAACCGCCGGCCACCGCGGCGAGCCGCTCGATCCCGAGCTCGTCCAGGAACGCGCGCTCCGTTCTCACCATGTCCGCAACGGTGATCACGGGGAAGTCCGAGCCATACGGCCTGCCTGAGGCCGGGTCGAGCGATGACGGTCCCGTGGTCCCGCGGCAGCCGCCGAGCAGGTTCGTGGAGATAACAAAGTACCGGTCGGTGTCGAAGGCCTTGCCGGGTCCGATCATCCCGTCCCACCAGCCGAGCCCCTTGCCGGCTGCACCGTCGCGATCGTCGGCTCCGAATCCGTCACGGGTGCTCCGGCCCGCCGCCGTGTTCGAGTAGCCGGCGGCGTGGGCGTCGCCGCTGAGCGCGTGGCAGACCATGATCGCGTTGTCGCGCCGAGGTGAGAGCTCGCCGTACGTTTCGTAGGCCACGCGCACGGGATGCAGGTCGCGTCCGCAGTCGAGCCGCACCGGATCGGGCAGATCGAGGTACTGGGTTTCGACGGGTCCGACCGAGTCGGCCGCGAGCGTCGATGCTTGCGCCGTGCGCACCGTCATGTCTCTGTCGCGGAAGGTCCTGATATTGTCGAGTTTCCGAATCGAGAAACTACACTACGTTAGGAAAGAGGCCGCGGA
This sequence comes from Solirubrobacteraceae bacterium, assembly GCA_035625625.1. Taxonomy (GTDB): domain Bacteria; phylum Actinomycetota; class Thermoleophilia; order Solirubrobacterales; family Solirubrobacteraceae; genus Palsa-465. The sequence goes on from DASPPG010000298.1 coordinate 90,010, forward strand.
ATGAGCACGACGATCGACAACGGAGTCAACGTTCAGGCGCTGCTCGAAGCGCGCGATGTGCTCGAGGGCGCGCCGGAGGCCGCCCAGTTTACGTGGCGGGCATCGTCCAAATGGCAGAACGGCGTTCACAGCACGACGAGTATCCAGAACTACTTCGGCCTCGGCGAGGAGCAGCGTCACAAGACGGAGAGCGTGTTCGCCGCGGATCACCCCGAGACCTTCGCTGCCCCGGACGAGGGCATCACGCCGATCGAGTACCTCCTAGTCGCGCTAGCGAGTTGCCTGACCGCCGGGGTGGCGTCCGTTGCCCAGAATCGCGGGATCCAGCTGCGCTCCGTCGAGTCGACCGTTGAGGGCCACCATGACGTCCGTGGGATCCTCGGCGTCGACAGCGACGTCCGCAACGGCTTCAACGACATCAAGGTGACGTTCACGATCGACGCGGACGCGTCCAAGGAAGAGATCGAGGCGCTGGTCGCCCAGTCCCAGAAGCGCTCCGCGGTGTTCGACGCACTCTCGAACCCGACCGAGGTCACCGTCACCGTTGCGTGAGAGACCTCGCCACTGAGCGGTGAGGGACTCGCCATCGAGCGCATAACGACGGTTGTCATCGGCGCGGGACACGCCGGCCTGGCCGCGAGCCACTTTCTGGGCGAGCGGTCGATCGACCACGTGGTGCTGGAGCGCGGGGAGGTGGCGAACTCCTGGCGGCACGAACGCTGGGACTCCCTGCGGCTGCTCACGCCCAACTGGCAATGCCGTCTGCCCGGTCTGAGCTACGACGGCCCGAACCCGGACGGCTACATGACGATGGCCGAGGTGGTCGAGCTGATCGAGCGTTTCGCCGCGCCCGCTCGCGGTTGCGTTCGGACCGGGACGAACGTCACCTCGGTGCGGCGCACCGACGACGGCTACCGGGTGATCACGAGCAGCGGTGAGATCCGGTGTCGGGCGATCGTGCTCGCCAGCGGGGCTTGCAACCGGCCGTCGGTGCCGGACCTTGCCCATGCCGTGCCGCAGAGTGTCGAGCAACTGACGCCGTTCGACTACCGCGACCCCAGCCGACTTCCCGACGGCGGCGTGCTTGTCGTCGGGGCGTCGGCGACCGGCGTGCAACTGGCGGCTGAGCTGAGGAAATCGGGCCGGCCGGTGATGCTCTCGGTCGGCGAGCACGTGCGCTTACCGCGGACGTACCGAGGCCACGATGTGCTGTGGTGGATGGACGCATCGGGCGTCTGGGACGAGCGCTACGACGAGCTCGAGGATCTCAAGAGGGCGCGGCGGCTACCGTCGCCGCAGCTCGTCGGGACGCCCGAGCGAGCGACGCTCGATCTGAACGCGCTGTCTGAGCTGGGAGTCGAGCTCGTGGGCCGCTGGGCAGCCGTCCGTGACGGCCGGGCGCTGTTCTCTGGCGGTCTGCGCAATGTCTGTTCGCTCGCGGATCTGAAGATGGACCGGTTGCTCGGCGTCTTCGACGAGTGGGCCGAGGCCGGCGGACTGGACGGCGAGTTCGACCCGTCCGAACGCTTCGACCCGACTCAGGTGCCTCGTTCGCCGCGGTTGCAACTCGACCTCTCGAGCGGCGAGGTCCGCTCGATCGTCTGGGCAACGGGATTTCGGCCCGACTACCGGTGGCTCGAAGTGCCAGTCCTCGACGCCAAGGGTCAGCTCCGCCACGACGGCGGCGTCGTCGACAGTCCCGGCCTGTACGCCCTGGGACTGCCGGTGCTGAGGCGGCGTAAGTCCACGTTTATCCACGGCATCGAGGACGACGCTCGCGAAGTGGTCGACCACCTCATGCGGTCCCTGTCAGGTGACTCCGTCAGTCCGAGCCCGGCCGCGGCCCTGTCATAGTCCCGGCGGCCGCCGTCGACTTGCGCCGGAAGCGTGGTGACTCGGCACGTCGGTTCAGGCGGCGACGGCGATCCGGCGCTCGACCGGCGTCTCATTGGTGAACAGGTCGAGGACCGGGCAGTGGGCGTCGACCGCGTCGGCCAACTCTTGATATCGCGCGGCGGTCTCGGGCCCGGCGGGCGTGATCTCGAGCCTCACTCCGGTGAACCCGGGGCGCACGCCGTCGTCGAACCCGAAGAAGCCGCGCACGTCGAGGTCGCCTTCGGCGGTGATCTCGAGCCCCTCGAGTTCGATGCCGAGCTTGGCCGCCCAGAACCGATACGTGATCGCCTGGCACGAGGCGAGCGCGATCAGCGCGTGCTCGACCGGGTTGGCGCCGAGATCCTCGCCACCAAGGGCATCAGGCTCGTCGACCTTCACCGAGTGATGGCGCGCCACGAGATCGACCTCGGTCAGCCCGACGAGATCGCCGCGAACGCTGAAAACCGCCCTTGCCTTGACCGGCTCGGTTTCGATCGCGCGCCGGTTCTCATTGATAAGCGTCTCCAGCGACATGTCCGTAGGTCCTCTCGTGTGGGGTTGGCGAGCCGGTAAGTCTACTATCTCTATTGAGTTAGATAAGATGGTGCAGAATCTGATCCCGCCCTATGCCCGGGGCTATGAGAACTTTCCCGGGACGATCGGTCGCACCGTGCGCGAATCCACCCGGGCCTGGCCGCGCGAGCGCCGGGCTCCGGAGGGCTCGCCGAACATCGTCCTGGTCCTCCTCGACGACCTGGGCTATAGCGATGTTGGGCCGTTCGGGTCGGAGATCCCGACGCCGAACCTGGACCGGGTTGCCGCCAACGGTCTGAGCTTGACGAACTACCACACGACACCGGTCTGCTCGCCGGCGCGGGCGGCGCTGCTCACCGGCCTGAACCCTCATCGGGCCGGTTTCGCGAGCGTCGCGAATTCCGACCCGGGCTTTCCGAACCTGCGACTGGAGATCGACGAGGACGTTGTGACGCTGCCCGAGATCCTGCGTGGGCACGGCTACGCGACGTTCGCGGTCGGAAAGTGGCACCTGACCCGCGATGCCCTGCTGCACGACGGGGCACCCAAGGCAACGTGGCCGGTGCAGCGCGGCTTTGATCGCTACTACGGGTCGATGGAGGGGCTGAACAGCTACTTCTTCCCCAACCGCTTGGTCCGCGACAACTCGCCCGTCGACCTGTCCTCGCTTCCGTCGGACTACTACTTGACCGACGACTACACCGACCAGGCCTCCGCCCTGATCAAGGGGCTGCGCGCGAATGACTCGCGCCAGCCCTTTTTCCTCTATTTCGCCCACACCGCGATGCACGGGCCACTCGGCGCCAAGCGCGAGGACATCGAGCGGTTCCGTGGCCAGTACGACGTGGGGTGGGACGAGATCCGCCGGATCCGCCACGCGCGACAGATCGAATTGGGCATCGTCGGGCGGGGTGTCCCCCTCCCGCCCAGAAACTCCGAGCCCGGGTTTGACGTGCCCGCCTGGGACTCGCTGCTCCCCGGGGACCGCGAGCTCTACGCCCGCTACATGGAGGTCTATGCCGCCATGGTGCACAACGTCGACGAGAGCATCGGCCGGATCGTCGAGACCGTCGAGGCGTTTGGAGAGCTGGACAACACGATCTTCGTGTTCACCTCCGACAACGGCGGGACGGGTGAGGGCGGACCGGAGGGGACACGGAGCTACTTCAGCCGCTTCGTGCACATCCCGGGCCTGCCGAAGGACTGGGAGGCGGACGTTGCGATCGACCCGGATCTGATCGGCGGGCCCCGCACGATGGTCCACTACCCGCGCGGGTGGGGCATGGCGTCGAACACCCCGTTTCGGCTCTACAAGGGGCAGACGTTCGCCGGCGGCGTGCGCGTGCCGTTCGTGATCAGCTGGCCCGCCGGGATCTCGCCTTCCGCGGAGAGCCGGGTCCGGCACCAGTACCAGTACGTGACCGACGTGCTCCCGACTCTGCTCGACCTGGGGGGGCTTTCACACCCGGGGTCGCGGAACGGCCTCCCGGCCAAGTCGGTCGACGGGTTCAGCTTTGCGCCGATCCTGTCCAACCCCGAGGCGCCGGGCACGCACCAAGAGCAGTACGCCGAGTTCGGCGGCAATCGGGGCTTCTATCGCGACGGTTGGAAGATCCTCACCAACCATGAGCCGGGGACGCCGTTCGACGACGCGGAGTGGGAGCTGTATGACATCCGCACCGACCCGAACGAGCTGCACAATGTCGCCGATCGTGAGCCCGCGGTGCTCAAGGAGCTGACCGAGGCGTGGGAGGCCGCCGCGTGGCACAACACCGTCTTCCCATTGGGAGCAGAGTTCGTGCCGGGACGGCGGCCCGCCGAGGCCGAGCTTTCACGACCGGTCCGAATCTTGCCCGGCACACCGAAGCTGGAGCGCTATCGCTCGAGCCGGCTGACGTCGCTGCGGTCGTTCCGCGTGCACATCGAACTGGACCACGGCGCCTCGGATCAGGGCATCCTGGTCGCACACGGCGATCAGGGCGGCGGCTACGCCGTGTACGTCGAGAATGGCCGGCTGCAGCTCGCCTGGAACGACTACGGGTCGCTTCGCGAGGCCGACGGCGGGCGGCTTGCCTCGGGGTCGCGCGTGGTCTCGCTCGACGTGACCTGGCGGCCCGAGTTCCATGTGGCCGTGGCCCTGCTGGTCGACGACGTCGAAGTTGCCCGGCTTGACAACCGCTGGATGTTCGTCGGGCTCGCGCCGTTCAGCGGTATCGACGTGGGGCGGTGCAGCGGGGGACCGGTTCACTGGGGGCTGCACCGGCGGCACGGCACCTTCCCCTACTCCGGGCGCCTCCACGCTGCGACCTGGATCCCCGGCGAGGTCGCGGACTACGACCCAGCTCAGGTGGTCGCGGCCGAGATCGAGACAGCGCTGTTCTACGACTGACCAGACCGCGGCTCTCCAACGTCACCGTTAGAGCATTAGGTCGAGCCACGGGTCCGGGCGCGGCCGGCGGCGCAGCCCGACGGCGAGTGCCAGGCGCGCGTACGACGCTTCGCGCTCGATCGGATCAAAGGTGTTAGTTGAGGCGATCACCTCGTCGGCCCCGGTTTGCGCGAGGAGCGCGGCAATCTGCTCGCGGGCACGCTCTGGGCCTCCGACGACGTCCGCGCGGCGGTCGATCTTCGCCTCGGCGGTGCGCTCGGCCTCGGTCCAGCGGTGCCGGAGCGCGTCTTCAACGTTCATCAGCGGCGCCGCGTTGCCGGCGCGGTGCTGGACGAGCGCCAGATGCCAGGGCAGCGCGAGCGCGTCTGCATGCTCGTCGTCCTGGCCGACGATCACCTTCAGCCCGAGGATCGCGTGGGGTCGATCGCCGGGGCGGGCGGGCGTGAACTGCCGCCGGTAGAGCTGCAGGGCCTCGGCGACCGCCCCGGGGTTGGTGTAGGCCGCGAATCCGTAGCCGAGGCCGCGCTGAGCGGCGGTCGCCGCTGACCGCGGGGTCGAGCCGAGCAGGAAAACGGGTGGCAGCTGGACTCCGGCCGGTCCGGCCCGAACGCCGGCGAGGGGGTCGCCCCCGTTCAGCTGACGGGCGCCGCCGAACGCGAGCAGCTCGTCGAGCTGGCGATCGAACCCGGATCCGTGATCGTTGTCGGACGGCCGCATGAATGCCCTGACCGTCGCGTCGTCGGTGGCGCCCTCGGAGCGGCCGATCCCCAGATCGATCCGGCCGGGATGCAGCGCCTCGAGCGTGAGGAATTGCTCGGCGACGTGGATCGGCCGGTGGTTGGGGAGCAGGATCCCGCCCGATCCGATCCGTAGGTGGTCCGTTTCCCGCGCGGCGTGGCCGATCAACACCTCGGGCGCGGTGCTGGCTACTCCGCCCATTGCGTGATGCTCGGCGATCCAGAAGCGCGCGAAGCCAAGCGTGTCGACGTGGCGGGCCAGCGCCACGACGTCACGGATCGATTGCGCGGCCGGGGTGCCCGCGCGCGTGGGCGCCTGATCGAGAACCGAGAACAGCGTCATGGCTCATAGAATGCCACTACTAGCCTTTGTCTATCGAAATTGTTGAAAACGTCGAACCTACACCTTGCCGTAGCGCTTGACGGGGCGGGCTGGCACCCCGCCGCCTGGCGCGAGCCGCGCGCTCGCCCGCGTGAGCTCTTCCGTGCGCGCCCCTGGGTCGAGCATGTGCGCGAGGCCGAGCGTGGTCTGCTGGACTTCGTCACGCTCGAGGACTCGCACGGGCTCCAGTCCACGGTTGCCGACGTGGCCGACGACCGGACCGATCGCGTGCGTGGACGGCTGGATGCGATCATGCTCGCGGCCAGAGTGGCGCCGCTCACGCGGGGCGTCGGGATCGTGGCCGCCGCCGACACGACCGTGACCGAGCCGTTCCTGCTCTCGACGCAGGTCGCGACGCTCGACTTCGTCAGTCGCGGGCGGGCCGGGTGGTTGCTGCAGGTGTCGACCGGCGAACGCGACGCCGGGTACGTCGGGCCGCGGCTCGTGCCAGAGCCCGGCGCTCGGTACGACGAGGCCACCGAGTACGTGGAGGTCGTCAGACAGCTGTGGGACAGCTGGGAGGACGATGCCGAGATCCGCGACGCTGCGAGCAACCGGTTCTTCGATCGCCGCCGCGTGCACCACATCGACCATGCGGGCACGCACTTCAGCGTCAAGGGCCCGTCGATCACGCCGCGCTCCCCGCAGGGGCAGCCGGTGGTCGCGGCTCTCGTGCTGGGCGCGGCACAGAAGGCGCTCGCCGCCGCGACCGCCGACGTGATCATCGTGCCGGCGAAGGACGACCGGCAGCTGGCGACCGCGCCCGAGCGCATCGCGGACGCGGTGGCGGCAGCCGGCCGCGAACCGGCGGAGGTCCGGGTGCTCGCCGATGCTGTGGTGTTCCTCGGTCCCGATCGAACCGCCACGCTCGAGCGCAGGCATAGGCTCGACGCGCTCGCCGGGGCGTCGCATGGAGCTGACGCATTGGTGTTCACGGGGACGCCCGCCGAGCTGGCGGACGTTCTGCTCGACTGGCGGGAGCTGGGCTACGACGGATTTCGTCTGCGGCCGGGCGCAATCCCACACGATCTGGACCAGGTCACGCGGGCGCTCGTCCCCGAGCTGGTGCGGCGCGGCGCGTTTCGACCGCGGTACGAGGCTGACACGCTCCGTGGGCTGCTGGGGTTCAACCGGCCCGCGGGTCGCTCCGTGCCCCGATCGAGCGCTGGGGCAGCGATCACATGAGCGCAAAGCACAAGCAGATCCATCTCGCCGCTCACTTCCCCGGCGTCAACAACACGACCGTGTGGAGCGATCCGCGCGCGGGGAGCCACATCGAGTTCGACTCGTTCGTGCACCTCGCCCAGACCGCCGAGCGGGCCAAGTTCGACTTCTTCTTCCTGGCGGAAGGCCTGCGGATGCGCGAGCACGCCGGCAAGCTGCACGAGCTGGACGTAGCCGGAAGGCCCGACAACATGACCGTGCTCGCGGCGCTCGCCGCCGTCACCGATCGGATCGGCCTCATGCCGACGATCACGACCACCTACCACGAGCCACACGAGCTCGCGCGCCAGCTGGCCTCGCTCGATCACTTGTCGGACGGACGCGCGGGCTGGAACCTGGTCACGTCCTCGGATTCATTCACCGGCGCCAACTTCCGCCGCGGCTCCTACCTCGACTACGGCCAGCGCTACGAGCGAGGCGGTGAGTTCGTGCAGGCCGCCTGGGCGTTGTGGGACTCATGGCCCGTCGGCGAGCCGCTCGCCGACGCCGACTCGGGCGCGTTCCTATCGCGGGCTCCGGTCGGTGCGTTCTCGTTCAACGGAACGCAGGTCGAGGTCGCCGGCGAGTTCACGGTCCCGCGCCCGCCGCAGGGACATCCGGCGATGCTCCAGGCGGGCGACTCCGATGAGGGACGCGAGTTCGCCGCACAATACGCGGACGGGATCTTCACCCGCCACGGCACACTGGCCGCGGGTCGGAGCTTTTACGCCGACGTCAAGGAGCGCCTGGCCCGCTACGGGCGTGCCACCGAGGATCTGCTGATCCTGCCCGGCGCCACGTTCGTGCTGGGCGACACCGACGAGGAGGCACGCGAGCTAGCTGACCACGTGCGCCGCCAGCAGGTGAGCGGTCCCCACGCCCTCGTGTTCCTGGAGCAGCTATGGAACCGCGACCTGTCCGCCTACGATCCCGACGGTCCCCTGCCCGACGTCGATCCAGATCTCGACTCGCCGGTGCGCTCGGAGGGCAGCGCCCAGGCGCGTACCCTCAACCGGGACGCGGTGGCGATCGCCGCGCAGTGGCGCGAGCGCGCGCAGACCGCCGGGCTGTCGATCCGAGAGCTCGTGATCGAGATGACCGCGCGCCAGTCGTTCGTCGGTTCGCCGGCGACGGTCGCCGTGCAGCTGAACGAGCATGTGCAAGCCGACGCCTGCGACGGCTTCATCCTCGTTCCCTACCTGACGCCGGGTGGGCTTGACCGCTTCGCCGGCGAGGTCGTGCCGCTGTTGCAGGAGCGCGGCGTGTTCCGCGCCGACTACACCGGCACGACTCTCCGCGAGCATCTGGGCGTGCCGGCGACGCAACCCGGGGTTTGAGCGACAACGGCGGCGCGAGATGCGTATCTCAGCCAAGGCCACCTTGCCCGTCGAAGTGGGCTAGGGCCACGGCCGGGACGGAGAGGGAGGCGAGCTGGCCGGGGTCGAGCCCGAGCTGCCGCGAGCCCCTGGCAACAGCCCGATTCGCAATCGCGCCGAGACGTCTGTCATACTCAACCAAGTCAATGGACTTTATCCACAAAGTCGTATCCGAAATCGGGTATTTCCGGCAGGTCGTTGATCCCGATCACGGCTGCACCTCGCATCGGATCGCTGACCACTCGTGACGATCTCTGTTCCAAGTGAGGCGAACAGTGCCCCCATGGATGAGGACCTCTGGTGTCCAACTCCACTCGGAGCGCTTGAGCTCGCAGAGATTCCCAGCGAGCTTCATTTCGTGCGAGATCATTTCGCCGCGCCTGCGCAGGATCCGGGATCATGGTCCCTGGAGTTGACCGGGAGCCGCCGATCTCTTGCGCTCGATCTGGATGCGTTACGGGGCATGCCGCGACGCTCCTTGCGTGTGGTGCTCGAGTGCGCCGGTCACCGGCGGGCCGAATTCGAGCAGATCCACCGAGGCATACCGTGGGCTGCCGGCGCAGTCGCCGAGGCCCAGTGGTCCGGCGCGAGCCTCGCTGCGGCGCTCGAGCTGGTCGGCATCCCAACCGACGGGCGCGAGGTTGTCCTCGCGGGCGCGGACGCTGGTGTGGTCGACGGGTTCGACGGCGTCCACGGCTTTGCCCGAAGCCTCCCGCTCGCCAAGGCGCTCGACCACGACGTGCTCCTGGCTTACGAGATGAACGGTGAGCCGATCCCGGTGCGGCGCGGCGGGCCTGTCCGGGTGATCGTGCCCGGCTGGTATGCGACCGACTCAGTGAAGTGGCTCGACCGCGTCTGGTTGACCAACAAAGAGTTTGACGGCGTCTTCCAGGCCCACGACTACCGCCTGCGCGAGCCCGGCGAACAAGGACCCGGCCACCGCATGACTGCGCTTCCCGTGCACGCGCTGATTACCACCCCTGCCGATGGCGAAGCCGACCTTGGTGCGGGCGACCTGTCGATTCGCGGCATCGCCTGGGGCGGCACGCGTGGCGTCGCAGCCGTGCTCGTGCGCGTCGACGGCGGGCCGTGGATCGCGGCGCGCCTCCGTCCGGCGCGCGGCCTCTACGCGCGCGTCCCGTGGGAGACCGAGTGCACCCTCGCTCCCGGCGTGCACGAGATTTCGTGTCGCGCGGTCGACGGAGCAGGACGCAAGCAACCCGATCGGCCTCCGGCCAACGTTCGCGGCTACGGCAACAACGCGATCCACCGGATCAACGTCCACATCCGCTGACTCGCTGCACGACCATCATCAGTAGGCGTCATCTCGGCTGGGGTTCGTTTGCCTGGACCGTGGCGAGCAGACGGCGGGCTCGCCGCTGATGGCTCGTCGGGCCGTGCGGGCCGACGCCCGAAGCTCACCATCCTCTAGCTCATATTCGCCGATCGACCGGATCGGTGGGTGATAGACGTGAATCGTCACCGCGCCGGCTGTGATGGGTAACGAACCTCATAGGGGGTGCGGAGTTTTTGGGATCCTACCGCCACGCGTGGTCGCAGGATTCTGAGTTCACTCTCAAACCGCAGAACGGCGACCGGTCGGCTGGCCCTAGCCATCGAGCGCCTATTGACAGGGCATCATTAAATCTATAAAGTCAATCGAAATAATGAGGATTCCATCGAGCACGACCACGAGTGCTGAGCCGTCCGGCGTTGCTCTTTCGGAGCGCGATCACGCCCTGAGCACGGACAGACGATGTTGCCCGGGCTTGATCTGGGTTCACACAGACGGTTAGCGCCGGCCCGGCTGGCCCGGTTATCCGAGTCCCTTCACGGCGCGCCATGCGTACGCCCAGTCGCAACCGTGCGCCCTGTTCAGACCAACAGCGCGCGCTTGTATCTATCACAGCTGACTTCACATCTCCGAAACGGACCTCAATGCCGAAAATCATCATCCAGACGGACCGACCCACGCAGGACAGCGCTGACGTGACACTTAGCGAGCGGGTCGTCGCCGCGAACCTCGAGAGCGTGCACTACACCACGCAGCTGATCGAACGTGTCGCGGGGGCGACTGCAGATGCCGAGGCGATAGAGCGTGACCCCGATGCCGGCCAGGCTGAGCAACCCTCGTCGCTCACGCCGCATTTCGGGCGACGCTGGTCGCTGGTCAGGAGCCCGCACCCACCCCGGCTCCATTCGCACCTTTGACCGGTCGACCCAGATCACGCCATCGCTGATCGGTGCAGGCGTACGGGACGGAATCCACGGGGCCGCTACGCGCCCGCCCGGGGACGCTCTCCTCTCTCCGGGCGGGCGAGCGTAGCCGGTCAGTGTCATGGTCCAAACCACGTGGCTTGGGCTGGTATTCTGGAGTCAGTGGATCCAGAAAGCGATACGGTTCCGGAACCGGTCGGGTTACTCGAGCGCTCGGTCGACGCGACGAGTCTGCGTCGCGTGATGGGTCATTTCGCGACCGGCGTGGCGGTCGTGACGGCAGTCGACGATCATGGGCAGCCGGTGGGAACGACAGTAAACGCGATCACGTCGGTTTCGCTCGAGCCGCCGCTGGTGCTGGTCTGCCTCGACCTGGCCAGCACGACGCTGCGCGCCGTCAGGGACCGCGCGGCGTTCGCGATCAACGTGCTGGGCGCGGAACATGGGCATTTGGCGAGCGGGTTCGCCCGGCGGGGGGCGCTGAAGCCGTGGAGTACGGCTCGGCATCAGCCTGGTCCGACGGGGACGCCGAGGCTCGAGGGCGTGCTGGCGGGAGTCGAGTGCCGCGTCGAACACAGACTGCCGCTGGGGGATCACGAGCTGGTGGTCGGCCGCGTGGTCGCCGCCGAAGTCAGCCGCGAGGCGGCCGAGCCGCTCGTGTTCTACCGCGGGACCTACTCATCGCTGCGCCGGTGAGTTCGCCGTCGTCCGTCGCCGAGCATTTCGCCTGCGACGAGCCGGTGCTCGTCGGCAGCGACCGCGACCAGCCGGTGTTCGTCGCCGCGGCCGCACAGCGGCTGGACGCTGGCCGGCTCGAGCGGTTGGAGCGACTGGGTGGCGGATTAGTCGTGCTGGGGCTCGACGAGCCGATCGTCAACCAGCTGGAGCTGCCGGCAACCACACAGTGGCCGCGATCGCGTCTGGACCTTGCGTTCACGCCGTCGATCGACGCGTTCCGAACCAGCGGCACGGGCTGGTCACTGGCGGACCGGGCGCTCACCATGCGGATCGCCGCCGACCCGTCCACTGGCCCGTCCGATCTGACGATTCCCGGTCACGTCCATCCGGCCCGACTCCGCAGCGACGACCTGCTTGCGCGAGGCGACACCGCATCGGCCGCGCTCGAGCTCGGTCGCTTGAGCGGCGAGCGGGCGGCCGTAGCGCTCAGCGCGGTGACCGACCGCGACGGCGCGTTTGTTCCGCTCGCCGCCGCTCGTGACTCAGGTGAGCTGTCCCACTTGCCGCTGGCGCGGTGCGAGGACCTGCGGATGATCAGTCGAGCCGACCAGGCGGCACGGGCGGACATCGTGTGCGAGCTACCCACGCGCGCTGGGGTGTTCCGCGTCCTGGCTCACGTCGAGGATGCGACCGGCGAGACGACGTTGGCGCTGGTGCACGGCGATCCGGCTGGGCGGCCCGCGCCGCTCGTGCACGTGCACCGTGCGTGTTTGTTCGCCGACGTATTCGCGTCGCTGCTGTGCCCGTGCCGCGCGTTGCTCGATCGGGCTGTTGCCGAGATGGTTCGGGACGGCGCCGGGATCTGCCTCTACAGTAAGCCGGCTCTTTCGACGCCCGCTTGTGGTCGCTCTCGCACCGTCGATGTCGCAGTCATCGCGGGCCTTCTGCGTGCGGCCGGCGTGAACTCCTTCCGGATCTACGAGGAGGAGGGCAGGACCGTCGCGCAGCTCCGCGCGCTGGGGCTCTCGGTCGCGGACAATCACGGGCTGAGGAGCGCGGCGTGAGCGATTTAGCGGTGGCCTCGGTCGTCGGTAATCCGCGGCCCGAGTCGCGAACCCACGGGGTCGCCCGCACGCTGGTCGAAGTGATCGGCGCGGAGCTGGGAACCGAGCCCGGCCCGGAGATCGACCTGGCCGCGCTCGGGGCGCGGACGCTTGATCCGGCCGACCCCGGCGCGATCACCGCCGTCATGGAGGTGCTCGAGGCGGACGTTCTGGTGGTTGCGAGCCCAACATACAAAGCGACCTATTCGGGCCTGCTGAAGTCGTTCCTCGATCGGATCGGCACCGGCGCGCTCGCCGGGAGGACGGCTGTGCCGGTCCTGCTTGGCGGGGCGGCGAACCACCAGCTTGCGGTCGACGTCCACTTCACTCCCTTGCTCCTCGAGCTGGGCGCGGCCGTACCCGTACGCGGGCTGTTTGTCGTCGAGGCTGAACTCGAGCAGTTCCCGGCGACCGCGAGGGCGTGGGCGCACCGACACGCCGCCGAGCTCGTGCCGGCGCTGCGAAGAAGCCTGCCGCTGGAGGCATCGAACCAGTGACCAGACTGGACCCTCCATGTTGCGCAGAAGGTTCCACCTCTGGGCGAGCCCCGGTTCGGTGGTCGCCGTCGTGATCGCCGGCGAGGACCGTGGTAGCGAGACCGAAGGCGTGATCGAGACGGTACGTCGGGTCGGCGCGGAGGTCGACGTCCGCGTGCTGCTGTCCGACGGCGGGACTGGAGTCGCCCGTCTGGAAGCGTTTGAGTGGGATTGGCTCGAGCTGCGCGTCGGCGACATCGTCGCCGTCACGGCGCTCAGCGTGTGATCCAGGACTCTGGGTTCTGCGCCAGGGTCGCGATCCGCCTCGGCAGGCGCGCGGTGGCGAGGTCGGCGAGGGTGACCCCCTCGAGCACTGCGCGGACGTTGGTGCGCAGCGCGATCCACACCTCCTGAAGAGGGACGGCGGCGCCGGCGTATTCCAGCCCTTCCGGTGGTTTGCCGCGGACCGTCGCCAGCGGCCCCTCGACCGCCCGGATGATGTCGGCCACCGTTATCTCGTCCGGCGGGCGGGCCAGGCGGTGTCCGCCGTCCGGGCCGCGCTGACTCGAGACGAGGCGGGCGCGGCGAAGCTCGTGAAAGATCTTCTGCAGGAACTGGACGGGGATCTGCTGGCGATCGGCCACGACCTCAGCGGTCAAGGGCTCCTCATCCGCCGCGGCGAGCTCGACCGCGGCCCGCACGGCGTAATCAGCCTTTGCCGAGACTCGCACCTTGACATCTTCTCCGATCGGGCGGCCGACATCGTGCGTCATGCCGTCTCCAGACGGATGCCCGCCCGCCTTCTCGTACTGGCGACCAGGGTTGGCGGATCGCCTCTCATTGCTTGAGCCGCCGGCCGGACCGGAACACGAGCAGCGACCACGAGGAGAGCGCGACCGCGAACGCCCACAACACTCCGAGGGCCACCCCGGCAGGGATGTCGCCGGAGCCCAGGAAGCCGATGCGGAGCGTCTGGACGATGTAGAAGACCGGGTTGACCTCGCTGAGGGCGTGCCAGAACGGCGGCAGCTGCGAGACGGAATAGAAGATGCCGCCGAGGAACCCGAGTGGCAGCACCACGAGCGCCTCCAGCGAGTAGACGTGGTCCAGCGTACGCGCGTACGCACCGGCCAGGACGCCGACCTGCCCGGCCACGGTCAGCGTGCCGGCGGCGCCGAGGCCCAGTACCAGTGGGCGATCTACGGTCGCCCCCGTGAGCGGCATCGCGATCGCGAGGATGCCGATACCCGTGATCACGCCACGAATCACGCCTCCGAGCACGAGCGCCAGGTTGACCTCCCACCACCGCAGCGGGCTCGCGAGCACGTCGTGCAGATATCGGTCGCGGCGCGCCTCGAACAGGCTCGTGGTGCCGTTGATGTAACCGACGATGAGCACGGCCTGACCGAGCAGGCCGCCGACGATGAACCGGTCATAGGGCACGCCATGCACGCCGTCGATGCGAGTGCCGAGCGCCAGGCCGAACACGAGCACGAACAGGAGCGCCGACACGACGTGTCCCGCGATCGTGAACTGCCAGATCTTCAGGTAGCGCACGACCTCCCGCTCGAGCAGCCAGCTGAACGGCGACCTATCAGCCCGGAACAGGAGCTCGCTCATGCCGCTGCCCCCAAACTCTCCGGCGACGCCGACATCGCTCGCTGGTAAACGCCCGCGAGGTCATCGGCGCCGTAGCGGACGCGGAGCTTGGCCGCCGAGTCGCGGGCGATGATCCGCCCCGCGCGCAGAAGCGCGATCTCCTCGCACAGCGTCTCGGCCTCCTCGAGATAGTGGGTGGTGAGCAGGACCGTCGTTCCCCCGGCATGCAGGCGGCGGATGAACTCCCACAGCTCGGCGCGCAGCTCGACGTCGATCCCGGCCGTCGGCTCGTCGAGGATCAGTAGGGCTGGACGGTGCATCAGAGCGCGAGCGAACAGAACTCGGCGCTGCATCCCGCCCGAGAGCTCGTTAGGCGCGCTGCGTGCCTTGTCGGTCAGCCGGAACAGGTCCATCAGCTCGCGGGCGCGCATGTGCGCCTCCCGGCGCTTCATCCCGTGGTAGCCCGCGTGGTACACGAGGATCTCGGAGATGCTGAGGAAACGGTCGAGGTTGACGTCCTGCTCGGCCAGGCCGACCAGGTGGCGCGCCTCGCGGGTCCGATGGTCGTGGCCGAGCACGCGGATCTCCCCTGCGGTGGGGATGACCAGGTTGCAGATCGAGCCGATCAGCGTTGTCTTTCCAGCGCCGTTCGGACCGAGCAGACCGAAGAAGCGGCCGCGCTCGATCTCCAGATCGAGATTCGAGACTGCGGTGAGGCCGCCGGCGTAGGTCTTGGTCAGTCCGCGGACCGACAGCGCCGGCGGCCCCACCTGGTCAGGCAATTGCCATCAGACTGCTGCTCCCGCCGTCGCCAGCACGGGCGTGTAATGCGACGCGTCCCCCTCGATCGAGTAGCTCGCCGAGCCGTCGATGCCGACCGGCACGTCCCCGGCGACGGTGACCCGGTTGAGGCGGCGCGGCAGGTCGTCGTAGTTGTCGATCGCGTAGTGCTGCGTGATCCGGTTGTCGAACAGCACGAGTTGACCGGGCGACCAGCGCCACCGCACGATGTTCTCGGGGCGGGTCACATAGGACTGCAGCAGCCGCAGGATGTCGCGCGATTCGCCGCTCGAGAGACCCACGATCCGCTGCGCGAACCCCCCAACGTACAGCCCGCGTTCGCCCGTGAGCGGATGCACGCGGACGACCGGATGCGCGGTCTGATAGCGGATCGAGATGAACTCCTCACGACGGCTGCGCTCGGCCTCGTCGAGTGACTCTTCCGGAATGGCGTAGTCGTAGTCGTTGGTGTGAACCGCCCAGAGCGTGTCCGCGAACCGCTTCAGCGGCTCCGGCAGGTCTCGGTAGGCCGTCGCCAAGTTCGCGATCAACGTCTCGCCTCCGTACGGCGGGATCACGATGCTTCGCAGCGTGGTTAGCTGCGGCGGGCTGAGCACGAACGTGACATCCGTGTGCCAGTGGTTGGATTTGCCGCGCTCGCTGTCGACCGGCAACACATTTGGGGCTCCCTCAACCGCGGCGACGGTCGGGTGGGCGCTCGTCAGCGGACCGAACTGAGAGGCGAATCGCTCCTGGCCGGCGTCGTCGAACGCCACGTCAGTGAAAATAAGCGCCTTGTGCTCGTTCAGGGCGGCGCGAATCGCCGCCAAGGTCACTTGGTCGAGTTCGCCGCTGATGTCAAGCCCCGTCACTACGGCGCCGATCCGCCCCGTGATCTTCTGGATGTCAATCCCAATGCCGTCGAGAGTGGTCATGCCGCCGTCCTCCTAGGGTTGGTGGATCCGATGCGCCGCCGACCGCGGCCGACGCCCCCGAGCCGGCGCCGCGCATCGTCGGACCCGCTCGTGGCCACAGGCCCGGGGGGACCCGGCGCAATTGCGGACATTGTCGATCAACTAAGTCAATACAAGCGGAAGGCCCGAAAGAATGGCCCGTTCGGGGAACACTCGTCATTGACTCGGAGGCGTCACACGAGCGCCGGCTCCTCGAGCAGGTCTCGCTGCCGCAGCACCGGCCCCACTCCCTCGCCGAATTGATAGGCCTCCTCGAGGTGGGGATAGCCGGACAGGATGAACTCGGTGATGCCGAGCCGGTGGTATTCGGCGATGCGATCGGCGACCTGCTCGTGGCTGCCGACCAATGCCGTGCCGGCTCCGCCCCGGAGGAGTCCGATTCCCGCCCACAGGTTCGGGGAGACCTCGAGGCTGTCGCGTCGCCCGCCGTGCAGTTCGATCATTCGCCGCTGGCCGACGGCGCTCGTGGTGGAGAGCTTGCGTTGGGCAGCGGCGACGGTCTCATCGTCGGCGTCGGCGATGAGTGCCTCGGCCGCTGCCCACGCCCGATCCGCGCTGTCCCTAGTCACGACGTGCAAGCGGATCCCGAATCGGAGCTCCCGTCCGTTCTGCTGCGCCAGCGTGCGGACGCGTTCGAGGTGCGACTCGACCTGCGCGGGTGGTTCGGCCCACGTCAGATAGACGTCGGCGTGCCGCGCGGCGACGCCGAGCGCCGCGGTCGAAGAACCCCCGAAATAGATCTCGGGACGCTGGTCGAACGGCAGCGTCTCCGCGCCGTCCACCCACAGGTGTCGGCCGTGAAACGAGAACGGCTCGCCGCTCCAAGCCCCTCGCAGGATGGTCAGGAACTCGTCCGTGCGTTCGTACCGCTCGTCCTTGCTCAGCCCATCCCCGAACCGGCGCTGCTCGGCGTCGTCGCCACCGGTGACGATGTTGAGCAGCAGCCGCCCGCCGGTGTGTCGCTGATAGGTCGCGGCCTGCTGCGCGGCTAGCGTCGGCGACACGCTCCCGGGCCGAAAGGCAACCAGGAACCGGAGTCGATCCACGATCTGGCTAAGGGCCGCCGTGGTAATCCAGGCGTCGTCACAATAACTCCCGGTCGGCGTCAGCACCGCATCGAAGCCAGTCTGCTCGGCGGCATGCGCGACCTGCGCCATGTACTCGAGGCTGGCCGCACGATGGCCGGGACGCGAGTTGCCCTCGTCCGCCTCGGGGCGCCGAAATGGCGTGTCGCGCGCCAACAGCAACGTGCGACCGTCGCCATGCGTAGGCAGATACCAGTGGAGCTTGATCGCCATCAGGGCCCTCCGCAATTGCTCGTGGGACTTTGTGGATCCAATTAGTATAGTTTTTTCGTCCATGCTCGCCTCCACGGAACTCGGGCTGCATGCGCCCGTCGCCCTCACCGAACGCTCGGTGACCATCCTCGTGTCCGACCCCCACGCGGCGTCGCGGATCGGCCTCGGCGTCATGCTTCGCCAGCAGGCGTGGGTGGCTCGCTGTCTCCTCGCGTCCGACCTCGACGAGGCCGTCGCGCTTACGCGACGCTTCAAGCCGGACGCGGCGATCGTTGACATCTCCAACGCGGGCCCGTTCATCGCCTCGTACATCGGCCCGCTTCGCGCCGCGCGCGCCGCGATGTCGCTACTGCTCAGCTCGCACTGCCGGCTCGCGGTCAGGCCGCCGCTCTCGGCGGTCGGAGCGAGCGGGCTGCTGTCGCCGGGATTCACGGTCGAGGAGCTGGTCGGAGCGGTCGGTGCCGCGCTAATCGGGGACATCGAACCGTGGATCGGGGACGCCGAGCGCGTGGAGAGCCTGAGTGAACGAGAGCGCGAGGTACTCGTCCTGATCAGCACCGGCGCCACCAACCGGGAGATCGCGGCGATCATGCACGTGGGAGCAGAGACCGTCAAGAAGCACGCGGGCGCGTTGTACCGCAAGCTCGGCGTCCGCAACCGTACCGAGGCCGCCCAGCGCGCCGTAGAGCTGCTCCAGGCCTGATCCATCGCCTCCACGTCGTCCGGCGAGGCGGCAGCAGCCCGGCCGCCGGGTGGGCGTAGGCCGATCGCGACCCCCAGGACGAGGCCGTCCGCGTTACCCGGATGGGTAGAGGTTCGTTGATTGACGACTAACTCGATCCAGTTTATCTAGATTGCGCTCGCGGTAACGAACCATTCGGAAGGACATCTGACACGTGGCAACCATCGTCGGACATGGCGTAGAGGTGTTTACGCCCAGAGAGGCGACACGACGAAGTTCGCTGAAGGGACGGCGGCTACGGTCCCCGCTCGGGATCTACACGTCGCCGCTGATCTTGCTGATCGCGTGGGAAGTGTTGTGCTCGACGGGGGCCCTGTCTCCAACGCTGGCCGCGTCTCCGTCTCAGGTGGTTAGCGCCGCCGCTCACCTGTGGAGCCATGGCGAGCCGTCGACCCTGCGCGCGGACCTCGGCATCTCGCTGATGCGGGCACTCGTCGGCCTCGCGATCGGCGTGACCGTGGGCGGGATCGCCGGCACCTTCGCCGGACTCAGCCGGCTGGGCGAGAACGTGTTCAACGGACCGGTCCAGATTCTCAACACGATCCCGTTCCTGGCGCTGTTGCCGCTGTTCATCATGTGGTTTGGGATTGGCGAGACCTCAAAGATCGCGATGATCTCTCTGGGCGCCGCCATCCCGGTGTACATCAACCTGTTTGGGGCAATCCGGAACGTCGACGCGCGACTGATCGAGATGGCGCGCGCCGCCGGAATCAGCCGCCTGCGCATGCTGTTGCGGGTGGTGCTCCCGGGCGCGCTCCCAGGAGGGTTGATCGGCCTGCGCCTGGCGATTGCGTACAGCCTCCTCGGGCTGGTGGTGGCCGAGCAGATCAACGCGAATTCTGGGATCGGCTTCATGATCAACCAGGCTCAGACCTTCGACCGGATCGACGAGATGTTCCTCGGGCTGGTGATCTACGCGATCCTCGGCCTGACCGGCGATCAGATCGTGCGAGCGCTCGAGCGCTACCTCCTTCGTTGGCGGCCCTCATCGAGTGGGAGCCGGGCGTGAGCGCCGTCGTCGCTGCGGTCGCACCGGGACCAGTCGCGGGGACGGACAGCAGCGTGATCGTCGATGGCGTCATCCGTCACTTCGACCAGCACGTCGTGCTCGACCGCCTCGACCTGCGGATCGCGCCGCGGGAATTCGTGATCCTGCTCGGCCAGTCCGGCTGCGGCAAAAGCACGCTGCTGCGTCTTCTGGCAGGGCTTGATCTGCCCGATGGAGGCACCGTCACAGTTCCTCGCAAGCGAGCGATCGTCTTCCAAGAGCACCGCCTGCTGCCGTGGCAGCGGGTCTGGAACAACGTCACGATCGGAGTGCCGAACGGTGATCGGCGGACGATTGCGCTCGAGGTGCTGCGGGAGGTGGGTCTCGAGCGGCACGCCGACGCGTGGCCGAAGACCCTGTCCGGAGGCGAGGCACAGCGGGTGTCTCTCGCGCGGGCACTCGTCGCCGACCCGGACCTGGTCCTGCTCGACGAGCCGTTCGCGTCGCTCGATGCGATCACCCGCCTGCGGATGCACGACCTCGTCCGCGGACTCCGCGAGCGCCATGACTCGACGATGCTGCTGGTCACCCACGACGTGGACGAGGCGATCGCGCTCGGTGACCGGATTCTTGTCATGCGCGATGGCCGCATCGCGAACGACCACCGAGTCGACCTCGACGTGAACGGCCGCGCTCGCGGGGCGTTTCGCGACAGCCTGCGCGGGACGCTGCTCTCCGAGATCGGCCTTCAGCCGCACGCATCCTGACGCTCCCAGGCAGTCCCGTTTCAACCCACGATCAGCCAAAGGGCCTAATCACATGAACATCAGATACCGCTTGCCGTCGCACAACAGGGTCGGAGGGGCACTCGCGGCGCTCGGAGCCTGCGCCGTGCTCGCGGCCTGCGGGAGCAGCAGCACGTCGACCAGCTCGAGCGGCGGCGACCCGAGCTCAAGCGTGAGCTCGGGCTCGACCTCGAGCGAGCCGACGTTCGTGGTTGGCCAACAGGAGTCGGGAATCGTCTCGCTGACGCAGGACACCGACGCCTTCAAGGGTGCGCCTTACCACGTGAAGTTCGCCTACTTCCCGTACGGACCGCCGGAGGTGGCCGCGGCCGCGGCCGGCAAGATCGATCTCGCCGACCTCGGCGACGTGCCGCCGATCACTGGTGCGTCCCATGACCTGCCGTTTAAGCTGGTGGCCGCGGAGGTGCCGCCGACCTACCAACAGGCCAGCGACTACATCGTTGTGCCCAAGGGCTCGTCGGTCGCCTCGATTGCGCAACTGAAGGGCAAGTCGATCGCAGTGCCGTTCGGGAGCTCGGCGAACGGGTACGCGCTCGACGCGATCGAAGCCGCCGGCCTGTCGCCAACGACCGTGAAGCTGGTGAACCTCGCGCCCGCCGCCGCCCAGACCGCGTTCCAGAGCGGCAGCGTCGACGCGCTGGCGCTGTGGAACCCGCAGGTCACCGTCGATACCGAAAACGGCGCGCGGATCATCGGCTACGGCCGCCCGCCGCTCGACCCGGACGTCGGCTTCTACATCGCGTCGACCCGCGATCTGAATAACGCGAATCCGACCCGCGAGGCCGACCTGGTGAACCTGCTCGAGCGCCTGGGCGCCGCCTACCAGTGGGGCGACGCGCATCCGAGCGCCTGGATCGCGGGCATCGAGCACGAAACCGGCGTCGACCAGAAGACGGCCACGATCACGATCGACAACGGGTTCGAGCAGGTCCGGTTCATCACCCCGCAGATCGTCAAGAACGTCCAGGTGCTGGCCAACACGTTCTACAACTCCAAGCAGATCTCCAAGCCGATCCAGATCTCGGACTACGTCGACAATCTGTTGCCGGCCAGCTACAACGGGACGTCGCCGTAAGCGATGCGTGACCGGCAGCTTCACCTCAACGCCTTCCTGATGAGCTCGGGCCACCACGAGGCGGCGTGGCGACTGCCCGAGAGCGACCCCCACGCCGACTTCGACGTCGCGCACTGGGTCGCTCTCGCGCAGCTCGCCGAGCGCGGCAAGCTCGATTCGCTGTTTCTCGCCGATGGCCCCGCCCTCTGGCACAGCGCCGATTTTCGTCCCGCGGGGCAGCTCGAACCGACCGTGCTGCTCAGCGTGCTGGCGACCGCGACCGAACGGATCGGCCTGATCGCCACGGCATCCACGACGTACAACGAGCCGTATAACCTCGCCCGCCGGTTCGCGTCGCTCGATCACGTCAGCGCGGGGCGGGCGGGTTGGAACATAGTCACGACCGCGGATCGAGACGCTGCGCTGAACTTCGGGCTGGCCGACCGCCCCAACCACGGGGATCGATACGCCCGGGCGGCGGAGTTCGTCGATGTCTCGGTGAAGCTGTGGGATAGCTGGGGCGAGGACGCGGCGATCGCCGACAAGGCGACCGGGCGCTTCGCGCGGCCCGGAGCGATTGCGCCGATCGACCACGCCGCCGACTACTACAAGGTGCGCGGTCCACTGAACGTGCCGCGCCCGCCCCAGGGCCACCCGCTGCTCGTCCAGGCCGGCTCATCCGAAGACGGCAAGGAGTTCGCGGCGCGCTACGCGGACGCCGTGTTCACCGCCCAGCAAACGCTCGCCGATGCCAAGGCGTTCTACGCGGACCTGAAGGCGCGCGTCGGCCGCCACGGCCGCGGCCCGAGCGAGGTCAAGATCCTCCCGGGAATCGTCCCCGTCCTCGGCAGCACGGAAGCGGAGGCCCGCGAACTGGAACGGCTGCTCGACGAGCTGATCGTGCCCCAGTACGGACTGCAGGCGCTGTCCGAGGTGCTCGAGGTCCCGATCGAGCGGCTCGACCTCGACCAGCAGCTGCCCGACGAGATTTCCGCTGGCGATCGCCTGGAAGGGTCGCAGAGCCGCTCTCAGCTGATCGTCGCTCTCGCTCGCCGAGAGCGACTGACCGTCCGTCAGCTGCTCGGGCGGCTCGGGGGCGGTCGCGGGCATTGGACGTTCGTTGGCACCCCCGAGCAGATCGCGGACGCGCTAGTCGAGTGGTTCGAGCAGGGCGGAGCCGACGGCTTCAACGTGATGGGGCCCGTGCTGCCGGCATCGCTCGTGCAGTTTGTCGAGCACGTCGTGCCTCTCCTCCAGCGGCGCGGCCTGTTCCGAACCGAGTACGCGGGTCGCACCTTGCGGGAGCACTACGGGATCCCACGACCGGCGCGCACGGCGGGCGACAGCGGCACAGTGAGCCAAGCCGCTTAGGCCGTACCCGCTCGGGCCAGCCGCGATGCCGATCGACCACGCGAAGCTGCCCGTTAGCGACCTCGACTCGGCTCGCGACTTCTACACGCTCGCGCTCGGCGCGCTCGGCTGGCAGCTGGTGACCGACGAGGCCCCAGCGGTCCTCCACTTCGGGACCGGCGACGGTGGCGAAGATCACGAGCCGATCGCCTTCGAGTGCACCTCGGAGCCGATCGCCCGCTGCCACATCGCCTTCCTGGCGTCTACCCGCGAGCAGGTCCACGCGTTCCACGCCGCGGCGCTCGGAGCCGGTGGCGCCGACAACGGCTGCCCGGGAGAACGGCCATACGGGCAGCGGTATTACGCAGCGTTCGTGCTCGATCCGGACGGTCACAACCTCGAGGTCGTCTACAAGGGCGGCGACGTCCACATCGACCGGACGATCGAGTCAGTCGGCGGCGGCGCCTAGGAGACGTTCGACAAGAACGCAGTCCTTCCATTGCCCGTCGAGCTTGCCGTGCCTGCGTTGAATGCCGACCTCTTTGAAGGCGGCGGCGCGGTGCGCGGCTCGGCTGGGTCCGTTGTCGGTGAACACCCGGCTGGTGAGCTTGTAGAGCCCGCGACGTTCCGATTCGGCGCAGAGCTCTAGGCAATCCCGGCGTTGTAGATCTCAGCCTCTCGGTCGAGGTCGCGGGACTTGGCCGCGCGGATCGTGAGCTGGTCGCGCAAAGTGGTCATGGGGAGAGCTTGCGGGCGCGGATGATCGCTGAGCCGGCGTACTGGTGAACACGGTGGGTCTCGGTGATCTCGATTTCGCCAAAGCCGGCGCTTTCCAGGATGGAGCGAAACTCGGTCTCGGTCAGCGCGCCTGCGATGCAGCCCGTCCATGCAGCTATGTCAGCGCGGGTCCGCTCGTCCATGTCGGGATCGGCGATCACGTCCGAGACGGCAAACCGGCCGCCGGGCCGTAGCACGCGCGCCGCCTCCCGAATCACTTGCGGCTTGTCGCCGGACAGGTTGATCACGCAGTTGGAGATGACGACGTCGACCGTGTCGGGCTCGAGCGGTATGTCCTCCAAGTAGCCCTTCAGGAACTCGGCGTTGTCGATGCCGGCCTCACGGGCGTTGGCGCGGGCGAGCTCGAGCATCTCGTCGGTCATGTCCAGGCCGATCGCCCTGCCGGTGGGGCCGACCCGGCGCGCGGAGATCAGTACGTCGGCCCCGGCGCCCGAGCCGAGGTCCAGCACGGTCTCGCCGTGGTGCAGGTCCGCGACCGCCGTCGGTACCCCGCAACCGAGCGATCCGTTGATCGCCGCTGACGGGGCGTCGCTCTCACCGCTCTGGGTGTACAGCGAGCCGCCAAACACACCCGCATCATCTGCGGGGCTGCAGCACACCGCGCCGGACGCGGCTGACGTAGCCGCGGCGGCGTATTTCTGGCGGACGGTCTCGCGCACCTGTTCGACGGTCGCCGTCGCGGCGATCGTCGGGTCCTGAGCGGATCCGGCCGGGCACCCGCACCCATCAGTGTGCGACTCGCCGCAACAGGAGGCTTTCTCGGACGGCTCGCAGCAGCTCTCCTGCGCCGTCGGGGTGCAGCATGCGGTGTTCAGCTCAGCCATGCGGACAGCTCCTCCAGAGCGTCGGGGATCACGTAGTAGTAGGCCCACAGGCCGTTGCGCTCTGAGCCGACGATCCCGGCTTCGCGGAGCACCTTCAGGTGATGGGACACGGTCGGTTGCGAAAGGTCGAACAGCGGCACGAGCTCACACACGCACACCTTGCCGGCGTGCTTGCGTAGGACGTCGACGAGCTGGATGCGGACTGGGTCGCCGAGGGCCTTCGCGACCGCGGCCATCCGGACCGCTTCCTCTCGTTCGAGGTCCGGGTAGACGACCGGCTCGCAACAGCGCTCACCGGCGGGCCGCTTGATCTTCGGGGTCAGTTCCATATTGATCGCCATCTATCTACTTATATCGATTGAAGCGACAGCTGTCAATCTATACACTTGGGGAGCTGAGGCTCTGAGGACCGGCGTGTCTACCGATTTGACTCCCCTGCTGCGGTATTGCCTCGAGACGACGGCGGCGCAGCTCGCGGATGAGTTCCACGGGGTGTTCTCGCCCGAGACGGTCAGGCGCTACGTTGAGGCGTCCTACGAGCAGATCGGCGACCGGCCCACGGTGGGGCCCAACTTCCTGCCGGTCATCATCGAGCGGTTCGCGCGCGAGCAGCTATGGGCGATCGCCCAAGTAACGGGAGCGGTCGAAAAGCCGCTACCCGAGGTGCTGTTCGTGTGCGAACACAACGCGGGGCGCAGCCAGATGGCCGCCTGCCTCGCCCATCACCTGTCCGGGGGCCGGATCGCCGTGCGGTCGGCCGGCTCGCATCCCAATGAGCAGATTGACCCGGTCGTCGTCCAGGCGATGGCGGAGATTGAGCTCGACGTCAGCCACGAGTTCCCCAAGCCGCTGACCGACGCGGTCATCCGAGCCGCCGATGTTGTGGTCACGCTCGGCTGCGGGGACGTGTGCACGGTGTACCCGGGCAAGCGCTATGAGGACTGGCCCGTCGGCGATCCCGCGGGCCAGCCACTGGAGACCGTCAGACGGATCCGGTACGAGCTCTACCACCACGTGTGGGAATTGATCCAGTCGCTTGTGCCGTCCGTCGACCTGCTCGACCTACAACGACCAACAGGGGGCAAGAGTTGAAGCGTGTCGCCGTGATAACCGACATCCACGGGAACCTGCCGGCGCTCGAAGCGAGCCTTGAGGCGATCGATGCAATCGGCGTCGACGAGCTGTTCTGCGGCGGGGACCTCGTCGGCTACGGGCCGCACCCGAACGAGGTGTGTCGGCTAATCGAGGACCGTGGGATCCCGACGATCTACGGCAACTACGACTATGCAATCGCGCGCGAGCTCGACGAGTGCGGGTGCGCGTACGTCACCCAACACGACCGCGAGCTCGGCCAGCAGTCGGTCGCGTGGACGCGCGAGCACACCGACCGGCGCTCAAAGGACTTCATGCGCGGGCTGCCGTTCGATCTGCGGTTTGAGCTGGGCTCCCAGCGCGTGCATCTCGTCCACGGGTCGCCGCGGAAGGTCAACGAGTATCTGTTCGAGGACAAGCCCGCGAGCCTGTACGAGCGCCTTGCGGCGGCTGAGACAGCCGGCACGCTCGTGTTCGGACACACCCACAAGCCGTGGATCCACCCCTACGGCGGGGTGCTGTTCGTCAACTGCGGCTCGGTCGGGAAACCCAAAGACGGCGATCCCAGAGCCGGGTTCGCGATCCTCGAGCTCGACCACGCCGGCCATGTCACTGCCTCGATCGAGCGCGTCCCCTACGACGCGGAGGCGGTCGCCAGAGAGGTCGCGGCGGCGGGCCTCCCCGGCGAGTACGCCGAGAAGCTGGTCGCCGCCGCATAACGAAGGAGGTCCCAGATGAAGTACGTGCTGTTCGTGTGCACCCACAACGCGGGGCGCTCGCAGATGGCCCAGGCGTTCTTCGAGCGCGACTGTACGACCGATT
This sequence comes from Solirubrobacteraceae bacterium, assembly GCA_035625625.1. Lineage (GTDB taxonomy): Bacteria > Actinomycetota > Thermoleophilia > Solirubrobacterales > Solirubrobacteraceae > Palsa-465. Next base: position 116,107 of record DASPPG010000298.1, read on the forward strand.
GCCGCGCCGAGTCCGCCGGCTCCCAGCCGGCGCTGCGGGTGTGGCCCGAAGTCGTCCAGGTCATGCGCGAGGTCGGGATCGACCTCTCCGGCAACAAGCCAAAGCGCCTGTCGGTCGAGATGCAGCTCCACGCCGACTGGGCGGTGACCATGGGCTGCGGCGACGTCTGCCCGTACGTCCCCACCCGGGTCGATGACTGGGACATCCCCGACCCCGCCGGCAAAACACTCGAGGAGGTCCGCGAGATCCGCGACCTCATAGCCGAGCGCATCAACGAGCTCCTGCACGAGCACATCGACGAGATCCAATCCGATCGCACCTCCCATCAATGGCGACTGGCCAAACTGCTCCCGCCACTGGTCGAGGAATTCGGAGACACCCGGAGCCCCGAGGTAATTCGTGGTTGCACGGACCGGATCCTCGACGAATACGACGACGTCCCGATCCGCAGCCACATCTTCTCGCTCGCGTACAAGCGGACCCGCGAATGCCTGCGCAAGGACACGTGCGAAGTCCTCGAAAACGTGAGCGGCTGAGTGACGTTGGCCTGCCGGATCGAGTCCGAAACCCACCGCGTTATCGTCGTCACTTCCGACGGGCGCGATCTCCGAGCCGAGGTCACCGGCTTAGCGCCGCATCCGCGCCACAACCGGACACGATCCAGATCGTCGTCACCGAGCAACGTAATTGCGCGGCGTCCAACGGACGATCCCGTGGGACCGGCTTTTGGACCGAATGGGACCGAAAGCGACGGTTGCGTGCGGTCCACCGACGCTCCCGGCATGGGGTGAGGCGTGCTCGGATTGGCAACGAGTCCCCCGTAGACACGGGGGACTCGGCGCATCGGACGGAGAGGGGGGGATTCGAACCCCCGATGGACTGATAGCCCATACCGGTTTTCGAGACCGGCGCATTCAACCGCTCTGCCACCTCTCCGGTGGGGCAGCGGTAACGGTAGTGGAAGCATCGCCGGGAGGGAGCGGGAGCGGTTCTGAGGGCCAGCCGGCTCGGGAAACGTCTCATACACGGCCGTTTCCCGAGCCGGCCCGCATTCGGGCTCGGCAGGACTAGGGCCGGCGGGGCGCGAAGAACGCCCGCAGCAGATCGGCGCACTCTTCGGCCAGTAGGCCGCTCTCGACTTGGGGCCGGTGGTTGAGGCGAGGCTCGTCGAGCACGTCCAGCACGCTCCCGGCGGCGCCGGCCTTGGGGTCGGTCGTCCCGTACACCAGGCGGGGCAGACGCGCCAGCACGATCGCGCCGGCGCACATCGCGCACGGCTCGAGCGTCACGTACATCACGGAGTCGAGCACGCGCCAGCTGCCGAGGGCGCGCGCGGCCTCGCGCAGAGCAATCATCTCGGCGTGTGCGGTCGGGTCGGCGCGCAGCTCGCGCTCGTTGTGGCCGGCGCCGATCACCTCGCCCCCGCGCACCACGACGGCCCCGATCGGCACGTCGTCGTGCTCGGGCGCGCGTGCCGCCTCGCGCAGCGCAAGGCGCATGAAGTATTCCTCGCGCGGGAAAAAGTGGGAACTCACGCCCAAGCGACGGTACCGTTCGCGAGGGCAACTTTGGCCCCCGCGAAGTTGTCTTAGTCCACGGGCCAGTTTTCTCTGTCCCGGGGGCCGACCTCACGTCTAGCAAGTCCAGCACCTTGTCCGCGGACAAACTCACACGTCGTCTTGCGCTCGCCGCGCTTCTCGCGGCGGCGGCGCTGCTTGCCGGCGCCTCCACCCGGACCGCGCCGGCGAGCGCCGTGGCGCGACGGCCTGACCACGCCCAGGCTCCAGACTACGTGCCGGGCGAGGTGGTGGTCGGCTACGCGACCGCGCCGGTGGCGGCGCAGATCGCCCACGCAGCGCGGGCGATGGGCGCCGAGACGGTGGCCAGCGCCGGGACGGCGATTGTCGGCGGCGAGGGCATGCAGATCGTCAAGGTCCCCCGCGGCCGCAACATCTGGCAGGCCATCGCCCAGCTTCGCCGGCGGCGCGGCGTCGTCTACGCCGTGCCCGACTACATCGCCCACCAGGCCGGCTGGATCCCCGACGACCGCGGCGACACGCACCACGCCAAGGGCTGGGAGTCGCTGCAGTGGAACTTCTTGTCCGGCGCCGGCGTCGACGCCCCCGACGCCTGGGCGCACATGTTCGGCGATCACCGCCCGGGCGGCCGCGGCGTCGTGATCGCCGTGCTCGACACCGGCGTCGCCTTTCGAAACTGGGGTCAGTTCCGCGAATCGCCCGACTTCGCGGGCACGCACTTCGTCGACCCGTACGACTTCGTCGCCAACAACCCCTATCCGCTCGACCGCGAGGGGCACGGCACGTTCGTGGCGGGCATGATCGCCGAGGCGACCAACAACAGAATCGGGCTGACCGGACTCGCCTACGGCGCGAAGATCATGCCGGTGCGGGTGCTGGACGCCGACGGCAACGGTGACTCGGCCACCATCGCGCGCGGCATCCGCTACGCGGTCATGCACGGCGCCCAGGTCATCAACCTGAGCCTCGAGTTCGACATCACGGTCACCGCGCCAGAAATCCCGGACATCATCAGCGCGATCCGCTTCGCCCACCAGCACGGGGTGGTCGTGGTGGCGGCCGCCGGCAATGACAGCGCGCTGCACCTCGCCTATCCCGCCGCCGCTCCGGCGGTCATCTCGGTCGGGGCGACCACCCTCGACCGCTGCGTCGCGGTGTACTCCAACAGCGGCGCCAAGCTCGATCTGGTGGCGCCCGGTGGGGGCGACGACGCGAGCCTGACGAGCGATCCTGACTGCCATCCGCTGCGCAACCTGCCGGCTGTGCACCAGATGACCTTCCGCGACTTCGACTCGATCAGCCCCGGCGCGAACCCCGACCAGTTCAGCCTGCCCGGGAGCTACGGGACCTCGATGGCCGCGCCCGAGGTGTCGGCCACCGCGGCGCTGGTGATCGCCAGCCGAGTGCTCGGGCGTCACCCCTCGCCGGACGCGATCCTCGCTCGGCTCGAGCAGACGGCGACTCCGCTGGGCGGGAGCCAGCCCAACCTTGACTACGGCTACGGGCTTCTGGACGCCGGCGCGGCGACCGCCCCGATTCCCAGTCCGGCCGCGTCGCACTGACCAGAAAACTCACGTAGTTCGGACTATCAGCACTGAGCAGGGCGCGTCGTGGGAGACCTTGTTCGGTACCGACCCGAGCAGGAAGCGCTTGGCGCCGGTCATCCCCTTGTTGCCGATCACGATCAGGTCACAGCGCTGCTCCTCGGCGACGTCGATGATCGCGTCGGCCGCGTCCCCCTGACGCGCGAACGTCTCGATCTCGGCCACGCCCCCCGCCGTGGCCTCGGCCCGCGCGTCCTCGAGCAGCGCCAGCACGTCGTCATGCGGGTTGATCGCCCACTGCACGTCCTTTGGCGCGAGCACCTGCTTCCCCCGCAGCCGCGGGTCCGACACCGGCTCGAAGGCGCTCACGATCCCGAGCCGGGCGCGCAGGCCGGCGGCCAGCTCGATCGCCCGTGCCAGCGCGGTGTGGGCGGTCTCCGAGCCGTCGGTGCCGACCAGGATCGAGGTGAACATCAGGCCAGCTTGGTGATCGCGATCACCATGCCCGCCAGGACGAACACCACGATCAACACCTGCATCCAGAACCAGTGTCGAGGCACGGACCTGAAAGCTAGCGGTCTATCGTGACCGCCAGTGGCCCAACGGCTTAATCCGACGCTCAAGGCGGTCAGCGACGCCGTCCTCGGCGTGGCCGCCAACCTGTCGGTGGACGAGGTGCTGCAGAAGCTCGTGGACGCCGCGCCCGAGCTGGTCGGCGCGCGCTATGCGGCGCTCGGCATCCCCGACGGAGGGGGCGGTTTCAGACGCTTCCTGGTGTCCGGCATGAGCGATGAGCTGATCGCCTCAATGGGGCCGCTCCCCCGGACGCACGGGATGCTCGGGGCGATGCTCGAGCAGCGCACCTCCTACCGGACCGACGACATCCACGACGACCCCCGCTTCCGGGGGTGGTGGCCACGGCAACACCCCGACATGCGCTCGTTCCTCGGCGTGCCGATCATCTCGCCCAAGGGAACGATCATCGGTGCCTTCTACCTCACCGAGAAGGTCGACGCCGAGGCCTTCGACGAGGAGGACCAGGAGCTGATCGAGCTGCTGGCCGCGCACGCGTCGATCGCGATCACCAATGCGAGCCTGTACGAGCGCAGCCGCGAGCTGTCGATCGTCTCGGAGCGAAACCGGCTGGCGCTCGAGCTGCACGACGTGGTCAGCCAGAAGCTGTTCAGCGTGACGCTGACCGCCGAGGCCGCAGCCACGCAGATGGATCGCGATCTCGTTGCGGCCCGCGCCCAGCTCGAGCGTCTTCGCGAGCTCACGCGAGAGGCGCTCGACGAGCTGCGCTCGCTGATCCTCGGTCTTCGTCCCCCCGAGCTCGACCGCGACGGGCTCGAGGGCACGCTGCGCAAGGAGGTCGAGATGCTCGCCCGCACCCACGGCACCGCCATCGAGCTGAAGGTCGAGCCGGGGTTCGCGGGCGGTGACGAGGACTACGATCTCGCCGTTCTGCGGATCGCCCACGAGGCGCTCAACAACGCGATCCGCCACGCCCGCGCCGAGCACGTCACGGTCCGCCTGGCCCGGAACGATGGATCGCTGGTGGTGGAGGTGTCCGACGACGGGATCGGGTTCGATCCCCACGCGCCCGACGTCCGCTCCCGGCATCTCGGCCTGACCTCGATGGAGGAACGCGCCCGCGAGTCGGGCGGGCGGCTGCGGATCAAGTCAAGCCCTGGCGCCGGCACGACGGTGCGGATCGAGCTCGCCGGGCGTGGCTGACCCGATCCGCATCCTCGTGGTCGACGACCACGCCGTGGTGCGGGAGGGCCTGCGCGCGTTTCTCGCCCTTCAGGAAGGTTTCGAGATCGTGGGGGAGGCGGCCGACGGAGAGGAGGCCCTCGAGCGCGCCGCCGAGCTCGACCCAGACGTGATCCTGATGGACCTGGTCATGCCGCGCCGCGACGGCGTGTCGGCAATGCGCGAGCTCCGCGCTCGGGGAGGCGGCGCATCGACAAGCCGACCGCGCGTAATCGTGCTCACGAGCTTCCTCGACGACGAGCGGCTGCTGCCGGCGCTCGAGGCCGGCGCCGCCGGCTACCTGCTCAAGAACTCCCAGCCCGCCGAGCTGGCCCGCGCCGTGCACGCGGCCCACGCCGGCGAGGCGATCATCGACCCGACCGTGGCGGCGCGCCTCGTGCGCGCCCTCTCGGACGCCGACCGCACGCGGCCCGGCGCGGCGCAAACCTTCGAGCAGCTGACGAACCGCGAACGTCAGATCCTCGCTCTGATCGCGGGCGGCCGCTCGAACAAGCGGATCGCCCTCGAGCTCGGCATCGCCGAGAAGACGGTCAAGACGCACGTCGGCCACGTGCTGGCCAAGCTCGGCGTGACCGACCGCACCCAGGCGGCCGTGCTCGCCGTCCAGGAGGGATTGGTCCACAGGTCCTAAGACCAATTGGCCCTGGTAACCGGGACCTCACCGGTCCTACCGTGGCGTTCATGCCACTAGCCATCATCACCGGAAGTTCGCGAGGCCTCGGCCTCGCCCTGGCCCGCGCCCTCGCGCAGCGCGACTGGGCGCTCGTGATCGACGCCCGTAACCCGCACGCGCTCGAGCGCGCCGCCCGCGAGCTCGGCCGGCTCACCGAGGTCGTCGCCCTCCCCGGCGACGTCGCCGACGACTGGCACCGCGGCGCGCTGCTCGACGCCGCCGGTGACCACGTCGACCTGCTGGTCAACAACGCCAGCCTGCTCGGCCCGAGCCCGCAGCCGCCGCTCGGCCGCTACCCACTCGAGACGCTCGAGCGCGTCTACCAGGTCAATGTGCTCGCGCCGCTCGCCCTCGCCCAGCTCGCGCTGCCGCGGATGCCCGACGGCGGCGTGATCGTCAACGTCAGCTCCGACGCGGCGCTCGAGCCCTACGCCGGTTGGGGCGGGTACGGATCCTCCAAGGCCGCGCTCGACCAGCTCAGCGCGATCCTCGCCGAGGAGCAGCCGACGCTCAGGGTGTACTCGGCCGACCCGGGGGACATGCGCACGCAGATGCACCAGGAGGCGTTCCCGGGCGAGGACATCTCGGACATCCCCTCGCCCGAGACGAGCGTGCCCGGCTTGCTCAGGCTGATCGAGGGCGACCTGCCAAGCGGCCGCTACCTCGCGCGCGAGCTCGCGGCGACGGCGACGGCGGCTCGATGAGTGCGCTGGCGTTCGAGCTCGAGCCGGACCTCGAGGCCCACGAGCCCCCAGAGGCGCGCGGGCTGCCGCGCGACGGCGTGCGCCTGCTCGCCGCCCGCCGCTCGAGCGGCGAGATCAGCCAGCACACCTTCAGCGACCTGCCCGAGCTGCTCGACCCCGGCGACGTGCTCGTGATCAACGTGTCGGCGACGATCCCGGCGGCGGTCCCGGCGCGGCGCCGGGGAGGGAGACACGCCGGCCGCGTCCGGGTCCATTTCGCGACCCGGGCACCACACCTCGAGGACGACTGGCGCGTCGTCGAGATCCGCAGCGCCGACGGCAGCCGGCCGACGCGCCTGGCGGTCGGTGAACGGCTCGAGCTGCGCGGCGGCGCCCAGCTCGAGCTCGTCGCGCCCTACGCCTCGGGGCAGCGGCTGATGCTGGCCAGGTCCTGCTGCGAGCTGCTCGTCGACGAGTACCTCGAGCGTCACGGCGAGCCGATCCGCTACGGCCACGTCACCCGGCCCTGGCCGCTCGACGCCTATCAGAACGTGTACGCGATCAGCCCGGGCAGCGCGGAGATGCCGAGCGCCGGGCGCCCGTTCACGCGCGAGCTGATCTCGCGCCTGATCGGCCACCAGGTAGTGATCGCCCCGATCACGTTGCACGCCGGCGTCTCCTCGCCCGAGAGTCATGAGCCGCCGTTCCCGGAGTGGTTCGAGGTGCCCGAGCGCACCGCGAAGTTGATCCGCGCGGCGCGCTGCGAGGGTCGGAAGGTGATCGCCGTCGGGACCACCGCGGTGCGCGCGCTCGAGTCGGCCGCCGCCGCCGACGATTGCGCGTGTGCTCGTTCGGGGTGGACCGGCCTCGTCGTCACGCCCGAGTGCGGCGTGCGCACCGTCGACGGGATGATCACCGGCTGGCACGAGCCCGAGGCGTCGCACCTGCAGATGCTCGAGGCGGTGGCGGGATCAGAACTGCTCGCGCGTTCGTACGACGCCGCGCTTCGGAACGGCTACCTCTGGCACGAGTTCGGAGACAGCCACCTGATCCTGCCGTGAGGGACCGGACGGGCTCGCCCGGCCCCATGGACGCCGCCGAAGGCGGCCCCTGAAATCCGGCTACGCGGCGTGCGCGAGGATGGCCGGAAACTCGATCGTCACGCCGTGCGGCACGACGAGCACCGGGCACCTGGCGCCCTCGATCTCGTTCTGAGCCTGGGCGCTGATCATCACCTGGCCGTACGGCGCCTCCATCCGCGAGCCGACCACGAGCAGGTCGACCTGGCGCTCGTCGCGCGTGAGCGTGGCACCGAAGCTGTCGGCCAGCGAGCGCGCGGTGGCGATGGTCGAGTCGTCTCCGGGCACGGCGAGCACGCCGATCCGGTGGATGCGCGATTCCAGATAGTCGGCCGGCGCGATCGCCACCGCCGCCGGGGCCGACTCGAGCAGGCGCTGGGCGGAGTGCTGCGGGGCGACGCGTCCGGGCGGGGTCCGGTAGTCGGAGCCGAACACGATGATGTCGGCATCCTCTTCCTGGGCCAGGTGGACGAGGCCCTCGGGCGTGGACGCGCTGACGACGATTCGCGCCTCGACGCCGTGGCGGTCAAGTCGCTGGATGCCGCGGTCGAGCAGCGCCTGCGCGTCGCGTTCCTCGAGCTGCTCGCGCGAGTGGTCACTCTGGGTGCTGTGACGCACGTACGCCAGCGTGAGCGACGCGCCGGCATCGGCCAGCGTGCGGCCGAGCATCAGTGCGTCGTGGTCGCCGGCGGTGTCGTCGTAAGAGATGATCGCCCTTGGGCTCATCGGGTGGCCCTCCAATCCTCGGGGTGTTCGTCCGCGCGGTGGTCGCGGTATTGCGTCCTGTTCCGCAGGAGGATTCCATTTACCTACTATCAGCACTAGTGAAGTTGGTCATGCTGTCGATAAGATTTCCTAATGCTGAACGTGGGTCGGGTCCGAGTGCTGTCAGAGGTGGTGCGCCGGGGTTCGTTCTCGGCCGCCGCGGAGGCGCTCTCCTACACGCAATCGGCGGTCTCGCAGGCGATCGCGCGGCTCGAGGCCGAGACCGGCGCAACGCTGATCGTGCGTGACCGCGCCGGGGTTCGCCCGACGGCGGCCGGGGCCAGCCTGGTCGAGCACGCGGACGGGATCTTCGCGCGAATCGACGCCGCCGAGGCCGAGCTCGCGGCGGTGCTCGGGGTCCGGTCGGGGCGGCTGCGGGCGGCGTCGTTTCCCTCCGCGGGCGCCACGCTGATGCCGCTGGCGATCGCACGGTTCCGCGAGCGCCACCCGGAAGTCGCGCTGACGCTCGCCGAGGGCGAGCCCGAGGAGATCGCGCCGCGGCTGCGCGCCGGCGAGTTCGACCTGGCGCTGCTGTTCGCGTTCCCAGATCCCGGCACGCGCGAGCGGCACGGGACGCGGCTGCGCACCCGGTTGCTGCTCGAGGACCCGATGCTGGTCGCGCTTCCGGCAGAGCACGCGCTGGCCGACAAGCCCGCGCTCACGCTCGAGGACCTGCGCGCGCAGGACTGGGTGCAGACCTCGGCCTCGAGCCCGTGCGCCCGCCACGTGGTGCGCCTATGCCTCGCGGCGGGGTTCGAGCCCAAGGTCACCTTCGAATCAGATGACTACGAGACCGTGCAGGGGCTGGTGGCCGCCGGCGTCGGGGTGGCGCTGATCCCGCGCCTGGCTCTCACGCACGTGCACCCGGGGATCGTGGTGCGCGGGCTCGCGCCGCGGAGCCCGATGCGGCGCGTGGTGGCAGCGACGCTCGGCGCGGCCGGCGTGTCGCCCGCCGCCGAGAGCATGATCGCGATCCTCGCCGACGTGGCCGGGCGCTATACGGAGAGGCCGCACAACGCGGCCGCGTAGCCCGCGCTCGCCGGCGGCGCGGCGCTAAGGCGCCGCCGACGGTCCCTAACTTCCCGGCCTTACCTCGCTCGTGAGCTTGGTGGCGCGCTTGGCCGCGTCGGTCAGGTGGACCGTGATCGTCACCCGCGTCGACTGGTGGCGCGCGAGCTGCGAGGCCAGGCTGCCGCCGGAGTTCAGGCGCGGATACGCGATCGTCACGCGGATCTGCTGGGCAGCCGTGGTCAGCTTGAGCACGAGCGCTCCGCGCTGGAGGCTCGCGGTGAAGCGCAGGTGCTTGACGCGGCGGCCGCTGACGGAGACGGTGGCGCGGGATTTGCTGAAGCTGAGGCCGTCGGGTAACGCCACCGTGAGCGTCTGCAGCTGGGGCGCGTCCCGCCCGGCCGTCACCATGAACGACAGCTTCGGCCGGCTCGCGCCGACACCGCTCAGCGACACGTCTGACAGCGTCGGGTTGCTCTGGACGGTCCACGCGAACGACGTTCGCGCGCTCGTGCCGAGCGCGTCCGAGGCGGTCACGGTCACCGTCGAGGTCCCGATCTGTTGCGGGCGGCCGGTGATCTTGCCGCTCGAGCCGTTTATCGACAGTCCGGACGGCAGACCGGTGGCGCTGTAGCTCACGCCTGAACCACGGGTGTCCGAGGAGCGGATCTGCAGGCTGGCCGAGGTGTTGACCACGGTGCGCTGCGCGCCCGGATCGGCGAGCGCGATGAAGTCGGTGCACAGCGAGCCGGCGAGGGCCGAGCCGTTCGGGGTGCCCAGGCCGCTTGCCATGTCGTACCCAGGCCCGGCCTGGAACTGTCGGTTGTTGGTCCCGGTCATGTCGTTGTTGCCCGACGTGACGTCGTTGAAGTCGCTGCCGTACGCGGTGCCCGCGGCGTAATAGAGGGCGGGATTGGCGAAGCCGACGGAGACGCCGTTGCACGCCGCCGAGGCGTTCGTCAGCGCGATCAGCGCCGCCCACAGCGGCGCGGCGCCGCTCGTGCCGCCCACCTCCTGCCACCCCGCGGGATTCGGGGGTGGCGCCGATGAGTTCCCGCCGTTCCAGTAGATGACGTAGCCGGTGCCGGGATCGGCATCGGCGGAAACATCGGGGACCTCGCGGCAATCGCCCGATGACGCGCCGCAGGTCGTTCCGGTGGACCCCGAGTTGATCACATGCAGCGAGGAGGGGGCCACCGACTGGTAAGCGGGCATCGTCCAGAAGCTCGAGACGCCGCCCCCGCCGGCGCCGACCGTGTCCCCCTCGTTCCAGACGCTCTCCGACGGGCGGGGGCCGAGCGAGGCGATGTGGGTGCCGCCCACGCCGGTGACGTAGGGCTGGCTCGCGGGATCGTCGACCGCGACCGCGGTCGACTCCGGGAAGCAGTCCTCGGCGCCGTCGTCGCCTGACGCGGACACGATCGACATCCCCTCGGCGGCCGCCTCCTGGAACAGGGTGTTCTCGGCCTGGGCCTGGCTAAAGCCGTTGAGCGGCTCACACTGGCCCCAGGACGCCGTCACCACCTGCGCCGCGTGCTGGCTGATGATCGCGCTGAACGTGTCGTACGGGCCCGAGCCCGAGTTCGGCCCCTCGTAGACGAGGACGTTCGCCTTGGGGGCGAGGCCGATCACGTTCTCGATGTCGAGCGCCGCCTCGCCGGACTGGCTGCCCGAGGCGCCGCCGTCGACGTTGACGGGGCCGACCTGCGCGTTGATCCCGTAGCAGGACTCGAACGCCGTGATGTCGCTGTCGGTGTAGGGCTCGAGTTCGAGCACCGCGACCGTCTCACCGGCGCCCTCGTCCGATTGCCCGCCCGCGCCACCCGAGGTGTACAGACCCGACAGCCCGTACGCCGACGCGATCTGGTCCGTGGTGTAGCCGCCCTGGCTCTGTGCCGCGGCGGTGGCAGCTGCGCACGGCTGCGGCCCCCCGGTGGCGACGTGCGGTCGTATACGCGGAGCCGTCGCGGCATGCGCGCGGACCAGCAGCGGCACCGCCTTCGACACCGTGTTCAGGCCCAGCACGGCCTGCACGGTGGGCGCCACCGCCGCGTCGACCGCGGGGGCCTGCTGGTTGATGATCCCGGAGTCGCCGTTACGCAGCTCCACGTGCGCGAACGAGACCGAAAAGGCGCGGGCGACGGCGCCGGCGCTGGCTCTCACCGGGATCGACAGGTGGTTGGCGTTCGGCGTCCCGGGCGTGAGGCCGTGGGCGCGCAGCGAGGCCTCGATCGCCTTGAGCTGCGCGGAGGTGGCGCCGAAGCGCTGGACGAACTGCGCCGGCGTGACGTAGTCGCGATACAGCGGCGAGCCGGGCGTCGAGACCGCGTTGGCCAGCGCCTGCAGGCCGGCCGGGTCGCGCGGCTTCAGGGCCACGGTGACGCGCATCGGCGTCGCCGCGGCCACGGAGGCCACGATCCGCGCGCCGGGCGGGAGGGTCGGGGCGGCCCCCAGCCGAACCCGACCGCCGCCGGCCCCGCCGGCCGCGGGGGCCGAGGAAGCGACGATCAGCACGCACGCGCAGGCCGCGACGCATGCCGCGACGAGCGTGGCCAATCTCGAGGACGGAGGCAGCACCCTCTTGCGAGCCTAGCGGCTACCGCGTCACGTGGACATAACGGGTCACCGGGCGGCCACCATCACGAACCAGTCGCTGGCGTGGAGCACGGTGGCGCCACCAAGCTCGGCCGCGAGCTCCTGCGCGTCGAAATAGCCCTTGTAGACCTGGAAGCGCGAGCCGTCGTTCAACACGCGTTCCTGCCATTCCTCATGCGCGTGATCCGGTCTGACCGCGGAGTCGACGACGACCAGCTCGCGTGCGACGCGATGCGCCTCGGCCAGAAAGGTCTCGCGCGCGGCGGGCTCGAGATGGCCGTAGAAGTGGCCGGTGAAGACGCGGTCGAAGGCGTCGTCGCCGAACGGGAGCCGAGTGGCGTCGCCCTGGACGAACGCAACGTCCGGGATGCGGCTCTGGGCGATGGCGAGCATCCGCTCGCTCTGGTCGAGGCCCGTGACCTCGCCGGCGAGACGACGGGTGAGGAAGCCGCGGGTGTCGGAGTACTCCTTCATGGCGTCCATCCTGCCAGGCCGCCGGGTTTGTTTGACTTCTTGAGCATGGACGAGCGGCGGCGACTCAGCTTCGGAGGGGTGGCCGAGCTGTACGACCGCAGCCGGCCCTCGTACCCGCCGGCACTGGTCGACGACGTGCTCGAGTTCGCGGGCGTCGGCCCCGGCGAGGCCGACCGGGCGCTCGAGGTCGGCGCCGGGACAGGCAAGGCAACGGTGCTGTCGCGGACAGGGGCGTGAGCGTGGTGGCGCTTGAGCCGAGCGCGGAGATGGCCGCGGTGGCGCGCCGCAACTGTGCGGAGTACGAGAACGTGATGATCGAGCAGACGGAGTTCGAACGGTGGCGGCCGGACGGGCACGAGTTCCGTTTCATGTTCTCCGCTCAGGCGTGGCACTGGGTTTCGGCCGACGTGCGCTACGTCTGGGCCCGCGCGGCGCTCCAGGCCGGCGGCGCGCTGGCGCCGTACTGGAACATCCCCGATTGGGAGGCCTGCGAGCTGCGCGACGAGCTCCGGGAGGCGTACCGGCGCAGCGGCGAGGGCGACGGCACGGGGGACCCCTTTCACCCGAGCGCGCAACCGGGGCACGACGACTGGCCGGGCGAGATCGCCGCCGCCCCCGGGTTTGACGGAGCGCAGGTGCGTTACTACCGCTGGCGGTGGACCTACACCACCCAGTGCTACGTCGATCTGCTCGGTACGCAGTCGGCCAACCTGGTGACGGGGGACGCGCAGCGTGACCGCCTGTTCACCGACGTCGCCGGCGTGATCGACGCGCACGGCGGCGCCTTCGAGATGCCGTACGTGACGCAGCTCTGCCTGGCTAGGGCTTCATGAGCGACGGGATTGTCGTCGGCGACGACGGCGTGCCGCGTTGCTGGTGGAGCGGCTCGGCGGTCGAGTATCGCGCCTACCACGACACCGAATGGGGCTTCCCCGTCGCCGACGATGTCCGCCTGTTCGAGAAGCTGAGCCTGGAGGGGTTCCAGTCGGGCCTGTCGTGGCTGACCATCCTGCGCAAGCGCGAGGCGTTCCGGCGCGCGTTCGCCGGCTTCGACTTCTCCGCGGTCGCGGGCTTCGGCGAGGGCGACGTGGAGCGGCTGCTGGGCGACGCGTCGATCGTCCGCCACCGCGGCAAGATCGAGGCGGTGATCAACAACGCCGGGCGGGCGGTCGAGCTGGTTTCCGAAGCCGGCTCGCTTGCGGGCTTTGTCTGGCAGTTCGAGCCGGGGCCGCGGACGCTCGAGGGTCGTGGCTCGCTGGAGGCGCATACGGAGGAGTCGCGGGCGCTGGCCCGTGAGCTCAAGCGCCGCGGCTGGCGGTTCGTCGGACCCACCACCGTGTACGCGTTCATGCAGGCGATGGGCCTGGCCAACGACCATCTGGATGGCTGTGCCGCGCGAGCCGAGGTCGAGCGGGCGCGCGCGGCTTTCACGCGGCCGGGGGCTACTGGGAGGGTCGGCGGCGCCTGACGGCGGCGCCTTAGACCAGCCTGACGATCGCGACGATCCCGACGACGACGATCACCGCACGCAGCGCCGGCGGGGGCAGCCGGCGGCCGTAGCGCGCGCCGAGCACGCCGCCGATCGTCGACCCGACCGCGATCAGCAGCGCGGCCAGCCAGGCGACGTGCGCCGCGAAGATGAACACGATGCCCGCGATCAGGTTGACCAGGCCGGCGAGCACGACCTTCAGCGCGTTGACCCGCTGTAGGTTCTCGTCGGGGAGAGAAAGGCCGAGGATCGCGAGCAGCATGATCCCCTGGGCGGCGCCGAAATAGCCGCCGTACACCCCGGTCGCGAACACGGAGAGCATGGTGAGCGGCCCGTGCTCACGGGTCTCGCGCGCGTGGCGTGCCCGATGTGCCTCGATCACGCGGCCCAGGCGCGGCTGCAGCACGATGAGCACGAGCGCGATGACGATGAACGCCGGCACGATGTCCTTGAACGCGGACGCCGGCAGGCTGAGCAGGAGAATCGCTCCGACGATGCCTCCGGTCGCCGAGGCGATCGACAAGCGAAGCAAGCGGTTGCGCTGGCCGGCCAGCTCGCGGCGGTACCCGATCGCGCCCGACACCGACCCCGGGACCAGCCCAACCGTGTTGGACACGTTCGCGGTGACCGGCGCGTACCCGAACGCGAGGAGCACCGGGAAGGTGATCAGCGTGCCGCTCCCGACCACCGTGTTGATCGTGCCGGCCGCGATGCCTGCCCCGAAGATCCCAAGGGCATGCAGCAGGCTCATGTGCGCGGATGTGTCCGGGTTCTAGGTCCGGTACGCGCGGACCAGGTAGCCGCTGTGTCCGGGGCTGGTGGTCTCGAGGCGGTCGAACCCGCTCGCGCCGAACATCAGCTCGAGCTCGCGGCGGCTGTAGTTGAAGATCGGGCAGTTGCCGATCCACTCGTAGCGCACCTTGCGGACGGGTCCCTTTAGCCATGACCAGGTTGGGAACGACCCGACCACGCAGCCGCCGGGAGCGGTGAGGTCGAACATCCGGCGGCTGAACCGGTGCGGCTCGGGAAGGTAGTCGAACAGGCCGACCGCGAGGACGACTTCGAACGGACCATCGAGCGGCGCGGTCAGGAAGTCGTCGACGAGGAGCTCGACTCGGTCCGCGAAGCGGGGATACAGGCGCGCCCGAGCCAGCTCGATCATCGGTTCGGAGAAGTCGACGCCGACGTAGTGGGAGGCGCCGGCCTCGAGCACGAACTCGCCGATCCGCCCGGAGCCGCAACCGACATCGAGCACACGCGGGTCGGCGTACGCGGTGACCGTCTCGACCGCGAGCCGCCGCCGGCGGAACAGCCCGGGGCGGAGCGTGCGGACAAGCCAGCGCTCGTCCTCGTAGAGGTCGTCGAACTGCTGCGCGTGCTCTTCGAAGCGGTGCCGGACGCGCTCAGGCGCTGCTGTCGAGTCGTGCATGCGCCTCACCATAAGGGATCAGCTCGAAGTGACGCGCGATTGCGCGCAGGACATCGGGGGCGCGGCGGCGGGCGCCGTTGCGCTGGAGCTCGCGCAGCTTGGCGTGGGCCGTCTGTTTGGCGGTGGCGCCGGGCGGGAGCGTGGCTCTCAGCGGCTGTGGGTCGAGCTCGTTGGGGTGCAGGTACAGGCCCGCGAGCGAGCCGGCACGCTCGAGGCCCTTCAGAAGCACCGCCGTCGGCACGAGCTCCCAGTACGACGCGCCACCGACGGGGATTCTCGCCCCGGTGTGCCCGATTCGCCATACGGCGACTGGGAACTCCCACAGGCCGGAGCCGATTCGGTGGGGGCTCGTGTCCGTGGGGGCGACGCGGTGGCGCAGCGCCGGCGAGTCGTGCTGGCTCGCGTCGTAGGCGAAGCCCTCGCCGGCCAGGACTTCGAACGCCCAGGCCGAGCTCTGGGTGATCGAGAAGGCCGGCGCGCGGTAGCCGAGGGGTGTGCAGCCGCTGAGGTCCTCGATCGTGGCGCGGGCGGCGCGCAGGTCGGCGGCGAACTCGTCGGGCGTCTGGGCGTGGACGGGGAGATGAGCGTCGCCGTGGCAGGCGATCTCGTGACCGTGCTCGACGACGCGCTTGACCAGCTCGGGGTGCGCCCGGGCCGCCATACCCAGCACGAAGAACGTCGCCCGCGCGTTCAGCTCGTCGAACAGGTTCAGCAGGGCGTCGGTCTGGCGGGCGAGCGCGGGCCCGGGTTGATCCCAGCCCGCCACGCCCACGCGCCGGCGGACCAGCTGGTGCCAGTCCTCGAAGTCGACGCTGAGCAGGAGGGTGGGGCCGGGTGAGGTCATGGGCGCTTGGGAAGAAACTACGACTATTTCGAAGTTTCTTACCGAGCGACGGTGTGGGCGACGCCCGGGTGGGCTGTTTATCCCCCCGCCACAAGACGCCGGCCTACCACCCTCCGACCGACCCGGACCGGCGTCAGCAGCCCGAGCCGCGAGGCCATCTGGATCGAATCGGCCCACCGGGAGAGCCCCGAGCTGGGTGAGTCCTCGAACGTGCCGGCCTCGATCAGCTCGACGTACCAGTCGATCGTGTCCGCCAGCGTCTCGTCGAGGGGTCGCGTCTCGTAGCCCGGCTCATCGCGGGCCCTGCGCGAGATGAAGCGCCAGTCCTGTCCCATCAGCTCAAACGCCTCGGCGGAGATGGCACCGGGCAGGCCGAGCGCCTCGCGGACCTGGGCGCGCGCCGGATGAGCGCCGGGAGCACCATGATCGGGTGGCTGACCCCGACAGCTCGGCGACCCGGTCGATCAGCTCAGGCCAGCGAAGGTTCTCGCCCCCGAGCCTGTCTGGTGTGCCTCCAACTCAGAGGCTTTCCCGCCAGCGCCGTCCCCATGCGCCGGATTGAGGAGATTCACAAGATCTGTTGAATCAAATTTGTCGGCGGCGCCTGACGGCGGCGCCTTAGTCGATCGCCCGCCGGTAGAAGCCGCGCACGCCGATCGTCATCAGCGCGCTGACCGACCCTACGAGCACCACGATGCAGACCCACGGCGCGATGTGCGGGACGCTCGGCACGAGTGCGGCGCGCATCAACTCGCTCACGTAGGTCATGGGATTGCAGGCGGTCACCACCTGGAACCACGGAAGTCGCGACAGCGACGGCCACGGGTACTGGCTGCAACCGGTGAACAGGAGCGGCGTGAACACCAGCGAGAACACGATGTTTATGCGCTGGGGGACGACCAGCGTGCCCATCACCAGGCCGAGACCGGCCCCGAGCAGGCTGCCGAAGATGAGTGCCACCACGAGCAGCGGGACACCGCTCCACCGCCACGGGATCGAGCCCAACACCAGGATCCCGACCGGGATCATGATCGTGGTGGCGGTCATGGCGCGCAGCGCGGCGAACAGGACCTTCTCGGCCGCCACCAGCCCGGTCGACATCGGCGCGAGCAGCCGGTCCTCGATTTCCTTGGTCCAGCCGAATTCGACTACGAGCGGGAAAGCCAGCGTTTGCATCCCGGTGATCACGGCGGTGAGCGCCAAGAGGCCGGGGAACAGCAGGTCCGTGTAGCCGTGCTGCGTGTAGCCGAGCGAGCCCAGCACCTTGCCGAACACGAACAGCAGGAACAGCGGCTGGAGGATCACCTGCGCCAGGAAGACGGGCAGCTCTTTCCCCGTCACGTAGACGTCGCGGCGCAGCACCGCGGTGAACGCTCGCGCCTGACCGGCGTGCGAAGCCTGAGCCCGGGCCGGCGCCGGCGCCGGGGCGACGGTGGCGCTCATCGCAGGGTCCTCCCGGTCAGGGCGATGAATACGTCCTCGAGCGTCGGTGCGCCGAGCTCGACCCCGCTCAGTTCGAAGCCTTGCTCGGTCAGCAGCGCCGCGGCCGGCCCCACGAGCTGCGACGCCTCGCCCGACACGTAGAGCCTGAGCAGCCAATGGTCGGCCTGGCCGTTGCCCTGGTCATCGTGCAGCGGCTCAACTCGCTCCACCCCGGGGAGGGTCCCGAGCGCGCCCGCCAGCGTCGCCGATCCGTCGCCGTCACCCGCGGCGTTCACGCTGAGCTCGAGCGTCGAGCTGCCCGCCAGCCCGCGCATGAGCGCCTCCGGCGTGTCGAGCGCGAGCAGCTTGCCGTGGTCCATGATTCCGACGCGATCGGCCAGCGTCGCCGCCTCGTGCATGTCGTGCGTGGTCAGCATCAGGGTGACGCCGTGGTTGCGGAGCTCGCGCAGCCGGTCCCACACGAACAGCCGTGCGGCCGGGTCGAGTCCGGTGCTCGGTTCGTCCAGGAACAGAACCATCGGCTCGTGCATCAGTGCCCGCGCGATCATCATCCGCTGCGACTGGCCGCCCGAGAACAGATCGGGCTTGACGTCGGCGCGATCGAGCAGCCCGAACTGCTCGAGCAGCTCGTCGGCCCGGCGCGTGGCCTCGGCCGCCGGCACACCGTGGTAGGCGGCGTGAAAGGTCAGGTTGCGCCGGACCGAGATCGAGCGGTCCAGATTGCTGCGCTGGGGCACGACCGCGAGCAGGCTGCGAACCCGGACAGGGTCGGCCGCGACATTCACGCCGCCGATCATCGCCGTGCCGCTGGTCGGCCGCACCCGCGTCGTCAGCATGCCGATTGTGGTCGTCTTGCCGGCGCCGTTCGGTCCCAGCAGCCCGAAGACCTCGCCCGGCGTCACCGCGAACGAGATCCCGTCGACCGCGTTGACGGGCGACTTCGGGTAGCGCTTGACGAGCTCGGAGACCTCGACCGTGGGTGTGGTGATCTGTCCGTTCCCCTGCGCTGCCGTACTGCGCACCGACCCGAGATTACATAGGGCGCTACCCTCGCCCGCGTGGTGTCGGAGGCGCAGCTGAAGTCGTCAGAAGGCGGACAAGAACCCGCCGGCGAAGGGTGGTTCGTGCTGGGCGCGCGCGATGCGAAGTGGCTCGATGGCCGGTTCGGCGCCTTCACGCGCTTCGAGGGGCGGCCCCAGGCGCGCTTTCAGCAGCTCGGCTTCAACATTGGGGTGCTGAAGCCTGGGCAGGCGTCCTGCTACTACCACGGCGAGGACGAGCAGGAGGACTTCCTCGTCCTCCAGGGCGAATGCCTGCTCCTGATCGAGGGGCAGGAGCGGCCGCTGCAGCAATGGGACTTCGTACACTGCCCGCCGTGGACCGAGCATGTGTTCGTCGGCGCCGGCGACGGGCCGTGCGCGCTGCTGGCCGTCGGCACCCGCGTCGGCAGCGACGAGGTCATGTACCCCCGCTCCGAGCTGGCCCTGCGGCACGATGCCGGCGTCGAGCAGGAGACGCGGGACCCGAAAGAGGCGTACGCCGGGATCCCGGACGACGAGCCGGTCGGCTATCAGCCCGGCTGGCTCCCTGGCGGCTGAGCGTCGAGCTCGAGCCGACAGGGGATATGAAATCGGCGGCGCCTGACGGCGGCGCCTCGTCCAGCAACGTCAGCGGCAGATGGTCGTTCCACTCCTCGGCGCCGGCGATCCACGCGCGCCGCTCATAGCAGCGCCTGGCCCGCGTGTGCCCGGCCGGTGTGTCCGGGGATCGCGCCCTCGACCAGCGCCAGCAGCGCCCAGGTGTCCGGATCGGCCGGCACGTCGGCGGTGAGATCCCGAGCGGCGTCCGGGTCGGGCGGCTCCCACCCTCCCGGCGCGAACGCGCGATAGGACTCGTTGGGCTGCGCGCGTGGGCCGGCTACGCGGTGTTCCCGGCGAGCTTCGCGGCCGGCTTCGCGTTCATCACCGCGCTCGTCGTGTTCCTGCTCAACGCGATCAGCCCGGATACGCTCGCCACCGCCTGGGCCCGCTTGCTCGACACGCTGATCGGCGGCTCGCTCGGCCTGATCGCCTACGCCGTGTGGCCGACCTGGTCGAACATTCCCGCGTGGCAGTCACTCGCCGACCTCGTCTCGGCGGACCGCTCTTACCTCGCCGCGATCCTAGACGCGCTCGTCCGGGGCCGCCGGGCCGACGAGACCGTGATGCCAGCGCTGAGCCGCCGAGCGCGCGTGGCGCGTGCCAATGCCCAGTCGACCGTCGCCCGTTCGCTGTCCGAGCCGAAGACGCGGAGGATCGACGCCGAACAGAGCCTGGGCGCGCTGGCCGCCCTGCGGCGGCTGATTCAGGCCGCTCACGTGCTCAGGCTCGACGTCCAGGAGGACCGCCCGCGCCCGCCGCTGCCCGGGCTTGCACCGCTGGCGCACGATCTCGACGCTGCCCTCTCGAGCGTCGAGGCGACGCTGCGGACACGCCCGGAGGCGCCCTCGCCGAGCAGCTTGAGATACCCTCCGGCGCTGGGGCGCAGGAGGAATTGAGGACCCCGGGGTGAAATTTTTCGGGCGGGGCGCCTGAGGAGAGCGTATTAGGGTACCCTAAGCGCCGGATGGCTCGAGGATCGCTCGACAGCCCGCCGGTTTCCCCCGCGCGACCCGCCGCTCGGCGCCGGCCCGGCGAACGCGCCGCCTTCTACGTGTGGACCGCCGTGGTCCTAGCGGTAGCGGTGGTTGCCGTCGTGTTGGGCTGGCATAGCCGCGGAGGCACCACCGATCCCACTGCCCTTCCTCCCGGCCACCGCCTGAGTCACACCACCGTCGTCATCAATAGCGCGATCCTCGTGTTCCGCGAGGGGCTCGAGACGATCCTGGTGCTCGCGGCGGTCACCGCCAGCTTCCTCGGAGGCAACCGCGTATACCGGCGGCCGGTCGCGGGCGGCGGCGCCGCGGCGCTCGGTGTCGGCGTCGCGACGTGGCTGTTCGTGGTCTGGCTGATCGGCCGCTTCCACGGCGGCGAGTTCGTCGTGCAGGCGGCCACCGGGATCCCGTCGCTGATCGTCCTGCTGATCGTGATGAACTGGTTCTTCCACAAGGTCTACTGGACCGGCTGGATCTCCCACCACCACAAGCGCCGGCGCGGTCTGCTGTCGGCCGACCCAGACACGAACCGTCGGCGCCTCCTCCTGGGGCTGGCGCTGCTGGGCTTCACCTCGGTCTACCGCGAGTGCTTCGAGGTCGTGATCTTCCTCCAGAACCTGCGTGAGCTGTACGGGTCGAGCGTCGTCCTCGAGGGCGTCGTGATCGGCCTTCTGTTCACGGGCGCGGTTGGGGTGCTCACCTTTGCCTTGCACCAGCGGTTGCCTTACCGCCGGCTGCTGATCATCACCGGCGTAATGCTCCTGTTCGTCCTGCTCGTGTCGGTCGGCGAGGAGGTCAACGAGATGCAGCTGGCCGGGTGGATCGGCACGACCAACATCTCCTGGCTGCACATCCCGGGCTGGATGGGCACCTGGTTCTCGCTGTTCGGCAACTGGCAGACGTTCGCCGGTCAGTTCGTCGCGCTCGGGCTCGTGGTCGGCTCCTACGTGGTCGCGCAGTACATGCGCGTGTGGCGCCCGCGCCGGCACGGCGAGCAACCCGCGAGGCTCGCCGACGCTCCGCCGGAGCGTCCCGTCGACCGCGACGTTCGCCCCGCTCCGGCCAACGCGCTCGCTTAATCAGGCCAGCGACCGAGCCGGCCGGCCGGCGCGGGCGAGCTTGCGCCGACTGGCGGCGTCGAGCACCGCCTTGCGCAGCCGCACGGCGTGCGGGGTGACCTCGACGCACTCGTCCGCCCGCAGGAACTCGAGCGCCTGATCGAGCGACAGCTCCCGCTTGGGGACGAGCCGCACGAGCTCGTCCGCGGTCGAGGAGCGCATGTTGGTCAGATGCTTCTCCTTAGTCGCGTTGACGTCGAGATCGTCGGCGCGCGAGTTCTCGCCCACGATCATCCCCTCGTAGATCTCCTCGCCGGGCGCGACGAACAGCGTCCCCCGCTCCTGCAGGTTGAACAGGGCGAATGCCGCCACGCGGCCGCGCCGATCGGCCACCAGCGACCCGGTGGGCCGGGTGCGGAGGTCGCCGTGCCAGGGTTCCCAGCGATCGAACACGTGGTGGACGATCCCGGTGCCCCGCGTCTCGGTCAGAAACTCGGTCCGGAATCCGATCAGGCCGCGCGCCGGCACCAGGTAGTCCATCCGCACCCAGCCGGTGCCATGGTTGACCATCTGCTCGAGGCGGC
The DNA here is from genome assembly GCA_035625625.1 of Solirubrobacteraceae bacterium. GTDB lineage: Bacteria > Actinomycetota > Thermoleophilia > Solirubrobacterales > Solirubrobacteraceae > Palsa-465. Next base: position 137,721 of record DASPPG010000298.1, read on the forward strand.
CCTTGCGCATGGCCAGCAGCTGCGTGATCACGCCAACGTACTCCTCAGGCGCGTCGATGCTCATCCGCTCGACCGGCTCGGACAGTTTGTCGTCGATCTCGCGCGTGACCACTTGAGGCTTGCCCACCGTGAGCTCGAAGCCTTCGCGCCGCATCAACTCGACCAGCACCGCCAGCGCCAGCTCGCCCCGGCCCTGCACCTCCCACACGTCCGGGCGCTCCGTGTCGAGCACGCGCAGAGACACGTTCCCAACTAGCTCGCGGTCCAGGCGCGCCTTGACCTGCGAAGCGGTCAGTTTGTCGCCGTCCTGTCCGGACAGCGGCGAGGTGTTGATGCCGATCGTGACCGACAGGGACGGCTCGTCGACGGTGATGACCGGTAGCGGGCGCGGGTCTTCGGACGCCGCCAGCGTCTCGCCGATCGTGATTTCGGGGATACCCGCCACGGAGATGATCTCGCCCGGCCCGGCCTCGTCGGCGGGGGCGCGCTCGAGCGCCTCGGTCACGTACAGCTCACTGATCCTGACCCGCTCGATCTGGCCGTCCGCCCGGCACCAGGCCACGGTCTCGCCGCGCCGGATCGTGCCGTGGCGCACCCGGCAGATGGCCAGCCGCCCCACGTAGGGGGAAGCGTCGAGGTTGGTGACGTGGGCCTGGAAGGGGTGGTCGGGGTCGTACTCCGGCGCTGGGATGTGCGTCACGAGCAGCTCGACCAGCGGACCCAGATCGGTGCCTTCGACCCCGGGCTCCAGCGATGCCCACCCCGCCTTGGCGTTCGTGTAGACGATCGGGAACTCGATCTGCGATTCGTCGGCGTCGAGGTCCAGGAACAGCTCGTACACCTCGTCCACAACCTCATCGATCCGCGCGTCCGGCCGGTCCACCTTGTTGACAACGAGGATCACGGGGAGGCGTCGCTCGAGCGCCTTGCGCAGCACGAATCGCGTCTGCGGCAGCGGGCCCTCGCTGGCGTCGACGAGGAGCAGCACGCCGTCGACCATCGTCAGCCCGCGCTCGACCTCGCCGCCGAAGTCGGCGTGGCCCGGCGTGTCGACGATGTTGAGCTTCATGTCGCCGTAGCGCACGGCCGTGTTCTTGGCCAGGATCGTGATGCCCTTCTCGCGCTCGAGGTCCATCGAGTCCATCACCCGGTCGGCCACCTCCTGGCCGGCGCGGAACGCTCCCGATTGCCACAGCAGCGCGTCAACCAGCGTGGTCTTGCCGTGGTCGACGTGCGCGACGATCGCGATGTTGCGGATGTCCTGACGTAACGCCATATCTCCCCCCGACGATAGAAGGCTCGGGACATGTCACAAACCGAGACTCAGAAACGTCATAAGCCGAGAGAACCGCTTTGCTAAACAGTTAAGGCCGGACCGGGTGACACCGCGGTGGGAGGGACGCGTCACCACCCCGAGGGCCACGACCACGGAGTCCCGAAAGTGCTGAAAGTCACACGCTGGTGCATCCACCACCGCCGTCAGGTGTTCCTCGCCTGGGTCGCCATCGCAGTCCTGACCACGATTTTCGCGAGCGCCGCCGGGCGCAACTACGCGACGAACTTCAGCCTTCCCGGAACCCAGTCCCAGCGTGCGCTCGACCTACTCAAGAAGGAATTCCCCGCCCAGAGCGGCGACGTCGACACGATCGTCTTCCACACGTCGAATTCCACCATCGATGACCCGGCGGTCCGCTCGGCCATCGAGCAATTGCTCGAGAAGGTGAAGAACGACCCGCACGTCGTCTCCGTGCTCAGCCCCTACAGCCCGACGGGCTCGGTCGAGGTCTCGCACGACCGCAGGACGGCGTTCGCGACGATCAACTACGACAAGCCTTCCAACCAGGTTCCGAACGACGCGGGCAAGCCCGTGCTCGACCAGATCGGGAACGTGCACGTCCCGGGCCTGACGATCGCCGCCGGCGGGCAGGTGATGGAAAACGCCGAGGGATTCACCGTCGGCCCCGCGACCCTCATCGGGTCGATCGCAGCGCTCGTGATCCTGCTGTTCACGTTCGGCTCGCTGGTCGCGGCCGGAATGCCGCTGATCACGGCTGGTCTCGGCCTGATCACGGGGGTGGCGCTGATCGGGCTCGCCACCCACGTCACGAGCATCCCGAACGTCTCGACCGACCTGGCCCTGATGATCGGCCTCGGCGTGGGGGTCGACTACGCGCTCTTCATCGTGACGCGGTTCCGCGAGAACTACCTGGGCACCGGGGATGTCGAGCAGTCGGTGGTCGACGCCATGGACACCTCCGGTCGCGCCATCCTGCTCGCCGGCACCACCGTGGTGATCGCGCTGCTCGGGATGTTCGCCACCGGCGTCAGCTTCCTCTACGGGCTGGCGATCGCCTCGGTGTTCGCCGTGCTGATGACGCTTTTCGCGTCGCTCACGGTCCTGCCGGCGATGCTGTCGCGCTTCGGCGACCGGATCGTCCGGCCGCGCGCAAAGCGCCGCCGCGTGTTCTCCCGCGGCACCGCCGTCGCTGCCAATTCGCCCGACGCCGTGATGAAGGAGCACTCGCGGTCGCGGTGGCGGCAGTGGAGCCGGTTGGTGCAGCAGCGGCCATGGCCGCTGGCGGCGCTCTCGCTCGGCGTGATGGTCGCCCTGCTGCTGCCCGTGTTCGCGTTGCGCCTCGAGTCGAGCGACGCCGGCAACGATCCCTCCGGCACCAAGACGCGGGAGGCGTTCGACCTGCTGGCGCAGGGCTTCGGGGCCGGGTTCAACGGACCGCTGCTGATCGTGACCGAGCTCCCCGACCACAGCAAGGCCGCCCTGCCGGCGGTCGAGGCCGCGGTCAAGCAGACGCCGAATGTCGTGGCGGTCACGCCGCCCCGGATTGCGCCGTCCGGCAACGTGGCCGTGTTCGAGGCCTATCCCGGCTCGGCACCGCAGGCGGTGGCCACCACCAACCTGGTCAACCACCTGCGCAACGACGTGCTGCCGCCCGTCGAGCACGGTACCGGCGCCACGATCCTGGTCGGCGGGTTCACCGCCGGCTCGATCGACTTCTCCCACGTCCTCTCGACCAAGCTGCCCCTGTTCATCGGCATCGTCGTGGTCCTGTCAGCGCTCTTGCTGTTCGTGATCTTCCGCTCCGTGGTGATCCCGATCCAGGCGGCGCTGATGAACCTGCTCAGCATCGGAGGCGCGCTCGGCGTGACCGTGCTCGTGTTCCAGGATGGCTGGTTCGCCAGCGTCATCGGCGTCGAGAAGGGGCCGGTCGAACCGTGGATACCCGTGCTCATGTTCGCCGTCGTGTTCGGCCTGTCGATGGACTACGAGGTGTTCCTCGTCTCACGCGTGCGCGAGCAGTGGATCCGCCGGCGCGACGCGTCCGAGGCGGTCGCCGACGGGATCGCGTTCACCGGCCGGGTGATCACCGCCGCCGCCGCGATCATGATCTGCGTGTTCCTGTCGTTCATGTTCGGCAACGAGCGCGTGCTCAAGGAGTTCGGCTTCGGTCTGGCCGCTGCCGTGCTCCTCGATGCGCTCGTGGTGCGCTGCGTGCTGCTGCCGGCGGTGCTCGAGCTGCTCGGGCCGCGGACCTGGTGGCTGCCGCGCTGGCTCGACGAGCGACTGCCGCACATCAACATCGAGGGCACGAGCGCGCGCGAGCAGCTGGCAGCTCGGCGGCCTCCGGAAGCCGAGGAGCCGGCCGAGCGCGAGCCGGCGCCGGTCTAGCGTTTTTTAGGGTCTCGCTTCGCTCGGCGTCCGTCGGATGTGGCGCGGCTCGGCCCTATGGGCGAGGCACGGATGCCGAGCGGGCCGAGGGCGCGACCGCCATCTGAACCCATCCGGACCCGTTCGGGCTGTCCTCACCCGCCCCCGCGCCACCGCGCGGATACGCCCGGAGCGTGCCGATCAGCTCGGGGTCCTCGCCGGCGAGCGCCATCCAGGCCGCGCGCAGGCCGTCGGCGGCGGCCGTCTGCAGCGCGAGCTGGCGGCTCTCCATCTGGCTGATGACGGCCGCGCCCGCCGCCGGCCGGATCACGCACACCGTAGGCGCGTGGTCGGGTTCGGCGGCCTGGGCCGCCAGCTCAGCGGTGAGCGCGTCGTAGCGCCCTGACCGGGTCTCGCGCAGGTGGACGAGGTCCGGGTTGATCGCGCGCAGGTAACGGTCGGTCAGCTTCGCCACCAGGGGCGACAGCGGCCTGTGCCCCACCCCGTGAGGGCGAGTCTGCAACACGAGCAGGTCGGTGGCGGTGGTCCGGGCGAGGTGCACCGGGATCGCCTCGGCCAGGGTGGCGTCGAGCAACCGCATCCCGCGGAAGTCGACCGGCCCGCCCGCCAGCCAGGGGAGGCGGCTCGAGGCCCGCAGGGCGCAGCAGATGTCGTGTTGGCTCCGCAGGTCGCCGAGGTCGACGATCGACGCCCGGTCGGCGTCGGTGGCGGTGCAATGGAGCTCGATCCCGCTCTGCGCGACGGCGTCGAAGCGCAGCGGCCGCTGCCGCGTCCAGACCTGGTTGATCACGTGGTCCATGTCGAACGCCGGACGGCCGCGCAGCGGGCGCAGTCTGCTCACAAAGCGCGGATCGCCGAAGCCATAGCCGTACAGCGTCGCCAGATAGGCGGCCTGGCCGGCGAGCAGGAAGGCGGCGTTGAAGCCGCCTGCGGAGGCGCCGTGCACCTCGTCGAAGGCGTCCCGCAGACCGAGCTGCTCGATCGCCGTGGCCATCCCGGCCGAGACCACCCCGCGCATTCCGCCGCCCTCGATCACCAGCGCCACCCGCCGCCCGTCGGCCCTGGCGCCGGGCCGCGAGCCCTCCTCGCGCCGGCGCAGGAGGGTGCGGACGACCGGGTGGTCGCGGAGGTCGTCGGTCACGACCGAGGCGGGTCGGAACGGGTCGGGTGAGAAGCGCCGGGGCCGCACGAGCCCGGCTAATCGTAGTTGCGGATCGCCGGCGCGCGCCTGTGAGCGCCAATAAGTCGAGCACTCACACTCGCCTCGACCGCCGAGAGGGGCGAAGTTCGCGCTATGCCCGCGTGAATCCGGATTCACCGGGCGGGCGGGGGCGAGCGTTGAGAAAGTCGGTGTCAGGTGGGCCAAGCACGGGCAAGACAGCCCTCAGAAGTACCGGTTGGCACTACTTCGCGACACCTGTAACGAAGATCACAGGAGGGGGTACCACCCCCGTAATGCAGTTCCGTCGTAAGCGCTCCCGCAGGCGCCGGGTTTTGGACGCTGCGCGCGCCGCGCCGGCACGCGGGCTGGACGTCGCGCGCGCCGCCCCCGAGCGCGGGCGTCAGCTGCGTGCCGCTGCCGCCCAGCTCGACATCCCCTGGGCGCGATCCTGGCTGGCCGGCCTGATCCGCGAGAACTTCATGCGCTTCGTGCTCAACCCCCTCATGGACTACTACGCCGCGCGCCGCGCGAGCGGTCGGGAGAAGCTCGAGGATGTCAAGGGTCCGATCATCCTCGTCGCCAACCACGCCAGCCATCTCGACACGCCCGTCATCCTGTCCGCGCTCCCCCGCCGGCTGCGTAAGCGGACGGTCGTGGCGGCCGCAGCCGACTACTTCTACCGCAACCGGCTGGTCGCCTCGGCGGTCTCGCTGATCTTCAACACGGTGCCGATCGAGCGCCGGCGCGGTGGGAGCATGTCGAAGAACGGCGGCCACCTCGACCGGTTGCTCGACCAGGGCTGGAGCCTGCTGCTCTACCCCGAGGGGACGCGCTCGCGCGACGGCATGCCCGGTCCCCTGCGCCGCGGCGCCGCGGTGCTGGCGGCCGCCCACCACCTGACCATCGTCCCCATCCGGGTCACGGGCACGGCCGAGGCGATGCCGCCGGGCCGCTTCTGGCCCAGCCGCCGGCGCGCGACGACGGTATCCCGCCGCCACCGGATCGAGGTCGCGTTCGGCGAGCCGATCACCGCGACCGCCGACGCCGATCAGGTGATGGAGGCGGTCCGCACCTTCTTCCAAAACGGCTCCGTCAGCCCCTACCGCTCGCCCTACCGCAAGCGCACGCCCGTCGGAACCCGTCACTAAGCGGCGAGTGGCAGCCACTGCCGGAACGGACCAGCGCGCCGCCTACCCGAACAGCGTTTGACATTGTCGCACGCACGCTGGTAATCTCGGTCCTACCGCGGATGCACGTGGGTCGCCGCGTCGCCCAACCCGGGCGGAGGATCTGAGGGTGGTTCCAGTGAACTCAGGCAGGACGAGAGTCGGGCCTCGGTGCACGACGCTGGAGGATGCTGCGCGGGACCGTCGCGCCGCGGCGCGCGCTCATGCACGGTCTCGCCCACGGGCAGGAGGCGCACCTCCCTCAGACGAACATCATCGGCGACTGCGCGAGAGCGGGAGCGCATTCCTGAACTCAACGTCTCAGAGGAGGAGGTTGTGTGAGCACCGTAGCTGAGTCAATGGCAGTCGGCCCGCTCCCGCTTCGCTGGCGGCAGGGCATCATCGGAGAGCTGTGGGCCGAGTTCTTCGGCTGCTTCATCCTGATCTGCTTTGGCGACGGGGTGGTGGCAATGCTCTGGGCGCTCCCCGGGTCTGGGCGCGGCGAATACGCGAACATCCTCAATTCTGGGGGGGACTGGCTGCTGATCACCTGGGGATGGGCCCTGGCCGTGTGCTTCGCCGTGTACACCGTGGGTGGCGTCACCGGCGCGCACATCAACCCCGCGATCACGCTCGGGGCCGCGATCCGTAAACAGTTGCCGTGGAACAAGGTGCCGGTTTACTGGGTCGCCCAGGTGTTCGGCTGCTTCGTCGGGGCGGCGCTCGTGTACCTCGTCTACGTCAACGCGATCGACGCGTTCAACACCGCCCATCACATCGTCCGGGGGACCTATGCGTCCAAGGGCACCTACAGCACGTTCGCGACGTTCCCGGCACCCTATTTCTCGTCGGTGTGGGGGCCGTTAGTCGACCAGATTGTGGGTACGTTCTTCCTGGCGTTGTTCGTGTGGGCTGTGACCGACGAGTACGGCCTCGCGGTGGGGTCCAACCTGACACCGTGGATCGTCGGCATGATCGTGATGGCGGTCGGCATCTCGTTCGGAGCCAACGCCGGCTACGCGATCAACCCCGCTCGCGACTTCGGTCCGCGCTTGTTCGCCTTCATCGCGGGCTGGGGCAAGCAGGCGTTGCCTGGCAACTACCTGGTCAACAGCGGCAGAATAACCGACTACTTCTGGGTGCCGATCGTCGGGCCTCTGATCGGGGCGGCTCTCGCCTCGTTCTTCTACGACGCGTTCATCCGGTCGATCCTGATCGCCCGGAAACCACCAGAACCGGGGATCATCGCCGAGGGCGAGACCGTCCAGGATCGGCCCGGTCCCGAGCGTATCCCCTGATTTAGAAGGGGCTGCGAACCACACGCGGGGCGACGGCACGGCGCGGTGCCGCCGCCCCGACGTGCGTTAAGCGCGGGGACTGCTCACTCGTCGTCGTCGACCCAGTCGACGGTCCGCGCCACCGCCTTCTTCCACTTCCGGTAGGCGCGCTCGCGCGCCACGCTGTCCATGCTTGGCAGCCACTCTGCGGCCTTGTGCCAGTTCTTGCTCAGGCTGTCGGTGTCCGGCCAGAAGCCCACCGCCAGCCCCGCCGTGTAGGCAGCGCCAAGTGACACCGTCTCGGCCACGATCGGTCGCATCACCGGAATGTCGAGGACGTCGGCCAGGAACTGCATCAGCAGGTTGTTCGGCGTCATCCCACCGTCGACGCGCAGTTCCGAGAGCGGCGCGCCGTAATCGGTGTTCATCGCCTCGACCACTTCGCGCGTCTGCCACGCGGTGGCCTCGAGCACGGCACGCGCCAGGTGACCCTTGTTGATGTAACTGGTCAGCCCCGTGATCACGCCGCGGGCGTCGCTGCGCCAGTGCGGCGCGAACAGGCCGGAGAAGGCGGGAACGAAGTAACACCCGCCGTTGTCCTCGACCGTCAACGCCAGCGTCTCGATCTCGGGTGCGCTCCCGATCAAACCCAGGTTGTCGCGGAACCACTGCACCAGTGCACCGGTGACCGCGATCGAGCCCTCCAGTGCATACATCGGCTCGGCCGACCCGAGCTTGTACGCCAGCGTCGTCAGCAGGCCGTTTTTCGAAGTGACGGGGCGCGCCCCGGTGTTGAGCACGAAGAAGCTGCCGGTCCCGAACGTGCACTTGGCGTCACCCGCCTTGAAACACGTCTGCCCGACGAGCGCGGCGTGCTGGTCGCCGAGCGCCGAGGCGACGGGGACTCCAGCCAGCGGCGCGCCGGCCTCGCCGTACACCTCAGACGACGGGCGGATCTCGGGGAGCATCGCGGCCGGAACGCCGAGCGCGTCGAGCAGCTCGGGGTCCCAATCGAGGGTGTGGAGGTTCATCAGCAGCGTGCGGCTCGCGTTGGTGACGTCGGTGACGTGACGGCCGCACAAGTTCCAGACCAGCCACGAGTCGATCGTCCCGAACAGCACCTCGCCCGCCTCGGCGCGCTCGCGCAGGCCCGGGATGTGGTCGAGCAGCCACCGGATCTTCGGTCCGGAGAAGTACGTCGTGACCGGAAGCCCGGTCTTCCCGCGGAATAGCTCCTGGCCGAGCTTGCGGGCGAACTCCCGGCAGAGGCGATCGGTCCGCGTGTCGGCCCAGTTGATCGCGTTGTGCACGGGCGCACCGGTGCGGACGTCCCACAGGACGGTGGTCTCGCGCTGGTTGGCGATCCCGAGCGCGCACAGGTCCTGGGGGGTCAGGTCCGCCTTGTCGAGGGCCACGCGCACCACCAGGAGCACGTTGCGCAGGATCTCCTCCGGATCGTGTTCGACCCAACCCGGCCGGGGAAAGTGCTGGCGGTGCTCCTGCTGCGAGACCGACACGATCCGGGCACGGTCGTCGAATACGAAGCACCTCGACGACGCCGTCCCTTGGTCGATCGAGGCTACGTAGCGCCCATTCATGGCCAAGCGGCAGTCTATGCGGGGCGGGCCGTTACCAGGGGATCGCGCCGAGCTCGCGCGAGACCGCGCGGGCGGCCTCCATCACGTAGTCGACGAACTCGGGACGCGGTTGCCGACCGTCGCACAGCCGCTCGATCGGTCCGGCGATCCCGATCGCGCCGACCGTCACCCGGCGGCGATCCTCGATCGGGGCGGCGATCGAGGCGGTGCCGTGGAACAACTCGCCCACGTCCGCGGCCCATCCTCGCTCGCCGATCGCCTCGAGCTCCTGGCGGAAGCGGTAGATGTCGGTCACCGTCGCGGGGGTGAAGCTAGACAGGGACCCGGGTGCGAACGCGGCCGCGATGTAGTTGTGGTTGGCGAGCAGCGCCTTGCCGAGCGCGGTGGCGTGGGCGGGCAGGAGGCTACCCACCTCGAGCGCCTGGCGGCTGTCGTCGGGCCGGAACACGTGGTGGACGATCAACACCTGGTTCTCGTGCAGGGTCCCGATCCGCACGCTCTCGCCGCTGCGAGTGGCCAACCCGTCGGCCCAGTTCAGCGCGCGGGTGCGGAGCTCGTTGCCGTCGAGATAGCTCGAGCCCATGTGCAGGAGCGCAGGGCCGAGCTGGTACTTGCCGGACTCCCGGTCCTGCTCGACGAAGCCGACGGCCTGGAGGGTCCTGAGGATGCCGTACACGGTCCCCTTCGGCAGCCTCAGCTCGCCGGCGAGCTCGGCCACCCCGAGCCGGCGCGAGCGTCCCGAAAGGAGCCGTAGGATGGCGGCCGCGCGCTCGATGGATTGGATGCGACCGGGTACTTGTGCAGCCCTCCCTCAGCCCTCCGATGCCCAAACGTGGCTTGGCGGCGCGCCCAAACCGCGGTCCGAACGGTGTTTGACATTGTCGCACCGTTTCCGTTATTGTCGCAAGCAAGGCTCGTGGGTGGAGAGCGTTTTGGTCCAGAAGGAGGGTGCTTGCTGGGCATTATCGGTGCTGACCTGACGGCAAAGCGCCGCCGTCGGCCCTGCGACGGCCGTGCTGGGTCGCATCCGCACACTCGACCGCCCGGTCCTGGTGAACGTGCATTCGCGCACGTACGGGGGTCACAACCGCACACTCGAGCGGCGCGCCGTGCCGACTGTGCGGTTGTAACCCAAAGTTCCGTTCACACTGACGGAAGGAAAGGGGCATGAAGAAGCTCATCAATGCGCCCGACGCGGTCCTGCGGGACGCGCTTCGTGGCGTCGAAGCCGCGCACGGTGATCGAGTGCGCGTGTCGTACGACCCTGCGTTCATCGTTCGCATCGACGCGCCGGTCCAGGGCAAGGTGGGACTCGTCTCGGGAGGCGGCTCGGGTCACGAGCCGATGCACGGCGGCTACGTCGGGCCGGGCATGCTCGACGCGGCCTGTCCAGGCGAGGTGTTCACCTCGCCCACGCCCGATCAGATGATCGAGGCGACCAAGGCGGTCAACGGCGGGGCCGGCGTGATCCACATCGTCAAGAACTACACCGGCGACGTGATGAACTTCGACATGGCCGCCGAGATGGGCCGGGGCGAGGAGATCGAGGTCGAGACCGTCCTGACCAACGACGATGTCGCCGTCGAGGACTCGCTCTACACCGCGGGGCGCCGCGGCGTGGGCGTGACGGTCCTGGTCGAGAAGATCTGCGGCGGCGCCGCCGAGGACCGCAAGTCGCTGCAGGAAGTGGCGGAGCTCGGGCGTCGCGTCAACGCGAACGGCCGGTCGATGGGCATGGCGCTGACGCCGTGCATCACGCCCGCGTCGGGCAAGCCGAGCTTCGAGCTCGGCGAGGACGAGGTCGAGATCGGCATCGGCATCCACGGCGAGCCGGGCCGCTTCCGCGAGAAGATCGGTCCCGCGTCGCAGATCGCCGAGCGGTTGATGACCCCGATCCTCGAGGACCTTCCGTTCTCCTCGGGGGATCGCGTGCTCGCGTTCATGAACGGCATGGGTGGGACTCCGCTGATCGAGCTGTACGTCATGTACGGCGAGGTGGCCAAGATCGCCCAGGAGCACGGCCTCACGATCGAGCGCAACCTGATCGGCAACTACATCACCTCGCTCGAGATGCAGGGGTGCTCGATCACCCTGCTCAAGCTCGACGACGAGATGGTCCGCTATTGGGACGCTCCGGTGAACACTCCGGGCTTGCGCTGGGGTGCGTGACAGTGGCGATCTCGGGCAGCTGACGGTGGCGATCACGCGCGACGCCACCCTCGACTGGATGAACCGGTTCGCCGGCGAGATGTCCGAGCACCGGGAAGAGCTGGTCGCGCTCGACACGGCGATCGGCGACGGCGATCACGGGACCAACATGAATCGAGGCATGGTCAAGGCCCTGGAGCGGCTCGGCGCGGCGGAGCAGGCAGATCCGGGTACCGTGCTCAAGACCGTCGCGATGGCGCTCGTGTCGACCGTCGGCGGGGCCGCCGGCCCGCTGTACGGGACGCTGTTCCTGCAGATGGGCAATGCCCTGGCGGGCCAGGAGGAGGTCGATCTGCCGGCGTACGCGACGGCCTGGCGCAAGGGCCTGGACGGAGTCCAGGCGAGGGGGAAAGCGGTTGCCGAAGACAAGACGATGGTGGACGCGTTGATCCCGGGCGTCGAGGCGCTCGAGTCTGCGTCCGACCTCGACAGCGGCCTGCGCGCGGCGGCGCAGGCCGCGCAGGACGGGATGAAGGCAACGACGCCGATGATCGCGCGCAAGGGGCGCGCCAGCTACCTGGGGGAGCGGAGCAAGGACCACCAAGACCCTGGGGCGACCTCCACTTACTACTTGTTCAAGAGCGCCGCCGAGGCGCTCGCGGGCTAAAGGAGAACAGGCATGGCGAAGTACTCAGTGGCACTCGATCAGGGGACGACCAGCTCGCGGGCGATGGTCTTCGACCACTCCGGCCGAGTTGCGGCGGTATCGCAGAAGGAACACGAGCAGATCTATCCCAGGCCGGGCTGGGTCGAGCACGATCCGAAGGAGATCTGGGCGCGCTGCCAGGAGGTGCTCGACGAGGCGATGGAGTCAGCCGGGGCCGCCCGGGACGACATCGCCGCGCTCGGCATCACCAACCAGCGCGAGACGACGGTCGTCTGGGACCGCAACACCGGCGAGCCGGTGATGAACGCGATCGTGTGGCAGGACACGCGGACCGACAAGCTGGTCGACGAGCTGTCCGCCGACGGCGGTCAGGATCGGTTCCGCAGCCACGTCGGCCTGCCGCTGGCGACGTACTTCTCGGGTCCGAAGGTCCGGTGGATCCTCGACAACGTCGACGGCGCCCGCGCCAGGGCCGAGGCCGGCGATCTGATGTTCGGGAACATCGACACCTGGTGCATCTGGAACCTGACCGGCGGCACCAACGGCGGTTTGCACATCACCGACGTGACGAACGCCAGCCGGACGATGCTGATGAATCTCGAGACGTTGTCCTGGGATGAGGGCATCGCCGCCACGATCGGGGTGCCGATGTCGATGCTGCCCGAGATCAGGGCCTCGAGCGAGGTCTATGGCGAGGTCAGGGCCGGCAGCCTGACCGGGATCAACATCGCCGGCGACCTCGGCGACCAGCAGGCGGCGACGTTCGGCCAGGCCTGCTTCGACACCGGCGACGCCAAGAACACGTACGGCACGGGCAACTTCATGCTGCTCAACACGAGCACCGAGGCCGTGCAATCCAAGTCCGGGCTGCTGACCACGGCCTGCTACAAGATCGGCGACCAGGCGTGCGTGTACGCGCTTGAGGGCTCGATCGCGATCACCGGCGCGCTCGTGCAGTGGCTGCGCGACAACCTGCACATGATCGAGGCCGCCCCGCAGGTCGAGGAGCTGGCCAAGTCGGTGGACGACAACGGCGGGCTGTACATCGTGCCCGCCTTCAGCGGCTTGTTCGCGCCGTACTGGAAGTCGAACGCCCGCGGCGTGTTCGCCGGCCTGACGCGGTACGTCAACGCCGGCCACGTCGCCCGCGCCGCGCTCGAGGCAACCGCGTTCCAGACGCGCGAGGTGATGGACGCGATGGAGGCCGACTCCGGCGTCACCCTGACCGAGCTCAAGGTCGACGGCGGCATGGTGGCCAACGACCTGCTGATGCAGTTCCAGGCCGACATCCTCGGGGTGCCGGTGGTCCGGCCCGTGGTGGCCGAGACGACCGCGCTGGGCGCGTCGTACGCGGCCGGGCTCGCCGTCGGCTTCTGGGACAGCGAGCAGGACGTCCGTGACAACTGGGCCGAGGACAAGCGGTGGGAGCCGAGCATGGACGCCGCCAAGCGCGACGAGTACTACAAGGAGTGGAAGAAGGCCATCACCCGGACGTTCGACTGGGTCGACTAAGGCGCCGCCGTCAGGCGCCGCCGACAATTCGATTGACCGACTGCTCTGAACCTCGACGCCGAAGGCGGTCCCACCGGCCGCCTTCGGCGGAGTAGGCTCACGTCTATGGCCACGCTTAGCACCGACGTCTTGGTTATCGGGGGTGGCGCCACGGGCGCGGGCGTGGCCTGGGACGCGTCGCTGCGCGGTTACGACGTGGTGCTGGTCGATCGCGCGGACCTGGCCGAGGGCACGAGCGGGCGCTTTCACGGCCTGCTGCACTCCGGTGGCCGCTACGCGGTCAAGGATCCGCACGCCGCGACGGAATGCGTCCAGGAGAACCGTATCGTCCGGAACATCGCGGCCGACTGCATCGAGGACGTCGGGGGGTTCTTCGTCACGACCCCGTATGACGATCCCGCCTACGCCGACAGGTTCGCCAAGGGATGCCGCGACACCGGCGTCGACTGCGAGGAGATCGATCCCGCGGTCGCGCTCCGAGAGGAGCCGCGCCTGAACCCGGGCATCTCGCGCGTCTTCCGCGTCCCCGACGGGAACATCGACGTGTGGAAGACCGTGTGGGCGATGGCCCGCGGCGCCCAGCAACGTGGCGCGCGGATCCTTCCCTACCACGAGGTCATTGCCATCCATCGAAACGGCGACGTGATCACCGGCGCTCGCGTGCGCGGTCACGCCACCGGCGAGGAGCTCGACATCGAGGCCCGTGTCACCGTCAACGCTTCGGGTGCGTGGGCCGGTCGGGTCGCCGACCTGGCGGGCATCGAGGGTGTCCGCATTCTGCCGGGCCGGGGGATCATGATCGCGATGAACCACCGCCTGGTGAACACGTGCATCAATCGCTGTCAGATGCCCAGCGACGGCGACATCATCGTCCCGATCCACACGGTTTGCATCATCGGCACCACGGACGAGCACACCGACGACCCCGACGACCACACGGTGCTCCAGGAGGAGGTCGACGCGATGCTCGACGACGGCGAGAAGCTCGTCCCCGGCTTCCGCCAGGCGAGAGCGCTGCGTGTGTGGACCGGCGTGCGGCCGCTGTTCGAGGACGCCAAGGCCCTCGACACCGACACGCGCGACGTCACACGCGCGCACGCGGTGCTCGACCATGCCGAGCGCGACGGCGTCACGGGGTTCGTAACGATCACCGGAGGGAAGCTGACGACCTTCCGGTTGATGGCCGAGGACACGATGGCCGCTGTCAGCCGGCACCTCGGCGACGAGCGCCCCTGCACGACCAAGACCGAGCCGCTCCCCGGCTCCGAGGGCCACGCGACCTACATGCTCGCAGAGCGACTCGAGCGCAAGGAGAAGAACCTCGTCGACGAGCAGATCATCTGTGACTGCGAGCTCGTCCCGCGGTGGAAGCTCGAGGAGTCGATTCGCCGCCGCGCCACCACCAACCTCGACGACATCCGCCGCCTGCTCCGGCTCGGGATGGGACCATGCCAGGGCGGGTTCTGCATCTACCGAGCCACCGGCATCCTGCACGGTCTCGACGGTCTGAGCGCCGAGCAGGCCGACAAATCGCTCCTCGAATTCCTCGAGGAGCGGTGGAGAGGGACGTGGCCGATCCTCTACGGGGATCAGCTGCGCCAGACCCGGTTCGACGAATGGATCTTCCAAGGCGTGCTCGACGTGGAGCATCTACCGCTGCCGCAGCCGGAGGCCGTAGCGACGTGAGCGGACAGCTGCGTTATGACGCCGTCGTGATCGGCGGCGGCACCGCGGGCATGGTCGCCGGGGCGCGACTAGCCGAGGGTGGCGCGCGCGTGTGCGTGCTCGCCAAGGGCGTCGGATCGACGCACCTGGCCCCCGGCACGATCGACGTGCTCGGGTACGCGCCCGAGCGGGTCGCCGCGCCGCTGGCCGCCCTCGGAGACTTTGTCGCCGCGCGCCCCGATCACCCATATGCACTCCTGGGTGCGGACGCGGTGGCAGAGTCGGCTCACTGGTTCCAGTCGCGGGTTGAATCGGGACCGCTGCCCGGCTATCGCTACGTCGGCGACCTCGAGCGAAACCGCCTGTTCCCGACCGCGGTCGGCGCGCTGCGGCCGTCGGCGCTGGTCCCGGAAACGATGGCTCACGGTGACGGCGACTCGCTAGAGCGCGTGTGCGTGGTCGGTTCGCGGGCGCTTCGCGACTTCCACCCCGCGCTGTGCGCCGCGAACCTCGGCCGCGCCGGAATCGCGGCTCGTTGGGTGGAGGCCGAGATCGAGGTCATCAAGGCCGACCAGAACGCGCTGGGCCTGGCGCGGCGGTTCGACGACCCGGCCTGGCGAGCGGCGTTTGCGGGCCGGCTCGCGCTCAAGCTGCAGGCCGACGAGAGCATCGGGTTGCCGGCGATGCTCGGCATCCGCGACCCGCACAGCGCCTGGTCGGACCTCGAGCGTCGCCTCGGCCGCCCCGTGTTCGAGATCCCCACGCTGCCGCCGTCGGTTCCCGGCATGCGCCTGTACGAAATTCTGCGAGTGGCGCTGCGACGCGCGGGCGGCCGGCTCGTGCTCGGAGCCGAGGTGGTGAGCGCTGAGCGCGCCGGCTCGCGCGTGACCTCAGTGGCCACGCGAGCGGCCGGCCACGACGCGGTGTACGCCGCGCCCTGGTTCGTGTTCGCTGCGGGCGGGTTCAGCTCGGGCGCGATCGAGCTCGACTCCGATTGGGTCACGCGCGATCGCGTGCTGGGCCTGCCGTTGCGCGGCGTGCCCGGACCGGGCGAGCCCCGCTTCCTTCCCGAATACCTCGCCGAGCAACCGATGTCCCGCGTCGGCGTCGCCGTCGACGCCCAGCTCCGGGCCGAGGGTGCGGATAATGTCGTCGTGGCGGGCGCCGCGCTGCCCGGCGCGATCTCCTGGCGCGAGGGATCGGGCGAGGGCATCGCCCTGGCCAGCGGCTCGCGGGCCGCGCAGCTGGTCCTGTCCGCCGGCGGAGCCCGCGCGGAGGCAGCATGACGAACGGCATCCTCGAGGATCTGCTGCTTCGCGGGTCGATCGATCACTGCGTCAAGTGCACGATCTGCGAGACCCAGTGCCCGGTCTCGAACGTGACACCGCTGTTCGGGGGACCCAAGTACACAGGCCCGCAGGCCGAGCGCTACCGGGTCGCCGACGAGCCTTCGGTCGAGTCGTCCGTCGACTACTGCTCGGGGTGCGGGATCTGCTCGATGGTGTGCCCGCAGGGGGTAAAGATCGCGGAGGTCAACGCCCAGGCGCGCGACAAGCTCAAGCGGCAGAAGGGCATCCCGTTGCGGGACCGCATCATCACCCGGCCCACATGGCTGGGCCGTGCCGGCACCCCGACGGCCCGAATCGCCAATTTCACGCTGGCCTCCGGTCCGCTGCGCGTGCTCGCCGAGAAGACGCTCGGCGTGCATCGCGACGCGGCGGTGCCGGCGTTCGCCGGGCGCCGCTTCTCGCGCTGGGCTCACGGCCGAACCAGCCCTCAGACCGGACGCAAGATCCTCTACTTCCACGGCTGCGGCACCGAGTACTACGAGCCATGGGAAGGGGAGAAGGTGGTTCAGATCCTCGAGCACAACGGCTTCGAGGTGATCGTGCCCAAGCAGGATTGCTGCGGCCTGCCACTGCAGTCGAGCGGCTTGTTCGACGATGCCCGGAAGGTCGTACTGCGCCGCGGGCGCGACTTCGCCCCCTATCTGCGCGACGACCCGAACATGCTCGTCGTCGGCAACGCGACGAGCTGCACGCTGATGCTCAAGCGGGAGGCGCGCGAGATCCTGTCGCTCGAGGACGATCCCGACCTCAAGCTCCTGTCCGAGCGGACCTACGACATCTGCGAATTGCTCCTCGAGCTCCACGACCGCGGCGAGCTCAAGACCGACTTCAGGCCGGTCAACGAGCACATCTTCTACCACGCGCCCTGCCAGCAGCAGGGTCATTGGATCGGCAAGCCGGCGCTCGAGCTGTTCGCGCTGATCCCGGGTCTCGAGGTCACCGAGGGCAACGCCCGCTGCTGTGGGATCGCCGGCACTTACGGGCTCAAAGCGGAGAAGTACGACATCGCGATGGCGGTCGGGGCGGACCTGTTCGGCCAGGTGGAGGCGTCGGGCGCCGGCGAGGTCGCGTGCGACAGCGAGACCTGCCGGTGGCAGATCACGCACGCCACCGGTCAGAAGTCGGTGCACCCGATCGACTACCTGCACCGGGCCTACGGGCTCTGAGTCTCGACTCCGGGGCGCGTCCGACATGGTGGGCATCGTCGTCGTCTCTCACAGCGAGGCGCTCGCGGAAGGCGTGGTCGCGCTCGCGCGGGAAATGGGTTCGGCTGAACTCGCCCTCGAGGCGGCGGGCGGCACCGACGAGCCGGGCGTGCTGGGCACGAGCGCGGAAAAGGTCCAGGCCGCGGTCGAGCGGGTGATGTCCCCCGACGGAGTGCTCGTCCTGATGGACCTGGGGAGCGCGCTGATGAGCGCCGAGTTCGCGGTCGAGCTGCTCGGCGACACGCCGGGAAAGGTGGTGCTGAGCGAGGCACCGCTCGTCGAGGGGGCGGTGGCGGCCGCGGCCGCGGCCGGCGGTGGCGCGTCGCTCGAGGAGGTGGCGGCCGAGGCCCGCGGCGCGCTCGCGATGAAGAGCTCACAACTGGGGGTCCCGGGCGCGGCGGCACCCGCGCTGGAGGCCCCGGCGCCACCGGCGGACGCCGAGGCCTCCATCCCGGTCCGCAACGCGATCGGCCTGCATGCCCGCCCGGCGGCACGCTTCGTCGAAACCGCGCGGGGGTTCGACGCCGACGTGCGCGTGGCCAAAGCCGGCGGCGGCCCGCCCGTGGGGGCGAGGAGCCTGACCAACGTGGTCGCGCTCGGGGCGCGGTTCGGGGACACGCTGGTGGTGAGCGCGTCCGGGCCGCAGGCGAGCGAGGTGATCGCGGCCCTCGAGGAACTCGCCGACGAGGGCTTTGGGGACGGTGTGGCCGCGCAGCCACCGCCCCGTCCGGTAGCGCCGGTACGGTCACCACCGTCGGTGTCCGTGGGCGCGCCGCGGGAGCAGGACGATCGCGGCGGACCACCGGAGGCGGGTGCCGTCCTCACCGGCGTACCCGCGTCAGCCGGGGTCGTGGTCGGGCCGGCGCACCACCTGCACGGCGCCTTCGCGCCTCCGCCGGAGCGGGCCGCCGAAGATCCCGAGAGCGAGCAGGAGCGGCTGGGCGAGGCGATAGCGACGGCGAGGACCGCGATCGAGCGCGATCGCGACACGCTGGCCGCTCGCGCCGGCAAGGCGGAGGCGGCGATCTTCAACGCGCACCTGGTGCTGCTCGAAGACGAGGCGTTGCTCGAGCCGGCATACCGCGCGATCGAGGCCGGCGCCCGTGCGGAGCGCGCGTTCTACGACGCGGCGCAGGAGGTCGCGGCGCGCTACCGCGCGCTCGAGGAACCGCTGCTGCAGGAGCGCGCCGCCGACGTGCTTGATGTGGGGCGACGGGTGGTGAGTGCCCTGACCGGCGGTGACTCGGATTCGGCACGGTTGGCCGTCGAAGGGATCGTGATCGCCGGCGAGCTGACGCCGGCGGACGCGGCGGCCCTCGACCCGGCGAAGGTGATCGGGATCGCCACCGCCCACGGCACCGCCACCGCCCATGCGGCGATCCTCGCCCGGGCGCTCGCGCTCCCGGCGGTGCTGGGGATCGGTGAGGGCGTGCTCGCGATCGAGGACGGTATGACGGTCCTGCTCGACGGCGACCAGGGCACCGTCCAGGTCGATCCACCGGCGGACGTGCGGCGCGAGGCGAGCGAGCGCCGCGAGCGGGCGGAACGCCGGCGCATCCAGGCGCGCGAACGCGCCCACGAACTCGGAGCCACCCGCGACGGCACTCGGATCGAGGTGGTCGCCAACCTGGGCTCGGCCAAGGAGGCTGCGCGCGCCGTCGAGCTCGGTGCCGAGGGCGTCGGCCTGCTGCGCACCGAGTTTCTGTTCCTCGACCGCGCCGAGCTGCCCAGCGAGGACGAACAGGCGGCGACGCTGCGCGAGATCGCCACCGCCCTCGACGGTCGCCCGTTGGTCGTCCGCACCCTCGACGCCGGCGCCGACAAGCCGCTGCCGGCGCTCCCCATGCCGCCCGAGGCCAATCCGTTTCTCGGGGTGCGCGGGCTGCGGCTGACGCTCGAGCGCACCGACGTGCTCACCTCACAGCTGCGGGCGATTCTGCGGGTCGCGGCCGAGCACCCGATCAAGGTCATGCTGCCGATGGTCGCCACGCTCGACGAGATCCGCGCCGCCCGCGCCGTGCTCGAGCAGGCCCGCGCCGATACGGGGATCGACGCACCGCTCGAGTTCGGGATCATGGTCGAGGTCCCAGCCGCGGCGCTGACCGCGGCCCGCCTGGCCGCGCACGTCGACTTCTTCTCGCTCGGGACCAACGACCTCACGCAGTACACGATGGCCGCCGAGCGCGGCAACGAGCGACTGGCGGCGCTCCTGACCGGGCCGCAGCCGGCGGTGTTGCGCCTCGTCGCAGAGACGGTGGCCGGTGCGCGTGCCCACGGGCGCTGGGTCGGGGTGTGCGGCGAGCTCGCGGGGGACCCACCGAGCGCGGTGCTGTTCGCCGGGCTGGGGGTGACCGAGCTGAGCATGGCGCCGGCGCTCGTGCCGGAGGTCAAGGAGGCGCTGCGCGGCGTCGAGCTGGCGGATGCGCGGGCGGCGGCCTTGAAAGCCCTCGAGGCGGATACCGCGGTGGCCGCCCGCGCCCTAGGCGCTGCGTTGCTGTGAGGTAGCCTCATTCCCAACGTGGAAGCCGGTACGTTGAGCTCCTTGCGCTCATCCCGGATGCTTGCTGCCGGTACGGGCCTTCGTTTCGTGGCCTGCCCCGCGGTGATGGCGCTCGTGCTGGATGCCTCGTATACCGCGGCCGCGATCGTGTTCGCCGTCGCTGCCGCCACCGACTGGCTGGACGGCCGCCTGGCCCGCCGCTGGGGGGTCACCACGCGGCTCGGCGGGTTCCTCGACACCACCGCCGACAAGCTGCTGGTCACCACAGCCCTGATCGCGCTCGTGTCCATGCACCGCGCCTCGCCGTGGGTGGCGCTGGTGATCATCGGACGCGAGTTCACGATTCTCGGGCTGCGTGCCGCGGTCGAATCGGGCGGGCGTCACTTCGAGACCTCGATGCTAGGCAAGTGGAAGGCTACGGTTCAGTTCGTCGCGATCACGCTCGCGATCCTGCGCCCGGACGCGGTGATCGCCGGCGTCTACCTCGATCAGTGGGCACTGGTGATCGCGGCGGCCGTCACCGCCTGGTCCGGGATCGACTACATCGTCCAGTTCTCCGCCGCGCTCCGCTCCTGAATCGCGCGCGTGGCCCGCGTATTCGTCACCGGTGGGACGGGCGTGATCGGTACGGCGCTCGTGACGAGGTTGCTCGAACGCGGCGACGACGTGGTCGGGCTGGCACGCTCGGACATCGCCGCCTCCGCGCTGTCCGCCCGCGGCGTCACGGTGACGCGCGGCGATGGCTTCGATGAGGATGCCTTGGCCCAAGGGATGGCGGGATGCGAGTGCGCCTACAACGTCGCCGGCGTGAACTCGCTGTGCGTCGAGGACCCGCGCCCGATGCAGCGCATGAACGTCGACGGCGCGGTCGCCGCCGTCCGCGCCGCGGCCCGCGCGGGCATCCGCCGGCTCGTGCACACCTCCTCGGCGGCGACGATCGGCGAGGCGCCGGGGACGGTGGGCGACGAGCGCACGCCCCATCGCGGCTGGTACCTCTCGACCTACGAGCGGACCAAGACCGAAGGCGAGCGCGCCGCGCTCGCCGCCGCGCGCGAGGTCGGTCAGGACGTGGTGTGTGTCAATCCCTCCTCCGTGCAGGGGCCGGGGCGCGCCGGCGGCACCGGTCGCTTCCTGCTCGCGTTCCTCGACGGGCGGTTGAAGTTCTTCGTCCCGACCGTCGTCAGCCTCGTCGACATCGACGACTGTGTTGCCGGGCATCTGCTGGCCTGCGAGCGCGGCGCGGACGGTGAGCGGTATCTGCTGAACGGGATGACGCTGGCGATCGAGGACGCGCTGGCGCTGGCGGCCGATGTCGCCGGCGTGCAGGCCCGCCCTCGGCTCGTGCCGCGTCGGGCCGCGACCGTCGCGGCGGCCGCCGTCGAGCGTGGCTTCCGGCTGCTTGGGCGCCATCCGCCGGTGTGCCGCGAGATGGTCCGGACGCTGCTGCACGGCCACCGCTACGACGGCTCGCGCGCCGGACGCGAGCTGGGCGTGCGCTACACCGAGCCGCGCGAGACGATTCACAAGACCGTGGCGTGGGCGCGGGCCGAGGGCCTTATCCGCTGACGTCGGGCCCCGGACCTACGCGCGCGACACCGGCGCGGTGCTGACAACGATGTCGGTAGCGCTATACGTGAGGGGTCAGCGCTACGGGCGCGTCTGTCTGGGCTGGGATCCCGAGCAGATCCGCGGCTGAGGTCCGACCCCTGACTTAGACCCACGGCGACGCCCTGCCAGCGCTAGGATCCCTGGCCGGCTCTGCAGCAGCGAAGAGGAGTGGAGAACCTCACGTCCGTCCCCGGAGCGACAGTCCCGGCGGCGCCACCGCGCCCGCGCGTCAGCAAGTTCCTGATTCCCGAGGTGATCTTCGGAATCGGCACGCTTGGCGAGGTTGGTGGAGCGGTCCGGCGAGTCGGCGGGCGGCGCCCGATGCTGGTAAGCGATCCGGGGGTCCTGGCGGCCGGGTGGGTGGAACGCGCCATGCCGCATCTCGCCGACGTCAGCGTGTCGTACCGGCTTTGGCACGACCTGACGCCGAACCCGAAGGACTTCGAGGTGCAGGCCGCGTTCGAGAGCTATCTCGAGAGCGGGTGCGACGCGCTCCTGGCGATCGGCGGCGGGAGTTGCATCGACGTGGCCAAGGCGGTGGCGATCCTCAGCGGCAACGGCGGTCACATCCTCGATTACGAGGGCATCGACCGCGCCACCGCTCCGATCCCGCCGACGGTGATGGTGCCCACCACGGGAGGGTCGGGCTCCGACGTGTCGCAGTTTTGCGTGGTGACCGACACCGCGCGCCGGATCAAGGCGACGATCGGCGGCCGCGCGCTCGTTCCCGAGATCTCGATCACCGATCCCGAAGTGCTGACGACGATGCCGAGCGAGCTGACCGCGCACACCGGCCTGGACGCGCTCAGCCACGCGATCGAGTCGTGCGTGTCCGAGGCGTGCGACTTCCTGAGCAAAGGGCATGCGGTCGCGGCGATCGAGGGGATCGCCGAGCACCTTCCGGTTGCGGTGCAGGACCCGCACGATCTCGTTGCGCGCGAGGGGATGGCGCGGGCCAGCCTGCAGGCGGGGCTGGCGTTTACCAACGCGCTGCTCGGCGCCACGCACGCGATCGCCCACCAGATCGGCGGCGCGCTCGACCTCCCGCACGGTCTTCTGAACGCCATCCTGCTCCCGCACGTGATGCGTTTCAACGCCGAGACGCACGCGGAGCGGTACGTCGATGTCGCCCGCGCGCTCGGCGTGGCCACTGACCGGCTCGACCCGGGGATCGCCGCGGAAGGGGCCGTCGAGCGCGTCGAGGAGCTCTCGCGCTCGCTCGAGATCCCCGGCGGACTACACCAGCTGGGGGTCGATCCGGGGGAGTTCGACCAATTTGCGCTGGGTGCACTGCGCGACGCCTATATCGCCACCAACCCGAGACCGGTAAGTGAGGATGATGTCCGCCGGATCTGCATCGCCGCCTACTGAGCATGTCAGCGTCGACCCCCGCGCGCTCGAGCGTCTGATCGGCGTCCGCTCCTCGAAGCCGAGCTTCTACGCCGCTTGGCGCGACAAGTCGGATCGTCTCGACCACACGATCGAGACGCTCGAGCGGATCTCCTCGGCGCTGTGCGCGGCGCCGGCGGGACCGGTCGCCGTGTGCGACGCGGTGGTCGAGGCGGCCGCCCACCACTTCGACGCGCGCTGGGCCGCGATGGTGTTCTCCGGCGAGCGAGCCGGGGTCGGGATGGCTCGCGTGTTCGTCCACGCCAGTCACTGCGTCATCCAGCGCTGGGAGATGCCGCCGCACATGCTCGAGGTGCTCACCGACCGGACGCTCGCCGCCCAGCGGCCCGTGCTCGCCGAACACGACGAGGGGCTCGAGTTCGGCGGCGAGCCCTGCGTCATCGTCACAGCGCCGATGCCCGTGCACGGCGACCCGGCCGGGATCCTCGCGGTGGGTCTGCCCGACGGCGTCCAAGTTGCGCCGAGCGACGTGTCGATCCTGGTCACGCTCGCCAACCACGCCGGTGTCGCCCTGCACAACGCCTCCCTGTTCCAGGAGAACGAGCGCCGGTCCGCCGAGCTCGAGCGTCGCGGCTCAGAGCTCGAGGGGACGCTGCGGCGGCTGGAGCAGGCCGGGCGCCGCCAGCTCCTGAGCGAGGAGCGCAACCGGATCGCGCGCGAGCTCCACGACAGCGTCGCCCAGCACCTGCTGACGATCGGCATGAACCTCGAGTGGTGCCGCCGGCACGAGTCGACCTCGTCGGCCGTGCTCGAACGGGTGCTGGCGGCCCAGTCGCTGGCGCGCTCGGCGATGGACGAGATCCGCGAGGTGATCTTCGGGCTGGCCAGCGACGGTCAGACCGAGCTACCGCGGGCGCTGCGTGAGGTCATCGAGGACGTCGAGGCCGGCACCCGCCTCGAGGTCGGTCTGCGCGTCTACGGTGAGACTCAGCCGGTACCGGCTGTCACTCAGCATGCCCTGGTCCAGATCGCGCGCGAGGCGCTGTTCAACGTGGTCCGCCACGCCGAGGCGCATCACGCGTGGGTGACCCTGCGCTGGCGGCCGGAGGTGGTGTCGCTGGCCGTCGCCGACGACGGGACGGGCAACCACCGCAGGCTCCAGCACCAACTCTTCATTCCGCGGCCGGGTGGCGATCACCTCGGTCTGACGGGGATTGCGGAGCGCGTGCGCGAACTGGGCGGCGCCGCCTGGTTCGAGGGTCGCCGCGGCGGCGGCGTGAAGCTGAGAGTCGAGGTGGCTCTGGGAGGCGCGGTTGGCGTCGCGTGAGCCGGCTGCGGCGCCCGCCCGCGTGATGCTGGTCGACGACCACGCGATCGTGCGCCGGGGCCTGCGCTCGATCCTCGAGCTCGAACCGGACATCCAGGTGGTGGCCGAGGCCGGAGACCGGTCCGAGGCGCTGCGCGTGCTCGAGGAGGCCGGGCCGGACGTGATTCTGCTCGACCTCAAGCTGAGCGCCGACCACGACACCGAGGGGCTCGACCTGTGCAGCGAGATCGTGCGGCGTCGGCCGAAGTCCAACGTGGTGATCCTCTCGACGTTTCTCAACGAGAGCCTGCTCAACCAGTCGCTTCGTCGGGGCGCCAAGGCGTACGTCCTCAAAGAGGTCGATCTGGTCGAGCTGGTCCGGATCATCCGTCGCGTGTCCCGCGGGGAGTCCGGGTTCGACGGACGCAGCGCGGCCATGGTCGCGGCGCTCGTCGCGGGTGAGCACGCCGGCGACGAGGAGGATTTCACCGCGCGCGAGCGCCAGGTCACCGAGCTCGTGGCCAGCGGTCTGACCAACGCGGAGATCGGCCGCACGATGTTCGTCAGTGAGAGCACTGCGAAGTTCCACGTCCGCAACGTGATGCGCAAGCTCGGCGTCCACAGCCGGGCGGAGGTGGCGTACGCCGCCGGCAAGCGCGGTCTGCTCGACCGCGCCGGCCGTCAGTAACGGGCGGCTAGCAGTTGCCGTCGACGTCGCAGGCTTCGCCGCCGGCGATCACCGGCTCGGGCGTGCGGCGCGACCAGCCCTGGTTCAGGAGTTCGAGCAGCGCCTCGGGGGGATGGGCCCCGGACGCGCCGATCGCGCGGTCGATCACGAACGTCGGCACGGCGCTGATCCCGAACTGGGAGGCCGTCCGCTCGTCCTCGCGAACCTCGTTGGCGTAGCGGTCGCCGGTCAGGGTTTGGCGGGCCTCGTCCTGATCGAGTCCAACCTCGCCGGCCAGCCGGATGAGCGTCTCGTGATCGCTCATCAGCTCGCCCTCGCTGAAGTACGCACGGAGCAGGCGCTCCTTCATCGCGTCCTGCAGACCATGCTCGGCCGCCAGGTGGACGAGGCGGTGGCCGTCGAAGGTCGTGCCCGAGCGTTGGATGTCGAAGCGGAAGTCGAGCCCCTCGCCGGCGGCCGTCTCGGTCATCTGGCACTCCATCTCGCGGGCGCGCTCGACGCTGATCGCGTACTTCTCGGCCAGCCGGGCGGCGCGCTCGCCCTCGCGCTCGGCCGGCGCGGAGGGGTCGAGCTCAAAGCTCCGCCACGTGACGCGCACATCGTCGCGATGCTCGAACCGGGCAAGGGCGGCTTCGAACCGACGCTTGCCGACGTAGCACCAGGGGCACGCGATGTCAGACCAGATCTCGACGTCCATCAGTTCCAGGGTAGCTCGCTGCGCTCGTGCCAATAGCTCTCGGGATCCTCGACGAGCTCGTCGAGCGGCTCCGGCTCCACCTCGAGCGCCTCCAAGTTGCTCTGGAGCTGCTCGACGGTGGCGGCACCGCTCAGCACCACGTCGACCCAGGGCTCGGCCAGCACGCCCGCCAGCGCGAGGGCGTCCGAGGTCGTGTCTGCTTTGCGCGCGGCCGCCGTCAACTCGGGCACGTCGCCGCGGTCGGTAAGCCGCCCGTTGGCGAGCGCCTCCTTGATGATCACCCCGAGGCCGGCGTCGTGGGCGGCGGCGAGCGCCTGGCCAGCCGAGCGCTCGAGCAGGTTCCAGGTGGACTGCACCGAGTCGAACCCGCCGACCGCGAGTGCCCGGTTAATCGTCTGCGCCTGGTGGGGGCCGGTTGTCGTGAAGCCGATGAACACTCCGCTCCGTCTCAGGGCAGCGAGTTCCTCGCGCACCTCGGGGTCGTCGAGGACGCCGCTCTCGATCGTCGCGGAGTGGATCTGGTAGAGGCACAGGTGGTCGCCCAGCAGCTCGCGGGTCTCGGCCAGCTGGCGGCGCAGAGTCTTGGCACTCAGGTCCTTGACCTCGTTGACCTCGGCGTCGGTCTGCCAGTTCGCGGTGTACGTGTAGCCCCACTTCGAGCCGACCGTGACGTCGTCACGAGTTAGGCCGCGGGCGTGGAGCCAGGAAGCCAAGAACGCTTCGGCCTTCCCATACGAGCGGGCGGCGTCGAAGTAGCGCACGCCGCCGGCGTAGGCCGCGTCGAGCACGTCGTGCGCCGTGCGCTCCATCTCGGAGACGCCGGTGTGGCCCGCCAGGTCCGCCGCGTGGCCGAGGTTGATGTACCGGGGACGTCCCAGCGCGGCCAGCCCGAGCCCGATCCGGGTCACGCGCAGGCCGGTGTTGCCAAGCGTCGTGTTCAGAGCAGCTCGGGGAGCGATCGCATGTCGTCGAACACTACGGTGCGGGGACCCGCCAGGACGTCCGGCGGCGTCAGCCCGCCCGCGTACCCAAGAACGTCCATGCCGGCGGCGCGCGCCGCCTGCACGCCGTAGCGGCTGTCCTCGACGACCACGCAGCCGGTCGGATCGACGCCCATCCGCCGGGCTGCGTGCAGGAATAGGTCCGGAGCGGGCTTGCCGTTGGCGACCTTAGCGGCGCTGAAGATGCGCCCGGCGAAGCGGTCGTACAGACCCGTCAGCTCGAGCTTGAGGCGCAGGTTCTCCGGGGTGCTGCTCGAGGCGACGCAGACCGGTGGGGTGATTTGCTCGAGGGCCTCCACGATGCCGGGAACGGGGCTGAGCTCGGTCTTGAAGGCTCGGCGCAGTCGTCGCTCGCCGCGCTCGAACCAGCCGTCAGGCGGGGGATGGCCCAGCTCCTGCTCGACGGCCTCCACGATCACCTCGGGCGAGCGGCCCACGAAGCGCTCGATCACCTCTGCTTCGGTCATCGTGAGGCCAAGCTCGGCGAGCATTGCGATGTCGATCCGCACCGAGATCGGCTCCGAGTCGACGAGCACGCCGTCGCAGTCGAAGATGACGAGCTCGGTCAACCGACCAGCAGCTCCCCGCCCCGGTTCGGGACCAGCACGAGCATGCTGCGCCGGGCGCGTTCGGGCTCGTCGCGCGCCGGCTTCAGGTTCAGCGGCGCCGCGGCGCGCAGGACCTCCCGCATCTCCATCTCGGCGAACGGCGCGCCGGCGCAGCGGCGGACGCCGCCGCCGAAGGGGATCCAGGAGAACGGGCTGGGCGCCGTGTGAGTCCCGTCCTCGAGCCACCGCTCGGGACGGAATGCGCCGGCGTTCGGCCACAGATCCTCGCGGCGGCAGGCGAGCCACAGGCAGGCGGCCACCTGCACGCCGGCCGGGATGGTGCGACCGGCGATCTCGGCCGGCTCGAGCAGCAGCCGCGGTGCGATCGTCAGCGCCGGGCGTATGCGCAGCGACTCCTTGACCACGGCCTCGAGGTACTTCGGGTCCCCCTCGCGCAGGCGCGCCTGCACCTCGGGGTGGCGGGCGAGACGCTCGAATGCCCACGCCAGCGACGCGGACGAGCTGTCGTGGCCGCCGACCAGCAGCGCGACCAGCTGGTCGCGGAGGTGCTGGTCGCTCGGCGGATTGCCCTGCTCGTCGCGTTGCGAGAGCAGCACGCTCACCATTGAATCGTCCGTGTCGCCGTCGGCTTCCGCACGGGCTCGCAGGCGTGCGAGCAGCTCGAACAGCGTCGCGTCGAAGCGCTCGACCGCGATCCGGAAGCGGCCCCACGGGGTGCCTGGGCCGAGGTCCTTGCGGACCACCGCCATCGCCAGCACCCACGGCAGCGAGCGCACGGTGGCCAGCGTGTCGTCGATCCGCTCGCGTAGCTCCGCCACCTCGCCGGGATCGCGGGCGCCGAACACGACGCGCAGGATGATCTCGAGCGTGAGCTCCCGCATCCGCTCGAGCGCCACCACTCGTCCGCGCCAGGTGGCGAGTTCGGCGCGAGCCAGCTCGGCGATCATCGGTGCGAACGCGCGCATCCGCTCGCCGTGGAATGGCCCCTGCATCAACCGGCGCTCGCGCAGGTGCTCCTCGCCGTCGAGCAGCAGGATCGAGTGGGGGCCGGCGAACGGGCGCAGGAACTCCCAGCTTTGTCCGGCCGGCGCGATCGCCGGGTCGAGGCGGAACACCGCCCGCACGGAATCCGGGCTCGAGAACAGCACCATCGGCTGCTCGGTCCAATAGGTTCGGATCGTGGCCGGGTCGCCGAACCGCTCGTGCACGCTACGCAGGAACGCGCCCGGGCGCGTCATCCAGGCGATGGTCTGCCACACGGCGGGGGCGCCGGGTCCGGGCGGAAGGTCCATGGTTCGATCGTACGCGGGTAGCAGCACCCCGTGACTGCCGGAATCGCTGTGATCGGCGCCGGTCACCACGGCTTGGTGGCCGCGATCCGGCTGAGCGCTCGCGGGCGCGAGGTGGTGGTGCTCGAGACGGCCGAAGCACCTGGTGGCGCGGTGCGCTCGGACCAGCTGACGCTACCCGGGTTCGTCCACGACACGTGCTCGGGGTTCTTCCCGCTGACGGCGGCCTCGGCTGTGTTCCGTTTGCTCGACCTCGAGCTCGACTGGGTCGATCCGCCTGTTCCGATGGTGCACGTGGTCTCCGCGGACGGGGACGAGATTGCGCTGCACCGCGACGTCGCCGCCACCGTCGCCTCGCTCGACGCCTGCGCGCCGGGTTGCGGTGCGGCGTGGGGCGAACTGATGCGAACGCTGTGGCCGGTGCGCGACGCGTTGATTCGCGCCGGCCTCGCGCGGCTGCCCGCGCTGCGGCCGGGCGCCGCGTTGCTCGCCCGGCTGCGGGCTCGCGCGCTCGAGCTGGCCCCGCTCGCGCTCGCCTCGTCGGCCAGCCTCGGGCGATCCTTGTTCGGCGACGATCGCGCCGCCGCCTGGCTGGCCGGGTCGGGCGCGCACGCCGACCTCTCGCCCTATGCCGCGGGCAGCGGCGCCTTCTCGCTCGGACTGAACTTCCTCGGGCACGTGGTCGGGTGGCCGTCTCCGCGCGGCGGCGCCGGCCGGCTCACCGATGCGCTCGTGGCGCGCGTTCGCGAGCACGGCGGCGCGGTGCGATGCGGCGCCACCGTGACCGCGATCGAGGTTCGCCGTGGGCGCGCCACCGCGGTGAGGCTCGCCGGCGGCGAGCGGATCCCGGTCGACGCGGTCATCTGCACCGTGAGCCCGGGGCCGCTGAGCGACATGCTGCCAGCGGGAACGCTGCCGGGCGGGGTCGAGCGGCGCCTGCGAGGCTGGCGCTACAGCCTGGGTACGGTGAAGCTCGACTGCGCGCTGGCCGGTCCGGTGCCGTGGACGGCGCCTCACGCCCGCCAGGCGGCCGTGGTTCACGTCGGTGGGCAGCTCGGAGAGATCGCCGCCTCGCTCGAGCAGGCCTCCGCCGGCCGGTTCCCCGACCAGCCCGCGCTCGTCGTCGGCCAGCAGTCGCTTCACGACCGCTCGCGGGTCCCGGCCGGCGAAGGGCAGACGCTCTACGTCTACGCCCGCGTGCCCCAGCAACCCGGATTGACCGACGACGAGATGGCCGCACGGATCGAAGCGCGGATCGAGCGGTTCGCTCCGGGGTTTCGTGCGCTTGTGCTGGCGCGCGCCGTACGGTCTCCGGCGAAGATCGAGGCCGAGAACCGCAGCCTGCGCGGCGGCGACCTGGCGAGTGGCAGCTGCGAGCTCGACCAGCAGCTCCTGTTCCGGCCGGCGCCGGCGCTGTGCCGCGGTCGCACGCCGGTACGCGGCCTGTACGTGGCCGGCGCCTGGGTTCATCCCGGACCCGGAGTGCACGGCGTCTCCGGGTGGGCCGCGGCCGGCGCGCTGCTGGCTGACCGCGTAGCCCAGGGCCCGCCGGCGGGGCGAACCTGACGAGGCCCGGGCGCGCGCTCCACCCGGGCCTCGCAGTTTGTTGTCCGCGGCAACCCGCGGCCGGGCGGCTCAGCGCGACCGCTTCAGGCCGCCGCGGCGATGACCGGCTCCGGGCGCGGCTCGCGGTGACGCTCGAGACGCGGCAGCCACTGAAGCCACGCCGGCAGGTACCAGTTGCGGTCACCGAGCACCGTCATGACCGCCGGCAGCAGGACGCCGCGGACCACGGTGGCGTCGATCAGGACCGCCGCCGCGAGGCCGACGCCCATCTCCTTGAGGTCGACGATCGGGAGCGACGCGAACACCGAGAACGCGCCGACCATCACGAGCGCCGCGCTCGTCACGGTGCCGGCCGTGGTCTTGATCCCGTGCTCGACGGCCTGCTCGGTGCTCATGCCGCGGTCGTACGCCTCCCGGATACGACTCAGGATGAACACGTGGTAATCCATCGAGAGGCCGAACAGGAGCACGAACATGAACATCGGCAACCACGGGGTGATGCCGCCGTAGGACGTGAAACCAAGCAGGTGCTGGCCCCAGCCGTACTGGAACACCGCGACCACCACGCCGTAGGCGGCCGCGACCGACAGCAGGTTGAGCACGACCGCCTTGGCCGCGATCACGATCGAGCGGAACGACACCAGCAGGAGCAGGAACGCGAACGTGAGCACGAAGCCGAACACGATCGGGATCGCGCTCTTCATCATCTGGTTCCAGTCGTAGGACCCGGCGGTCGTGCCGGTCACGGCGAACCGGGCCCCCGGTACGTGCCCGATCGTGTCCGGCAGCAACCGGTCGCGGAGCGTCAGCAGCGCCTTCGTCGAGGCTGCGTCGGACCCGTTCCCCGGCAGCGCGATCGAGATCTGCGCCACCGTGTGCGAGGCGTTCGAGTCGACCTGCATCGCTCCGTAGCCCAGCCTCGTTGCGGTCGACTCGGTGCGCAACTGCTCGATCGCCCTGTGGAACGCCGGCGCGCCCGTGTCGGTCTCGACCGCCACCAGCGCCGGCATCGAGCGTCCCGGGAAGGCGGCCTGGATGCGATCGAGCGCCTCGACCGTCGGAGCGCTCCGCGGGAGCGACTCGATCGGCGACGGCGCCGTGTGCATCTGGAGCGTGGGGACGGCGAGCGCCACCAGCAGCGCGCCGGCGACCGCGGCTGACGCCGCCGGGCGGCGCAACGCCACGCTCAGGATCGCCGACCACATCCGAGCCTCACCGGATCCCCGGCGCAGTCGACCGAGCAGCGGGATGCGACCCCGCTCGACCCGATCGCCGAGCTTGGACAGCACCGCCGGCAGCACCGTGAGCGACCCGATCATGGCCACCGCGACCACGATCATCGTGGCGATCGAGAACGACTCGAACGTCTGGTCGCCGGAGAACAGCATCCCTGCCATCGCGATCATCACCGTGGCGCCCGAGATCAGGACCGAGCGCCCCGAGGTCGCCGCCGCTGCCTCGAGCGCGGCACGCTCGCCGCGCCCGGCCGCGCGCTCCTCGCGCTCGCGGCGCAGATAGAACAGCGTGTAGTCGACGCCGACGGCCAGACCGACCAGGGTCACGACCGCGCCGGCGTTGGGGTCCATCGGCGTGAGGTGGCTGACGATGCTGACCAGCCCGATCGTCGCGATCACGGATTGCAGCGCGAGCATCAGCGGCACCCAGGCCGCCAGCAGCGACCCGAACACCAGGACCAGGATCAGCAACGTGAGCGGCACCGAGCGGATCCCGGCCTCTCCGACCTGCTGGTTGAACAGCGCGTTCAGCGCCTTGTCGGAGCTGACCGCGCCGGCCTCGCCGACGTAGAAGTTCGGATGCCTCCGCGCGACTGACGCCACCGCTCGCGTGAGCGGGTCGATCCGCGTCTCGGCCGCGTTGAGCGTGCCGGTCATGTCCCATTCGACGAGCGCGGTGTGCCCGTCGCGCGCGACCTGACCAAGGCTCGAGCGCGCCGTCGGATAGCGCAGGTCGTGCACGGTCCCGAACGGCGCCACCGTGTGCACGACATCACCGATCACGGCGCGAAACGCCGGCGCGCCGACCGTGACCCTGTGACTCTGGACGACTACGAATTCCGTCAGTGGACCGCCGGGGGTGAACCCCGCCTGCTTGAGGACCTGGTCGGCCCGCCCTGCCTGGCCGACGTCGTTGTCCTGGCTGTTGATGGTCTTCTGGCCGACGGCCGAGCCGATCACGATCGCCGTGAGTACGAACGCCAGCCAGCCGACGATCGCGAGCCGGCGGTGACTCGCGCTCCAGCGGCCCATGCGGGCCGCGACGCCGCGTGCGGGAGAGGAAACGGACATTGCGCGCCTTTCGGTTGCGGTCAAGACACTCCGGAGCTTGCCCGCGTCCGTGTCGCGCGCCTATGGAGGAGCCTGGCGTCAGGGGGTGCAGCTATCCCTAATGTCGCGACACTAGTTTGGGGAGGACGCCACCGGGCTCCGGGTCTCCGCCACCGGAAACCGCGCCCCGCCCTCGATCCGGAGGCGCACCGTGTCACCAAGCCCAGGTGAGGGAAGCGGGACCACGGTGTATAGCTGTCCCTGCGCCACGGACAGTTCCACCCGGGCGCCATCCTCGACCGGGATCACGCGCGTCACGCGAGCCTCGAGCGGACCGGCTGGGTCGGGCACGACATGCGCCGGCCTGGTCAGCAATATCTCGGAGCCGTCGTCGAGCTGCCCGTCGAAGCCGAGGAAGCGGGCCACGTCGATGGTGGGTGGCTGCTCGAGGAGCTCCCGCGGCGGACCGGACGCCACCAGCCGACCGTTGATCAGGATCAGCAGGCGATCCGCGAGCGCCCACGCCTCCGCGCGATCGTGGACTACCACGAGCGTGGCCCGGCTATCCGACCGGAGCGCCGACAGCGCGTCCTCGAGCAGGTTCGCGCGGACCTCGGCATCGAGGCCGGCGAACGGCTCATCGAGCAGGAGGACGTCGGGTTGCACCGCGATCGCGCGGGCGAGATGAACTCGACGCCGCTCGCCGCCCGACAGCATCGCGGCCGGGCGCCCGGCCAGGTGCTCGGCCCCGATCGCGCGCAGCGCCTCGCGCGCCCGGCCGGCTCGTTCCGAGCGCGGCACGCCCCACCAGGCGAGCGCGAGCATCACGTTCGCGAGCACGGTGCGGCGCGCGAGGTCCGGGGACTGTAGGGCGATAGCCACGCGCCCGTGTCGCTCGACGCGACCTTGAGCGGCGGGCAGCGCGCCGGCGAGCGCGTCGAGCAGCGTGCTCTTGCCCGCGCCGTTGGGCCCCAGCAGCGCGACGATCTCGCCGGCCTGGAGCTCCACGCTCACCTCGCGCACCACGTCTCGTCGGGCCCGTCGGACGCTGAGCTGCTCGCAGGAGAGGAGCACGCGTCTCGCCTGCGCCTCGTCGGTCGTGGCGGTCACGTCGCCGACCGGAACCGCATCCGGATGCCGCCGCTCTGTTGCTGGAGCAGACCGAGTCCGCACATGAGGATCAGGATCATCACGATCAGCACGATCGCGATCGCCACGGCGTCGGCGTAGTGGGCGCCGTCGACCTCGAACAGCGTCGCGCTGGCCAGCGTCTGGTCGTAGCCGTAGATGTTGCCGCCGACGATCGTCACCGCCGCCACCTCCGACAGCGAGGTTCCGAGGGCCGCGATGACCGCGGCGATCACGCCGATCCTCGCCTCCCGCAACGCCAGCATGCTCAGCTGCCGTCTGCCGGCGCCGAGCAGCCGCGCCTGGGACAGGAGCCCTTCGGGCAGGGCCTGGATCGCGGCCACGGTAAGCGCCACGATGAAGGGCAAGGCGAGGATCGTCTGCGCGATGAACACCGCCTCCCGGGTCCAGATCAGACGCAGCGAACCGAGCGGCGCCTGCACCGTCATCAGCAGATACAGGATCGCCCCGACCAACACCGGGGGTAGAACGAGGCTCGCGTTGGCGAGCATGCGCAGGAACTGCCGGCCTGGGAACCGACCCAGGGCGAGCGCAAGCGCGATCGGCAATCCGATCGCGGTGGCCATCGCGGTGGCGACCGCCGCCACCTGGAGCGTGAACCAGATGATGCTGAGCAGGTAGGGGTTCCGGTGCCAGATCATCGGCAGGGCGACGCGGACCTCCTCCCAGATCAGATGCATCTCACGCCGTCCCGAAGCGCAGCCGGATCCCGGCGGTGCGCTGCTGAATCAGGGTGAGCACCCCGGCCATCACGAGGATGAGCACCAGCAGCATGATCGCGATTGCGGTCACCAGCGGTTCGTGGCCCGTGTAGTTGAACTGGTCCATCAGGCCGCTCGCCAACGTCTGGTCGCGGCCCTCGAAGTTGCCGCCGATGATCACCACGGCGCCCACCTCCGCGATCGTGGCGCCGGCCGCCGCGATCACCGCGGCCAGCAGGCCGATCTTCGCCTCGCGCACGGCCAGCAGTGAGAGCTGGACGCGCCCGGCGCCGAGCGCGCGAGCCTGGGCCAGCAGCCCGGGCGGGAGCCCCTGGATCGCCGCGGGGGTGAGCGCGACGATGTACGGGAGCGCGAGGATGGCCTGGGCGATGTACACGGCCGGGAGCGTGAACTCGATCTGAAGCGAACCGAAGACGCCGCCCGGGAGGAGCAGCAGCAGCAGGCCGATCCCGACCACGACCGAGGGAAGCGCGAGGCTCGCGTTGGCCAGGATCTGAAGCGCGCGCCGGCCGCGGAACCGGCCCAGCCCGAGCGCGAGCCCGATCGGCAGGCCGATCACGAGCGCGGCCGAGGTCGAGATCAGGGCCACCCGGATCGACACCCACAGCAGGTTCATGAGGTACGGGTTGCCGTGCGTGATCAGTGGGATCGCGCCGCGGATCTGGTCCCAGACGTAGCCCATTCAGCGGCTCGAGGGCGCGGACTGCACGTACACGAGCTGTCCATTGGCCAGGCGGTACACGACGCCGGCCTCGGTGCCACGGCCGATCGTCCGCGCGCCTGGCTTGGGCAATGGCGCGACGGTCTGTCCCGGCTGGATGTAGATGTTCTGGGAGCTGGTCGGACGCAGACCGTGGCTCGTGATCGTGCCGCCGAGGTGCAGCGACGACAGCGCGGCCAGCAGGAACGCGACCGACAGGACGATCCCGAGGTCGAACAGGTTTACGAGGCCGTCGAGCGGGTCGCCGGCTCGGTCTTCTCGGCTGCGGGCGTGGGGGGTGACGGAGATGATGAGTTGCCTCCTATCGGCCGTGGATCGCTGATCACCGCCGCGAGGTACTGGAGGTCGGACAGGTCCTGGCTGTACATGCGGTCGCGCGAGAGCGACAGCGCGAACGCGACCGCCCCGATCAGCAGGCCGACCACCGTGACGCTGAACGCGACCCGGAGGTCATGGCTGAGCTGGGCGGTGTTGCCGGCGGCAAGGCCGGTCAGTGCCGGCGAGAGCGGGATGAGCGTGCCCATCAGCCCGAGCGCCGGCCCGGCGCGGACGAGCATGCGCGTGCGGGTCAACCTGCGCTGAGCGTCGAAGTCGAAGTCGGCCAGCGACTTGTTCAGCTGGTGCTCGCTTCCCGGCTTCCCGGCGTGCTCGATGATGAACGCCAGCGTCCCGGCCATCGCCGGGCTGCGCGCGATCCCGCTCACGGCCGCCATCGCTTTCGACCGATCGTGCTCGCCCAGGGCCCGGCGGGCGTCCGCGGCCGCGCGCTGGAGCTGGTCAAATCGGCGCCGGCGCCGCCGGGTCTGTTCGACCGCGTAGCTGCCGACCTCGAAGATCACCACCGCGAGCGCGAGCAGCGCCAAGATCAGGACGGGGACCTCGAGGGCGCTGGCGACGTGGAAGATCGCCTGGTCGATGCCGTTGCTGCTGAGTCCGAAGAAAAACAAGATGCGTCAGACAGGAAATCAGCTGCTGGGACGCAGCGCGCGCCAGCCGCGCCGGCCGCGGAGCTCGCGTCTGGCGCCGAGGGCCAGCAGGAGGACGACCGCGAGGGCCGCGGCCAGCGCGGGGAGGCGCGAGGCGCGAGTGGCCTGGCGGGCCGGCGGCGCCGACACCGCCGGAGCCGGGACGCTGTGGACGAGCGGGCTCGCTCCGGGCGGCGCGAGCGTCACGTCGCTGATCAGCTGCCCGGTCACGAGCGGTCCCTCGGCCGGCGTGAACGGGGGCGGCTTGGTGATGGGCGTGACGCGCCGCGACGGGCGGTGAGTGCGCGAGCGCGACGTGGTCGTATGCGCCGGGGTGGATGCCGCCGCCGGATGACCGGACGCGGTCGACGTCGAGCTCGGCGTGGTCGAAGCCGGGGTCGTCGACGTGGTCGTGGAAGTGGCTGTGGTCTTGGTGGTTGTCGTGGACTGAGACTTGTGGTTGCCGGCCGCGGCGCCGGGATGGTTGCCGTCGCTTTTCCGCGGTCCGTTCGGCGAGTGTGACTTTCGGTTCTTGCCCGCGCCGGTCTGCTTGTGGCTCCCGGTGGCGGTCGGCGCCGGCGCGCCGACCGTGATCGGGATCTCCGCTCCGCCGCCTCCGCCGGCGGTGTCGGTGACCTCCACGGTCACGTCGTACTGACCGGCGCTGCCGAACGTGGCCGTCGGAGCCGCCGCGGTCGAGCTCGGCGCTCCGCCGTCGAAGTTCCACCCGTACGAGAGTCCGTTGTCGTTCGTCCCGCTCACGGTGGCGCTGAAGCTGACCGTCCCGCCGGCCGGAACCGTCGTCCGCGACGCGTTGACCGTGACCGTCAGGTGGGGTCCCTCGAACACCTCGATCGCGATCGGCGTGGGCTGGTCGTCCTGGCTTGCCTGGACCTCGTCGAGGAAGTCCTCGTCGGGCTGGCCTTGCGGGCTCCCCCGCCAAGGCCGGTCGTATTGGTTCACAGAACCGGCCGCCTGCACGACCGGGTACTCCGCAGGGTTGTTGAAGTCGCTTCCGGACGGCGCCAGATCGGCCGGAGTGAGCTGTGAATCGCTGCCCACCTCGGGAGATCCGCTGGCGCCGATCACCGTCACACCCGTGACCGCGCTCAGCGGGATCGGCGTCTGGAGGCAGCCCAGGATCGTCGGCAGCGCCCAGGTGGCATTCTGGGCTAGCGTCACGGGAACGAACCCCTGGCGGCCTAGCTCGTTCATGCTGTGAACCTGGTAGGTCGGGCACTGGCCGGGATTCGCCTGGAGCGCCGCGACGGTGACGGTGTCCGTGCTCGGTCCGCTGGACGTGTAGACGGTCGCCGTCACGAGCACGTTCGAGCCGGCGTCGGCGCCGGCGAGCGCGGCCGAGCCTCCGAACGCACCGAGCGTCAGCGCGAGCAACAGGCCGAACCGCCGCCCTGGGGAGACCCCAGGGCGGCGGTTGACCGGCCGTCGGTGTTCTTTCGCGCTGGTTCGCCGGCGCGTCACGGGCCTACTTTACGTCGATGGTTCTCAACCCCGAGAAGCTCGACGCCTGACCCGGCTGGACATACGCCAGCTGGAGCACCCACTCGGCCTTGCCCTTGGCGTTGACGTGCAGGGTGACCGTGGTGTCGCCGGCACCGAGCGTCGCGGTTCCCAGCACCTTGAAGCGGGCCGGGGCTCCCGAGGCGGTGTCGAGCCCGAGCACCACGACCTTGGCTCCCGAAGGCCCGGCGGCGGGCGCCACCGCGGCGGAGATGGTCAATTTGCCCTTTCTGGCGTGAACCGACCGGAGGCTGACGCTCGAGGTCGGCGCGGCTCCGACGGAGACGTCGACCGTGCTCGATGCGGCGGCAACGCCCCCCGCATACTGGAACGTGGCCTCGACCTGCCAGTTCCCCTGACGCAGCGGCGCGGCGAGCGCGAAGTTCCCCTGTGCGGCGGAGAGCCGTTCACTCGCCACCGTCCGGAACGAGCCCTTCTTGCCGAGCGCCCGCGCGAGCACGGTGACAGTGCCCGCTCCGTGACCGGCGGGCTGGACGGTGCCAGACACGAGCGCCTTGCCCCCCTGCGAGGTCGCGTGCAGGCTCGTAATCGCGCCGTGCACGGTGACCTTGACCGGGGTCGTCGCCGCCGGCGACAGGAGGTCGCCGTAGACCGGGCTCAGCGTCGTGTTCTCGATCTGCGAGATCTGCGCGGTGGTCACCTCGTAGGAGCCGGTCGCCGGCGGGATGAACTTGATCTTGAAGTGACCGGTCGAGTTCGTCTTGCCGCTGGCCACCGGAATGACAAGCGCTCCCTTGACCTCGTCGATCGTGACCGTCTTGCCGGCGAGGGCCGGATACCCAAGCTCGGCGTTGGTCAGCGTTCCGTTCACGGTCGCCGGCTTGCCGACGTGGTAGTTGCGCGGGAACCCCGACGCGGTCAGGTCGGGCGATGCGGTGGCCACGAACGGTGGGCCGGCCGGATCGCTGGTGTGGGCCAGGTAGTTCTTCAGTTGCGCCTGGAACGACGGCGAGGTGAGGAAGCTGACGAAGTCCTCGGCACCCTGGAGGTTCACGTCCTCGCCGGGCTTGTTCGGGTTGATGATGTAGACGTGGAAGTAGTTGATCAGTGCGTACTGGCCGCCCGGCGCGGTCGCGCTCTGCGGTCCGCGGGTGACGATCTTGAGGTTGGGGATCGAGCCCGCCGGGTCGGTTCCGGAGGACAGGTAGTCGAACGTCCCCCGGTCGGTCAGGACGTAGCAGGTGTTAACGGGGCTGGGTTGGCCGGTGCAGGCGTTGGCCTCCTGGACGTTCTTGCCCTGGTTGACGCCGGTGATCTGGTACCAGGACGGGTTGTGCCCGTCCCCGGCGATGATCGCGCCGCTGTCCGGGCACGGCTGGCCGTTCAGCGCCGCGGTGTTGACCGGCGCCATGCCACCGCCGTCGGCGGTGCTGACAACGCACAGCGAGAGGCTGGCGGGCTGGAGGCCCGAGCTATGCACCAAACCCCAGATCTGGTGCTCCTCGACGGTCGTTCCGGGCGCGGTGTTGGTCCCGCCGCGGCTGAGGAACGTCGCCTTGCCCGCGGCACCGGCGGTGGCGACGTCGGCGAACGCCTGGGCGACGTTGTTCGCCCCGTTCGCCCCGACGCCGGCCGGGTCACCCGTCGGACCCGCGAGCACGAAGTCGTTGGTGAAGATCGCGTTCCCGTACTGGTTCTGGTACGAGTAGCCGCCGGCCACGAACTGGTTCTCGAGCGAGGCGGCGTGCACGATCAGCGCACTGGGGCTGCCGTTGCCGCTCTCGGCGGACTGGATCGCCACCCCTGTGGCCGAACCCACGTAGTTCAGCGTGTACTGCGGATAGGCGGCCTGAAACTCCGGCTTGACCAGGTTCGGTATCAGCCCCGAGTCGCTCACGTCGCTCGTGCCGACGACGGTCAAGGTCGTCTGCGCGAGTGCGAGAGCCGGGGAGAGCAGCACGATCCCGGCCGTCAGCAGGCCGAGAAGCGGTAGGGCTAGAAGCCGGCGCGTGGCGCCGGAACCGCCATTCGCACCCGGCCGAGAGCGATGACGAGGGAAGGTAAGGGTTTTGATCATCGCGCCAGCATATAGGCAATGCATAGGCAAAAGCGACCAGAATTGGCTAGGCGGGGCGGCCGTCGTTACGCTCCTAACGCATGTGCGGTACACGCCTGGCATCCGTCTTCGGCGCGCTCGCGCTCGCCGTGCTGGTCGCGGGCTGCGGCGGCAGTGGATACACGAGGCAGGACTTCGTCACCCGAGCGGACGCGATCTGCGCCGGCGCGCTGCGCCAGGCGCGCTCGATCACGCCCGGAACGGCCCTGCCCGCCTACCTGGCCGACTACGTGCCCGTCCTGGAGTCGGAGGCGTCGCAGCTCCGGGCGCTGCGTCGGCCGCCCGACACCGCCCACGAGCGCACCGTGCTTGAGCAGTACTTCGCGGCGCTCCAGCAGACCGTCGCCGAGTACCGGCAGCTCGCGGCGGCGGCCAAGAGCGGCGATCGACAGGCGCTGAGCAACGCCGAGGCTGCACTCGGGGCAAGCCAGGTCTACTCGCTTGCCACCAGCTACGGGCTCACTTCGTGCGGGACGCCTGGCTCGACCGCTGTCTAATGCGCCGCGAGGTACCGTCTGCAGTCAAATGTCCGATGATCTTTCTCTCGGCGAGGCGGCCGCGGCGCTTGGAGTAAGCGTCGACACACTCCGACGCTGGGACCGCAAGGGCCGGATCAAGACCACCCGCGATGCGCGCAACCGGCGCCTGGTTCCGGCCTCCGAGATCAAGCGCCTGAGCTCGCGCCCGGTGCGCCACCGCACCGGAACCGAGGGCTCGGCCCGCAACCGGTTCGCCGGCGTGGTGCGCTCGGTCGAAAGCGACGGCGTCATGGCGCTCGTTGAGCTCGAGGCGGGACCCTTCCTCGTCACGGCGGCGATCACGCGAGACTCGGTCGACGAGCTCGGCCTCGCCGCCGGGGTCAGCGCCACCGCCGTAGTCAAGGCGACGTCGGTGATGATCGAGCGCGGCGGGACCGCGTGACCGACGGTCAGAGCTGGTCGCGTACCCGGTCGACGTCGATCTCGGCGACCCGCAAGGCGCGCGCGGCGCGCCCATGCTGTCGGCGCCGTCAGGAGCGGGAAACTGCGGACACCAGGCGGGCGCAGGCCGCGCTCACGCCATACGCGCCGGCGAGCGACTCCATCGTTGCGGAATCGGCTGGGTACGACTCACGCCGGCCCGGGGGCAGCGCGATCGGCAGATCGGCCACCGGAGGGACCACGCTCATGGCGTGCTCAAGATACGAGCGGTCGGCATCGCTCAGCTGCCGCTCGCGGAGGATGCCGGCGATGTCGCCGTGGCGCCGGATCATCCCCGCCGCCGTAACCGCGCCCACGCCCCTCAGGCCGGGAAGGCCGTCGGACGGGTCGCCGCGTAGCATCGCGAAGTCCGCGTAGCGACGGCCCGGGATGCCGTAGCGGCGGGTCACCTCGGCCTCGTCGATCACCGCCAGGCCGGCCCTCTCCGGATACAGGACGCGCACCCGCGGGTCCTCCACGAGCGCGAACAAGTCGCGGTCGCCGCTGGCGATCTCGACGGTGCCCGACGCGAGCCGGCACCACGTCGCGATCACGTCCTCGGCCTCGTGGTCGCGCACGCCGACCATGTCGATGCCGATCGCCCCGAGCAGGTCTCGGATGACCGGAATCTGCGGCTCGAGCGCGGGCGGGACCGGCTCGGCCACCCGGTGGGACTTGTAGGTCGGGATCAGCGCGACCCGCCAGTCCGGCCGCCAGGCCTGGTCGTCGGCCACCGCGAGCCGCTTGGGCCGACGCTGCACGATCAGGCGGGCGAGTCGCTCGAGGAAGCCCTGGATCGCGTTTGCCTGCTCACCGTTCGGCGCCGGCGCGGCGTCGCGCACGCCGTAGAACGCGCGGAAGATCAGGCTCGAGCCGTCGACCAGCAGCCAATCGCATCCCACGGCCCGTCATTCTGCAGGGTCGGCCGCAGTATGGACGATCGTTGGAGCCGCGCGAGCTAGTACATGTCACGGCGCGGACCGCAGGCGGAAAGTCGCGATCTCGCCGGCGCCGAGATCGAACGTGCCGACGCGGGCCTTCCCGCCCGCCGCGTCAGTTTGCGTCTCGTCGAGACGCGCGCGCGACACGGTGACGTTCCCCGTGATGCGCAGGCTGGTCGCGGACTCCTTCGGGTTGAAGCAACGCAGGATCAGACCCTCTCCGTCTTCGGCGCCCTTCAGGCACGAGAACACCACCTCGCCGTCGATCGACAGCGGTGGATCGAGGTGCGCGCCGTCGCCGCCCGGGTCCACCAGGAACCCCAGCCGGTATTCCTGCGACGCGCGCAGCAGCGTGACGGCATCGAGCGCGTCCGCGCCGGGAAGCAGCGCGTACTCGAGCTCGTGGCGCCCGAGGCACTGCCCGTCGGGAGTAGGGCGCTGCGGTCCGGCCCCGAGTGGCCGGGTGGCGATCGCGCCGCTGGGTCGGGAGATCAGGCCGACCGCCCGGAGCAGGGTCAAGCAGAGCTCGGCATGGGCGGGATCGTCATTCGTGCGCGCCTCGTATTCGGGTAGCCCTTTCGTGAGCAGCGCGAGCGGCCCCAGCGCCACCACGCCGAGCGTATGCTGCGTCGCGTCCGGCGGCTCCACCCATTCGGTGTGCGGCGGCGGGGTCTCGAGCGATCGGTTGACGAGCGCGAACTGACCTTCGGCACGCACCGTGCCCGGCGACGCCGGTGCACCGGCCACCGGGAACACCGCGCGCAACCGGTGGTCCCGCGTGGCGTTGTCGATCGTGGTGCGAAATTCGACGCGCACGAGTGAGTCGACGAGCCGGACGACGGTCGTGACCGTCAGCGGGCGAAGTTCCGTCTCGGGGCGCAAGTCGGGGTCGAGACCGGCCGGGCGCTCGGTGGCGATCCGCAGCTCGAGCTCGGAGACCGTCGGGCCGGCACGGAGCACCCGGGCTTGTGCGGAGCTGCTGCGCCACGGCGTCGCCCCCTCGACCGGACAGAAGTTGTAGAGGTCGCCCATGTCGAGCTCGTCCTCGAGGCGGTGCAGATGTTCGAGACGTTGGCCGGTTTGCTTGTCGAGGACCGTAAGCGTGCCGTCATCGGTCGCCTCGACTCTGAAGCGCTCGTTCTCGATGGCGGCTCCATCGACCATGTCCGCTGGGCTCGGCGAGGGCCTCAGCTCGATCGTGCGCGCGCTGAATCCGTCAAGCTCGACCACGACCGGCTCCATCCCCGCGATTTCGACGAGGCCTCGCCGCCGCTCGGGCAAAACGTTCACGATCCCGACCTTAGAAGTGTCCGAGTCGCGCGGTTCGGTGCGGAGGCCGGCAAGTGCTCGGCCCCTCAGCGTGGCGATTGTCCTGTCCAGAAGCTCGTAGCGGACAAGCATGTCGCGATGGACCTCGTCGCACGAACAACCGCAGATAGAGTCGTGCGGCTGGCAGCGCAACAGACGCCCCCAGGCCAGGCGGAAGTCGGCGACCGGGAAGCGCTGGCGCGTATGCAGGCTGCGCAGCGCGCCCAGCGTTTCGACGGCGAGCAGCTGGGCTTCGGCGCGCTCGTTGGCCTGCTTGAGATAGAGCCTCGCCGAGTTGACTCCGCGCAGGATGTTCTGGAGGCGGCTGCCGAGGAGCTCGCCGCTCCACACCGGGAGCGGTGCCGGCTCGAGCGCGTCCACGAAGTCGCTGTAGCGCGCGATCCGGAACTCGGTTCCAGGCAACCGGCGCGCGAGCTCGGCGCACAGTGCCGGCAGGTCGCGCCGGATGCGCACGTGGTCGTCGCCGGCGCACAGGAGGAGCTCGCGCACGCCGGCCCGCGCGAGCGCGCTCCCGAAATGCTGCGCGATTGCCTCGACGCGCCCCTGGGCGTCGTCCGCGTTCCCCACGTGGCCGAAGTTCGAGTAGCTCGGCAGCTGCTGGATCGCTCGCACGTCGCTTCCATCGGGGGCGCGCCAGCGGAACACCAGGCCAACCTCGTCCAGCTCATCGCCGAGGCCGCGCGAGAAGATCATGCTGTCGATCCCGAACCCGGCCAGGATCTGCGGCATCTGCAAGGGGTGCCCGAAGCTGTCCGGAAGGTAGCCGACGGGTGACGGTTGCCCTCCGAACCGCTCGCACACGAGGCGGCCCAGGAGCAGATTGCGCACCAGCGACTCGCCGGCCACGAGCAGTTCATCGGGCAGCACATAGCTCGGGCCGATCTCGAGCCGACCGGCGGCGAGCAGCGCGCGCAGTCTCCGCTCGTTCTCGGGTCGCGCCTCGAGGTAGTCCTCGAGCACGACCGCCTGGCCGTCGAGCGTGAAGGACGTAAAGCCCGGATCCTGCTCGAGCACCTCGAGCACCTCGTCGACCACGCCACCGAGCCTGAGCTGGAACTGCTCGAACGGGAGGTACCACTCGCGGTCCCAGTGTGTGTGAGGGACGACGAAGAAGCGACGCAAGTCCACCGGCGCAGCCTACTGTCCGTCCGGCGCGCATTTCGCGTCTTTCGCTCCGGCCCTACCCTGGCGTAGCGTGGCGGTCGACCCTCCCGGGTTCGGCGGCTCGCCGCCGCTCGATCCGTGCACATTGGACCGGCCGGTCGAGTTGGCTCGCGGCGCCCGTGTAGAGTCGCCCGGACCCTCTCACCAGGAGCCTCCCATGCTGCGCAGCCCGTTTCCGGACGTCGAGATCCCGGACGTGTCGTTCACCGATTTCGTGCTCGCGCGCGCGGACGAATTCCGCGATAAGCCCGCCGTGGTCGATGCGCCGAGCGGAAGGACGATCACCTACGGGCAGCTGGCGAGCTCGGTGCGCAT
The DNA here is from genome assembly GCA_035625625.1 of Solirubrobacteraceae bacterium. Classification (GTDB taxonomy): domain Bacteria; phylum Actinomycetota; class Thermoleophilia; order Solirubrobacterales; family Solirubrobacteraceae; genus Palsa-465. The sequence goes on from DASPPG010000298.1 coordinate 181,877, forward strand.
GGTGGCCGCGAGCCTCGCCGAGCGCGGCTTCTCCCGGGGAGACGTGTTCGCTCACTACGCCCCCAACCTCCCCGAGTACGCGGTCGCGTTCCATGGTGTGGCGACGGCCGGCGGGGTCAACACGACCGCGAATCCGCTCCTGACCGTGGAGGAGTTCGCGGCGCAGCTGCGGAATTCGCGGGCGCGGCTCCTGGTCACCGTGCCCGACCTGGTCGAAAAGGCGAGTGCGGCCGCCGCCCAGGCTGATATCGAGGAGATCTTCGTCTACGGCGAGGCTCCGGGCGCGACGCCGTTCGCCTCGTTGCTCCGTGAGGGCATCGAGTTGTCCCAGGTCCCCGTCGACCCGGCCGGCGACCTCGTTGCCCTGCCCTACTCGAGCGGCACGACCGGACTGCACAAGGGCGTCATGCTCACGCACCGGAACCTGGTGGCCAACATCTGCCAGTGCACTTACCCGGCTGCGTCGCCGAAGACCCCCGAGGAGTTCAGTCAGGAGCGCGGGGTGGCCGTGCTGCCGTTCTTCCACATCTACGGGCTCGTCGTGATCATGAACATCCCGCTGTTCCGCGGGGCGACGGTGGTGACGATGCCGAGGTTCGACCTGGCCGAGTTCTTGCGCGTGATCCAGGACTACCGCATCACGCGCGCGTGGGTGGTGCCGCCGATCGTGCTCGCCATGGCGAGACACCCGCTGGTCGATCAGTACGACGTCTCGAGCCTCGAGTTCATGAACTCCGGGGCCGCGCCGCTGTCGGCCGAGCTCGAGGTCGCCTGCGGTCAGCGCCTCGGCTGCCGGATGCAGCAGGGCTACGGGCTCACCGAGACCAGTCCGGTGACGCACTGGGTGAACGATTGCCTGGCGGGGGAGATGCCCGGCGCGATCGGTCCCGCGGTCCCGAACACCGAGTGCCGGATCGTGGACGTCGCCACCGACGAAGAGGTCGCGGCCGGGGAGCGCGGCGAGCTGTTGATCCGCGGTCCGCAGGTCATGAAGGGCTATCTGGGCAACCCCGAGGCGACCGCGCGGACGCTTGACTCCGACGGCTGGCTCCACACCGGCGACGTTGCCCGCGTCGACGAGAGCGGTGAGCTCCGGATCGTCGATCGCATGAAGGAGCTGATCAAGTACAAGGGCTACCAGGTGGCCCCGGCCGAGCTCGAGGGCCTTCTCCTCACCCACCCGGCGATCGCCGACGCGGCGGTGATCCCGCTCCCCGACGAGGCGGCCGGCGAGGTGCCCAAAGCGTTCGTCGTGGCTGTGGCCGACGCCAACCTCACGCCGGAGGACGTCATCCAGTTCGTTGCCGAGCGCGTCGCTCCGTACAAGAAGGTGCGCGCGGTCGAGATCATCGACGAGATCCCGAAGTCGCCGTCGGGCAAGATCCTGCGCCGGGTGCTGAGAGAGCGCGAGCCGGCGGTTACTTAGGTCTAGTCCGGATACTCGTCCTTGCGGAAGGACCACGTTTCCGCGGGTCCGCTCTTCGGCGTGCGGGCGAGGAGGAAGGAGTGGTACGGAGCGACGAACGGGTCGGGTGCCTGCACCGTGTAGGTGTGGAAGATGCTTCCGTTCTCCCGCGCGAACGCGATGAAGCTCGGTGCCTCTCGCAGCCCGTCCTCGAGCTTGGCCCCGATCTGCTCCGACCAGTCTTCGAGCGCCTTCGGCGGGTTCGCGACCAGCTCCTGGATCGGCGGGATGTTCTTTGCCTGCTCTCGGGTGACGGCGAGCCCGAAATCGAAGGGAAAATCGCTCCCGTAGGTTGAGACATACGGGAACTGCCAGCCCATCCGTTGCTTGTACGCGATGAGCCGGTCGATCGGCGCACGCGAGAAGCAGATCAGCGTCACGTCGCGGTGGTTCAGATGCACGCGCGGGCCATCGAACTCGTCACCGAGGCTGGTGCAACCTGGACATGCACCGAGCGTATAGTCGGGCCCGAACATGATGTTGTAGGCGAGCAGCTGCGAGCGCCCGTCGAACAGGTCGCCGAGGGTCTTCTTGCCCTCCTCGGTGTCGAAGACGTACTCCTTCTCGACTCGAACCCAGGGGAGCCGGCGGCGTTGCTCGGTCACCTTCCTTCCGAGTTCCGCGTACTCCGCTTCGAGCCTGGCCAGCTCGTCGCGCGCCGTCTGCCATTGCTCGCGCGTTCCGATCGTGTGCTCGGCCATCATCCACCTCCGGGATCGTTTTGCCTCTCGACGCTCGCACCTTAGGACCGCCGGACCGCTTGTAACTCATCGCACGCCAGGGCGGTCACATCTTGTGCCGGAGAGGTGTCATACGGGTAGACCGAAACTATCCACTTCGCTGGAGGACCACCATGCAACCGAGAATCGAAAGCCCCGCACAGACCGTCCCCGGACTCCTGCCGGCGCTCTAGAGGCTCGCGAAGGCCGTCGCGCAGTCGGGACTGCCCGAGACGACCGTGCACCTCGTCGAGATCCGCGCCAGCCAGATCAACGGCTGTGGGGTCTGCCTCGACATGCACACCCGGCAGATGAGGCACCTCGGGGAGCCGGACGAGCGCATCTTCATCGTCGCCGCCTGGCGCGAGGCTCCCTACTTCACCGACGCCGAGCGAGCCGCGCCGGCCCTGACCGAAGCGACCACCCGCCCCGCCGACCGGTCCGACCCGGTTTCCGACGAAGTCTGGGACGAGGCCGCCCGCCACTACGACGAGCCGCAGCTCGCTGCGCTCGTGGTGGCCATCGCTGGGATCAACGCCTGGAACCGGATCAATGCCGCCACCAAGCAGATCGGCGGCGACTGGATCGAGCAGTTGATCGCCGTCCCGCAGGCAGCCTGACCGGATACCGAGCAAGAGACTCGGCGAGGGCCGGTCGAGCATCGGGGACACGAGGGACATTTCTCGACCAGGCCCATCTCGGCGGCTCAAGCTTGATCCTGGAACACCGGAACGGGGAGGGCGTTGGCGAGGTAGCCGATGTTGTAGGCCAGCACGAGCGCGGGAACGCTCATGGTGTCGCCGGCGGCGTGCAGACACGTCCACAGGACGGCGATGTCGAAGCCCAGATAGCCCACGGCGGCGATCAGCCTCCAGCTCGGCCGCCGGAAGGTCGTCTGCTCGGCGTCGCTCACCCCGGCGCTGATCCCTCGGATCCAGCGTGGGGCGTTCGGCCGAGAGCGGAGGATCAGCGGCAGCGCGGCGACCGACGCGATGCCAGCGGCCACGAGCAGTGCCGGCAGCGCGACCCGGGCAAGTCGTGCGGGCCGGCGGCGCCCAGCGTCAGCGCGCGAGCCCGGCGCCGATCACGGTCGCACCGTTGACGGCGCTCGTGAGGAAGAAGACCCCACCGGAGCGGCGGGCGATCCACTCGGTCGGCGCCGGCCAGGTGGGCAAGCCAGCCACCGATCGCCAGCCCGCCGGCGCGGAGCCGCCCCGGGCTCGAGCTCGACCTCGAGCGCCTTGGTGCCACGCTCAAACAACGCTCCGGTCTTCGAGCAGCAGATCGGCGAGCTCTTGAGAATCGTCGAGGTCGCTCTGGGGGATCCTGACCCGCGCCAAGGACGCGGGCGCCTACGCGGCGACTTCCAGCCCGAGGACGTCGCGATGCTGCTGCTGATGGTGACCGCGATCGTCGACTCCGCCCGCGACGTCGAACCGGAGCTCTGGCGCCGTTACGTCGAGATCGTGATCCAGGGACTCGCCAGAGTCAGCTCGGCCGGCAAAACCGGGCGGCGGTCTGTTGCCGCCGCCCGGAGTCTGAGACCGTCGCCGTCAGTCGTCGCCCAGATAGGCCGCCGGCAGGCTCCGGCCGGGCACCTTGTCAGGCAGGTAGATCTTCGGATCGCCCGGATACGCGAGCCGCCAGTCATGGGCCGAGTACCAGTCGAACCGGTTCAGCTGCTGCGGGTTGACCTTGTCCGGACCATCGAAGTGGCCTTCTCTTCCCTGCTGCGCGTTCCACGCCTCCCAGGCCTTGTAAACCGACTCCATGTCGGCCGGGACGACACCCTGTGGCCTGAACGCACTGCGCTCGGCCGGCGTGGCGCCGGCGGCCGACGTGGTGAGCGTCGACGGATAGCCGGGGGCGCCCAGGTAGAGCGGGATCTGATTCGGCTCCGCGGTGTACGGCTGGAAGGCCGATCGGCTCGGATGGTCGGTGAACGCGTCGTACATCGGCTCCGCCGCCAGGTCCTCCTGGTTCATCGCATGGATGCCGAGGATCTGCTCGATCGTCTTGACCATGTTGAGCTGCGTGTAGTAGTCGTTGTCGACTCCGGGGGCGGAGTAGGGGCTGATCACGAACGCCGGGCCGCGGTGGCCGTCGACGTGGTCGACGCCGTTCTGGGTGTCGTCCTCGACGATGAAGATCGCCGTGCTCTTCCAGAACTTGCTGTGGCTGATCGTGTCGATCACCCGCCCGACGGCCAGGTCGTTGTCGGCGACCTGGGCCACCGGATCCGGCACGCCCGAGCCCGACGTGTGGTCGGTCATCAGCCACATGAACGTCAGGTTGGGCATCTTCCCGGACTGCTCCTGCTGCTGGAACACCGGCAGCCACTGGTCGACCCGGTACTGGTCCGGGATCGAGAGCTGGAAGTTCGGGAAGCAGACATCGGTGATCGCCTGCAGCGACGGGATGTCCGACTGAGCCGCTGTGTACTGGCACGGGTTGCTGATCGGCTCCGTGCCCTTGTGCCCATCTTCGAGCCACTGCGACTCGGCGTACCAGCTATCCCATTGGGAGCCGTTGATGGTTTCGGAGCTGGGCAGGGCCGGGAGCCTGTAGGGGTTGTAGATGTACTCGCCGAAGTTCTGCACGCTCAGGCCCGCCTTCTCGGCGGCATTCCAGAGGAAGCCGTCGCGCTGGTAGGCCAGCGCGTCACCCGCCTGCGACGGATACGAGCGGTAGAACGCCCCGAACTGCTTCTCGACGTAGTCGGTGGCCTCGGCCTGGACGATCCAGTTGTGACCGTCGGCCGAGAGCGTGCCCTCGTCGTAGAAGTTGTCCAGATCGCCGAACCGCTCAGCGAGCGCGTGGGCGTTCGGCGTGATCTGCGCGCCGAACTGGGCGTCGGCCGGATCGCCGTTAACCGGCTGGCCGTCGAGGCTGGTGATGTCGCCGAGCACCTGGTCGTAGGTCCGGTTCTCCCTGACGATCACGACGATGTGCTTGATCGGCGAGGAGCCGCCGAGACGGGGCGGGATGACCCTCGGCACCGTGTCGTAGTCGCCCTGGTTGATCGGCCTGATCTGATTCCAGTCGTTGTCGGTGAAGACGGTCTGGGTGTTGCGGCCGATCTGCCACCCCGTCGTCGGCATCGTGAACGTGGTGACGCTGCCGGTGTCCTGATAGGTGTTGTGCCCGTACGCGTTGCAGTTGCTACAGACCGGCTCGGTGTAGGGGCCCTTGTTGATGCAGCCCAGGCTCGCGGCGCTCGGGTACCCCGTGCATGATGTGGTCGGCGGAGGCTTAACAATGGGGCCTTGGGCGCCGATGCCCTTGTCGTTGGTGACCACGATCGTGCCCGGGCCGAGCGCCGGGTCGGGCTGGACCTGCACTGGGTACCAGTCGGTCGGAAGCAGCCCGACGAACCGCATCGGCACGTACGGGCCGTCGTAGCGATACTCGGCGATCGCGTTGTCACGCCCGATGCTGACCAGCACGTGGTTGGGGTCAGCCATGTTGATCGCGTTGGCGTAGCTGCCCACGGTCGCGCCGGGGACCGGGTTGGTCCGCACCGTCTGGGTGACGGTGTTCGTCTGCTCGTCGATCACCGACATGCTGTCGTCGTTGGAGTTGGCGACGAACAGCGCGTCGCCGTCCTGATAGAGCGCCGTGGGTTGGAGGCCCACGGGGATCTCCTCGGTCTCCTTGCCGGTGCTCAGATTCACCACTGACACGGTGCCGGTGACGGCCCCGCCGGTGGAGCAGTTGGACACGATCGGCGTCCCGTCGGACAGGTTCGTGCACCTGTCACTCGAGTTGGCCGGCCGCCCGCCCTCGTTCGATACGTAGGCGACCGTCCCGTTGTCGGCCAACTCGACCTGGCGCGGCGCGTTGCCGACCGGGATCTCGTCGAGCACCGTGTCGTTGGCGGTGTCGATCACGCCGAGCTTGTTGGCGCCGTTGAGCGCCACGTATAGCTTCGACCCGTCCGGCGACAGCGCCATCCCCGACGGTAGCTCGGCCCCGTTGGCGACCAGGGATGCCTGCGCGCTGTTCTCGCCGGACTCCCCCGCGTCGACGTTGCCGCTGCAATACTGATTGCCGGGGCCAGCGGGAGAACCAGGTGAAGTGGCTGAGGTGCCGCACAGGAAGATCGACGACTCCGGGGTGGCCGCCCCCGTGCTGTCGTCGAAGCTGTACTTCTGCAGAAACTCGGACTGCGGAACCCAGAGGGTCTCGGTGCCTGCGGACGGGCCCGGCGTGAACAGCGGCCCATCGGCGGCGACCGTCGGATCGTCCCCGGCCGCGTCCCCGTTGAGCGCGGTCTGCTGGACGATCGTCCCGGTCTTCAGGTCGACGATCGTCAGGTAGCCCTGGAAGTTGTTCCAGCCGAGCGCCGCGAGGTATTGGCCGTCCGGGCTGATCGTGCTCGACACGAGCCGGGCACCCACCTGTCCCGTGCCACCGGTGCCTTCGTTGTCGAGGATCCGCTTCCCCAGCGGCGAGATCCACTGGTTCGTCGGGAGGAGGATGCCGTTCGCGTACGTCTGGCTGACCTGCTGGTCGCCGAACGGGTTGAACCCACCGATGGCGGCGGAGGCGACGCCAACCATCACTACGCACGATACGAGGGCCAGGGCGATTGCCACACGGCCGCGCGCCAGCCGGCGCGTCGTTTTCGACACGAGATTGCTCACGACTATTCCTCCCGCGGACGGGGTTATCTGGAACGCCGCCCTTGGGCGGTCGCGGCGCAGCATGGTGACCCTATGGCGGCGAAGCCGGCGAAGTGGTTACCAGGCTGTGACCGCGTTGTTGTGGTCCGGTGCACAAGCGTGAGTCGGTGACGAGCTGCTTCGAGCGGCCGCCGTCGCGATGTATATTGCTGCGGCGTGCAGGCCGTCCGGGCGAAAGGACTGGTCAAGCGGTTCGGCACGACGACGGCCGTCGACCGAGTCGATCTCGTCATCGAGAGTGGCGAGGTGCGTGGGCTGCTTGGTCCCAACGGTGCCGGTAAGACGACGCTGCTGCGCATGCTGCTCGGCCTGATCCGGCCCGACGAGGGCATCGTCGAACTGCTCGGTCACGCGTTGGATCACCTCGGGGGCGACGTGCTCGACGGCGTGGGGGGCTTCGTCGAGGAGCCCTGCTTCTACCCGTATCTGACGGGGCGTGCCAACCTCATGTTGCTGGCCAAGCTCGATGGCCAAGGGGCCGGCGGCTCCGAGGTCGACGACGCCCTGCGGCGGGTTGGCCTCGACACGCGCGGCGGTGATCGAGTGGGCGGCTATTCGACCGGGATGCGCCAGCGGCTTGGCCTCGCCGCGGCTCTCCTGCGCCGCCCGCGACTCCTCCTGCTGGACGAGCCGACCAGCGGGCTCGACCCGGCCGGCGCGCGCGCCGTCGCGGCGCTCGTTCGCGAACTGGTCGCCGAGGGCGTGGCCGTCCTGCTTTCGAGTCACCAGATCGGAGAGCTCGAGAAGGTGTGCGACTCCTACACGGTGCTCCGCCAGGGGCGGGTCGTCTGGGAGGGCACAGCCACCGAGCTCGAGGCGCAGGCGCCCGATTCCGCGTACGCGCTCTTCACCAGCGATGACACCCAGACGCTCGAACTGGCCGCCCGTGTGCCCAGGATTCGCATTCAGCATGCGGCACGTGGCGGACTCGCCGTGGCCGCCCGCGCCGAGGACATGGATGAGCTGGTGGGCGCGCTCGCCGATGCGCGGGTGCTGATCCGCCGGCTTGAGCTGGTGGTCAGTCCGCTCGAGAGCATGTTTTTCGCCCTCACCTCGCCCGACGAGGGAGCCACGCTCTACGCGCTCGCGCCGGAGCAGTTGGCGGAGACGATCCTGTCCGGCACATGACGACGCTGGCCCCTTCAGCTCCAGCCGTCCCCTCAGCACCGCGCATCAGCGGAGGGGTCCGCAACGCGTACGGGACCGAGCTGTCCAAGCTGATGGCCCAGCTGACCACGCGCATCCTGATCCTCGTTTGTGCGCTCGGCCCGTTCGCCTTCGCCGCGGTTCTCAAGGTCCAGAGCGGCACTCCCTCCGATGCCCTGTTTGGCTTTTGGGTCCACACCTCAGGTTTCGCGATCTCGCTGGTGATCCTCGGGTTCGCGGGCTCGTGGGGATTCCCGATCGTCGCCGGCGTGCTGGCCGGCGATCTGTTCTCCTCAGAGGACCGTCACGGCACCTGGAAGACCATCCTCACGCGCTCGTCGACCCGCGAGGACGTTTTCGCCGGCAAGCTCCTCGCGGTCGGGACGTTCGTGGCCGCACTCACGCTGGTGCTGGCCGGCTCAAGCCTGATCGCCGGCAATGTCCTGGTCGGGCCACACGCACTGGTGAATCTGAGCGGGGTGCTCACCGCCCCAGGTCGGATACTTGCGCTGACGGTGGTGAGCTGGGTGATCTGCCTGCTCCCGGTGCTCGCGTACACGAGCGTCGCGATCCTGGTTTCGGTGGCGACCCGGAACGGGATCCTGGGGGTGCTCAGCCCGCTGCTCCTCGCATTGATCACTCAGCTCCTCGACCTGATCGGCAAGGGGGTGATCATCCACGAGCTCCTGATTGGCTCCGCTTTCGACGGCTGGCACGGCCTGTTCACCAGCCAACCCTACTTCGGCCAGTTGGTTGTCGGAAGCATCGTCTCGGTGGCCTGGATCATCGCCTGCCTGGCTGCCAGCTGGCGGATCATGCGCCGCCGAGATTTCCTAACCGGCGGCAGCGGACAGGGCCCGAGTTGGGCGGCTGCGATCAAGGTCGTGGCGGTCAGCACCGTCGTGATCGCCGCACTCGCGTTCGGGTGCAGCCTCGGGCCGACCGGTGCAACCGCCACGCGCGTCTCGAGCACGATCGGCCGCGTCTTCAACAACGTGACCCTGGTCCAGCAGCAACTGATCGGCCGGCGCGTGCCGCCGAACGCCCGCCTCTACGTCAGGCCCGAGTGCTACCGGCCCGGGGCCGAGTCGGCCGGCCCCGGGGACTGGAGTTGCTACGTCTACGTCTTCCTTCCACAGGCGAACTCGGTCCCGTACCAGCTGCAGTCGGTCGAGTACGACGTGAGCGTGCAGTACAACGGGTGCTGGAAGGCGCAGTCGCCGCCGGCGTTCGTCGGCAACGCGACAATGCAGGATGTCGCAGGGCGCAGCGTCGCCAACCCGCTCTTCATCGTCTACGGGTGCTTTAACATCCTCTGATGCCGGTCTCGGTTCGCGACCTCGCGGATACGTTCCACGAGCGCTGGTTGGCGACGAATCCTTTCGTCGCGAGCACGTACGGGATTCCCGGCTACGACGACCGGGTCCCGGACGACAGCGAGGCCGGAGAGGAGGCCTGGCGTGCCGAGCTCGAGTCGGTGCTGGCCGGTGCGCGCCGGGTGGATCAGGCAGAGCTCTCCGAGTCCGACACGATCACGTTGGGTTGTCTCGTCGCGAACGTCGGTCAGGAGCTGCGCGAGCTCGATGCCCGCCTGATCGAGCACACCGTCACTGCGATGCCCTTCAGTGGTCCGGCGGTGTTGCTGGCGACAGCCGCGCGATCCGTTATTGGCGACGCGCAGGCGGCAGCCGACTACCTGGAGCGGCTGCGCCGTAGCGGCGAATGGATCGATCAGTTGACCGAGCGCCTGCGGATCGGCGCCGGCAAGGGCCGTCTGCCGGTGGCGCCGCTCGTGCAGGAGGCGATCGGGTGGGCCGAGGATGTCCTCCGCCCGCCCGTTCCCGAGGCGCTGGCCACGCCCCGGCCGCCGGAGGGCTTCGACGGGGTAGCGGCGTGGAACGAGGAGCGCGACCGGATCGCGAGCGCCATCGTGATGCCGGCGCTCGCACGATGGGTCGAGGCGATACGCGAGTTGTTGCCGCGGGCGCGCTCGGCGGACCAGCCGGGGCTCGTGTATCTACCGGACGGCGAGGCCGACTACGCCAAGTGCGTGTGGTCGTCCACGACGCTCCCGCTCTCGGCGCGAGAGATCCACCGAGTCGGGCTCGAGGAGATCGAGGCGCTCGAACAGCGCGCGCTCGAGCTCGGTGCGACCCTGGGGTTGCGGTCTCTTGCCGAGATCCACGAGGCGGCCCGGGCGTCGGCGGGGAGCCGCGCTCCCGCCGATGCGATGGTCGCCGCCACCGCCGCCATCCGTCGGGCCGAGGCGCGCGCGGGTGAGTTCTTTCCGGATCCGCTTCCGCCGCCGTGTGAGGTGGCGGCGATGCCGGCGGTCGTGGCTTCGAGCGGGATGGCGCCGCACTACACGCCGCCTCGGTTGGATGGCGGCAGACCCGGGACATTCTGGTTCAACCTCGAGCGCCCGACGGCCGGGACGGGCTGGGACCTCGAGGGAGTGGCCTTCCACGAGGGCGTGCCGGGTCATCACCTGCAGCTGTCGCGGATCCAGATGCTCGACGACCTGCCCGCGATGCAGCGCCAGCGAAGCCTCGCGGCGTTCTCCGAAGGTTGGGCGCTCTACGCAGAGCAGCTGGCCGAGGAGATCGGTCTCTACCTCGACACCGAGAGTGTCCTCGGCGCCGTGTCGACGTCACTGATGCGCGCTGCCCGATTGGTCGTCGACACCGGTTTGCACGCGCTGGGATGGAGCCGCCAGCAGGCGCTCGACTACTTCGGGGCGCACGTGCCGATGCCCCAGGGTTTTCTGGTCAGCGAGATCGACCGCTACATCGTGATACCGGGCCAAGCTCTTTCGTACATGATCGGGAAGCGCGAGGTCCTGCGGATACGTGACGGGGCGCGTTTCCGCCTCGGCTCGAGCTTCACGCTGTCTGGCTTCCACGCCGCCGTGCTCGACAGCGGTTCACTGCCGCTACCGGTGCTCGACCAGAAGATCCAGAGATGGGCGACGGCCCCTGAGCCGCCGCTGTGAGTCCCGCCTACCGGGAAACGGACTTCCGCTGGGCGATCTGCTTCAGCAGCGGCGACGGCTCTTCGCGCACTTGACGTTCGTCCTCGGGAGTGAGTCGACCGTGACTCAGGTGGCTAAG